>NZ_AEGR01000090.1 GCF_000211835.1 Hylemonella gracilis ATCC 19624 | reverse complement strand
CCCGCCGCATTCAGCGCCAGGATATTGGTTTGGAAGGCAATGCCGTCGATGACACCGATGATGTCCGCGATCTTCGCCGAACTTTCATTGATGCCACGCATGGTCGCCACCAACTGCGCGACCACCTCACCGCCCTCGGCGGCCACGCCCGAGGCGCTGCGCGCCAACTGATTGGCCTGCCCCGCGCTGCCTGCATTGCGGTCCACGGTGACACCCAGGCGCTCCATCGACGCCGCGGTTTGCTTGAGCGCGCTGGCCTGACTCTCGGTACGGGCTGACAAATCCTGGTTGCCGGTGGCGACCTCGCTGCTGGCGACCTGGATGCCGTCCGCGGCGTGGCGCACGGCAGCGACCACGCGGGTCAGAGCCCCCTGCATGGTGTCGAGCGCGCGCATCATGTCGGTGGCTTCGTCCTTGCCGATCAGGGAGGGATGGGTGGTGAAATCGCCTTGGGCAATGCGGCCAGCGAATTCCTGGGCTTGCTTCAGGGGGACCACGATGGATCGGCCGAGCCAACTGGCGATGAAGATGCCCAACAGGCACGAAGCCCCGAAGGCAACGACGAACACCACGAAGATCAGGCTCACGGCGCCATTCACCTGGGTGAAAACACTTTCACTGGTCTGCGCCAGAACGGTGTCCACCGCGCTGAGCTGCTCGAAGGCCTGAGTCCAGCCTGCCGCTTCAGCAGCTTTCAGGTCTTGCAGAGCTTCCTTGCTGTCGGCATACCCGCTGTCGGCCATTTTGTTGGCGAACACGATCAGCTTCTCTCGGTAGCTTTTCATGTGATTCGCAAAGCTAGCGAGATCGTCCCGAGATTTCTGGGTTTTGACGCGGGCCTCGAAATCCCGCATGGCTTGGTCGATGGTGCGCTGAGCCTGATCCCACTGAGCACGGGCGGCCTTGATGTCCTGGGTTTCAAATATGGAAGCGGCCATTTGAGCCGCCGCACCATGGCTCTCCAGCAATGCGAGTCGCGCGTTCCCGACAATGGTGTTGATGGGCAGCAGTTCCTGGGTGATGCCCGCCAGGCCCTGGCGCGCGACATGCAAGCCGAATCCACCGATCGCGACCACGATCGCCGACAGCAGCAACAGCACCGCGAAACCCAACTGAAGCCGGGAACGAATTCTGAACTGACGCAACATGGAAATTCTCCTGGATCGGGACCGGGCCAATTTTCCGCCCCGCGGATGACAGCAAGAATCCTGCCCGGGCCAAAAAACGAAAAAGCCGGATGCAAGGCATCCGGCTTGTGACACGACAGATTCAGCGCGAAATCAGGCTGCTGCTGCGAGCGCGGCGTTGAAGGTCGCACTCGGACGCATCACGGCCTCCAGCTTGACCATGTCAGGCTTGTAATACCCGCCGATGTCCACCGGCTTGCCCTGCACGTCGGTCAGCTCTTGGATGATCGCGGACTCTTTCTCTGCCAAGGTCTTGGCCAGGGGCGCGAACTTCGCAGCCAGGGCCGCATCCTCGTTCTGTGCCGCCAGGGCTTGCGCCCAATACAGCGCGATGTAGAACTGGCTGCCGCGGTTGTCGAGCTGGCCGGCCTTGGGCTTGGGGTTCTTGTCGTTGTCGAGGAACTTGCCCGTGGCCAGGTCCAGGGTCTTGGCCAGCACCTTGGCCTTGGTGTTGCCTGTCTTGGTGCCCAGATCCTCGAAAGACACCGCCAGCGCCATGAACTCACCCAGCGAGTCCCAGCGCAGGTGGTTTTCCTCGACCAGCTGTTGCACGTGCTTGGGCGCCGAGCCGCCCGCGCCGGTTTCGTACATGCCACCACCGGCCATCAGCGGCACGATGGACAGCATCTTGGCGCTGGTGCCGAGTTCCATGATGGGGAACAGGTCGGTCAGGTAGTCGCGCAGCACGTTGCCCGTGACGGAAATCGTGTCCTGGCCCTTGCGGATGCGCGCGAGCGAAAACTTGATGGCTTCCACCGGCGGCAGAACGCGGATGTCCAGACCCTTCGTGTCGTGGTTCTTGAGGTAGGTTTCGACCTTCTTGATCACATTCGCGTCATGCGCGCGCTGGGCGTCGAGCCAGAACACGGCGGGCGTGCCGCTGGCGCGCGCGCGCGTGACGGCGAGCTTGACCCAGTCCTGGATGGCGGCGTCCTTGGTCTGGCACATGCGCCAGATGTCACCCACCTCCACCGGATGCTCGAAAATCACCGCGCCGGACTCGTCGCTGACGCGCACCACGCCGTCAGCGGGGATCTGGAAGGTCTTGTCGTGCGAACCGTATTCCTCGGCGGCCTGAGCCATCAGACCCACGTTGGGCACGCTGCCCATGGTCACCGGGTCAAGCGCGCCATTGGCCTTGCAATCGTCGATCGTGGCCTGGTAGATGCCAGCGTAGCAGCGATCGGGGATCACGGCCTTGGTGTCGTAGGACTTGCCATCCGCGCCCCACATCTGGCCGCTGTTGCGGATCATTGCGGGCATGGAGGCATCGACGATCACGTCGCTGGGCACATGCAGGTTGGTGATGCCCTTGTCCGAGTTGACCATGGCCAGGCCTGGGCCTTTGGCATAAAGCGCCTGGATGTCCGCCTCGATGTCCTTGGCGGTCGCTTCGGGCAAATCCTTGAGGCGGGCGTACAGGTCGCCGATGCCGTTGTTGGGATTGAAGCCAATCTTCTTGAGGTCGGCGTCGTACTTGGCCAGCACGTCCTTGTAATAGGCCACGACCACCTGGCCGAAGATGATGGGGTCAGAGACCTTCATCATGGTCGCCTTCAAGTGGGCCGAGAACAGCACACCTTGAGCCTTCGCCTCGGCCACCTGGGCTTCAAGGAAGGTCGCCAGCGCCTTCTTGCTCATCACCGAGGCGTCGATCAGTTCGCCGGCGAGCACGGGTGTCCTTTCCTTGAGCACGGTGCGCGCGCCGTCCTTGGCGATCAGCTCGATCTTGACGCTACCGGCCTTGGCGATCAGCGCGGATTTCTCGCTGCCGTAGAAATCACCGCTGCTCATGTGCGAAACATGGCTCTTGCTCGTCGCCGACCACTTGCCCATGCTGTGCGGGTTCTTGCGCGCGTAGTTCTTGACGGCCAGTGGCGCGCGGCGGTCGGAGTTGCCCTCGCGCAGCACGGGGTTCACCGCGCTGCCCGACACCTTGGCGTAGCGCTGGCGAATCTTCTTTTCTTCGTCAGTCTTGGGCTCGTCCGGATAGTCCGGCACCTTGTAGCCCTTGCCCTGCAGTTCCTTGATCGCGGCCTTCAGTTGCGGGATGGAGGCACTGATGTTGGGCAGCTTGATGATGTTCGCATCCGGCTCCAGGGTCTTCTTGCCCAGCTCGGCCAGGGTATTGGGCGTGCGCTGTTCGGGCGTGAGGAAGTCGGAAAACTCGCCAATGATGCGGCCGGCCACCGAAATGTCGCTGGTGTCCACCTTCACGCCCGCGGGCGCGGCGAAGGTGCGGATGATGGGCAGGAAGGACGCCGTCGCCAGCAACGGGGCTTCGTCGGTCAGCGTGTAGATGATGGTCGGAGTGCTCATGGAGATGTCTCGGGTGGTTTTCCCAGTAAGGAACGTACGCTCACATTGTAAAAGCCTCCGGCCGCTGGGCATCCGGCGGGCAGCAAAAAGGGCCTGTCGGGGTTGCCCCGCAGGCCCTTGGGGGTCTGCCCAGCTGAGGGGCAGCTCGCGCGATCAGGCGAAGTTCTTGGCCGCGAAATCCCAGTTCACGAGCTTGTCGAAGAAGGTTTCGACGAACTTCTGGCGCAGGTTGCGGTAGTCGATGTAGTAGGCGTGCTCCCACACGTCCACGGTCAGCAGGGCTTTATCAGCCGTGGTCAGCGGCGTTCCAGCCGCGCCCGTGTTGACGATGTCCACCGAACCGTCGGCCTTCTTGACCAGCCAGGTCCAGCCCGAGCCGAAGTTGCCCACCGCGCTTTTCACGAACGCTTCCTTGAAGGCGGCGTAGCTGCCCCACTTCTTCGTGATGGCGGCCGCCAGAGCGCCCGTGGGCTCACCGCCGCCGTTGGGCTTCATGCAGTTCCAGAAGAACGTGTGGTTCCAAATTTGAGCAGCGTTGTTGTAGATGCCACCGCTGGACGTCTTGACGATGTCCTCAAGCGTCTTGCTTTCGAACTCCGTGCCCTTCTGCAAGTTGTTCAGGTTCACCACATAGGCGTTGTGGTGCTTGCCATGGTGGAACTCCAGCGTTTCCTTGGAGTAATGCGGTGCCAGGGCGTCAATGGCATAAGGCAGGGGGGGCAGGGTGTGTTCCATGGTGGTTCCTCGCGTTGTTGTGGATGAAACGGGATCGAAAGCGGACATTGATTGTAGGAAATTAATTTCAGCGCCCGGGAATGGCCCACCCCATAACCCTGCTCACGGCGCTGCTCATCGCTCCTGCTCCTGCCGGGAACCGAGCGTCCCGTCAGTGTCAGCCCGCACAAGCACGGGCACGACACCGTCGGCGAGAGTCGCATGCAGCGATTGCCCCGCATGGGTCTGAGCCGCTCGCGTCACCGCGCGGCCGTCGGCGTCGGTCAGCCAGGCATAGCCCCGCTGCAGGACCAGGGAGGGGTCCAGCAACTGCAGACGCAGGGCCGCATGCTCCAAGCGCTGGCGGCGCAATTGCATATCGCGCCGAACCATCTGGGGCCAGGCGTCGGCGCGACGCTGCAGGGTTTGGCGCAGCAGCAACAAGAGGCGCGCCGCCGCGTGTTGCAGGCTCAGCCCCAGACCGTTGACGCGCAAACGCTGACGTGCGAGCCTGGCCGAAGGACGGCCAAGGCGGCCCAAGGCCAGGTCGAGGCGCTGGGACGCCACATCCAGGCGGTCCTGCACGGCGTCGCGCAGCTGCTTCTGCAGCAAGGCCAAGGCGCCGAGCCAGTTAGCCTGGGGCTCCGCAGCCAGCTCGGCCGCGGCCGTGGGCGTGGGCGCGCGCAGGTCGGCCACGAAATCCGCCAGAGTGAAATCGGTCTCATGGCCCACGCCACTGATCACGGGCACTGGACTGCGGGCCATCGTGCGCACCAGTTGCTCATCGTTGAAGGCCCACAAATCCTCGATGGAGCCCCCGCCGCGCACCAACAGGATCACATCGATCTCGCCCCGCGCGGCCAGAGCGTACAAGCGCTGCAAGGCCGCGACCAGCTCACCGGGGGCCGCCCCCCCCTGCACGGCGGCGGGCGCGATGCACACGGGCACATGCGGGGCGCGGCGGTTCAAGGCGGTCGCGACATCCCTCAGGGCCGCCGCTCCCAAGGAGGTGACCACGCCGATCCCACGGGGCAAACGCGGCAACGCCCGCTTGCGCCCAGGATCGAACAGTCCCTCGGCTTCCAGCTTGGCCTTCAGACGCAAGAACTGCTCGAACAAGGTGCCCGCACCCGCGCGAGCCATGCTTTCTACGATCAATTGGAGATCGCCGCGGGCCTCATAGACGGACAGACGCCCCCGGACCTCGACCTGATCGCCCTCGCGGGGCGCGAAATCCAGCAAGCTGGCGGCGCGGCGGAACATGGCGCACCGGAGTTGACCACCATCGCGCCCATTCGGGTCCTTGAGCGTGAAATAGGCGTGTCCGCTCGCGGCGAGGTTGTAGCCCGAGATTTCGCCGCGCACCGCGACAGGATTGAAGCGCGCGTCCAGTGTGTCAGCAACGGCGCGGCACAGCGCCCCAACCTGCCAGATGCGCGGCGTGGATGCTGCAAAGACCGACTCAGACATCAGTCCGCACGCCTTCTGGACGTCCGCCATGCCCCGCCACACCGCGTGGAACTTGAATCCTCTGGCGTGACTGCCGGGGCCCCCGGCGTGGGACTACTCCACACGGCGCAGGGTTGGCACGCCATTCGCAAAACCCCTGAGTCAGGGCGCGCAGAACACGAATTCATCGTGCAAGCCTTTGATTTCATTTGATTTTTTACTGCCTGTTTTGTCATCGTTTTGACGCATGCCACGTATTTACGCGGCTTGGGGCGTCTCCTCACGGGTTTGCCCACAAAGTTATCCACAGAATCTGTGGGTGGTGCGGACGACCCAAAAGCCACAGGGCCCATCCCCGGCCATGGGGGCGTCTGGCCAGTGGCACAGGCTTCTGGTTGAAGCCCGCCGAGACCCTCTGCCCCTCGGCGCGGGCCAGATCTGAGCCCAATGGCGGGTGGGCCATAATCGCGCAGCTTTCGTGCCTCGCGCGCACCCACGGGCGGCTCGCGCGCAGCCAGCACGACACCCGTGCACCGTGTCTTTCCTCGTTGGAGAACCCTCTTGTTTTCGATCATACAAGCCGCCGGCTGGCCCATCTGGCCGCTGATCCTGTGCTCCATCCTCGGACTCGCCCTGGTCATCGAACGGGCGCTCAGCCTGCAGACCGTGAAGGTCACGCCGCCCAACCTGCTGAACGAAGTGCTGCGGGCCACGCGCCGCAGCATGCCTTCCAGCGACGTCATCGCGCAGCTTGAGCAGAACTCCCCCCTGGGCGAAATGCTCGCCTCAGGTCTGCGCACCGCCCAAGCCGCCCAATCGCATGCAAGCACCGCGGAAGAGCTGCGCACCGCCCTGCGGGAAGCCGTGGAAGACAGTGGCCGACTGGTCGCGCACAAGCTGGAGCGCTACCTTTCCGCGCTCGCGACCATCGCTTCCATCGCGCCCTTGTTGGGCCTGTTCGGCACCGTGATTGGCATGATCGAAATCTTCGGCTCGCAGGCCCCGACCAATGCCAGCGGCGGCGGCAACCCCGCGCAGCTGGCGCATGGCATTTCCATCGCCCTCTACAACACCGCCTTTGGTCTGGTGATCGCGATCCCGACCCTGGTGTTTTGGCGTTATTTCCGCGCTCGCGTTGACTCCCATTTGCTCGCGCTGGAGCTCGCGGGAGAACGCCTGGTGCAGCATCTGGTGGCGCTGCGGCAAGGCAACGCTCACAACGCCAGCGTCTGACCGCAACTGCCTCGGAAACACCCCGCCATGCGCATCCATCTGCGTCGTCACTCGCGTTCCGCCAGCGAAGAGCCCGAAATCAATCTGATCGCCTTCATCGACGTGCTGCTGGTGATCCTGATCTTCCTGATGCTCTCGACCACCTACAACAAGTTCACCGAGATGAACCTGCGCCTGCCCACGGCGGACGCGGAGTCACCGCGAGACCGCCCCCGAGAAATCCTGATCACCATCAACAGCGAGGGCGGCTACAGCATCAACCGCGCGCCTTTGCCTGGGCGCAATGTGCAGGATTTGATCGCCGCGCTGCGCCAGACCATGGGCAGCGCCGCCAACGGCAAGGACGCCGTGCTGATCATCAGCGCGGACGCCAACGCGCGCCACCAGTCGGTGGTCAGTGCCATGGAGGCTGCGCGCTACGTGGGCCTTTCGCAGATCACTTTCGCGGCGCAATCGCCTCAATCCGCGGGGCGCTGAGCGCAGGCACTCTCGCGCCCCCTTCTCCTGTTCCTTTCTCCTGCCCACCCCATGCGCGCGCCCGCCTTTTGGCAAGCCCCCCGGACTGATCAGCCGCGCGCTTGGCGAGACCGTTGCGCGATGCTTACGCTGTGGCCGCTGTCGCTGTTGATGCGACTGCTGGTGCGCTTGCGCCAGGGCCTGTACCTGAGCGGCATGCTCAAGCGCCATGCCGCGCCCGTGCTGGTGGTCGTGGTGGGCAACGTGGTCGCCGGAGGCGGCGGCAAGACCCCCACCGTCATCGCCCTGGTGGAGCACTTGCGGGCGCGCGGATTGAAACCCGGCGTGATCTCGCGTGGCTATGGGCGCCGCAAATCCGCCGATGGTGGAGATTGCCGCGAGGTTCGGTCCGACAGCCCGGTGGCAGAGGTCGGCGACGAGCCCGCGCTGGTGCGTCGACGCACCCAGGTGCCCGTCTTCGTCGCACGGCGGCGCATCGATGCGGCCCGTGCCTTGCTGGCGGCGTACCCGCAGGTCAATATCCTTCTCAGCGACGATGGCCTGCAGCACCTGGCCCTGGCACGCGACATTGAAATTTGCGTCTTTGGCGACCTGGGTCTGGGCAATGGACTGTTGCTGCCCGCCGGCCCCCTGCGCGAGCCCTGGCCAAGGTATGTGGACTTGGTCCTGCACACAGGGCAACAACCAGCATTCACTGGCCATGCGGCACGGCGCGCCCTCGCGAACACGGCCAGCGATGCCAGCGGCCGCGTCGTCGCATTGGACAGCCTGCGGGGCACCCTGGTGGCCGTGGCGGGAACCGCCCAGCCCCAGGCCTTCTTCGAGATGCTGCAGGCCCGTGGCTTGGTATTGGCACGCACGGACGCCCTGCCCGATCACGCGGGTCCGTCGGACTACGAGCACTGGCTCACCACGTTGCGCGAAGAATTCAGGTCCGGCCCCGTCACGGTGCTGTGCACTGAAAAGGATGCCGCGAAGCTGTGGGCGGTTTGCCCCGAGGCGCTCGCCGTGCCCTTGGTCTTCGATCTGCCCCCAGCCTTCTTGAACGAGTTCGACCGCCTGCTTCACGCCGCCTTCTCGGCGCATCTATCATCCACTTACACTGATTGAAACTCGCGCCACCGTCGCACCCACACCATGAGCCTGGACACCCGTTTGCTGGAACTGCTGGTCTGCCCCGTGACCAAGGGGCCGCTGGAGTACGACCGCGACAAACAAGAACTGCGCTCACGCAGCGCGCGTTTGGCCTATCCGATCCGTGATGGCATCCCCGTGCTGCTGGAGAGCGAAGCTCGGACGCTGTCCGACGAAGAGCTCGAACGATGAGCCCCGGGCCACAGCGCCCCTTCACTGAACCTTGTTCCGATGTCTGACACCACCGTCCTGATTCCCGCGCGGCTCGCCTCGTCCCGCCTGCCCAACAAGCCCCTGGCCGACATCGCTGGCCTGCCTATGATCGTGCGCGTGGCGCAGCGCGTGCGCGGCGGCCTGCCGGGCGATGTACGCGTCGTCGTGGCCACGGACCACGCCAGCATCCAGCAAGCCTGCGCGCACCATGGCGTGCAAGCCATCCTCACACGTGCCGATCATCCGAGCGGTAGCGACCGGCTGGCTGAAGCCTGCGAACAACTCGGCCTGCCTGATCAGGCCACCGTCGTGAATGTGCAGGGCGATGAGCCGCTGATTGACCCTGCCCTGGTCCAGGCCGTGGCCGATCTTTTGGCACAGCGACCGGAAGCCAGCATGAGCACTGCAGCACATCCCATTCACGATGCCTCGGAGTTCGGCAATCCCAACGTGGTCAAGGTCGTGCTCGACGCGCGTGGCCTGGCGCTTTATTTCAGCCGCGCCCCGATTGCCTGGTGGCGCGACGGTTTCGCGCAGGGGCTGCGGGATCTCCCACCGGTGGGCGACAAGTTCGCCACGCCGCTGCGTCACATCGGCATCTACGGGTACCGCGTGGGTTTCCTGCGCCAGTTCCCCAAGCTCGCGGCGGCACCCATTGAAAACAGCGAAGCCCTGGAGCAGCTACGCGCGCTCTGGCATGGTCACCGCATCGCGGTGCACATCACTCAAGACGCGCCGGGGCCTGGCGTGGACACACCCGAGGATTTGGAACGAGTGCGCCGTCTGTTTGCGCATTGAGGCCACGCCCCGAGGATTACCCTGAGTGCGGCCCGCGAGCCCGGTGAGCTTGGTTCGCCATGCTATCCTCGAGCATCCCCCGCAGGCTGCACCCTTGTGGTGCTCTGCCCGCGTCACAACTCTTCCCGAGGACATCCCATGAGACTGATCCTGTTGGGCGCCCCCGGCGCCGGCAAGGGCACGCAAGCGGCCTTTCTCTGCAGAAAATACGGCATCCCGCAGATCTCGACCGGCGACATGCTGCGCGCGGCCGTCAAGGCGGGGACGCCTCTGGGACTCCAAGCCAAGGCCGTGATGGAGTCGGGCGGTTTGGTCAGCGATGATCTGATCATCAACCTCGTGAAGGAAC
The DNA here is from genome assembly GCF_000211835.1 of Hylemonella gracilis ATCC 19624. GTDB lineage: Bacteria > Pseudomonadota > Gammaproteobacteria > Burkholderiales > Burkholderiaceae_C > Hylemonella > Hylemonella gracilis. The sequence goes on along the minus strand of NZ_AEGR01000090.1, from coordinate 3,229 downwards.
GTATCGCTCAGCCGGACTGCGCGCCGGGTTTTCTGTTCGATGGCTTTCCGCGCACCATTCCTCAAGCCGAGGCCATGAAGGCTGCGGGCGTAAAGCTGGACTACGTGCTGGAAATCGACGTGCCCTTCGACGCCATCATCGAACGCATGAGCGGGCGCCGCTCGCACCCGGCCTCGGGCCGCACCTATCACATCAAGTTCAACCCGCCGATCGCGGCAGGCAAGGACGACATCACGGGCGAGCCCCTGGTGCAACGCGACGACGACAAGGAAGAGACCGTCAAGAAGCGCCTGGACGTCTACAGCGCGCAGACGCGTCCACTGGTCGACTACTACAGCCAGTGGGCCGCCAAAGACCCGGCTGCCGCGCCCAAGTACCGCAAGATCAGCGGGTTGGGCAGCGTGGACGAGATCACGCAGCGGGCGCTGCAGGCATTGGAAGCCTGAGAATTTATTACTTCCTTCCCCACTTAAAAGCCGTAATTTGTCACTGCGGCTTTTGTTTTAATGGCTCAAAGAAAGCAAACTTAAGTATTCGAAATCTCCAACAGACGATCACAAAATGCAAATGAACAAATTATGGTCGTTACTTAATTTGATAGTCTGTTGTGGGGCCGCAAGTTTGCTATCTGCATGTGCATCAGTAACTCGATATACCGAAGAGTCTCCAGAACTGATGATCACCTCCGATCATCGTCAATTCGTGATTCGCGGCAAGACATCGGAATACGTGTATGTATTTGAGATGCCCCCAACTCTTCTTCAATCATTGGAATCTGACTTCAAAGATCACTTAGCTATTCAGATCTATGAAGGCTTTTCTGGTGCTAGCCTTTCCATCCTGCAAGGTGGAAAAACTTATGCACGAATTCAAACCAGATTGACAGATGACGCATCCGAACAGCAGAAACAGCAGGCTTTCGCTTTGGGATACCAAACCAGCTCTTCGGGACGCATCTATTACAACCACGTCATTCCCAAACACAACACTGAGGGCAGAAGATATCTGCTCAGTGAATTCGACAGCACAACAGTACCCGTGAAAATCGGGCAGATCGATTCGATCACAGTTGAGGATTCGCAAAAAAAGCAGGAACAGTCGCAAGCTGTCTTCCCTTTGATTTTTGTTGGTGGTATCGCCCTTTTTGCCACATATCCATGGACGATTTTGTTAATCGTGCCCTGGGGACTCAAACCATAAAGAATAATTGGTCACATCAGAAACAGAAGGCCCGCACAGTAGTTACGCGGGTCTTCTGCTTTTGATGCGCAAATAGACAATCAGGCCGTAGCGACCAAGAACTCATCCTTGTTCGCGCCTTCCAGCCAGGCCGGCGCCCGACCGCGACCCGACCAGGTTTCACCGGTTTCGGGGTTCCTATACTTCGGCTCGACGGCATCGGCGGACTGCGCGCTGGCCGTGGGCTGGCTGATTTCCTTCGCCGTGAACTTGTGCTTGGCCACCAACTCGCGCACGGTCTGCAGCGCGGCGTCACGCTCCTGCTGGCGCAATTCGGCGATGCGTTTTTCGTAGCTGGCCTTCTGCGCTTCCAATTGCTCCAGGCTCAGGGTGTTGATTTCAAGGCTCATGGGTTGACTTCCTAAGGGTTGCCGACTGGACGCGAAAGGATGTCGTCCAGATTCAAACACTGATTTTTTAATCAGTATCTGATATTTTATACAGCATTTTGGATTCTGAGCAACTGCCGCGATGACGGCGCCCCGAACTCCGGCACCAGCCAGGCCCTCACATCGGGCTGGATCGCAGACCGTACACGGCGTCGCCCACGAACAGATATTCCGCCCGCAGAAGCGCCGCCCCCTTTTCCTCGGCGAAGGTGAATCCCAGCACACCGACCTCGTCGCCCGCCTTGAGCGGCGTGACGCCCCAGGCGTTCATGCGCGAGAGCGGGGCCAATTCGACTTCCCAGCGCCGATCCTGGCGGCGCGGTAACTGGGCCTGCGCCAGCAAGGCGGCTCCGTCCACCGGCGCGCTCTGGGCGGGCAGTCGGCGTTGCTTCAAATCGGGGGGAAGACTGGGCGTGGCAGGCCGCTCCAGCACGAGTTCAGCGTGAGGGTTCTGCCAGCGCACACTGACCACGCGGCCATGCAGCCAAAGAGGGCGCTGCTGGTCAAAACTGCTCCAGCCGTGATGCGCCTGTGCGATGGCGGGCAGCGTGAGCGTGGCAAGCACAAAGTGACGACGTTGCATGGAACTTCTCCTCCAGACAGGTGTGTACCCATGCCGTGGATCACACGTAGGCGATCCAACGGCCGCAGCCCAGCACGGCCAACCAAATCAAGGTGGACAAAACCATCTGCACTCGCGCGAGTGCGTCCAGCTTGTCGAGAGAAGACCGACCGTGGAACCAGCCCGCATTACACGCCGCCAACATTAACAACAGCATCTTGAAGGTGAATGCGCGGTTGGCGATCAGCTCCGCCGCTTGGGTGGAAAACATCAGCAGGCCAGACACGGCGGCCAAACCGAATCCAATCACCGCGAGCGGCAACGCCAGTCTTGCCAGATCGCGCGCGGGCAAGCCCACGCCCCAGCCGAACACCCGCATCTCAAGCAGCACCAGATTGCCCAACAGCAAGGCGACACCGCTCAGATGCAGGACTTCCAGCGCCGGATAGGCCCAGGCGCTGGACACGATGCCCGCCGCGAAGTCAGTGCTCATCCAGCAGTTCCAGCATCAACGACAGGCGGGCCTTGACCGGGCTCAGGTCGGTGGTCGCGAAGCCCAGGCCCTCCCCCATCGACGCGGAATGACCCGCCCTCAACCCGCCTTCGGCACAGCGGGTGGCGATCAATACCCGTACCCCGCGCGACTGTGCATGGTGCAAAGCGGCTTCCAGTTCCCGATGCAAGGTGCCATTGCCCGTGGCCGCCACCACCAGTCCGCGCAGGGGGGGCACCCCCAAGCGCCGTGCCCCATCGGTGTCACACAACGCTTGAACCAGGGCACCGCTGGCGGCCGCATGGCTGAGCAGAAGCTCGACTCGCGGCCAAGCCACGGGAGCAAGCAGGCTCGCCAACCGGTCTGCGGACGGCGGAGCAGACGCCTCAGAATCCGCCGCCCATGACCACCGCACCTCAGAACCCCCCACCGCCGTGGGATTGTCCACGAGTCGCGCGGCGTCAGGCTCGCCGCTGGAATCAAAGGCATCGAGCCGGGTTGCGTGGACTTTCCGCACCCCCCGCGCCCCCATGACTCGGCGGGCGC
>NZ_AEGR01000091.1 GCF_000211835.1 Hylemonella gracilis ATCC 19624 | reverse complement strand
AGCTGGGAAAGCTTCTGACCCAAGGTCGCTCTGCGAACTGCGAACTGCGAACTGCGAACTGCCATCGGCCCGCTGGCACGGCGGGCCACGGCAAGACGTTTGTTGGCCCTGCCTGCCTGTCCGCCTACCCGCCTACCGAGGCGCGACCATCGCGCTGCCTTGGCTTGCCGTCCCCGCTTGCTTGCCTCCTTGCTGATCTGAGCGGCGACAGTGCCGCACGCCCACGCCAGGACAGCTTGTCGCTGTGTGGCTGCGCTTGACCTGAGTCAATGCCCCTGAATTCGAAGCTCCCTAGCATCCATCGACCCAGCGCTAGCACAGGCTGTGGGCAGGCCTGCGCTGGCCGGACTTCAAAAGTTTGAACCGCCTTACGCAGGCATGGTCAGCCGACTAGTCTCAATCGGGCCTCGCCGGGACCTTGTTCCCATGCATGGCACGAGTGTTCGTGGCGCCAGCCCTGCGCGACTGGCAAATCGCAAGAAGACATGAGGAGGAGCGATGGACTATTTCAATCACCTGAAGATCGGGACCCGGCTGGCACTGACGCTGACCATCTTGACGCTGCTGTTGATCGGTGTGGGGCTGCAGAGCATCGTGCGCTCAGCCGACATTCAAAAGGGTCTGGAAGACATCGTCAATCGGCGCATGGTCATCATCGAGGAGGTGAACGAACTGCGCTTGGAGGTCAATCAGCAGGCGCGCAGCATCCGCAACCTGGCCATTTTCACCAACCCTGATCAAATCAAGGCGGAACTCGCGGAGTTGGCGGAGTCACGCCGCCAGGTCACCGAACTGGTCGCACGCGTGGACGCCAATGTTCAATCACCCAAGGGCCGCGAACTGCTGAAGCTCGCAGCGGACGAGCGCGTCAAGTTCCGCGACGGCGTGGATCGGTACGTCGCGCTGTTGCAAGACGGTCAGCGCGACGCCGCCATTGCCTATCTGCTCTCGGATGTGAGGCCGGTTCAGTTGGCCTATCTCAAGACCTTGGACCAGCAGATTGAGTTTCAGAAGTCCCTGTCACATGACGCGGGTGAGACCGCGATTTCGGAGGTGGAGACCTTGCGCGTCTCCGTGGCGGTGGCCATCGTGATCGCGCTGGTGGTGGCCTTTAGCCTGGGGGTGTGGATCGTCCGTTCCATCACCCGTCCCATCGAGGAAGCTGTTAACTTGGCGCAGGCCGTCGCCGCAGGTGACCTCAGCCGTGAGGTCAAATCCACGCGGCGTGACGAAACGGGGCAGTTGCTGCAGGCGCTTGGTGCCATGCAGCAAAGCCTGTCCAAGGTGGTGGGCATCGTGCGCCAGGGCTCGGAGTCGGTCGCCACGGCCAGCGCCCAGATTGCCCAGGGCAATCAGGATCTGAGCGCGCGCACCGAGAGCCAGGCCAGTTCTCTGGAAGAGACCGCCGCGTCCATGGAAGAGCTCGGGTCCACCGTCACGCAGAACGCTGACAACTCTCGACAGGCGAACCAGCTCGCGCAGAAGGCTTCTTCCGTCGCCGTTCAGGGCGGAGAGGTGGTCACGCAGGTGGTGGAGACCATGAAGGGCATCAGCGAATCGAGCAAGAAGATTTCCGACATCATCAGTGTGATCGACGGCATCGCCTTCCAGACCAACATCCTGGCGCTCAACGCGGCGGTGGAGGCCGCGCGCGCTGGTGAACAGGGACGGGGGTTCGCGGTGGTGGCCAGCGAGGTGCGCAACTTGGCGGGCCGCAGCGCGGAAGCGGCCAAGGAAATCAAGGCCTTGATTTCCGACAGCGTGACCCGTGTGGACGCGGGCGCCGCCTTGGTGGACCAGGCGGGCAGCACCATGCAGGAGGTGGTGCACAGCATTCGCCGCGTGACGGACTTGATGGGCGACATCAGCGCGGCAAGCACCGAGCAAAGCCAGGGCGTCGCGCAGATCGGCGAGGCCGTGCAGCAGATGGACCAAGTGACGCAGCAGAACGCGGCCTTGGTGGAGGAGATGTCGGCTGCGGCGAATAGCCTCAAGACCCAGGCCAGAGAGTTGGTGGACGCCGTTGCCGTGTTCAAGCTCGCGCATGGAGCTGAGCTGCGCGCAAGTGCGCTCGGACCGATGCCGGTGCACGCTCAGGCCTTGTCGACACCGAGGCCCGTCCAGCACACGTCGTCCGCTCGCGAGCCCGCGCGTGCCACGGGAACGCGGGCCGTCGGCGCCACGCCAGCCGCGAGCCACCCGTCCGTATCTGTCAAGCCTGCCGTTGCCGCCGCTCCCAAAACTCCGCCTGCCTTGCCGGCCGAGTCGGCGAAGTCGCCTGCGACCGCCGCAGGCGCAAGCGAAGAGTGGGAGACGTTCTAGGCGCCGGGCCTTTGTCAGCCGCTCAGGCGGCGAGGAAAGAAGCCACCTCGGTCAACTGGTCCGGGCTCAGGTTCTGCTGCTTCACGGCCTTGCCCAAGGCACTGTTGGCCGTGGACAGAGCTGCCGATGTGGCTTGAATCTGCGCCTGCAATTGCTGTAGTTTCGTTTGCCGCTGTTCCGGGCTCAGGCTGGCGTCGGACTGGACTTGCCGCATCTGCTGTTGTAGCTCCTGCAGTTTTTGCTTCAGCTCTCGGATGCGTTTCAGCAGGTCCTTCACCACGGAGGGCAGATCGCTTTCGTCGATGTCGGAATTGCCCGCCGCACCTGCTGGTCCCCCGCCCTGGGCAGAGAACATGCGTGCCACGGGTGAAAGATCCACATACACGCTCTTGTCACTGGCGCTAGCGCTGGTGTCGGAAGTGGCGCGCGCAGGCTCCTCCGATTCTGTGCGGGCCGTGGAGTTCGTCGGCCCGGCTGTCTTGATGCGCTCGCTCGTGGCTGGCGGCGCACCGGTGGTGATGCTCGAAACAGACACTGAACAATCCTTCCCCGTCATGCCGCGGGTTCAGTCCCTGTTATCGGCGGTTCAGCGTCTTTCTTGACCTGGTTTCCCTGGCGCGCTGCTCAAGCGTGGGCCGAGCCGCGCGTCGCCGCGCGTGCTTGCTGGCGGCAGTCGCTGCAGGAGCCGTACAAGGTCAGTTCGTGGTCATCCACCACGAAACCCCGGGGGGCCAGCTTTTGCATATTGCCCGGGCAGGCGTGCACGTCGAACACCCGTTGGCAATCGCGGCAGCGGAAATGGTGGTGGTGCTTGTGGCCTCTCAGCTCGTAGCGGGGCGGTTCGCCCGGCAACTCCACCGGCTGAATCTCGTCGGACTCCACCAGCTGCTTGAGGTTGCGGTAGACCGTGGCCAGGCCCAGCGCGGGCACCTCGTGCTGAGCGGCGAGCTGGATTTCCACGGGCAGCAAGGGGCGACCGGCGGCTTCCAGGGCCGTGCGGATCGCTTGGCGTTGACGGGTGGAACGTTCCATGGCGTGTTTGTGCGAGGTGGTCAGGTCTTTGGGTGTGCGGTGCTGGGCCTCAGGGCACCAGCGGTGCCAGCAAGGACGGGTTCATTTGCCGGTGTATTTGACGACGCGCGCGGCCTGCAGACTGTAGCCACTCGCGCCCATGTCGGAGCCGGTGCGCTCCAGGCTCAGTGTGCCGCTGACCCAGACCGCGCTCATGCTTTCGAAACCCTTGAGTGGTGTCTTCGAGCGCACGTGGATGATCTGGTTGGCGGGCGGCGGTGGCGTGTGGATGCAGGCGCCGAAGTATGGCACCAGCAAGAACTCACGCAGCCCATCCGCGCTGCGCTCCAAGGGCACGATGAACCCAGGGACCTTCACCGCCTTGCCCTTGAGCGTGGGCACCGTCGGCGCTTCGTCCCAGACCTTGCGCATGCGGTCGTAGAGTTCCTGCACTCGGTCGTCCGAATCAGGGAGGCCCATCAAATGTTGCAGGTCGCGGAATGAGTCGGCCGGATTCCAGTCTTGCGGTACCAGTTCCTCCCATTTCAGTTCCGCATAGTCGGCGGCGCGTGCGCCGTGCGACAGCGCGCCCAGCGCGAGCAAGACCACGGCAGCGCCGCGCAGCGTGGCTTGGATGAAGGCGGATGCATGGGCTCGCAACATGGTGGGATCAGACTCTCGGTGACAGGCCGTCGGCCAGGGACAAACGGTACGCGCGCCAGCCTGGCAGCAGGCTGGCGACCCAACCCGCGAGCAGCAGACCGGCGAGCAGCCAACCTTGCATGAGCGTGGGCTGCGACAACTGTAGCGTCAGTCCGAAATCCGCTTGCAACCACGGGCCGAGCGCCAACACGCAGGCCGACAAGGCCGCGATGCCCAAGCCGGTGCCCACCAAGGTCATCAGCAGGCCTTCGAGCGTCAGCAGCAGCAGCACGTGGCGCAGGCTGGCGCCGACTGCGCGCAGCACCGCCAGCTCACGCCGCCGCTCGTTCAGGCCCGCCAGCACGACCGACATCAGACCCGCCATGCTGACCAGGGCCACCAGTCCGGACATCAGCATCAGCGCCCGTTCACCGGCGCCCACCACGTCCCAGAGCTCGTCGAGCGCCACGCCCGGCAGGATGGACATCAAGGGCTCACCACCGAAGTTGTTCACCTGGCGCTGCACCGAGAACACCGCGGCGCGGTTTTGCAATCCCACCAATGCGGCGGTGACGCTGCGGGGCTGCAGGTTCATGCGCCGCGCCTCCTCGGCGCTGACGTGCATTCCTGGCAGCGGCATGCCCGCCATCCAGTCCACGTGCAGGGCTTCCATCGCCTCCAGGCTGATGTGCACCGTGCGGTCCACCGGGGTGCCGGTGCGCGCGAGCACGCCCACCACCGTGAAAGGCTTGTCCGCGTGGTCGGACAGGTTGATCTCGCCGGTGCCATGGGCCAGGGTGATGCGCTGTCCCACGCGGTAGCCCAACTGGTCCGCGACCTCCGCGCCGATGACCGCGTCGTACAAGTCCTGGAAGCGCGTGCCGTCCCGCAGCCGCAGGGGCTGCTGCTCACCATGACGGAAATGGTCGAAGTACGCCGTGGTGGTGCCCAGCACCGGGAAGCCCCGGTGCGAATCACCCAGGGACAGCGGCACGACCCAAGCCACGCCGCGCAGCTGCTGCAGCGCCTCGATGCTGCTCCAGCGGATGTTGTTGGTGGCCGCGCCCACGCGGAAAACGGCATAGAGCAAGAGCTGGATGGAGCCCGTGCGCGGCCCGACGATCAGGTCGGTGCCGGAGACAGCAGAAGAGAAACTGCCACGCAAATCGGTGCGCACGCGTTCCACGCCCAGCAGCATGAACGTGGACAGGGCGATGGAGCAGACCGTCAGCGCCAGGGTGAAACGCCGGTTCCAGGCACTGCGCCAGGCCAGACCGATCAGAAAACCGCGGGTCATGCCAGGGCCTCCTCGGGGCGCGCGGCCCGGTTGATCGCGGGCAGCAGCACCTGCCGACCGAAGCGCGCCGCGATGCGCCGGTCATGGCTGACCAGCACCAAGGCGCTGCCCGCGCGAGCGCAGGCCGACAGCAGCAGGTCGAGGAAGGCGTTGCGGCGGTCTTCGTCCAAGGCCGAAGTCGGCTCGTCGGCGATCACCAGGTTGGGCTGGCCGATCAGCGCGCGCGCGGCGGCCACGCGTTGCTGCTGGCCGACCGACAGGGTGTGCGCCGCTCGACTCCAGACCGAAGCGTCCAGCCCCATCCCGGCGAGCCAATGCTGCGCCGCTGCCAGCAAGGAGCCGTTGGCCTGCGCGGCCGCGTCACGGCGCCGCTCGGAGAAACGGCAAGGCAGCAGCACGTTGTCTAGTGCGGTGAGGTAGGGCAGCAGGTTGAACTGCTGGAAGATGTAGCCCACATGGTCCACGCGGTGACGGTCGCGCGCCATCGGGCGCAGGGCACCCCAGTCGGTGCCGAGCAGCGCGGCGCGTCCGGACTGGGGCAGCAGCACGCCGGCCATCAGCGACAGCAGCGTGCTCTTGCCGCAACCGCTGGGGCCGTGCAAGAACACGGTTTCGCCGGGCGCGACGGCGAAGTCGGCGATGTCCAGGCAGTCGCGCTCATCGCGCGGCCAGGCGAAGCGCAGGTCTTTCAACTCAAGGATGGGGGAGGTCATGGCGCAGGTTCAACGTACCAGGTTGAGGCGGGCCGCGTCCGGCCGCAGGTTGCGCTTGAACTGGCCTTGGGGCGTGGCGACCTGCGCGTCGATGGCGCGGATGCGCTTGAAGGCGTCGAACAGCTTCACGTCGATGAAGCGGGCCTGGGACGCTTTGGCGCAGTTGAAGACGATGTCCACATCGATGTCGGCGTGATCGTCGTCGGCGTGGCCTTTTTTGCCATCGGCGCGCTTCGTGTCGTCGTGACCGTGACCTTGTGGGTGATCCTCCTCCTTCTTCGGCTCGCCCAGACCGAGCACGGCCGAGCTCATCGTGACGCTCGACAGAGTGCATTCGGCGGCCGGGTCGGGCACAAACAGTTGCTGGGCCGCGTTCAGGCGAGCCACCATGTCCGAGACGCGCTTGCGTTCAGCGTCCGTGCGCGGCGCGCGCTCGAAACCCAGAAAGCCGTCCAGCGGCGATTCGATCGCCAGCGTGAGGGTCTGCGCATCGACCGCCACATCCAGCGACATCCGGCCATGGGTATGGGCATGTTGCTGTGCCAAAGCGGGCACGGCTGACGAGGCAGCAAGGATGGCAGCGAGGACTGGGAGCGCGCGGAAGGCGCGGCGAAGCGTGAAAGCGGACATGACATTCTCCTGACGCATCAAGAATCGGGGTGACAAAAGGTGGCTGAACTGCCGGCCTGGAACACAGCGCAGGACGGGTGTGAAAGATCGCCCAACCCGATGGTGGTCACCGGACCGCGCGATGGCCCATCATCCGCTGTTGTTATCAATTATTCATTATCATTTGTGTGCGGTGTGTATAGAAAAGCAAATGGAAAAGCAAACCGGCTTGTCGCATCGCCGGGTTCAGCCTGGTTTCAGGCCTGCCTGACACAGGCCGGATTTTCGTCACAAACCGCCCCACCCACGGCGGCAACCCCAGAGGAACAAGGACATGAACACCGACCGCCAGCCCATGTTTTTGGATGTCGTGGCAGGTTCGTGGGTTT
>NZ_AEGR01000092.1 GCF_000211835.1 Hylemonella gracilis ATCC 19624 | reverse complement strand
CCTTCCCGAAGAAGACCGCCGTCAGCAGCGAAGACCGCAACTATAGCACGAGGTTTTAACGTCTGGCAAATCCGGCCCCAAAAAAAATCAAAGTCAGGCGCGCCGGCCGCTCAGACCCAGGATGTAGGAGCAGTCAGAATCGGCCCTTTAATGGAAAAAATTTCGCGTTCTTGCGGCTCTTTTATGTCGGATATCACTTTGATGAATGCTGCGCTGGCGTTTGGCCACGCACCCCTTTTGGACCGCGCCAATTTTTCTTTGGAGCCCGGCGAACGCGTTGGACTGATAGGCCGCAACGGAACAGGCAAGTCATCGCTGCTCAAGGTTCTTGCGGGACTGGAGAAGCTGGATGACGGCGAACTTCAGTTGCGGCAAGGCTTGCGCCTCGCCTACGTACCGCAGGAACCTGTGTTCGCTGCGAACAGCATCTCCGTGCTGGAGGGCGTTCGCGAGGGCTTGGTCGACTTGATCGCATTAACGACCCGCTACGCGCAAGGAGACGGGGATTTGACCCAACTCCAAGACGAGATCGAAGCGCGCGATGGGTGGAACTGGCAACAGCGCCTGGACGAAACGTTGCAACGCCTCAGATTGCCCGCTGAGGCCAACATATCAAACCTTTCCGGCGGCATGCGCAAACGTGTGGCGCTTGCCCGCGGATTGGTGGCGCAGCCCGATGTGCTTCTACTGGATGAGCCCACCAACCACTTGGATCTTGAGTCGATCCTGTGGCTCGAACAGCTGCTGCGCGAGTTCAACGGCAGCGTGATTGTGATTTCCCACGATCGCGCGTTCCTTGATGCCATCACCACGCGCATCGTCGAGTTGGACCGCGGGCAGATCAGAGGTTACCCGGGCAACTACGCGGCCTATCAAGCCCAGAAGGCCGAGCAACTCGCGCAAGAGGAAGTGATTCAAGCCAAAGCCGACAAGCTTCTGGCGCAGGAGGAGGTATGGATACGCAAAGGGGTGGAAGCACGGCGCACACGCAGTCAAAGCCGCGTCTCACGCCTCGAACGCCTGAGAACTCTGCGAGCCGAGCGCCGCGAAGCGATCGGTCGTGTTCGCATGGACATTGCCGCCGGCACCCCTAGCGGCAAACTGGTGGCCGAGCTCAGCCACGTCAGCAAGTCCTATGGCGATCATGTGGTCATCCGGGATTTCAGTGCTACCTTGTTGCGCGGCGACAAAGTGGGGCTGATCGGCCCCAACGGCGCAGGCAAGACCACCTTGCTCAAACTCATCCTCGGCGAACTCGAACCAGACCAAGGACAAATTCGCCAAGGCAGCAAGCAGCAGGTCGCCTACTTTGACCAGATGCGCGACGCACTCGATCTGAATTCGACCCTGGAGGATTTCGTCAGCCCAGGCAGCGAATGGGTGGAAATCGGTAGCCGCAAACAGCACGTCAAAAGCTATCTCAGCGATTTTTTGTTCACCCCCTCCCAGGCCAACACCCCTGTACGCTCCTTGTCGGGCGGCGAACGCAACCGTTTGCTTTTGGCCAGGCTGTTTGCGCGACCGGCCAATGTGCTGGTGCTTGATGAACCCACCAACGATCTCGATATCGACACCTTGGAGTTGCTGGAAGCGTTGCTGCAGGACTACCAGGGCACTGTGTTCTTGGTCAGCCATGACCGCAGTTTTCTCGATCAGGTCGTCACAAGCATCATCGCCCACGAAGGCGACGGGCGGTGGCAGGAGTACCAAGGCAGCGTGGAAGACTGGCTCACTCAGTCCAAGCGCTCCATGGAATCTCGGAGCTCGAACCTGGCAACGAGCAGCCGACCACCGGATGCTCAGGAGCAAGCCAGCGTGGCGCACACTCCTGTCTCTCAACGTGGGAGCAAACTCAGCTACAAGGAGCGCCGTGAGCTAGAGACCATGCCCGACCTCATCGAGCGCCTGGAACAAGAGCAGTTAGCCCTGCGCGAAGAACTGTCCGCGGGTCAGATCTACAGCACCGACCCGAGACGGGCCGCCGAACTGCATCAACGGGATGCACAGATCGACGAAGAGTTGACGGAAGCAATGTCGCGCTGGGAGTTTCTGTCCCTGCGCGAATAGACGGTTGAGAGGCGTAGGCAGCGACTTGCCTGCACCGACGGCAACGATCTCAGACACGGTAGCGGTCCCCGCCACCACTGCGCAAGCGGCTCAACAAAGCAGGGGCGATCTCGAGCAAAGGGAGCACCTCGTCCGCCGCACCATGGGCGATGGCTTCACGAGGCATGCCAAACACCACGCAGGTAGCCTCGTTCTGCACGTAGTTGTAGCTACCGGCATCTTTCATCTCACGCATGGCTTTGGCGCCATCGTTACCCATGCCGGTCAGCATGATGCCGAAGGCATTGGGTCCGACCACCTGCGCACAGGAGTGAAACAACACATCTACAGACGGTTTATGGCGATTGACCGGTTCACCATCCTCGACAATCGCGATGTAGTTAGCGCCACTGCGATCGATGCGCAAATGACGGCCCCCCGGAGCGATGTAGGCGTGCCCAGGAAGGATGCGCTCCCTGTCCTCCGCCTCCTTGACGGTGATTTGACACAGGCCGTTCAAGCGCGCCGCAAAACTGGTCGTGAAGCCCGGGGGCATGTGCTGGGTCACCAAGATGCCTGGCGCGTCAGCCGGCATGCGCATCAGGATTTCCTTAACGGCCTCCGTGCCTCCGGTGGATGAACCGATGCAAATCAGCTTTTCCGTGGACACACGCCCCAGCAATTTGGCAGGAGGAGGCGCAACACCCGCAGCTTCCGGAGAACCCGCCGCGCGCGCGGGAGCAGGTTGCGGTAGGGCGCGCTTGACATGCGCGGAAGCGGCGACGCGGATTTTTTCGACGATCTGATCGGCAAGTTCTTTGATGCCCTCGGCCAAGCCAATCCGAGGCTTGGCGACGAAATCGATGGCACCAAGCTCCAAGGCTTTCATGGTCACCTCGGCACCACGCTCGGTCAACGTCGAGATCATGAGCACGGGCATGGGCCGAAGACGCATCAGACGCCCCAGGAAATCAAGGCCATCCATCCTCGGCATCTCGACATCCAGCGTGATGACGTCGGGATTCAACTCGCGGATGATTTCACGTGCCACCAGCGGGTCGTTCGCCACGCCCACGCACTCCATGTCGCGTTGCCGATTGATGATTTCAGCCAGCAGGCTGCGCACCAGCGCCGAATCATCAACCACAACCACGCGTATCTTCTTCAAACCGTCTCCCCTTCCAACACCAGCGGGTGTGTTTCAGAACAGGTCGACCGAGCCACCCGCCGTCGACTTGGCCACATTGACCGCGTTGCCCTTGCGCTCTTCGACCACGAGCGCCTCGGGATGCGCATGGGCCAAGCGTTTGACAAGCGCTTTTCCGGTCACAGGAAAAAAGCACACTTTGCGCGGATGCACGTCCAGCACGTCCTGCGACACCACCGGTATGCGCTCAGCCGCCAGATAGTCCAACACAAACTGGGTATTGCGCTCGCCGACATTCATCGTGGTGAAACCCGCCATGACCGCACCACCGCCAAAAATCTTGGCTTGCATGGTTTCCCGGCGCGCGCCCATCTTGAACATTTCGTTGAGCAACAGTTCCATGGCGTAGGAACCGTAACGGCCAGAGCCATCCTCGCCTTCGGGCAACATGAAATGATTCATCCCTCCCAGGCGGGCCTTGTTGTCCCATATGCACGCAGCAATGCAGGACCCTAGAACCGTCATGACCAGAACATCCTCGCCCGTGACGAAGTACTCACCCGGCAGGACCTTGACGGCGTCGTACTGGAAATGGTGATCGACGTAAAAAAATGAGGCCTCTCCAGGCTTGCGGGCCTGAGCGCGCAGTTCATCCACGCGGGAAACTCGACCACCCGCAAGAATCTTGGCGCCACCTTGAGTCATGGGTCGCAAGGCAGATGTGCTCATTGCATGCCCCCGGACAAGTTACGCGGGATTGCGCTGGCAATCGCAAATCCTTTAAAGCGTTGTTCAGCGCCGCTCATAGACTGTCTTTCCGCGCAGCACGAACAAATCGCGCGATTCGTTGAAGTTCTCCGAATGACCGACAAAAAGCAAGCTTCCCGGCTTCATAACGCGATGGATCTTCTCCAACACACGACGCTGGGTCTGAGCGTCAAAATAGATCATGACATTGCGGCAAAACACAATGTCGAAAGCTTCCTTGAAGGGCCAGTCGTCTCGAATCAAGTTGACCTGAAGGAATTCGACCATCCGCTGGAGTTCAGGCTTGACGCGCAGCAGTCCGGCATTCGCGCCTTTCCCTCTCAGAAAAAAGCGCTGCAACCGGGCCGTATCCAACCCCTTGGCCGCTTCCAAACGGTACACACCGCGGGCAGCCGTCGCGAGCACCTTGGAATCAATGTCACTGGCTTGAAGCTTGAAATGGGCCTGAGATCCCAAGGCCTCCAAAGCCGTCATGACGATGGAATACGGCTCCTCGCCAGTTGAGGCGGCGTTGCACCAGACCTGCCATGCGCGTCCCGGGTGTGACTTGAGATGCTCGGCAAGGATGTCGAAATGATGCTGCTCGCGAAAGAACGAGGTCAGATTGGTGGTCAGGGCGTTGACGAACTCCTGCCACTCCGGTCCATCGTGGGACTCCAACCAAGCCAGGTAATCGCGAAAGCTCTGATAACCGGTCTCGCGCAAGCGACGAGACAAGCGGCTGTAGACCATGGCGTGCTTGCCGTCATGCAGACTGATACCGGCACGCTGGTAAATCAGCGACTGAACACGGACGAAATCTTCCTGTGTCCAACTGAACTCACGCGCCTGCGAATCCCCACTCATCGCATCGACATTCACGCCACCGCCCAATCCTGTCCCAGGACCCGGCTTGGGCGGTCGAGCGATTTTGTCGGCGGCCAGCATGCGCTAAAAGCTTTATGAGTTTGTATGGATGGACGGCAGCATGGGTCAGGCATTCAAGGACACCAGCCCCATGTCTACGCTGGCCATCAACTTCTCAATATCCAAGAGAATGAGCATGCGCTCGTTCACGGAACCAAGACCAAGCACGGCGGAGCTGTCCAAGGATGCGTCGAGGTCTGGAGCAGGACGTACCTGCTCGGATGTCAACTCCATCACATCACTGACGGAATCAACCACGATGCCCACCACCCGGTTGTAAAGATTCAGGATGATGACCACCGTGAACCCGTTGTACTCCGCCTTCTCGCAATTGAACTTCAGGCGCATGTCAACGATCGGGACAATGGTGCCACGCAGGTTCACCACACCGCGAATGAACTCAGGCACGTTGGCGATGCGGGTCGGCTTTTCATAGCCCCTGATTTCCTGCACCTTGAGGATATCGATGCCGTATTCCTCTTGACCCAAACGGAACGTGAGGTACTCCCGGGCGCCCTTGGTCGCCGTCTTGGCTTCACCAACCACCTCATTCATCACTGTTCTCCTCGCAATCAATGACGGGAGCGCCGCACCAGGGCGCTCGTGTCAAGAATCAGGGCCACCTGTCCATCACCGAGGATGGTGGCGCCTGACACGTTGGGTACCTTGCGGTAATTGGTCTCCAGGTTCTTCACCACGACCTGCTGCTGGCCGAGCAATTCGTCCACCAGCAAAGCCACACGACTGCCCTCGGCTTCAACCACCACCATGATGTCGCTAGCCTTGTCGGAGCCATGACGCGGCACCTGAAAGACCTTCTCAAGCTCAATCACCGGCATGTATTCGTCACGCACCTTGACCAGGCGAGAGCCTTGAGCAATGGTGTTGACCGCATCTTCCTTGACTTGGAAGGACTCGACGACGGACGACAGGGGCAAGATGTACACCTCTTCGCCTACCCCCACCGACATACCATCCATGATGGCCAAGGTCAGAGGTAAGCGCACGGACACTTTCATGCCCTGACCAAAGACCGAGTCAATCTCCACAGTGCCGTTGAGCGCGGCGATGTTCTTCTTCACGACGTCCATGCCCACGCCACGGCCGGAGACATCGGTCACCACTTCGGCCGTGGAGAATCCGGGCGCGAAGATGAGTTGCCAGACATCCGGGTCCGACATGCTGTCGGAGACCTCCAGCCCTCGCTCACGGGCTTTTTGCAGAATTTTTTCACGCGACAGGCCACGGCCATCATCTCGCACCTCGATCACGATGGAGCCGCCCTGATGCGCGGCGGACAAGGTGATGGTGCCCGTCTCCGGTTTGCCCGCCGTCACACGGTCTTCGGGCAACTCGATGCCGTGGTCGCAGCTGTTGCGCACCAAGTGTGTCAGGGGATCAGTGATTTTCTCAACCAGGCCCTTGTCCAGTTCAGTGGCCTCCCCTTGGGTCACGAAGTCCACCTTCTTGCCCAATTTGCTCGCCAAATCACGCAGCATGCGGGGAAAGCGGCTGAACACGATGGACATCGGAATCATCCGAATGGACATGACCGATTCCTGCAAATCGCGCGTGTTGCGATCGAGGTCAGCCAAACCAGCCAGAAGTTGCTGATTCACCGCAGGGTCCAGCGACTGGCTGTTCTGCGCCAGCATCGCCTGGGTGATCACCAGTTCACCCACCAAATTGATCAATTGATCGACTTTGCTGATCGCCACGCGGATAGTCGCCGCTTCAGGCTGCACTGCGTGCGCCGAGGCAGCGGCACTGCCACCTCCCGCCGGACGGGTTGCGGCCGGGGCCGGTGTGGCCGCTTTAGGTGCTGGCGCAGGCGTAGGCGTAGAGTTGAAACCACCCGGCGCATTCTCGAAAAAGCCATACCCAGGCGCTGGCGCCACCGGGGCATCAGCCGGCGGATCCTCCAGATCCAACCAGCCCACGATGCCCTCTTCTTCCGGCAGCTGCTGAATCTGGACCTGTTCACGTGAGACATGGAAAACGAAGAGATCTAGCAACTCCTCGTTGGCCGATGAGGTCCTCACCTTGAAAACACGAATCTCCGGTTTGTCGCTCGCCACTTCGGCTATGCGACCCAAGCCCACGATATCGCGGAACAGGTCTTTGACCCCATCAGCCTGCTCAGTGCGCTCCAACGGGCCCAGGCGAACTTCGAGCAGGCGCGACTGTGGAACCTTGGGGGCGCTTGCGGCCGGTGCCACGGCAGGAGCTGCCGGCGGCGCCACGGGAACAGGAGCGGGTGGCGCCACGGGCGCCACTTCGACCACGGGGTCAGCCATCATCGGCACACCGCCAGCGGCCAATTCGCTGATTCGTTGAACCAGCCCCGCCGTGGACGGAGGATCGCTGGTGTCGCCAGTCTGGTGCCGCGCCAGCAAAAGTCGGGAGGCGTCGGCAGATTCCAGCAGCACGTCGACCATCAAGGGGTTGGGCTGCAGCTCATGGCGGCGCAGCTTGTCCAGCAAGGACTCCATCTGGTGCGTCAGCTCGGCCACGTCGCTGAAGCCGAAAGTCGCGGCGCCACCCTTGACCGAGTGGGCACAACGGAAAATACCGTTGAGCGCCTCGTCGTCGGCCGTCTCCAGATTCAGGTTGAGCAGCATCTGCTCCATCTGGTCGAGGTTCTCGCCGGCCTCTTCAAAGAAGATTTGATAGAACTGGGTCAGATCCAGTCCATCACCGCCGCCGCTTTCCTGATAGCCCTCGGCCATACCCTACTCCTTGTTCTGCACTCGCGTCCGACGGACGGCGAGAACTGCTTATCCGCTTGCGTGTTACTTGATGACCTTCTGGATGACCTCCAGCAGGCGCGCCGGGTCGAAAGGCTTAACCAGCCAACCCGTTGCACCAGCCGTCTTACCAGCCTCCTTCATCAGATCGCTGGATTCAGTCGTCAGCATCAAAATCGGCGTGTCCTTGTACTTCGGATCAGCGCGCAGTTTGCGGATCAAACCCAAGCCGTCAAGACGGGGCATGTTCTGGTCAGTGAGCACGAGGTCCACATGCTGCTGCTGCGCCTTCTCGAGGGCTTCCTGCCCATCGGCGGCCTCCACGACTTGGTAGCCAGCACCTGTCAGGGTGAAGGCAACCATCTTACGCATCGAGGGAGAGTCATCTACTGCAAGGATAAGGGCCATGTTTAGCTCCGGGGGAAAAAGTTGTTTTTGAGTTGCGTGGGATGCTTCAGAACAATTCGATTGATCCCGCATCCATCTCGTCTTGGGTCACCGGATTGGGCCGTTCCGGCACATCCTCGACAAACGGCACCGCCTCGCCGTCTTCCTGCCCCATGGCCTCGGAAGCCAGGCGGTATGCGCAGCCTTGCAACACCTTGGAAGTATGCGTGATGAGCTGGGAAGCCATGTCTTGGAACTGAAGCTCCGTGACCGCAGACCCCAACGCGTCACGCACCTCCTTCAGTGCGTCTGCGTCGACCTTCGAGAGCTTGTCCAGACGGTCGAGGGCACGCGTGAAGCGCTCCATCAGATTTTCCATCGTGTGGGCCAGCAGGCCGTCCAAGCGCGCCAGATCGTGCGTGACCACCAACAAGGAATCCTGCACCTCGGCGACCAGCATCACCGGCAATTGCACGGCGGGCTTTTCTGCGGGCAGAGAGTTGGGGGCTTGCATGATCGTTTCAGTTGAGTGTCAAGTTGACTGTGTGATTCTCGGCTCCATACTGTTCACCGTCCAGCATTTAGAATTTTGCAGGACACAAGCGTAGCAGATTCCCCCGAATTGCCACGGATTTGCTCAACATTTGCGTCGTTTTCTGCCCCCTCCCACCCGATCCAGCACCATTGCGCGCTGCTCCAACGTCGCCCAGCCCCAGCATGCAGCAACTCGCCCGACCGACAGCCATCCAGCTCCTGCATCTGGAGGACTCGACGCTGGACCACGACATCGTGCGCCAGGCGCTGCGCCGGGCAGGACTCGTCTGCGAGCTCACCCGAGTGGAAAGCCTGGATGGGTTCGTGCGGGCACTTTCGCGGGAGCATTACGACGCCGTGCTTGCGGACTACCGCTTGCCGGGTTTCACGGCGCTGGACGCTTGGCAAGCCATGCAGGGTATCCCGGCATTGCACTGGACCCCGCCCTTCATTTTGCTTTCGGGCGCCATCGGTGAAACCGCGGCAGTGAACGCGATTCAACTGGGCATGAGCGACTACCTGCTCAAGGATGACCTGGGGAAACTCGCGCATGTCATCCAACGGGCGATGGAAGTGCGGCAAGCCCAGCGCGAGCGGGAGCTGGCCGTCGAGGAACTGGCCGCGTCCGAGCAGCGTCTGGCACGCTTCGCCGAGCACCTGCAAAGCTCCATCGAGCAGGAGCGTGCGGCCATAGCCCGTGAAATCCATGACGACATCGGGGGTTCGTTGGCGGCCATTCAGTTCGACCTCTCCTGGATCAGCCGACACCATAGCGACCCTGAAACGCTGACCCATGTGCAAGCCGCCACCGACATGCTGCGACATGCCATTGGCGCAAGCCAGCGCATCATGATGAACCTGCGGCCGGCCATTCTGGATCAGGGGCTGCATGCCGCCATCGATTGGCTGGCACGCGAATTCGAGCGTCGCACGGGAATCCGCACCACGCTGCGCGCCATCCTGCACGATCCGGACGTGCGGCGAGACCTTCAACTCACCGCTTATCGAACCGCGCAGGAAGCACTGACCAACATCTCCAAGCACGCCCGCTGCAGTGAAGTGCACATTGAGCTGTCCGACGCCGAAGGCGTGCTGACGCTGGAAATCGCCGACAACGGCCAGGGGATCGCCGCCGAGGAACGCGAAAAGCCCCGCTCCTTCGGCCTCAAGGGTCTGCAGGAGCGCGCCCGCACCGTCGGCGGCTGGCTGGACATCAGCAGCCGCACCGGGGCCGGAACTTCGATTACCCTCTCGATCCCGCTCTCTCCCCAGAGCAATCCCGGACTCGTGGAGGAGGCATGATGGAGGAAAACCGCCAATGATCCGTGTCATTCTCTGCGACGACCACGCCGTGGTACGCCGCGGCATTCGCGACACGCTCGCTGAAACGGTCGATATCCAGATCGTGGGCGAAGCAGGAAGCTACTCGGAAGTGCGGGAGTTGCTGCGCACCGTGCCCTGCGACGTGCTGGTGCTGGACCTCAACCTCCCAGGCCGCAGCGGCCTGGAGGTGCTGGCGTCCCTGCGTGAGACAGACACGCAGATCAAGGTCCTGGTGGTTTCCATGTTCCCGGAAGACCAGTACGCGATCCGTTGCCTGCGCGCTGGCGCTCAAGGCTATCTGAACAAGGCCGGCAACCCGGCGGAGATGGTCACCGCCGTGCGAACCATCTCCCAGGGACGCAAGTACGTGACCCCGGACGTGGCCCAGATGCTGGTGGACAACCTCGCCACCCCCAGCACCGAGGCCCTGCACAACAGCCTGTCCGAGCGCGAGCTGCAGACCTTGCTCAAGATCGCCTCTGGCAAACGGCTGTCCGACATCGCCGAAGAGCTGATGCTGAGCCCGAAAACGGTCAGCGTCTACCGCTCTCGCGTCCTGGAAAAACTCAAGCTGGCCAACAACGCCGAGCTGACGGTCTACGCCATTCGGAACGGCCTGGTCTAATCCTGAGCAATCACGCGCTCCCGGGCAGGCGCCGCTAGGGGCGTCCGAACAAGTCCATCATGCGCTCAAGCAAGGATTGAAAAGGCCCATCCAGCATGGGCAGGGTCGCTGTCAACCCGATCAAACCGACGAAAATGGTCAGAGGAAACCCGATGGCGAAGACGTTCATCTGCGGCGCCACACGCGAGATGATGCCCAGCGCCAAGTTGGCGAAAAGCATGAGCCCGATCATGGGCAGGGCAATCCACAGGGCGCTGGCGAACAGTTCGCCGCCCAGCAAATGGATCTGCATGGACCGGACGTTGCTCAGGAAATCCGGCGACACCGGGAAGGCTACGAAGCTGTGCGTCACGGCCATCAGCACCAGCAAATGTCCATTCAGCACCACGAACAGCAGCGCGGCGATGTAGCCGAAGAAACGAGCCACCGCGTTGCTCTGACCACTGAGCGCGGGATCGAAAAACGAAGCGAAGCCCAAGCCCATCTGGAAACCAATCACTTCACCGGCCAATTCGAAAGACGCGAACACCAGCCGCACAACGAAGCCAATGGCCAGCCCTATGGCCACTTGCTGCACCGTCACGCCCAGGGCTTCCGGGCTGTTGAGGCTGATCACCGGCATCGGGGGCAGCGTGGCCTGAGCGCAAACGGCAACCAGCAGCGCCAGCAGGATGCGCGCGCGGACCGGGAAGGCCCGGGTCGAGAAGATGGGTGCGGACGTGAACACGGCCAGCACACGCAAGAAAGGCCAGAGCAAGGGCGTGAGCCACGCCATGATCTGGGCTTCGTCAAAGGTCAGCATGCAAGCCTCTCGGGCTTGGAGGTCGGATGATCAGCGTGGGCAGCCAGGCCCGAGAGGGAGAAGAGGCTCACACACGCCGTCACAGCGCGATGCTGGGCAGCATTTCGATCGTGCGGCGGATGTAATCCACCAGCACGCTGAGCATCCAAGGCCCCGCCCAGGCAAACACCGCGAGCGCCACCACCAGTTTGGGCACGAAGGCCAGCGTGGCCTCGTGAATCTGGGTAATGGCCTGGAACAAACTCACCAGCAAGCCCACCAGCAGAACGGCACCCAGCAGGGGTGCGGACACCATCAGCAAAATGAACAAGGCTTCTTGCCCGATGGTCAGCACCATTTCCGCATTCATGACCACTCACTCCTACAAAGGTTGCGACGCCAACTCGCGATCAGGTCGCGAAACTGGCCGCCAATGAGCCGATCAAGAGGTTCCAGCCGTCGGCCAGGACGAACAACATCAACTTGAACGGCAGAGCCACCAGCACGGGCGACAGCATCATCATGCCCAAGGACATCAAGACACTGGCCACCACCATGTCGATCACCAGGAAGGGGATGAAGATCAGGAAGCCGAACTGAAAGGCCGTCTTCAACTCGCTGGTGACGAAGGCAGGAATCAGCACCCGCATGGGCGCGTTCTCGGCCGTGGTCGCAGCATCCAGCTTGGACAGCCTGACAAACAGGGCCAGATCCGACTGCCGGGTTTGCTTGGACATGAATTCACGAACCGGCACTTCGGCGCGGTCCACGGCCTGCTCGAAGGTCAGGGCATTGCGGGTATAGGGCTGGTAGGCCTCCGCGTAGACGCGGTCGAAGGTCGGCCCCATCACGAAGAAGGTCAGGAACAGCGACAGACCGATGATCACTTGGTTGGGTGGCGCGGACTGCGTGCCCAAGGCCTGGCGCAACAGGGAAAGCACGATCACGATGCGGGTGAAGCCCGTCATCATGAGCAACACGGCCGGCAGGAATGACAGCGCCGTGAAGAACAACAGTGTCTGGATTGGCACCGAGTAGCTGGTGCCGCCACGGTTGCTGGCCGTCAGCAGGGGCAGGGACATCCCGCCACTGTCCTGGGCCAAGGCCGGCACGGCCAGCGCCAGCAAGAGCAAGCCGGCGATCAGTCGCATCGACGGCAAGCGCTCGGAGAACAATCCTTGCCAGGACAGGACAGGCATCTTCATGATGAGCATCTCGGTTGCCAGCGGGCGAGTTGAATCGGCACGCTCAGCGGGCCGGCATTCCTGGGCGCCCCGTGGGATGGGCGCCCGCGGGCATCACATGCAAGCAATTGATGTTCTGTGCGGTGATTCCCAGAACCAGCCAGGTGCGAGCCCCTTCAGGGCCGACCTCGACCGTCACCACCCGCTGCTGGGGGCCGACGGACACGGTGGAGATGATGTTGGCGCCTGACCCAGGCACCATGCCCAGGCCGTGCCGCCGCTGGTACCAGCGCAGGGCATAGGCCAGCCCGACCAGCAGGGCCAGGAAAAGAAGAACCAGAGCGAGACTTTGCATAGGGCTGGAGTGTAAATCGCAACGGGCCGGAGTTTCGGCGCCGCCGAGCCACCCCAGGCAATTTCAGTTCGCCCGGTTGATCAAGAACCCCGGCTGACGCGACGCAAGCGCTCGGACGGTGTGACCACGTCGGTCAGGCGGATACCGAACTTGTCGTTCACGACCACCACCTCACCCTGAGCGATCAGGTAGCCGTTGACCAGCACGTCCATCGGCTCACCGGCCAGCGCGTCCAGCTCCACCACCGAGCCCTGGCCCAGTTGCAGAATGTGCTTGATCGGCACCTTGGTGCGGCCCAGCTCCACGGACAACTGAACCGGAATATCCAGCACCATGTTGATGTCCGCGGCCGGCGCGTCACCGCGAGCGCTCTCGCTGAGCACGCCGCCTGGTTCGACCGCGCCATCGTCGGGCTTTTGCTCCTGCAAGGCCTCGGCCCAATCGGCCATCGGATCGTCTTGCGGCTTCTGCTCGGTACCCGTTGCGTTTTCAGTATTTTCCGTTGCCATTAACGTTCCCCCATCCAACTAGTGTCATTGCCGCGCAGGCTTCTTTCGATGCGGATCGCGTACTTGGCGTTGTGCGTGCCGTATTGACACTCGAAAACCGGCACGCCGCTGATTGTCGCCTCAATGCGAGGCTGGCGCTCCAACTCAATGAAGTCACCGACCTTCATGGCCAGCAGTTCTTCCACGGTGGTGTTGGCGCGCGCGAGTTCAGCCACCAGAGTCACGTCGGCCGCCTGGATCTCGCGCGTCAGCACGTTGACCCAACGCCGGTCGACTTCCATCGAGTCGCCCTGCGTCGAGGAATACAGAACGTCCCGGATCGGTTCCAGCGTCGCATAGGGAATGCAGAAGTGGATGGTGCCGGACATCTCGCCAATTTCCAGCTGGAAGGAGCTGGACACCACGATTTCACTCGGCGTGGCGATGTTGGCGAACTGCGGCTGCATTTCGCTGCGCTGGTATTCCAGCTCCAGCGGATAAATACCACGCCACGCTTTTTTGTATTCGTCCGAGATCACATCCACCAAACGGTTGATGATGCGCTGCTCGGTGGCCGAGAAATCACGCCCTTCAATGCGCGACTGGAACTTGCCAATACCGCCATACAGCGTGTCGATCACGCCGAAGATCAGCGAAGGCTCGCAGACGATCATGCCGTTGCCACGCAGCGGGCGCACGGCCATGATGTTGAAGCTCGTGGGCACGGCCAGCTCGCGCAGGAAAGCGCTGTAGCGCTGAACCTGCACGGGACCGACGGAAATCTCAGGACTGCGCCTGATGAAGTTGAACAGGCTGATGCGCAAGTTGCGGGCGAAGCGCTCATTGACGACTTCCATCGTCGGCATGCGCCCGCGGACGATGCGTTCCTGACTGGAAATGTTGTAGAAGCGGACTTCACCGATCTTCGCGGCGTCGTCGGTCGAGCGTTGGCTCTCACCAGTGACGCCTTCCAGCAGGGCATCAACTTCCTCTTGGGAAAGGAACGAATCACTCATGGGGTGGGCCTGTTCCGTTGGTTCATTTCATGCGCATTCAGGCGACTTATTGCACGATGAAGCTGGAGAAATGCACCTTGCGCACCGGCTGAGGGCCACGCTTCTCGCCCTTCTTGCGGGCGGCTTTCATCTGCGCCGCGGCGGAAGCCAGGATGTCGGCCTTGAGCTTTTCCTTGCCTTCATTCGTCAGCAACTCCTCGGCCGTGCGCTGAGACAGCAGCAGCAAGATGTCGCTGCGCAGGGCCGGCAGATAGCTCTTGACCTTTTCCAGGGAGTGGGCGTCGGAGACTTCCAGCGTGATGCCAATCTGCGCCACGCGATCACCGTCCGGCGACAGATTGACCACCATGGTGTCGAGGGGAAGGTAGATGGGCGCGGCGGATTCCACCACCACTTCCTCTTCTTCCTCGGAGTGCTCTTCCTCGACGCCCAGCATGATGTCCGCATTGCGCTTTTGCAGATACAGCCATCCCCCCGCCAGGGCCACGGCCAGCAGCACCAGGGCCACGCCGATCATCAGCAGGCGCTTGCTCTTGGGCTTCTCCGCGGGGGCGGTGGCGGTTTCGGCAGGCTTGTTCGCAGTTGCCACGGCAGCATCCTCTACAACAATGGTTTGGGTTCGCGAGTTCAGGACAAACCCGCTGATTCAATGGATTATTCTCGCCCAGTTGGGGGTTGATCGCCTGATTAAAGGTGAAAAATCACGTCAATCAGACCCCCAGTGCATGCCTACAGCCACCGTGCATCCTTCACGACCTGCGCCACAGAAGGTCATGCGCGGCCCGCTGCGCTCAAGCTTTCATCAAACAAACAGATCCAAGGTGCGCCCCGCGGGCAAGGTCACCGCACGCGCCGCGCCAGGCAACGCTGCCCCCCCCGTGTCCTCGCCTTCACGCCCGCCAACGCCGCCAACGCGGGCGCGCTGGGCGGCCTGTTCACGCGCCTGCGCGCTGGCTTCGGAACCGCCACTCCAACCGGGATCGGAGTGACCCACGGACACATCCGCCAGCGTGAGTCCCTCGCGCTCCAGCAGCTCGCGCAGGTGCGGCACGGCGTCTTCCAAAACCTGACGGGTGTCCGCCTGCTCCGCGCGGAACGCCACATGCGTCTCCTGCCCTTGCATCGCGATGGTGATGTGGATCGGGTTCTCGGACAGGCCCTCCACGGAAATCTCGGCGTTGCGCGCCCCTCGGCCAACCCAGTAGCTCACTTGCTCCGCCACCTGGGTTTCTGGGCTCATCAAGGGATCGGTGTAGACGGCTGCTGGCGTCAGGGTATTGCTCGAGTCCACGCCCGTCGAACCACTCACCCCATTGGACAGGCCGCTCATGGCCGCGAAATCGTTGACCGTCGCGCGTGCTCCCTCTTCGGCACGCTCGCCCGCAGAGGAACCGAATCGCCCCGCGGTGTCTCCCATGGCCCCGCTTTGTTGACCGCTTGCGGCCAAGGCCGCCTGCGTCGCCTGGGCGACCATGTCGCTGCGCCATCCGAGGCGCGCTGCGGCATCTTCGCCCTTGGCGCCACGCAGTTGATCGGCCTTGGCGGCATCGGCGCGAACCGTGGCATTGCGTTGCCCCACCTGACGCTGCAGGCCCAGGCCATCCATGGCCAACGTGGTGACCTCGGAAGTCTTGCCCAAGAGCGCCGTGGTGGCCTCGCGTGAATTCAGCACCGTGGCGTCCCGTGCGGTCCCCTGGGTGTCGACACCCGCCTGGAGGGCCACGCGGCCAGCGCTCAGCCCATTCGCGGTTTTGGCGAATCCTTCGCCAGGCATGTTCGCGCCCAGCTGCCCCGGGATCACGGCACCCGCACCCGCCACCGCTTTCAATGAATCCGTTGCTCCTGCCGCCAAGGCATCGGTGGCCCCCGGCGTGCCTGCAAGAGGCTCCAAGCCCAATGCGGCCAGCGCCGCCGCCGCGGCCGCGGCCGTTTGAGCGGGATCGTCCCCCTGGGGGGCGAGCGCACCGGCGCCGCCGTGCAATGGATCGAAGCCAAAACCTGGCACGGCCGCGGTGGTGTCCACGTCCGTGGCAAGGTCAAAGCCCTCGCCCGCCACGGTCTGCGAGGCGTCAAGCCCCAGCACGTCGACGCCGAGGGTTTCATCTTCCGCACCCAGTCCCGACAACAAAGAGGCGAAGCCGCCTGCTGCGCCGGCCTGGCTCTTGCCAAAACTGTGCCCGCTGGCGCCATTCGCGCCATGGGAAGTCTTGACCGTGCTCGTGCTCACACCATGTTCCATGCTCATCGGTTTTCTCCTATGCTTTCCTCGCGCATGCGACGCGCCATGACCTGGCGGGCATGCATCTGCCCCGCGAATTCGTCCATTTGCTTCTGCTCGCGCCGCGCCGCCAGCACGGCGCGCTCCCGCAGTCTTTTTTCCAGCAGTTGCTCGAAGGATTTCAGCTTGATTTCCCGCTGCACCCGTCGCTGGCGGGCCGCATCGACCTGACGCTCCAGATTGCGCAACACGTTTTCCTGCATCTGGATGGCCTCGCGCAAGCGGCCCATGAAATTGCGGTGGTGCATCATCAACTCACCATTCAGCGCGGATGCGTTCGCCGTGGCCCAACGCAAATCGGTTTCATCGGCGTAGCCCGAGAGCTGCGCCATCTGCGCCTGCGCGTTCTGCAGCACGCGCAAGGCGTGCTGCAAGGCCTGATCGGCCTCGTCACGCGCGCGCGTGGCCATCTCGATGGCCAGCTGCAGACTGCGCAAGGCCTGCGTCATGCGGCCACCCCTTGACCTCTACCGGCTTGCGACTGAACGCCCGGCTGTATGGGGCGTTGCGCTTGGGCCGCATTCGGCCTGGCGGGCTGCGGATTCGGTTCGCGTTGCACCACCACGGCCATGCCAGCCAGGCTTTCACTGAGTGTCACGCCCTGGTACATGTCCTGCTGCAAGAAGGCCATCATGGGCTCATGCAGGCGGATGGACTCGTCCAAACCAGGATCCGCGCCCGGCACGTAAGCCCCGATCTGGATGAGATCGCGGCCTCGCTCGTAGCGGGAGGAGATGCCGCGGAACTGCCGCGCCAACTCGAAATGCTCCTTGGACACGACGTTGTGCATCACGCGCGAGGCGGACTGCGCGATGTCGATGGCCGGGTAATGCCCGGCTTCCGCCAAGGCCCGGGTCAGCACGATGTGGCCGTCCAGAATGGCGCGCGCCGCGTCGGCGATCGGGTCCTGCTGGTCGTCACCTTCGGCGAGCACGGTGTAGAACGCGGTGATGGAGCCCACGCCATTCAGGCCATTGCCGCTGCGCTCAACCAGCTGCGGCAACTTCGCGAAACAGGACGGCGGATAGCCCTTGGTGGCCGGCGGCTCTCCAACGGCCAAGGCGATCTCGCGCTGGGCCATCGCATAACGCGTGAGCGAATCCATGAGCAGCAACACGTGCTTGCCCTGGTCTCGGAAATACTCCGCCACGCCCGTCGCATAACCCGCGGCCTGCAAACGCAGCAAGGGAGGTGCATCGGCGGGCGCCGCGACGACCACGGAGCGTCGACGGCCTTCCTCGCCCAAGATGTCCTCGATGAATTCCTTGACTTCGCGGCCCCGTTCGCCCACCAGGCCGACCACGATGATCTCAGCCTCGGTGTAGCGGGCCATCATGCCCAGCAACACGCTTTTACCGACGCCTGCGCCCGCGAACAAACCGAGGCGCTGGCCGCGCCCCACTGTCAGCAGGGCATTGATGCTGCGCACGCCGGTGTCCAGCGGCTCGCGCACCGGGGCACGGTCCATGGCATTGAGCGGGCTGCGGTCCAGCGGACGGGACACCACGTTGGACAGGGGGCCGCGGTGATCCATGGGTTGACCTTGGGCGTCCACCACGCGGCCCAGCAAGCCCTCACCCAGAGGCAGGCGCAGCTGGCCCGAGGCCATCAAATGGGAGGGGGAGGCTGCGGGACGGACTGCTGCGCCTTCTGCCGTGCCAGTCCAATCCGCGCCCAGGCGCAGCGGTGGCACGTAGGGAGCGGTCGGCATGACCGTGGCCCCGCTGGACAAACCCTGCACGTCGCCGGCGGGCATCAGATAGGCCCGGTCACCGGCGAAACCCACCACTTCGGCCAGCACCGGGCTTTGCCCAGGCTGAGTGATGAGGCATTGAGAACCGACGCTGGCGCGGATGCCCGCGGCCTCCAGCACCAAGCCCGTCAGACGCGTGAGCGTGCCGCCCGAATCCAGGGTGGTCTGGGGTGCGCTGGCCTGCTGGCGGGCCTGATCTAAAAAATGGCGCCAACGTGCTCCTGGCTGGGCGCGCGAAGGCTCGGAGCCACCTGGCGAGGGTTCGCCGTGTGCTGCGTCTTCAGGCAGGACGTCGGCCATGGCCGGTCTCCTTGTCAGCGGGCTCATCGGCACCGTCTTCCGACGCGCCGTCCTCCCAGCTCAGCGACTGCCCTATGCGTCCGATGGCACGCAACCAACGCTTCTCCATGCGCCCATCGATCACGGTGCCCGCGGCTTCGACGATGCAGCCGCCCCGGGTCAAGCCTGCATCGGGCTGCAAGCTGAGCTTCAAATTCGGATACTCCTCCACCAGGACGTCCTGCAGCACCTCGAGGTCGAGCGGGTGCAGGCGCACCTGCACGGCACGCACGTCCGTGAACAATTGCCCCAAGGCCTCGCGGATCACCGGAAGCAAAGCGTTCGGATTGCCCGCGACTTCCTTGCGCAACACTTGGCGCGCCAACTCGCACGCCAACTCCAGCACGGCTTGCGCGGACATTTGCTCGGCGGCTTCGAGCTGGTCACTGGCGGAGACCATGAGCGCACCAAACTGTTGGGCGGCCACCCGGCCTTGCCGGGCGATGTAGTCACTGAGTTGTTTCTGCGCCTCGGCCTGAGCCTGGGCCTTGCCCTGCTCGAAGCCGGTGGCATAGCCCTCGGAATAGCCCTGCTCGCGGCCCCGGTTGTGGATGGCCTCTTCGTAGGCTTGCTGCTCCAGCAGCAGGGCCTGTTCCTCGCGCTCGCGCGCTTGCTGGGCCAGCAACAAGCCTGCCTCGTCCACGTCGTTGAAATCCCAACGGGTGAGCTGGTTGATTTCCTCGCTGGGAATGAAGCGGGAACCGGTGCGGGAATTCGTCTGCGGCATGGAGTTCAATCAGGACATTCTTGGGGCACACATTGCACGAGCCCGGACGCAGCCGGGACCCAGCTCAGACCATCACATCTTCCTCGCCACCACCACCGATGCTGATTTCTCCTTCGTCGGCCAGGCGGCGCACGATCTTGACGATTTCCTTCTGCTGGACTTCGACTTCCGACAGGCGCATGGGCGGGCTGGACTCCAAGTCCTCGCGCATGGACTCCGAGGCGCGCGAGGACATATTGAGCAGGAAGCGCTCCACCAAGGCAGGTTGCGCGGCCTTGAGCGCCACGATGAGCGAATCGGCCGGCACTTCCTTGAGCACGACCTGGATGGCCTTGTTGTCGAGCTTGATGATGTCGTCGAAGACGAACATCTTGTCCATGATCTTCTGCGCCAGCTCCGCGTCGAAGCTGCGGATGGACTCCAGCACCGCGCCTTCGAGGGTCGTGCCCAAGAGGTTGATCATTTCCGCAGCGGTCTTGACGCCACCCAGCGAGGCCTTGCGCACCTTGTCGCCGCCCGACAGCACCTTGAACAGCACCTCGTTGAGGTCCTTGAGCGCCGTGGGCTGAATGCCCTCCATCGTGGCGATGCGCAGCATCACCTCGTTGCGCTGGCGGTCACCCAGCAGCTTGAGCACCGCGGCGGCTTGGTCGTAGTCCAAGTGCACCAGAATGGCGGCCAGAATCTGCGGGTGCTCGTTGCGCACGAGTTCGGCCACGGACACCGGGTCCATCCACTTCAGGCTTTCAATGCCGGAAACGTCGCCGCCTTGCAGGATGCGGTCGATCAACAGAGCGGCCTTGTCTTCGCCCAGGGCCAGCTTCAGCACGGAGCGCACATAGTCGCCCGAGTCGGTGACGATCAGACTCTGGTCAGCCGCGTCGGTGGTGAAGCGGTCGATCACCTCGTCGACGCGGTCGCGGGTGATGGATTTCGTGCGGGCGATCGCCTCACCCAACTTCTGCACTTCCTTGGGCGCGAGGTGCTTGAACACCTCCGCGGCCTCGGTCTCTCCGAGGGACATCAGCAGCACGGCGGCGTCCTGCAGTCCTTCGTTCATACTCGTCTGTGCCATTTTTCGCTCCCCCGTCGGTCAATCAGTTGACCACGGCGTTCGGGTTTTGGGGCAACAAGGCCATGTCATCCTTGTTGCTGCCGATCCAGTTCTTCACGATGCCCGCCACGGCGGCCGGGTTCTCACGCGCCAGTTTGCGAGCTTCCTCCAACTGACGCTCTTGGATGCGCGGACCCTTCTTGATGGGATCTTGCAAGCCCAGCTCCAGATCCTCATCCAACAGTGCGTCAAGTTGAGGCGGGGGCGGTGCCTGCATGGCCTTGAGCACCGGACGCACCACACCGAAGAGCACCACCAGGGCCAGCAAGACGGCGCCGACCGGCCAGGCAAGGTCGCGCGCCAGTTCTTGGACGGCGGGCTGCTGCCAGAACGCCAAGCTCTCATCGGCCTTGGCGTCGACCACGAAGGGTGCGTTCATGAGGTTGACGGAGTCACCACGATCGCCGTTGAAGCCGATGCTCTCGCGCACCAGGGCCGTCATCTGGTCCACCTGCTGCTGGGTCAGGGGAACCGGCGCGACGTTGCCACGGGCATCCGCCTGCGTGCGTTGGTTGACCACGACGGCAGCGCTCAGGCGCTTGATGGCCCCGCGGGCGGCGCGCACGACACGCACGGTCTTGTCCACCTCGTAGTTGATGACGGACTCCTTGCGGGTGCTGACTGGCGCGGCCGCTTGAGCGGTTTGTCCGGCACGACCCTGGGCCTGAGCCTGAGCTTGCGGCACGCCCGGCGCCAGCGCTTGCGCGGCGGCATTGATGGGGGCGGAGTTGGGTCCGGGCGGCTGGTTGCTCACCGCGCCAGGAATGCCAGAGGGGCCTGCCGGGCCAGGGTTGGTGCTCTCCAGCGTCTGCTGGCTGCGCACCGCACCGGTATCGGGGGCCTGGTTGGGCGTGTGGGTTTCGGAGGTCTGCTCGCTTTGCGAGAAGTCCACGTCGGCCGTCACCTGAGCCTGCACATTGCCCTTGCCAACCACAGGCTCCAGGATGTCCAGAATGCGCTGACGGTACTGAGCCTCGATCTGCTGCACATACTTCAGTTGCTGGGTGTCGACGCCGTCTTGGCCGGCGGCGCCATCCGGCGATTGGGACAGCAGCTTGCCCGTGTCATCGACGATGCTCACGGCCTCGGGCTTCATTTCCGGCACGCTGGACGACACCAGGTGCACGATGCCCGCGATTTGCGCGCGATCCAGGATGCGGCCGGGATACAGGGTCAAGAGCACGGAAGCCGACGGCTTCTGTTGCTCGCGGAAAAAGCCATTCTGTTGCGGCAGGGCCAGATGCACACGGGCGCTTTGCACGGACGACAGCGCTTGGATGGACCGGGTCAACTCACCTTCCAGACCGCGCTGGAAGTTGACGCGCTCCTGGAATTGGGTCGCGCCGAAGCGGCTGTTCTCCATCAGCTCAAAGCCGGTGACCGAGCCCTTGGGCAGTCCTTGCGACGCGAGACGCAAGCGGGTGTCATGCACTTTGTCAGCGGGCACGAGGATGGCACCGCCGCCCTCGGTGTACTGGTAAGGCACCTGCATCTGCGTCAGTTGCGCGATGATGGCGCCACCATCCTTGTCGGACAGTCCACTGAACAAGACACGCCAATCGGTCTTGTGATTCATGAGCAAGGCGCCCAGCAGGACAGCCACGACCAGGACCACGCCCAGCGCCAAGCGCATCTTCTGACCTCGCTCGAGCGCCGCAAAGCGCTGGGAGAGCGTCGGATTGGCGGGCAACGCCATGGGCGACGTTGCGACCGGGTTCATCGGGGTAAGTACAGCAGCCTCAGCCATGTTTCATTCCATGCGTCGTAACGCCAGAGTAAGCCCATTACGGGCGTCTTTGGCATGGAATTATCTGGCAGTGACCGAAATCTTTAGTGGAAAAAGGCGGGGAAACACCCTCCTTTTCCCCCCAAAGCCCTAGAAGGCGGGGACTAGCATCTCCCCCAATTCCTCACGGACGCGGACGCGATTGGCGGGGGTTGTCAAGAGGACAACAGCACCATCATCCCGGCTTTTCCGGCCCAGTTCGTGACTTCATGGACCCCATTGACCGTTCAACACAAGGAACACTGACATGGACTTGCGACTGAACCCCAACCTGACGCTCAACCGCACTCAACCGGATACCGCCCGCAAGGCGGTGATGCCGGACGAATCGCACGGCCCACAAGGCTTCACGGACGAGTTCAAGGCCGCCCTGCGCGCCGTGAGCAAATCCCAGAACTACTCGGGCGAAATGCAACGTCAAGTGCAGATGGAAAACCCGAAAGTCAGCCTGGAAGAGACGATGGTGGCCATGCAAAAGGCCCAGATCGGCTTCCAAGCCACCCTGCACGTGCGCAACCGCATGGTGCAGGCCTACACCGACATCATGAACATGTCCGTTTGAACCTGAGGCAGTGCACCCCTCTGGGAGGCGCTGCTGTCTCGCTCAGACATGAAAGATGTGGGCCCTGGCGGGGCCAATCATCGATCCGCGGACAAGCCGCATGCCTCGTGCGCCTGCTGGCAGCACGGTTCAGTGCAGGACTTTGGGATGTGCCTTGTCGAAAAGACCGCCCATCATCTCGTCCTCCAACTGGCCCAGCCATGGCTCGGTCAATTGCCGGATTTCGGCGTCATTGCGCAAGATGCGCTGCATGATCTGGGTTTTCTCGCGCCGCTCTTCCGCGCTCAAGTTTTCTTCACGAGCGCGCTGACGCAGTTGCTCGATGAGCACGGCGCACACCCCCTCGTAGCGCATCACGCCTTCTAGATCCTTGGCGCGGGCGGCTTCCAGCATGCGACGGCTGCCGTCTTCAATGGACTTGTAATAGTCAATCAGCATCTGAGACATGGTCAACTCCCGGTTCCTGCGCTTCCCGCGACGGGGCCAGCGCGCTGTCCCTGAGGGGACGTTTCGCCAGACTCGGCGCCCAGCCCAAGGGCTTGCGCTCTGATGTCCTTCCAGCTCTGCGCAATCGGCTCCAAGAGCGATTGCACCTCCTGCAGCAGCGACTCGTCGCTGCGCGCATTGGCCAGCACCAGCTGGCGCATGCAGTAGTCGTACAGCGTGGACAGGTTCTGCGCCAGCTCGCCACCATCAACGCGGTCCAGGCTGGTCGACAGGCCTTCCTCGATGATGCGCAGGGCACGCGAGATCGCGTCGATCTTGGTGGTCAGATCACCGCGTTGGATCGCACCACGGGCCCGGACGATTTCACGCAACACCCCTTCAAACAACAGATTCACGATCTGATGTTGATCCACGGTGTGCATGCTGGTCTCAACGCCGATGCGCCTGTAGGCATCGGCGGCACCAGGGCGTGCCGGTGAAAACATGGGGTGTCCCGTCCTATCTAAAAATCAAGCCGATACGGAATTCAACGATGAGCCGCTATTTTGCGCCCCACTGAACTCTATATCGGCACACCCCCCGCGCGAGTAAAGCCCTTCAATCTCAAGAAGAGGACTTGTTCCACTGGGCAATTTGCTGCGTCAGATAGGTGCTGAGTGAGTTCAGCTGGGTCATCTGCAGATCGAGCGCGCTGTACTTGCGATTGAGCTGTTCCTCAACCCGGCTGGCCTTGTCATTCACGGCGGTTTGCTGCTCTTCGTTGCTGTCGAGCTCACGTTCCAGGGCATCGTCCTTGCGCTGGAAGAAGCCGCTGTTCGCCAGCAGCGCCGAGGTCACGCTCTTGATCTTCACCGCGATACCCTGGGCACTGCCCGCGTCGGTGCTGCTGAACAGCGCTTTCATGGCATCGGGGTTCGCAAGCGCGGCAGTCAGCTTGGTGCTGTCGATCTCAAGCGTGCCGCCACCAGTCACGGAAGTCGAGCCAATCACCGGCGCAGCGACCGTGATGCCAACGCTGCTCAACGTGGTGTAGGCCGCCCCCGGCCCTCCACTGGTGTTCACCGTCTGCAGCGCCGTGCGCAGCGCGCTTTGCAAGGCGATGATGGTGCTGTCACCCTGGAACAAACCGCCAACTTGCGTACCCTGGTCGTATTTGGTCGCTTCGTTGAGCACGCCATTGACGTCGTTGTAGGCCTTGACGAAGGCTTCGATGTTCGACTTCATCGCGGAGACGTCCTTGGTCACGGACACCGTGGCCGCGGAAGTCGTCACTTTCTTGACCGTCAACGTCACGCCCGAGACCACGTTCTCGAAGGTGTTGGTGCCAGAAGTCACGGCAATGCCGTTGATGGTGGCTTGCGCGTCTTGTGCGGCCTGGGTCTGCGTCGCGCCATTGAGCAGGCGCGAAAGACCGTTGTTGTCCGCGTTGTCGCCGTCAATGTCGTTCACGGTCAAACTGAAGGCCTTGGCCGCTCCGGTCTCCTTGCTGCTGAGCAGCAAGCGCTCGCCCGAGGCATCCTTCATGATCGTGGCCGTGACGCCGGCAGCGCTGCCGTTGATGGCGCTGGCCACATCCGACAGGGTGTCCGTGGCGCTGACAGCCACGTCCACCGACTGACCGTTGACCGTGAAGGTCAATGTGCCTTCTCCAACGAAGCTGCCCGCAGTCAAGGACTGTGAAGCCGTGGCTCGCGCCGTGGCCAACTGCTGCACTTCCACGGCGAAACTGGTGGACTGGGTCCCCCCGATGGCCGTCGCGGTCACATAGTCCGAGGCCGATGAACTGGTCGCCACCGAGTTCCAACCGGTCACGCTGGTGAGTTTGCTGACGGCCGTGTTCAAGGTGTCCACGAGGGATTTGATCTGCCCCATGGTGGTGATCTTGGCTTGGGTCGTCGCCGCCTTGAGCTTCAGCGTCTCCAGGGGCTTCTTTTCCAGGGCGACCAACTGCGAAACGATGCTCTGGACATCCAGACCATTCGTACCGATACCCACCGATGACATCGTAGCCATGAAAAACTCCTGAATAGCCCGGTCGCCGAAGTGGCGCCAGCAGCCGAAATTAGTGCAGATTATGGGTCGCCCGCCCGCCGTCTGTCACGGCCGATTAACGGGCTCAAAAGGCCATTGTTCTGCCTGTCTCGGTTATCGACCCCTAGTGCAGGAACTTGAGCCCCACAAACCCCAAGACGTAACCAAGGGAACGGTAGGCGCGCACCGCCTGAATTCCATCATGCAAAACAAAAAGGGCTGGCACCGTTTCAGATGCCAGCCCTGGAAAGCAGGGCAAGGAACTTCTTCCCTGCCTCGCCTCCTCTCCCCAACTCTTACTGCAGCAGCTGCAGCACGCCCTGCGGAATCTGGTTGGCCTGGGCGATC
>NZ_AEGR01000093.1 GCF_000211835.1 Hylemonella gracilis ATCC 19624 | reverse complement strand
AAAGAAGCATAAGCGTTCCGAAGCGGAACATTTATGGTTCCAGCGACAGACTGACGCTGCCTATATTCGAGCACACCGTTCTCATCTGGGTACTGGACGGAGAGCATGCTCCTTGTCCGTAGCAACAAGCCGTTACACTTGATCGGCAATGCCCCTTTTTCCGAGGTCATGCAGCGAAGTTGCACGATCCGACTAGATGGCAAGAAAAAAGCTGCCTGTTGGGCAGCTTTTTGAAGAGGGTGGGTCAGGGGCACTACTAGCAGACCGTTCGTACCGCTGACCCGTCGTTGCGCCACAAGGGCGCTTCTCAGAGAGCAGTATAACAGCTGTTACCAGCCCGTGCTTACCTTTTGCTCAGGCCTCCGTTCAGTGGAGGTGGAAACCGCCTTGTCCGGAAGCCGACTCGGTTCGTACCAAAGCCTCGTTGGGGCGACAGTCATTGACTCCGCCGTGGGGGCTTACATTTGGGGGCAGGAGCTCAATGCAGCCCTTTCTCCTCTCCTTAGCATGGTAGAGGTGGTTCTACGGAACAGCATCCATGTCGCGGCTTCTGCCCAGTTTTCCACACCTCGTTGGTATCAAGACGTCCTAAAAAATGAAGGCGACCTCCAGTTCCCACTGAAGGTAGCCGCCAACGCTACGTTGCTCCAGCGCTACTACCGTCCCGGCGTCCGGCCGCACCACAAGCGGATGGTCTGGATCGGCGGCCATCAGAAGTATTTGACGCACTGGCGCTCTCAGAGCGAGGCCCGGCTCGACGAAATCACCCATCGACTGACCCAGAATGGGAAGCCCCAAACACCGGACCAAATCGTCGCGCACGCGATGTTCGGCTTCTGGCTTGGCATCCTAGGTCCGACGTTTGAGTCAACGACCGATCCGTTGGCCCTGTGGCCGAACTGCCTTGCAGCTACCTTTCCGAACGATCCCAGCATGACGCGAGCTCGCGCACATCAACTGCTCGCGCGCATCAAGGGGCTTCGCAACCGTGTTTCCCACCACGAGCCCGCGTGGAGGTTGGCAAATCCGCTAACTCCGGCTGGCGTTAATGCAACCCTGACCGTGCGAGTCAGCGAAATGCGAGAGTTGCTCAATGCGATGACGCCTGACATCAACCAGCTTCTGGCCAATGCCGGGCTCTATGACCGCCTCAGTTGGTTATTGGACCCGCGAACCATCGCGGCGTTTGCCGGGCAGCACGCTATTGCCGCGGTTGACCTTCGATCCCTTTCCCGGAAGGTACGCAAGCTGGCCAGGCAGGCCCACCGTAGCGCCGCGGCGCCGGTTCCCCAGCCAGGAAGAGCGGTGGCCCTGCATCACGCCGGAAAGACACTGATGACGGTGGTTCCACACTTCTGAGCACGCAAGCCCATCACACCTGATCCGGCGCGCCCACCTGCGCTAGATCGTGCAGACCGCAAACCCTACTTGACGGAGTAGCCTATGGCCCAGCGACCCCTTCTCCCTCTTGCCGATTACCAGCGCATCTACCAGGTCATCTACAGCGTGCTGGAAGCGTCGGGGCTTGCAAAGACTAGTCGGGCGTGTCTGTTCTTCGCCTCCGCGGGGGTGCTGATTCTGCGGGACCACTACCATTTAGAGGCAATGATCAGTGTCGGCAGCATGGCGCTGATGGTGCACGAACCAACGGCTACCGTCCTCATCTATGGCCGAGAACAGGACGGCAGATGGCAATATGACGAGGACGGATTCCACGCCTGGGTCGAATGCGATGGTTGGCTGATCGACTTCATGGCGCCCATCATGGGGCAGGCCTTCAAGGAGGATGGGGCGGCAGTGCCTATCCCTCGAAGGATGCTTCAAAAGCCGTTGGCGGACCGCAAGCCGCACCCGAAGGCGATCCAGCATGAGGGCGAGTTCTTCTACGAAAGTGATTCTTCCGTTGCCGAAGCCCTTCTTGATGACCAGAGCATCTTGTTTGATGACCTCGTGAAAATCTGTCTCCAGTGGTTCCGTAGGCCCCCCAAGGCATTACCGCCGATTGCAATGGGCGGTACCGGCATTAGCGACCCTCAGCCCATTGTATTGAGGGCGCCTTCCATCACGGGCGTTTGGTAGCGAACCAGCTCTGACCCATCGAAAGTCATGTCGAATATTCCCATTACCGATACCGTTTTGCATGCCATTGCCCAGTTGGTCGACGACTCTGGCAACAGCGGCAACTATCGTGAGCCGTCCCACTCCGACATCGAATTCCAGGTGAATGCCGCCGGGCTTGCCGCGTTCGACCCGAAGCAGCAGGGGCAACAGATCGGCAAGGCCAAGCGGGTCAGAGCGGTGCTGTACGAAGCGATGACCGCAAATCACTCCGGCGGCTCGAGATTCGTCACGGGGCTCTTGGGGAAGATTCGTGCGTGTGGAGGCTTCCGCGCTGGTGCACCAAACTTCGTTGGTTCGGACGCGATTGCGAACGCTAAGTCGGCCTGCGACAGCGTAGGCTTTGTCCTTGCGGACGACGGAACGCTTTCTCCGAAAGTGCTCACGGCTCTTCGCGGCCCTGAGCTGACGGATGCGCTGTTAGGCTACGCACGGCGCGCGCAGCGAGGTGCAGAGGATGCGGCCCTTGTGGCTGGGACGGGGAAGGATCTGCTTGAAGCCACTGCCGCCCATGTACTCACGACCATTCGGGGCAGCTATCCCGCCGGTGCCAACTTTCAGGCCTTATTGGGTATGGCCTTCACTGCGCTGGACCTCGCTGTGCCGGAGATGCCAGAAGTTCAGGGCGAATCCCCTGTCCGCGCGATGGAGCGAGGCCTGTTCGCCACCGCGCTTGGTGTTAACCGCGTCCGAAACAAACAGGGTTCTGGTCACGGCCGCCCTTGGCTACCGACGCTCACCGAAGCTGAGGCCAAGGCAGCGATTGAGTCGGTTGGTACGGTCGCCAGCTACCTGTTAGCTAAGCTGACAATACGCGGAAGATAGTCTCTACCATCAGGCCACAATTGACCTGTTTCACGTCCTAGTCGAGGCCACTGCGACAACGCGATTGCAGTTGAAGCAGTGGTTCTGTCGCTGGAACCATAAATATGCCGCAGCGGGAAGCATAACTGTTCCGCCTAGTATCAATCACTAGCGTAAGTGGTCATCCGTGCTCACAAGCCGAACAGCCGATCAGAGCCAACTTGCCGACGTTCGCACCGCCGCTAAGCGGGTGACCGTTGTGAGAGACGTCAAGCGCGAGCACTCGCCCTATTGTTACCACTCGCTTCTCGCGAGAGCGGTCTGTTGTTGCCTGAGGCCCACGTCCGCGGGAGCGATGTCTCTGCGATGCCGCGCAGGGGTAAGGTCCTAATCTGCCTGGGCGATGTGATCGTCCGGCGTATCATCTTCGCGCGCCGCCTGAGCGTCCTTCACCAGTTCCATCAGGATCTTCTCAATCCTCATCAGGCTGTCGATCGCATCATCCAGCGACATGGGTGTGCCACGACTGAGAGTGAACGCCGCTGCCATGTTGTCACCACCTAGCAAAAACCCAAGACTCTCGTGCAGCACTGAATCCGGTACGTCTTGCGTACAAGCCCCTGCGACCTTGCCTTTCAGGAACGCGAACCGTGGTGGTGTCAGCCGATGCATCCGCGTCGCGGTCGCGGCAAGCTGAGGCAACACCTGGGCTCCGGGCGCTTTGTCCATCGCTCCGACAAGCCGCACAACGTCTTGAGTGACTTTCGCCGCGAGGTCCTCAGGCGACGAGAACGCGTTCACCACGTGCGCTTTCTTAAGCTGCCCCTTGAACGCAAGTAGCTTCTCTGCGCCGGCACCAGTGTCAACAAACTTCGGAAGCACAGGATGGTGCTCCTCGTCGATCAGGTACATCAGCGTTGGCAGGCGAATGGCTTGCGCTTCCTCGTATTCGAGTTGAGTCATCGACTTCCCATCGTCAGGGTCGATGAAGCCATACCGCATGCCAATGATGCCGACGAAGATGTTCGAGGCGCGGACCAGTCGGAGGCACTCGGCTTTGGGCGTGTCTGGAAGTGCCCCGAAGAACTCCATCGCCTTAAAGGTCAGCTCCAAGCGGGCAATGGCATCGCGCACAAGACGCCGGTGCGCCTCAAGATCGATGAACGTGCTGCTGACGAATATCGTCTGCGTCATACGCTCATATGCGCAAGGCCGACTGCACGGTGAACCAGTTCACTGACTTCACGAACACGATGGCGTGCAGGATCATGAAAATCCAAGGCACGAGCGACTCGACGTGAGACAGCGGCCGATAGAGTACCGGATTCGTTCCGCGATCAACATACTTCCACTCTGCGTCGTACGGGCGGATCGGCAGCCGCTTCTCAATCTCGTGTACCACAGCCCATTTGGCAGTATTCAGGTTACGGTACGACGTGATGATCACGTACCACAGGTACGTCAGCGCGACTCCTGCGAGCGCAATGAGCCAGTGATGCTCGTTCGTGTCTTTGACAGTGAGGTAACCGACGAAACCGAAGATCGCTGTGTTCAATGCCAGGAAGTACTGATTCGCCGTCGTTCGTCGCTGGCTGATGCGATCAGCCATTTCAACGTACAGTTTGTACTGATCGAGCAGGTGGCTGTACCACTTCTCGTTGTGCGGGTACTCGGATCCTTCCTTGATCGGGATTTCGTTCCACAGCGTTTCGAGATCGACCTGTGGCATCAGCGCCCACCATGGATCAAGGTCTTGAGGTTCTCCCAAGTCCAGTTGTACATCTTCTCGCTCTCAGCACCCTTCGGACGCGTGCAGTCCGCATCCCTGTACCCCTTCAACAGGAACAGCGGCTTGCCTAACTGTTTGGCGATGGAATACTCGATCGAGACACCATTAGCGGTGTGAGTCCTGGTGCCGCACAGCACACAGACCACGTCGGCGCGGCGGATCCTTTCCCTGACTTTGCCCTGCCAGTCGCCGGTCAGGTGCTCCTTGACAGACGCATCTGCTACGTCGAACGGCGTGTCATCGTGCTTCGACTGCCCGATCAGGAATGTCTTGAGGGTCTCGTCGTTGTCGTAGTCAAAACTGACGAAGAGGCGCTTCCTAGTTGGCATGCCGGTCTCCTATCAAGGGGTATTAATTTTACCGGTTGGGGTCTTCAAAAAGCGGTCCTGTTTTTTGGCATTTCGCCCAAATCTCGTAGTGCAAAGTTGCACTTGAGCTATTCAACCAACGGGATACTGCCATGGCAAACCTGCCCCAAGTATGGCGTGCCATCAGACTGATCGGGGAGTTGCTTGGCCTGAACGACGCAACTAACGGCGATGCGATTTCTGACTCGTACTCGGAAGCAACCCGTTGATTATCGAGGGTGGAACGACCGGTCCCGGCAAGAGGAGTCACTCAGGCTGCGCACCTGACTGACCGCAAGCAGCCTAGCCTCTCACGGACAACCTATTTCGACGCATTTTCTGGCTTAAAACGGCAGAATTTCAATGTTTGGTTGACTGGAATTGGGCCACCACTGGAGAGATTCGCAGGCTTGTGTTTGAAATACTCGAGACGTCAAATGCTGCGATTTGCGCTCCCACTGCGTCCACCGCGTTTTTGTGTATCGTCTGCACTCCAGCTACCAAGACTGACATGGCAAATATTACAAGCCTTCTGAAATCAGAAATCACACGACTCGCTCGCAAAGAGATCCGTTCCGAAGTCGAAAGCCTGAAGAAGGCTGCAGCCCATTACCGTAGTGACATAGCCAAGCTCAAACGAGAGTTGGCTGCGCAAGAAAAGAAAATCGTGCGCCTGGGCAAGAGCTCGCCTTCTGTGGTGGTCACTGATACGTCGGACAACAGCCCGAAGCTGCGTTTTCGTGCATCAGGTTTCGCGAGCCTGCGCGAGAAGCTAGGGCTGTCAGCCGCCGAGATGGGAAAAATTCTCAACGTTTCACTTCAGACCGTCTATCACTGGGAAAAGGGAATCTCCAAGCCGAGGGCAAGCCAACTAGAGCGCATCGCCGAGGTCAGAAAACTGGGCAGGCGAGGCGCAGCGGCAAAACTGGCTGAAGCCTCATAGGCCATTAGGAGAGCTACTTCGAGAGCGGTCACTGTCTGAGCACAAGTTGGCGACAGGTCAAATCTGAGAAGAAAACTGCGGCAGATCCTGGGCTGATTTTCCAGCGCCTCTTTCTCATGCCGCACTATCCCGTCCTGGATGCCTTGATTTCGCGCATCTTGGCTACGCCAAGGGCGGCAACGACCAATAAATCCCGCATCACCTCTTTGTCTCGAGGAGTGGCCAATCCAATGCCGACAGCCAGATCCTCACCCTCGATGAGCGTCCGATAGGAAACACCAGCTCGGCGCAACCCTGCAAATGAGCTTGGCAGCAAGGCAATGCCACGCCCGCTGGCCACATCGGCAAGCAGTACATGGTGGTCTGTCGGC
Organism: Hylemonella gracilis ATCC 19624; assembly: GCF_000211835.1. GTDB lineage: Bacteria > Pseudomonadota > Gammaproteobacteria > Burkholderiales > Burkholderiaceae_C > Hylemonella > Hylemonella gracilis. Next base: position 159,080 of record NZ_AEGR01000093.1, on the reverse strand, counting down.
TCCTTGACCTTTCGGGGTGCAAAGCCGTGATGGGCGAAAACACGTTGGCAGTGGTCGTAGAACGCAGGCTGACGTGCGCGCTCGAACCAGAAGATGACATCGGTAGCGAGGTCGGCGAGACGAACTGTTCGGCGCCTGGCTAGAACGTGTGAAGATGGAATCGCCACCATCATCGGCATCCGACCAAGCTCAGCCACGTCAAGCTCAGACGTCTCCGTGGGTAGCGCTATGAAAGCTGCCGCCAATCGGCCTACGCGTAATTGGCGAACGAGACGGGGAGAGGTGTCGACCACCACCGACACAGCCGTCCCAGGGTGCTGCTCCTGGATCCGTTCCGCAAGTCCACCGAACCATGCCGGTTCGACAGCGCTCGTAAGACCGATCCTCAAACTCTGCGGCAGGCCCTCATGTGCCAGACTGGCCTCCGCTTCCCGGAGCATTCTCCCGATGCTTCGGGCATAGGGCAGCAGCTTGCGACCAGCGTCGGTGAGACTAACGCCCTTGCTACCGCGATCGAACAGGCGCACGCCCAGCCGTTCCTCAAGTTCACGAATCGCACGGCTCAACGGTGGCTGAGACATATGCAGCGTCTCGGCTGCTTGCCGAAAGCTCAGCGTATCGGCGACAGCCAGGAAGAGAGCCAGAGAGCGGGAGTCCAAGCGCGATGACATACCTAAAAGGTATCACGAACTTGGTCATTTCATTTGACATGACCGGCTCCTAAAGTTGCATCCATCGCAACTCAGGAGTCATTCATGACCACCGGAAATCTCTTCACCCCGGCAAAGTCACCATACTGCGCGGAGCACGCGGCCGAAAGTTGGAGCGCTGAAAATTTTCGTCGATATCGCTATGGAGTCGCAAAATGAGCACCGACCGCTATGAACGCGGGGCCGCAATGCTGGCTGCCATCGATGGTCCAGCAGGGCTGGCGGTTGTTGATGGGCTGGCGAAATCCTTTCCCGATTTCGCGCGCTACATCGTGGAATTCCCGTTCGGAGACATCTATGCGCGCAAGGGTCTGGGCCTGCGCGAGCGGGAAATCGCAACGGTCGCGGCGCTGAGTGCCCTTGGTAAAGCCACCCCGCAGCTTCGGGTACACGTACACGCCGCACTTCATGTTGGATGCACGCCAAGTGAGATCGTCGAGGTGGTGATGCAGATGGCTGTCTACGCAGGGTTTCCGGCAGCTCTCAATGGCTTGGCGGTTGTGCGAGAGGTTTTTGTGGAGAAGGATATTTCGCTGCCCTTGGTTTCCGACTAGCTGTTCCTGCTCTCCGACTGCAGACCTGAGGCCGACTCTTGCTGAAGCTGAAATAGTGCCGCTGTTAGTTGAATCGGCGCCAATAGAAAACAGACTTCCTCCTTAAAGTAACGAGGCTTGCCCCATCGAAAAATGTCCGAAGTGGGATTCGGATAGCTCGAAGGATTCATCTGAAATAGTGCCCTTCTCTCTTTGAGCAAGCAGATAGTTCAGTCCAGCCCTGATGTACTGTCCAGCATGCATTAACCGGACTTGGCGGTGATTGAGCGCGGAAAGCAAGACTCGGCATGAGGCAGTGAAAGAATATTGTTCACCACAACCAGCCGACTCAATGCTTGCTACATGACCACTATCAACAGTTGGATCGGCACACCTGGTCAATATTCAATTGGCGCCTACAAGCTACCTGTTTGGATACAGGCTAATCGACGCGAACATCGAGCCATCTCATGTAGTTTCTTGAGAGAACGGGCGCCGCAAAAACGAAAGCGAAAGCTTACAGAATACTCAAGGATTCTGATCACTAGAGTTGCACAGGCGCTTTCGCAAATCATCGTAGACTTCCAGCGGAGGCATTGTGGTTCCCACACGCAGTCCTAGAAACTCAATGAAGAGTTTCTTGCGGTCGGAATCGAGCGAATCGAATTCGGATAGTCGGACAGTTCCATCGCCCAGATAGGAAAGAACTGCTCGTCGAAAAAATCTACCTCCGGTGACATTCAATAGAGAAGCTGCTTCCACATCCTGTAGGACGGCGCGTGGATGCCGAGCCTTTAATGGCGATCCCGCCTCTTCCACCCACAAGAAACGCAACAAGTTGTTCTCCATCTGTAGTCGCTTCAGCTCTTCACGCAAAGCTATCTCTGTGCGACTCTGCGATGGATTAGGTGATCTCCGTGGGCTTCTCACAAGACCGAGCTCATTAAGCAGCGTTACGTGCGTGCGATAGAGATTAGATCTATTAACCCCCGCCATTTCACAGATTTTTGAGATATTGATCTGTGTATCTGGATGCTCCTCTCGCCACAAAGCCACAGCTTGCCGCACTTTCACTTCAACAGGAATCCGCTCCTCACGCTTCATACCTAGATCAATTTCCTCAAAATTTCTCCCGAAACCTTTATCCTAGATTCAACAAAGAGTCTCGACTGTTCAGGAATATTTTCTCGCTTGAGAAACTCCTCATCTTGCTGATAGCGCTCTTCCCAGAAAGATTTGTGTTCCGATGTCACGAGGAAGTTGGAGCAGGAAGCACACAGTGCAGGATTCCGTGTCACATCATTTGGACGGTGCTGAGTGCCTCTGCACGCCGAAAGACTTTGCTCATAGGCACAGTACCCCCAGCTGCATGGAGCCAGCTTGAGAATGCCGCGCTTGATTTGCGCTTCAATCATCGCCTCCATACTGGCTTTCCCCTGAAATTTTCCGCTTGCAACTTCTTGCCTCATGAGTTCAAGTTGTTCTGCGCCCTTACCAGCTACGGCCGTCGCGGTAAGAAGCCTGCGATAGCCCTCACGCATATCGTTAAGCTCGGCATCTTCAAGCATCAAGAGCATGCTCCGATCTCGGCCGGAGGCATAAACCTGATCTGTGATCCAGCGAAACACATGCCCATAGTGCTCAGCAAGTGCCCCTAGGGCGCGTTTATCGCGTCTCATCACAAACCTGGCGAATGAGTGTCTGAATCGATGGGGATATACCGACTCATTGAGGGGAGATTTCCGATGAGGACTGCTTGCGAATTGGTTAAGCAGCTTATTGATCGATTCTTGTGGCATTGGACGAGTCTTTCGTCCAAGTAGAGGCACTGGCGTATTGCCACCAAAGACCTGAAGCAATCTCTGGTCACCAGATTCGCCCCAAGGAAGCATCCAGTGGATTGCTTCGACCGCATCGCGTACGGTACGGCTCGTCGCCCAGGTGCGATATCGATGTCTTTTGGACTCGATCGAGCGGAGACGAAACATCTTCTCCCCGCTGCTTCCATCTTCGCTGATGCACTCACGAGCAAGACACATTACCTCTCCAGAACGCAATCCAACAAGCCCAAAGATCGCCACTAGTGCTGCCCCAAACGTCATTCGATAGGCATTTCGAACAAGGAGTGATTTGGTCTCGAAATTGCGACCTAGGTAATGCTCAACTCTTTTGTAGGCTTCAGTCTCAGCCATCTCCTCATAAATCTCTCGGAGTATTTGGGTTCGTTTCGCTTTTGTTTTTGCAACCACCTTCCCCCTGCGTTCATAGATAAATTGAATGAGTGTCTTAACGTCGGGAGCGACCTCCTCCACCCAGTAAATCGCGTCACGCAGCAATTCGAGACAAGCCGTCTCTTCTAGCGGTTTCCACCCATCTCCATCTTCCGTTACGAGGCGCCTCTTAAGCGCCGTTGCCACCTCACGCGTGTCAAATCGAACGGCGCGCGGGATATGGCCGCGCAATGTCCAAAGGTATCCAAGAAAAGACACGTACATTCTCAATGTGCCACCGCGGGTTACTCCAGAACCGCCTTCCTCTTTACTTGTGACCAGCGTGCGGAAAAACGCCTCAATATGTTCTGGTGCGAGCTTCGAAAATGACCAAATCTTGTTCGCGATCATCCAACGGACAAAAGTTCGCATGCGCGCGAATTGACAGTAGACAGTAGCAGGGCTGGGCGGTTTACCAGATTGCCCTATCTTGAGTACCCAAGCATCTAAGAAGCTTTGGCACTGCTCACGCAGCTGTTCACGTTGGCTTTTGTCTCCAATCTCGGTGGGAAAAAACTTGTCCCAGCGCAAAATTTCCACTGGCCGCCCTTGAGGATGTGCAGCCAGTTTCCAAACGGTTGGCGTTCGACTCTCATAAGTACGCTCAAGCATATTTATTCCAGTCTCGGCAGGGCTGGAACAATCCGTTCAGAAGCCAGTCTCAATATTTCAGGGGTAACTTTTGGCAAAAGGTCGCGCTCAATTACCTGCAGCGTTGGCTCCCAAAGTTTCTCGAAGCGCAGACTCCATCCTTCTCTCAAAGCGCGGCTCCGCTCCTTTTTCAGATGAGCAACCGTAGCAAGTAGCTTTGCAATGTTCGTTGGGTCATCCAGCAAAATAATTGCACCGGGACACGTACCGCAGCCAAAGAACTGCTCGCAGACCTTTCCTTTTTGAGATCCGACAGCGATCCCACCTAGTGGGTCTTTACAACCAAACCCGAACACTGTGTTGAATGGCCCAGTCTCGGGCATATGGCTCTCTCGCTTCGGCGAGGTGCTTATAGATCTCGCACTGCTCTCGATCAGTCCTGAAAACTGCACAATGATTTTTTCATTGGCTGCTCGGATGGCCGGTGTGTTCAGGTAAATTTTTGTCGTCTGGGCGCTACGATGATTTAGTTTTTGTTGCGCGGCGTCAACTGATCCAAAGAGATAAGCTTCTTCAGCCAGCGCATCCCGGAATTGCCTGAATGTGAAACGCTCCAGCCCATGCTTGTCTCGAAATTCTTCCAAGTAGAGATGCAAAAGCTGAGTACACGAACGGCGCACACTTGCACCGTTACTCGCAAGGAACAGAAAACTTCGGTCAGCGGGACGTGCTAATGGCACGAGATTTTCATTGAGCGCCAGAAGCTTTTTAGCAATACCGGCAACCGACCACTCCTTGTTTACTGGTGAGCCCTTGATCTGCTCACGATGCGCACGCTTTTTCTCCCAAACAAATAGAACCAACTCTTGCCTCGGATGCTTGATAAAACAGTCTCTTGGTGTTTTGTGGATGGCCTCGGGATTTCCTCCTGTTTCCACAAGAATTGCCAAATAAAAGGGCAAGAGATCACGGTACGTCAAAAAAACATGCGAATACACGTACCGAAATCCGCCGAGCGCCGTTACTCGCTGCACTAAGCCCGGTACCGCCTTCCGAACAATCTCTTTTTTTACATATCCTGGTGCGATTTCAAGAAGCGCACGCAGCACATCCCCCAATTCGGAAATTCCTTCATTCTCTGCAACTCGCATCGCCCAGGTGCCTGCCGCAACCCGCTTCTCGATCTGTTCAATCTCTTCTTGGCAAAGATCCCAAATTTTTCTCCTGAGATCCTGAGAAATTATTGTGCGAGGTATCACTTCCTCTCTGCGAAACCCTACGACGTTGTCGTCAAGACTTCTTGGCATGCCCGGATATTTCTGCCTGACCGCATATATGAGCAGAGATCTAACGACGTTCTGCACACTCTGATTTGTCGCATTCTTACGATCGCTCTTACTCAGAGCATCTGTAAAACCTTGCAGGGCCTTTTCTGAGAGCGCGTCTACACCGCAGTCAACTGTTTGCAGGTATTCGCTGAACTTCCGAAGACTGGAAAAACTCTGCTTTTGTGTTGCTGGTGTCAAGTGACCAAACTGCCCCTCGAAGGCAAGACGAAATGACGCCTTTAGCACATCCCCAACGGGGAGCCGTCCAAAATCGAGGCTCAGCAGCAAATCTCCGAACGAATTTCTGATTTCGTAGAGCAAGCTCACCGTAGCTTTTCTCTCAAGGCGATTTGCCATTGGCGCCCTCTCTCAGAAACTTTTGCCCCAGATATGCAGCTGTAGCCTCTTCAAACCCCCGTTTTGCCCTCAAGTACACCTCGCTGGTCTCCTGACTAGCGTGGCCCAAAAGTTCCTGGATGATTTTCAGTGGATTGATTCCACGGTCCACTTTGGTAATGTCGGGTAACCAATCCAACACCATCATTGCGAAAGCGTGCCGCAGGTGATGTAAGGTCGCCGTGGTCTCGGCGCGATTCGCCACTGCGCGAAAGGCCCGTGAAAAATAGTTGCGCTCAATTTGTCCTCCTCGCTTGCTGACAAATATGTAGCCGCGGGGATCAGAGCCTCCACTTAGCGGGCGCTCACAGTCAACCCACCACTTGGTCTCACGAATCAAGCCAATGGGCACATACACATTCCGCCGCTTTCCACCCTTCCGAACTGGAGAGAACACAATTGCAGGAACATCAGGTTGAATATCCTGTAGCAATAAATCCAGATCAGCCAATCTAAGGTTGCAAATTTCCCATCGACGCAGCCCCGTGCAAATTGCCCAGCAGAACATCAGCCGCCAAGGCTGCGCGCTACTTTCTCGTATCCGCACCCAAGCTTCCAGGCCGAGATAGCGCGGTTCCTTATGCTCTATGAGTGGGCTAAGACGTCTTCGCCAATCTGCAGTTCGACGCTCAGACCTTGCAACTAGGTACTCGCCGAGCGGGCTTGGGGCCTTGGTAGTTGTTTGCCCCCAAAGGTGAAAGTAGCTTGCCACCTGAATTCTCAGGTTCGTCGCGCTAGATGAGAGCTCTGCAACGCGCACTAATTGATTTCTATACGCGCTGAAATGCTCTTCTGTTACATCATGAAGATCAACTGCGCGTTCTTCCAGATAGGTCAACCAAGGCACCAGACTCTTCGCATATGTGTGCACCGTATCTCCGTGATGGCTACGGCTATTAACCGAGACATGCACCAAAAAGAGGCTACCTTCTCGATGTATCTGCCCTTGCCTCTCGATGAAGCAAAGAGGCACATGGAAGAACTGCAGGAATTGGCCCTTTTCCATCGGGTGCGCCAGCATTTCAGCGGAAAGTGCGCGCAGTCGCTCTTCAGTGCCAAAGTACTCTGACGGGTTGAACTTTCTAATGACAAATCCGCTTCCCATGGCGTTGACCCTTGTGAGCTATTGCCACCAGACTACACGTCTCACCTGGCGCAGGAAAGCAACAGACATGAAAATCCAGGTAATGCCCGAGACCTCGCGCAGCGCACTCGAAGCGCTGCGCGAACCCCTGGAGACCGGGCGCATCCGCATCGCCCGCGCGGCACGCCAAGCGGAATTTCCCGCGCGCTTCCAGCTCGTCGCCGCGATGAACCCCTGCCCCTGCGGCCACCTGGGCAGCGGCACGCGGTCCTGCCGGTGCACGCCCGACCAGATCAAGCGCTACCAAGCGCGTTTGTCCGGGCCGCTGCTGGACCGCATTGATTTGCACGTGGGCGTGAACGCCCTGCCCCCCGGTGAACTGCTGGGCACGGGTGCCGCCGAATCTTCCGCCACCGTGCGCGCGCGCTGCATCGCCGCGCGTTCGCGGGCCCATGCCCGCCAGGGCCGGATCAACCAAGACCTGGGGCCCCAGGAGTTGGAGCGCCACGCTCACGCCGACGACAACGCCCTCGGCTTTCTGCGCCAGGCGGCCGAGCGTCTGGGCTGGAGCGGGCGTGGCCTGCACCGCAGCCTGCGGGTGGCGCGCACCATTGCGGACCTGGACGGCGCCGAACGCATCGGCACGGAGCATGTCGCCGAGGCCCTGCAGTACCGTCCCGCACTGGCCCAACCCTGAGTCACGCTCAACTTGCTGCGCAGCTACGCTTGCCTGCGCAACGGCACACTCACACGGCTTCGGCAGGCAGATGCCGGCGGCGCAACAAAACCGCGAAGCCCCAGCCCAAGGCGCACAGAATGACCCCAGCCCCGGCGATGGTCGGGGCCGAGCCCAGCCGGGCGGCGAGCGCCGCGGCCAGCAGCACGCCGATGGATTGGCCAATGAAGAGAAAGGCCGCGAACAGGGACACGGCCGTGCCGCGCGCGGCGGGCGCCATCTGCGTGGCATTGGTTTGCATGGTGTTGTGCAGCATGAAGAAGCCGAAACCCGCCGCCAGGCAGGCCGGCGCCGCCGGCCAGGCCAGGGGCGTATAGGCGACGACGAGCGCGCCCAGCCCCAGCAAGGACACGCCCAGACGCACCAGACCGGCCTCGCCCAGGCGCGGGATCAGCCAGCGCGCCGTGACCATGTAGAGCACACCGCCCAGCCCAAACAGCGCCACCACCACGCCCGCCGCGCTCAGGCTCAGGCCCAGCGCCTCGTGCAAGTGGGTGGCCCAGATGGCCAGCGCGCCAAAACCCGTGGCGCCTTCGATCAAGGCCACGATCAGCACCACGCGCGACCAGCGCCCGGTGACGATGGCCCAGGCCTGCGTGACGAAACCCAGTCGGGGTGCCTCGCCTTGTGGCGCCTGCGCGCTGCCCCCTTGCTGGCGCGCCATGCGCCGGCCCTCGCGCCAGAGCAGCACACCGGCCACGCCGAACAACAAGGTCATCAGCACGAAGGCCCAGCGCCAGCCCAGGGTGTCGGTGAACAGGCCACCGAAGACCTGCCCGCTGGTCAGGCCCAGCGTGGTGCCCAGGGCGAGCTTGGCCAGGGTTTCCTGGCGCTGGGCATAGGGCACGTTGTCGCCGATCCAGGCCATGGACAGCGGAATGATGGCCGCCGCGCCCAGCGCCGTGAGCATGCGCGCGGCCACCAGCATGTCCAACCCCAGCGCGAACACAGCCAGCACGCAGCCCGCGCTGCAGCCCAGCGTGGCCCAAGTGACCACGCGGAACTTGCCGAGCCGGTCACCCAGCGGGCCGTAGAACAACTGGCACAGGCCGTAAACCACGGCGAAGAAGGAGATGGTGCGCGCCGCCTCGGCCAGGCCCACGTTGAATTCACGCGACAGCTCGGGCAGCATGGCATCGCACAGGCGCTGCACGGCCATGCTGGAGAACGTGGCGCAAGACAACAACAAAACGCTGCGACGCGTGGAGGCGCTGAGTGTGGACATGGGGCGGGGAAGCAAACAACAAGAGACAGCCCTCGGTGCATCTCAAGGAACAGCGCGAGGGTGCGGATACGAAAACAGAAACAGAAACCGATGCGAAATAGGCCAGCAGCACATGGCGTGAGCGGCGCGCGGGCCGCCGAGCCGCCGGGCCAGTGCAGGCGTTCATCATAATGAGCCCCATGCCCACGCGCAGCACTTCGCCGCAATACCCTGCTTCTGCGGCCTCCCCGACTTCCCCCACCGCGCCTCGCACCTCGCCCCCTGCCCCTTTGCCACCACCACCGCCCGGGCGCTTCATCGGCTGGCTGTCTCTGGCGCAACTGATCAGCTGGGGCAGCGTGTTCTACCTCTTCGGCCTGCTGCTGGAGCCAGTGGAACGGGATTTGGGCCTGACCCGCGCACAAACCTCGCTGGGCTTCAGCCTGGCACTGCTGGCCGAGGGTCTGATGGCCTGGCCCGTGGGGCGCTGGATCGACCAGGGCCATGAGCGCGCGGTGATGGTCGGCGGCTCGCTGCTGCTGGCCCTGGGCTTGCTGCTGCACAGCCAAGTGGACAGCCTCGCGGCCTTTCACGCCGTCTGGGTGTTGCTGGGCGTGGGCCTGGCCGGTGCGCTGTACCCGCCGGTCTTCGCGGTCATCATCCGCCGCTACCCGCAAGACTTCCGCCGCGCCATCATCATCGTCACCTTCCTGGGCGGGCTGGCCAGCACGGTCTTCATCCCGCTCATCGCCGGGCTCATCCACGCCCTAGGCTGGCGGCATGCGCTGTGGCCGCTGGCCGCCCTGCACCTGCTGGTCTGCGCGCCCATCCACTGGCGTGTGCTGCGCGGTGCGCCACGGCCAGAACACGGCACCGTCAAGGCGCGGTCCGCAAAGCCGGGACCTAAGCGCGGCGACTACGACCTGCAAGAAGAGAAGGCAAGCGCGGGGAAGCCGCCCACCCACCCGTCCACCTTGCGCCAGCACCTGCTGAGCGCGCCTTACCTGCTGGTGGGCCTGTTCATCGTGCTCTTCATGGGCGTGGTCGCCGCCATCCCGCCGCACCTGGTCAGCCTGCTGCGCGGCTACGGCTTGCCCGAAGCCTGGGCCATCCTGGCGCCGGCGCTGATCGGCGTGGTGCAGGTGGCGGGGCGTGCCCTGCTCTTTTTCTTCGAGGCACGCTGGAGCCTGCACACCGTCAACCGCATCATCCCCACCCTGGTGCCGCTGGCCTTGCTCACGCTGCTGCTCGCCCCCCTGCTGGCCGCGCCTTTCGCGGCTTACGCGCTGTCGGTGCAGATCGGCCTGGTGCTGCTCTTCGTCGCCCTCTACGGCCTGGGCAACGGCATGCTCACCATCGTCAAGGGCACGGCCGTGGCCGAGTACGTGGACCGCGGCCAGGCCGCCAGCCTCAACGGCGCGCTGGGCCTGCCCCAGGCCCTGAGCCGCGCCGCCACGCCCTGGCTACTGGGCGTGATGTGGACCCCAGCCGCCGCCTACCGCAACGGCCTGTGGCTGATGCTGGGTCTGTGCCTGCTGGGACTGGGGGCCTTGGTGTGGGCGCAACACCACGCGACCCGCCACGCCGGGGATTTGCACCAGCCCGCTTGATTCGCGCCGCGCCGGACTTAAGATCGCGCGAACCCAACCACCCCACCAGGAGGCACCATGCCCAAAGGCGTACAACGCAACGACAAGATGGCGAAGAAACCCAAGAAGGACACCAGCCCTCCGCCGGAATCCTCGTCCGTGTCCACCCGCCCCGTCCCGCCCACCACGGCGGTGATGCCCAAGGGGAAGATGAAGAACAAGTGAGTTCGGGGCAGGCTCTGTCGAGCCTGCTGCGCGAGCCAGCTCCGGTTAAGTTTCGGCCCACGGACACCTCGAAAGGCAGCCCGACAAAAGCAAGGCCGCAACTTGGGGCGGCCTGAAGCGGCAAACGTGTTGCCCCACTGCCGACGGATTTGGCGCCGGCTTTGCTCCGTACTTTCGCCGGGTTTCCTGGTTTTTCAGGGGCGTGGCGGCGACACACTAGATCCAACGCCTCGGTACGAAGGTCTTCCCAGATATGCCGCGCAAATTTCTAACTTTGCGCTCGAGCGAACGGCCTAAGGCAGCCGCAGAGCTTAGGCGTTAGGCCTCATGTATGAATAAGTCGGTGCTTGAAGCGCTAAAAAAACTCCAGCTTGAGCGTGGTGGCTCGTCACCATTTCCCAGTCATACCGAATTCCTGCGCTGGTCCGACCAAGTTGCTCCCCTGCTGTCGTTCGATTCCACGATTCAATCGGAGTTCAAGCAGACAGTCCGTACCGCAGATGTCTCATCCAAGTTGGGCAGCCCAAACGACGCAACAGGAAGCATCAATCGCGCCATTGGCTTGCTAAACCAAGCAGTGGTCACTTTAGAGTTGTCAGTCACACAGCAGGTTGCTACCAGCAACGCAATTGCGCCAAAGTCTGGGGATCCTGAGTTGCCAAACAAGCTCACCATTAAATGGCTCTACGAGCATACGCCTGTCTCCTTCTATGCTTGGCTGTTGGGATTGCTACTCGCGGCATTTATGGGCGGGGTTGCCTTCTCCGAAACACCACTCTACGCTGCACTGAAGGGTAGTCCTCCTGCACAGCACGCGGTGCCTGCGCCTGTCAATTCGCAGCAGTCCATTGAAACCCAACCCCCATACTGACTCCCCCACAACAGCAAGAGGTTGATTAATCTTTCTTGTGTGGGCCCATCTTGTGTTGGCAGGTTCGGCCTCGTCCGTCCGTAAGAGCTTCTACGGATAAGAGGAGATGGGCGTGGCATTTTTTCGAATTGCCACCACGGCTTATCGCAAGACCCCCTACTCCTCTCCAGACTGGACAGGCGTCAAGGGTGCGATCAATCTATTGATCGCTATTGCATGGCAGGGAAATGCGCATCGACCCCAGTCGCTGGCACTGCACCCATGACACCTCACTAGAATGCACCCGCCGATCCTCGTGGTCGGCAGCGTTCTCAGGGCGGGGTGCAATTCCCCACCGGCGGTAATTGCAGGCAACTGCAAAAGCCCGCGAGCGCCCGGCATCCGCCCTTGTGGACGCCGGGGTCAGCAGATCTGGTGCGATGCCAGAGCCGACGGTGACAGTCCGGATGAAAGAGATCGCGTGGTCAGCCGGGATCGCCGCAGGGCGCGCCCGGCGGTTCCGCGTGCGCCCTGATTCTGGCCATCACTCTCAGCGAGTTCATCCATGAATCAGATCCTCACCACCATCCCCACTCTCGATGCGCCCGAGCCAGCAGGCTCGCATGCGCGGCGCATCGCCATCCTCAGCGCGCGCTGGCACGAGGACATCGTCGCCAACGCGGTCGCGGCGGCACGTGCCGAGCTGTTGCGAAGTTGGACCACGCCACCGCGTGTCGAACACTTTCAGGTGCCTGGCGCTTTTGAGATTCCGCTGCACGCGCTCAGCCTGGCCGCGACGGGCGGCTATGACGCCATCATCGCCTGCGGACTGGTGGTCAACGGCGGCATCTATCGCCATGATTTCGTCGCAGCGGCGGTCATCAATGGCCTGATGCAGGTTCAGCTACAAACCAGCGTGCCCATCTTCTCGGCCGTTCTGACGCCCCACGACTTTCACGAACACGAGGAGCATCGCAAGTTCTTCAGTGAGCACTTCGTCAAGAAGGGCCTGGAAGTCGCACGCGCCTGCGTGGAGACGCTGCGCAGCCTCGCCAGGCTGAACGACGCGGCCTCGGTCAGACGCCGCGCGCAACCGGCCTGAGCGGGTTCACCAGCGTCACCGCTTCTCAACGTACGCCAGCACCGCCTCCAGCATCCGCCGCACCCAAGGCTGGATGCCCACGGCTTTCTCAGGCAGGTAGTCGAAAGGCTGTTGCTCCATCATGTAGCTGGCCTGCGTCATCTCCAGCTGGATGGCGTGCACGCCCTGCGCAGGCTGGCCGTGTTGGCGGGTGATGTGGCCGCCCTTGAAGCGGCCGTTGAGCACGGCGCTGTAGCCGCTCTGCCCCGCCTGACGGCCGATCGCGAGCAGTTGCTCGGCCAGGGCCGGGTCGCAGCTGGCGCCGTCGGCGGTGCCGAGGTTGAGGTCGGGCAGGCGGCCTTCGAAGAAGCGCGGCACGACCGAGCGGATGGAGTGCGCGTCCCACAGGGCGGCCACGCCGTGCACGGCCTTGAGGCGAGCGAGTTCGGCGCCGAGCTGCGCGTGGTAAGGCCGCCAGATCGCTTCGCGGCGCGCGGCGACTTCATCGGCATCTGGCTGTTCGGCCGGGTTGCGGTAGAGCGGTGTGTCGTCGAAGGTGTCGACCGGGCACAGGCCGGTCACGCTCTGGCCGGGGTAGAGGCTGCTGCCATCCGGCGGGCGGTTGAGGTCAACGACGTAGCGTGAATGCGTGGCCACGAGCACCGAGGCACCCAGTTCGTCGGCGAAGTCGTAGAGCCGCTCCAGGTGCCAGTCGGTGTCGGGCACGCCGCGCGCTTCCTCGGTCAGGCGCTGCGCCAGCGCGGGCGGCACATGGGTGCCCACATGCGGCATGGAGATCAACAGCGGGCGCTTGCCCTGGCGAAAGTGGAAAGGCGGCTCGTTCGTGGTGAAGTTCATGGTCGGGTGTTCTCCAGCAGTTGACGCCGGGCGTGGATGAAGCCCGCGCGCGCGGGGGCGCTCTGGGCATGTTGTCCATCTTGCACGCGCAGTTGGCCGCTGGCCCAGACGCGGGCGATGGCCGACTGGCGGTGACTGGCGAAGACATGGGTGGCAAGCATGTCCTCGGGTGTGTCCAAGCCCTGCAGCAGAGGATGCGTGGCGTCCAGCTCCACCAGGTCGGCGCGTTGGCCGGCCACCAGGCCTGCTTCAGCGCCAGCGCCAGCGCCAGCGCCATCGGGATGGTTCAAGTGACCGCTGGCCTGCGCGCCACCCGCGACAGCGGCCAGGGTCATGGCGGTGGCCACCTGGGGCTGCCCGGCCGTGGCCAGCACATTGCGCTGGCGGGTGGCCAGGCGCTGGCTGTATTCGAGCATCAGCAGTTCCTCGGCGGCGTTCACCGTGGCATGGCTGTCCGAGCCCACACCCCAGCGGCCACCCGCAGCCAGCCAGCGCGGCAGATCGAAGATGCCGTCGCCCAGATTGGCTTCGGTGCTTGGGCAGAGCCCGGCCACCGCGCCGGTCGCCGCCGCGCGGCGGTATTCGTCGGCGTCCATGTGGGTGGCGTGCACCAGGCACCAGCGCGCATCCACCTGCGCGTGGTCCAGCAGCCACTGCACGGGGCGCTGGCCGCTCCAGGCCAGGCAGGCATCGACTTCGCCGGTCTGCTCGGCGATGTGGATGTGGATGGGGGCCGTCGGGTCCTGCGCCGTCAGGCCCGCGATGGCCTCGCGCAAGGCGTCCGGCGGCACGGCGCGCAGCGAATGCGGCGCCAGGCCCAGGCGCGTACCTTGCGCCGCGCAGAGCGGGCGCAGACGGTCGATCAGGGCCAGCATGTTGTCGGTGCGGCGGATGAAGCGACGCTGGCCCGCGCTGGGCGGCGTGCCGCCGAAACCACTGGTCTGGTAGAGCACCGGCAGCAGGGTGAGGCCGATGCCGGCGGTCTGCGCCGCACGCAAGAGGCAAAGCGCGAGCGTGGCGTCGTCGGCGTAGGCCCGCCCGTCGCTGTCATGGTGCACGTAGTGGAACTCGCAGACGTGGGTGTAGCCCGCTTCCAGCATCTCCACGTAGAGGCCGGTGGCCACCGCCTCCAACTGCTCGGGCGTGATGGCGCCAGCCAGTCGGTACATCAGCTCGCGCCAGCTCCAGAAACTGTCTTGCGCGGTGCCGCGGTATTCGGTCAGGCCGCCCATGGCGCGCTGGAAGGCGTGCGAGTGCAAATTGGGCAAGCCAGGCAGCACGGGGCCGTTCGCCTGCGGCACACCTGGCGGCGGTCGGCTGCCGGGCCGAACGGCGGTCAATTCACCGTCCGCGTTCCACTGCAACAGCACGTCACGTGTCCAGCCCCCGGGCAGCAAAGCGTGCGCGGCGAACAGCGCACGCCGCAGGTCAAGGTCTGTCGGGAACGCGCGGGTTTCAGGCGGCTTGGGCATGGCCATGGGTGGGCTCCGAGATGGGTTCCATGGCGCCCAGGGGCTGCGCCACGACCGGTGTCATCGCCTGCGTAAGCGCCTGGACAAAACGCAGGTTGTCGTCTTCGCTGCCGATGGACACGCGCAGGCAGTGCGTGAAACCGGGCTCCTTCCAGGGCTTGACGATCACCCCCTGGGCCAGCAAGGCCTCGGCCACCGGGCCGCTGGGGCGCCCCAGATCCAGGAAGAGAAAGTTGGCCGCCGAGGGCGCGATGCGCAGGCCCGCCAGCGGATGGCCCGTTTGGCCCGTTTGGCCCGTTTCGTCCGCTTGAGCCGCTTGAGCCAGCGCCTTCAGACGCGCGGCCAGCGCTTCGCGCAGCAACACGGTGCGGGCCACGCTGGCCTGCATGTGTGCGGGGTCGTTCCAGGCCGCCAGCGCAGCGCACTGGGCGGCATGGTTGACGTTGAAGGGCGAACGCACTTTGTCGAGTAAGGCGATCAGGGCCGCGTCACTGGCCATGCCGTAACCCACGCGCAGGCCCGCCAGGCCCCAGGCTTTGGAGAAGGTGCGCAGCACGATCCAGGGGCCGCTGCGTGTGCGCAGCAGTTCCAGCACTTCGGGATAGTCCGGCTCCAGGCGGGCGTATTCGTAGTAAGCCTCGTCGAGCACCAGCACGGTGTGCGCTGGTGTGGCGGCCAGCAGGCGCTTCATGGCTGCGCGGTCGAAGGCACAGCCGACGGGGTTGGAGGGATTGGGCACAAAGGCCAGCTTGGGGCCGCGCGCCAGCGCGGCGCACCAGGCCTCGATATCGAAGGTCATGGCCTCGGTGAGGTCAAGCAGTTCAAGGTCTGCGCCCATCATGCGCGGGTAGATCTCGTGCAGGCCGAAGGCCGGTCGCTGGGTCAGCACACGGTCACTCGGTTGCAGGAAGACCTCGCACAGCAGCTTGAGCAAATCTTCCGAGCCGTTGCCGAACACCAGGTGCTCGGGCGCCACGCCTGTGCCTGCCGCGATGGCGGCGCGCAAGGCCGTGCACCGCGCGTCGGGGTAACGGCTGAGTTCGCCGCTTTGGGCCAGCTCGGCCAGCACACGCGCCACGGCCGCACTGGCGCCGAAGGGGTTCTCGTTGCTGGCGAGGCAAGCCAGGGGCTGCTCGGGCGGCAGACCGTAGCGCTGACGCACCGTGGCGGGCGAGAGACCGGCGTTGTAGTCCGGCAGGCCGCGGGCCTGCGGTCGGGCCACGGACATGAGCAGATCGGGCGAGGTGTTGGACAAGACAGTCATAGACCGAAGATCTTTCCGGGGTTGAGCAGGTTCAGCGGGTCCAGCGCCTGCTTGATGGCGCGCATGGCTGCCAGTTCCTGCGGCGTGCGGCTGAGACCGAGGTACGGTTTCTTGTGCAGACCGATGCCGTGCTCGGCCGAGACACTGCCCTGGAAACGGGCGACGAGTTCGTACAGCAACTCCTCCAGCACCTCGGCTTGCTGACCGATGCTGGCGCCGTCGGTGGTGACGTGCAGATTGCTGTCGCCCACATGGCCAAAGAACAGGGTCAGGTGGCCCGGCCAGCGGGCGTCCAGGGTCGCGCGGCAGGCCTCGGCGAAACGGCCGATGTCGGCCTGCGGCAGGCTGACGTCGAAGTTGATGGGCGGGTGCAGGCGACTGGGGAACTCGGCGGGCGCCTCGCGCAACTTCCAGAGCGCGCGCGCCTGCGTGGTCGACTGGGCCAGCACCGCATCGTTCACCTCACCGGCTTGCAGCGCTTCGTCCAGCAAGGCTTCCACGGCCGCACGCAGGCAGTCCTCGTCGCGGCCGTCGAGATCGACCAAGGCCAGCAAGGGATGGGGCTGCGCGAATGGCGGCTGCAACTGCTGCCAGGCCAGCGAGGTCTGCACGAAGTCGTTCCACATCAGCTCAAAGGCCGCCACATCGTTGCCGAAGCGGGCCTGCAGGCGGGACCGCACATCCAGCGCCGCGTCGAAATGCGGCAAGGCCAACAGCGTTGTCGTGCGCGCGCCAGGCCAGGGCCGCAGGCGCAGCAGCACGCGCGTGACGATGCCCAGCGTGCCTTCGGCACCGATGAAGAATTGCTTGAGGTCGTAGCCGGTGTTGTTCTTGATCATGGGCCGTAGCATGGGCAGCACCGTGCCGTCGGCCAGCACCACCTCCAGTCCCAGCACCTGTTCACGCAGCATGCCGAACTGCAGCACGCCATTGCCGCCGGCATTGGTGGCGACGTTGCCGCCGATCTGGCAGCTGCCGCGCGCGCCCAGGTCCACGCCGAACTGCAGGCCCACGGACTGCGCCGCTTCCTGCACCGCCTGCAAGGTTGCGCCGGCCTGGGCCTTGAGCACGGCGGTGCGGGCGTCGACCTGCTCGATGGCCTGCATGCGTTCGAGCGACAACACCACACTGCCCGGCACGGGCACGGCCCCGCCCGCCAGGCCGGTGCGCCCGCCCTGGGGCACCACGGGCACGCGGTGCGCGCTGCAGCAGCGCATCAGCTCGCTCACCTGCTGGGTATTGCGTGGGCGCACCAGGGCCAGGGGCCGCACGGGCGGCGCGCCGCTCCAGTCCGTGAGGTAGGTCTCGGGCACGTTCGGGCCGGGCAGCACAAGCTCCGCGCCCAGGGTGGCGGTCAGTTCGTCCAGGAAACGGGTGGGTGACATGCAGGAACTTTCGTGTTCATTGGGCGTTTGCTCAGCCGCGCCCAGCGGTGCGCGCGACGCGCCCCTGGCGCACGATGGTGCAGTCGGGCTTGTGGCCCAGCCAGTAGGCCAGCTCGGCCGCATCGTGCAGGGGCCACAGCACGAAGTTCGCGGGCCGCCCCGCCGCCAAGCTGCCATGGCTGTGCTGCAGGCCCAGGGCCTGGGCCGCGTGGCGGGTCACGCCCGCCAGCACCTCGGGCACGGTGAGGCGAAACAGGGTGCAGGCCATGTTCATCATCAGCAGCAGGCTGAGCGCGGGCGAGGTGCCGGGGTTGTGGTCGGTGGACACGGCCATGGGCACGCCCGCGGCACGCAGCGCGGCGATGGGGGGCAGGTGCGTGTCGCGCAGGAAGTAATAAGCCCCGGGCAGCAGCACGGCCACGGTGCCGGCTTGCCGCATGGCGGCGATGCCTTCGGCACTCAGGTGTTCGATGTGGTCACAGGACAGCGCCCCGTAACGCGCGGCCAGCGCCGCGCCGCCCATGTCCGACAATTGCTCGGCATGCAGCTTGACCGGCAGGCCCAGCGCCCGCGCGGCGCGGAACACCTGCTCGGTCTCGGCCAGCGTGAAGGCGATGCGCTCGCAGAACACATCCACCGCGTCGACCAGGCCTTCGGCGGCCAGGGCCGGCATCATCTCCTGGCAGACGAGGTCGATGTAGGCCTGGCTGCGGCCCGCGTACTCCGGCGGCAAGGCGTGCGCGCCCAGGAAGGTCGTGCGCACGGTCACACCAAACTGTTCCCCCAGACGCCGCGCCACCCGCAGCTGCGCGCGTTCGTGTTCCAGGCTCAGGCCATAACCCGACTTGATCTCGATGGCGCAGACGCCTTCGTCCAGCAGGGCCTGCAGGCGCGGCGCGGTCTGGGCCAAGAGCTCGTCCTCGCTCGCGGCCCGCGTGGCACGCACGCTGGAGACGATGCCGCCACCCGCGCGGGCCACGTCTTCGTAGCTGGCGCCGGCCAGACGCAGGGCAAATTCGTTGGCGCGTTGACCGCCGTAGACCAAGTGGGTGTGACAGTCCACCAGGCCGGGGGTGACCAAGGCGCCCTGCGAGTCGTGGCGCGGCAGGGTCGCGTACTCGGCGGGCAGATTGGTATGTGGACCCAGCCAGGCGATGTGCCCCTCGGTGACCACCAGAGCCGCATCGGGCAGCGCGGCGGAGCCCGGCGCGCAGGCTTCGGGTGCCAGGGTCAGGTTGGTCCAGACGCCATCGGCGCTGGGCAGTTCTTGGGCATTCATGCGGGCTCCCGTTCGATGGACATGGCCAGCAAGGCGACGGAGGCGGGGGAAGATGTGTCCACCTCCGGCCACAGGTTTGCGGGACCGCCACCATCCTGCCACCAGAGCCCTTGGTTGGCCTTGAGCGTCCACACGGCCTCTCGGTCGGAGGTGGACTCAGCACCTCGGTCCGCGCGGACCGCGGCCAGGGCCTCGGTGGACCGGTTGGCGGCACGCGTCAGTTGCCAGCTCCCCGCCAGCGCCATCACCAGCCCTGCCTCTGTGTCGGGCAGCGTGGCAGCCTCACGGACCACCACCACCCGTGCGCGGCAACGGCCACGGCGCACCATGACGTTGAAGTCATGGCAATCCCCCGCGATCAATTCACCCTGTACCGGGGCCTCGCCCGCGAAAGCGTACGGTTCCCAGGGACGGTCCAGCCGGTGGTCGAAGGCCCCGTCGGCGCTGCGCAGGCGCACACCCGCGCCTTCGAGCAAGGTGATGACGCGGTCCACCTGCTCGAAGCGCGAGAAGGGGCCGTCGCTGGCGATGTGGGCGATGCTGACGCGCCAGTCGAAGGCATCCATGCCCGCGCCGGGCGGCTGGCACACGATCTCACGCGTGACGCCACCACCGTTTTTCCACGGCGTGGCGGGCAGTTGCTGGCGGTCGAAGAAGTGGAGGGGCATGGTGCGGAGGGGATGAGGCGGTTCTGACAGCGACCGTTTTTGCGTTCTGACGTAGCGCGTCAACGCAGCATGGGCAGCTGCAAGCAAAACTTCTTCGCCGTCTCGATCGCCAGTTCATAACCTGCATCGGCGTGACGCATCACGCCCGAGCCGCAGTCGTTGACCAGCACCCGGGCCAGGCGCTCGGCCGCGGCGTCGCTGCCGTCGGCCACGATCACCATGCCCGCGTGCTGCGAGTAGCCCATGCCCACGCCACCGCCGTGGTGCAGGCTGACCCAGCTGGCGCCGCCCGCGGTGTTGAGCAGGGCGTTGAGCAGCGGCCAGTCGCTCACGGCGTCGGTGCCGTCCTTCATGCCTTCGGTCTCGCGGTTGGGGCTGGCCACCGAGCCGGTGTCCAGATGGTCACGACCGATCACGATGGGGGCCTTGAGCTCGCCCTTCTTCACCATCTCGTTGAAGGCCAGGCCGGCGATGTGGCGCTCGCCCAGGCCCAGCCAGCAGATGCGCGCGGGCAGGCCCTGGAAGGCGATGCGCTCGCGCGCCATGTCCAGCCAGCGCACCATGTGCTTGTTCTGCGGGAACAGCTCCTTGAGCTTGGCATCGGTTTTGTAGATGTCCTCGGGGTCGCCCGAGAGCGCCACCCAGCGGAACGGCCCCTTGCCTTCGCAGAACAGGGGGCGGATGTAGGCGGGCACGAAACCGGGGAAGTCGAAGGCGTTCTTCACGCCCTCGTCGAAAGCAACCTGGCGGATGTTGTTGCCGTAGTCCACCGTCGGGATGCCCATGGCCTGGAAATCCAGCATGGCCTGCACATGCACCGCGCAGCCTTTCGCGGCGGCGGCCTTGAGCGCGGCGTGCTGGGCCGGGTCGCGCTGCGCGGTCTTCCATTGCGCGACGGTCCAGCCCGGGGGCAGGTAGCCGTTGATCAGGTCATGGGCCGACGTCTGGTCGGTGACGATGTCGGGCCGGATCGCATTCGCCCCACCCGCCTTGGCCCGGCGCACCAGCTCGGGCAAGACCTCGGCCGCGTTGCCCAGCAGGGCGATGGAGACCGCTTCCTTCTTCGCCGTGTGGTGTTGAATGAGCGCGAGCGCGTCGTCGATGTCCTTGGCCTGCTTGTCCACGTAGCGCGTGCGCAGGCGGAAATCGATGCTGCTCTGCTGGCATTCGATGGCCAGCACGCAAGCGCCGGCCAGCACACCCGCCAGGGTCTGCGCGCCACCCATGCCGCCCAGACCGGCGGTCAGGATCCATTTACCCGAAAGGTCGTTGTTGTAGTGCTGGCGGCCGGCTTCGACGAAGGTCTCGAAGGTGCCTTGCACGATGCCCTGGCCGCCGATGTAGATCCAGCTGCCGGCCGTCATCTGGCCGTACATGAACAGGCCCTTGCGGTCCAGCTCGTTGAAGTGTTCCCAGTTGGCCCACTTGGGGACCAGGTTGGAGTTGGCGATCAGCACGCGCGGCGCGTTGGCATGGGTCTTGAACACGCCCACGGGCTTGCCCGACTGCACCAGCAGGGATTCGTCCTCGTTCAGGTTCTTGAGGCTGGCCAAGATCTGGTCAAAGCATTCCCAGTTGCGCGCGGCGCGGCCGATACCGCCGTAGACCACCAGAGCCTGCGGGTTCTCGGCCACGTCCGGGTCCAGGTTGTTCTGGATCATGCGGTAGGCCGCCTCGGCGATCCAGTTCTTACAGTGCAAGGTGTTGCCGCGCGGAGCGCGGATCACGCGGGTCGGGTCCAGGCGGGGGTCGGTGGTGGTGGTCATGGAAAGCTCCTGGGACAGATCTTGAAACGGGTTGGGTGAGAACTTGATTCAGGGTGGGGCTACAGCGAAGGCGAGGCCAACTCAGGCCAGGGCCGGCAAGACGGGCGTCGCCACCGCCTGCACCAAGGCACCGCTGCGCACCAGGCCGATGGCGGCCTGCAGGTCGGGACTGATGTGGCGGTCTTCGTCGAGGTGCGGCACCTGCTGGCGCAGCAGCGCGCGCACGGCGCTCAGCGGTGCGCTGGTTTGCAGCGGCGCGTGGAAGTCGCAGCCCTGGGCCGCACACAGCCACTCGATGGCGATCACGGCCATGGCGTTCTCGGCCATGGGCAACAAGCGGCGCGCGCCGTGCGCGGCCATGGACACATGGTCTTCCTGGTTGGCCGAGGTCGGGATGGAATCCACGCTGGCCGGGTAGGCACGCTGCTTGTTTTCCGAGACCAGGGCGGCGGCCGTGACCTGCGGGATCATGAAACCGGAGTTCAGGCCGGGCTTGGGCGTGAGGAAGGCCGGCAGGCCCGAGAGCGCCGGGTCCACCAGCATGGCGATGCGGCGTTCGGCCAGTGAGCCGATTTCGCAAATGGCCATGGCGATCATGTCGGCCGCGAAGGCCACCGGCTCGGCGTGGAAGTTGCCGCCGGAGAGCGCTTCGCCGCCATGGTCCGCACTGAAGATCAGCGGGTTGTCGGACACGCCATTGGCTTCGGTTTCGAGCAAGGAAGCGGCGTGGTGCAGCAGGTCCAGGCAGGCGCCCATCACCTGCGGTTGGCAACGCAGGCAGTACGGGTCTTGCACGCGCTCGTCGCCTTGCAGGTGCGAGGCGCGGATGGCGCTGCCGGCCAGCAGCTGGCGCAGCGCCTCGGCGGTGGCGATCTGACCGCGGTGCTTGCGCAGGGCGTGGATGCGCGGATCGAAGGGCGCGTCCGAGCCCTTGGCCGCGTCGGTGGCGAGTGCCCCGGTCAGCAAGGCCGACTGGAACAGGCGCTCGGCTTCGAACAATCCAGCCAGCGCGTTGGCGGTGGAAAACTGCGTGCCGTTGAGCAGGGCCAGGCCTTCCTTGGGCCCGAGCGTGACCGGGGCCAGCCCCACGCTGGCCAAGGCCTGCGCGGCCGGCAGGCGGCCGCTCGGTGTGTCGGCCTCGCCGACGCCGATCATCACCGCCGTCATGTGCGACAGCGGCGCCAGGTCGCCCGAGGCACCGACCGAGCCCTGGGCCGGCACCACCGGGATCACGCCGCGCGCCAGCATGGCTTCCAGCAAGGCCAGCGTCGCGGGGCGGATGCCCGAGGCGCCTTGGGCCAGGCTGACCAGCTTGAGCGCCATCATCAGCCGCGTGACCGGCAGCGGCGTGGCCTCACCCACACCCGCCGCGTGGGACAACACGATGTTGCGCTGCAGGGTTTCCAGATCCTCGGCGGGAATGCGCACGCTGGCCAGCTTGCCGAAGCCGGTGTTGATGCCGTAGACCGGTTCACCGCGCGCGACGATGCGCGCCACGGTCTCGGCGCTGGCGGCCACGGCCGGTGCGCAAGCAGGGTCCAGGCGCAGTGCCGCGCCTCGGTAGATCGCGCGCCAATGGGCCAGGGGCACGTCGCCCGGGGTGAGCGTCAGGGTCGAGAGGGTGGAGTCAGCGGTCATGGCATTCCTGTCTAGACAAGTACGAACGTGAATACGGAAGCAGTTGAACGAAGGGTGCGCCGCCTCAGGTGTGCACGGCGTTGCCGTCGGCGTGGTAGCGGCTGCCCAGCCGGTAGCGGTTGGCCGGGTGCAGACAGCGCACCAGGGTCACGGGGGTGCTGCGGGTCCAGGTGCGGCGCGTCAGCAGCAAGCAAGGCTGGGTGGCGGGCATCTGGAGTTGCTGGGCCTGCTCGGCCGTCGGCAGCACCGCATCCACCACGTGCTCGATTTCGTCGAAGGGCACGTTGCGCACCAGGTACTCCGACGGCTGCTGCTGGCGAAAGTCCTGCTGGCCGTAATCGGGCACCACGCGCGGATTGACGTAACGGTCTTCGAGCTGGATGGGCAGACCATCCTCGAAGTGCACGCAGACCGAATGGAAGACCGACTCGCCGGTGCGCACGTCCAGCGCGGCCGCGATGTCCAGCGCCGCGGCGACCCGCTCGACCACCAGCATGTCGCAGCGGTAGTCATGACCACGGGCCCGGATCTCACCACCCAGGTTGGCGATCTGCAGCAGCGTGGACTGCGGCTTGGCCTCGGCGACGAAACTACCCACGCCCGCCACGCGCACGATGCGGCCCTGCTCGGTCAGCTCGCGCAGGGCGCGGTTGACCGTCATGCGCGCGATGCCGAAATGCGCCACCAGCTCGTGTTCCGAGGGCAAGCGGTCACCCGGGCGCAGGCTGCCGTCCTGGATCTTGCGGGCGATGTAGTCCTTGACCTGCTGGTACAGCGCGACCGAGCTCGCGGAGGCGGCGGCGCGTGGACGGGTGGGGGCGGCGGAACGTGTCATGCGGTTCGAAGGGTTCAGTGCTCGGCAGCGGCCATGGATTCCGCGCGGATTTCCTCGGTCAGCCGCGCCTTGATGGCCATGAACTCGGGCGTGGTCTTGAGGGTGTAGTGGCGCGGGTGCGGGAAGTCCACCGCGATCTCGGTCTTGATGCGACCGGGGCGCGCACTGAACACGGCCACGCGGTTGGCCATGAAGATGGCTTCGTCGATGTCGTGCGTGACGAAGAGCACGGTCTTCTGGGCCGACTCCCAGATGCCGAGCAAAAGTTCCTGCATCAGCACGCGGGTCTGGTTGTCCAACGCTCCGAAGGGTTCGTCCAACAGCAGGATCTTGGGGTCGTTGGCCAGCGCGCGCGCGATGGCCGTGCGCTGCTGCATGCCGCCCGAAAGCTGCTTGGGAAAGTGCTGCTCGAAGCCGCGCAAACCAACCTTGGCGATGAAGTAGTCCGCGCGTTCCTTTTGCTGCGCCTCCGGCAGGCCGCGCTCGCGCAGGCCGAAGCGGATGTTCTGCTCGATGGTGAGCCAGGGGAACAGCGTGTAGCTCTGGAACACCATGCCGCGGTCGGCGCCGGGGCCTTCCACCGGCTGGCCGTCCAGCAACACTTGGCCGGTGCTGGGTTGGTCCAGCCCCGCGACGATGCGCAGCAGCGTGGACTTGCCGCAGCCCGAGGGACCGAGGATGGTGACGAAGTCGTTCTCGCGGACCTCGAAGTCGATGGGCGTGAGCGCCTGGGTCTGGACGCCCTTGGGGCTGGTGAAGACACGCGAGACGCCCTGAACGGACAATTTGAGGTGGCTGCTCACAGCGAACTCCAGGCGAACAGGCGGCGATTGAGGGCCTTGAAGGCGAAATCGGAGACCAGTCCGATCAGGCCAATGACGATGATGCCGAAAATGATTTGGCCGGTGTTGAGCAGCGCCTGGCTGTCGGTGATCATGTGGCCGATGCCCGAGGACGAGCCGATCAGCTCGGCCACGATGACGTAGGTCCAGGCCCAGCCGAGCACCAGGCGCAGGGTCTCGGCGATCTCGGGCGCGGCGCCCGGAATCAACACCCGCTTCACGATGCCGCCGTTGCTGGCGCCCAGGGTGTAAGCGGCCTCGACCAGGTCCTTGCGCGCCGCGCCGACCGTGACCGCGACCATCAGCACGATCTGGAACACCGAGCCGATGAAGATGACCAGCACCTTCTGCAGCTCGCCGATGCCCGCCCAGAGGATGAGCAGCGGAATGAAGGCCGAAGCCGGCAGGTAGCGGCAGAACGACACGAAGGGTTCGAGAAAGGCCTCGACCCCTTTGTGCGCGCCCATGGCGATGCCCAGCGGCACGGCGATCACGGCGGCCAGCACGAAGCCGCCCAAGACCCGCCACACCGTCATGCCGATGTCGTGGATGAAGTTGAACTCGGTGAACAGCAGCCAGCCCTCGCGCGCCATGGTCAGCGGGCTGGCCAGGAAGGTGGACGAGACATAGCCGCCGAGCGTGAAGAACGCCCAGACACCGAAGAACACGACGAAGAAGCCCAGGCCCAGCAGCCAGCGCGCGCGCGCGCTGACGGGCTGCAGGGGTGCCATACCGCGGCGCGGGGTCCGTGGCAGGGCGGGCATGACGGGAGGCAAGGTCATGGCTTTACTTGATGAAGCGGGTGTCGAACATGGCGTCGTAGTTGTCCGGCAGCTTGCGGATCACGCCCGCTTCCAGCAGGATGGCCGCGGCGTCCTTCATGAAGGCCTGCAGTTCACCGGCGAAGAATTTCTGGTTCGCCGCCTTGTCTTGCCAACGCAGGTACTTGGACGAGTTGGCGAAGGCTTCGCCGGTCTGCTTGACGGCCGAGCCCATGATCTCGTTGGCCTTGGCCGGGTCCGTCTTGATCATCTCCAGCGCTTCGAAGTAGGAGTTGGTCAAGGCCTGTGCGGCCTTGGGATTGGCCTTGAGCCAATCGGGGGCGCAGCCCACCGTGTCCATGACCATGGGGTAGTCCAGGGTGGTGGCCAGGATCTTGCCGGCGGCCGGGTTGGCGCGCACGGTCGAGAGGTAGGGCTCGTAGGTCATCGCGGCGTCGTTCTGTCCGGTGACGAAAGCCTGGGCCGAGGCTTGGGGCGACAGCGTGACGGTCTTGACGTCCTTCATGGTCAGGCCGTTCTTGCTCAGCATCCAGGCCAGACCGAAATACGGCGCGGTGCCGGGCGCGTCCACGCCCACGGTCTTGCCCTTGAGCTCAGCGATGTTCTTGATGTCGTTGCGCACGGCCAGACCGTCGGCGCCGTAGGACTTGTCCATTTGGAAGATCTGCACGATGGGCACGCCATTGGTGTTCCAGGCCACGTGGGTCTCCACCGTCGTGGCGGCGCACTGGATGGCCTGGGCGGCCAGGGCCAGGTGGCGGTCCTTCTGCGGAATCATCTTGATTTCCACGTCCAGGCCGTTCTTCTTGAAGATGCCGGCCTTGTCGGCCAGGGTCAGCGGGGCAAAACCCGTCCAGCCCGACATGCCGAGGGCGATCTTGGTTTCCTGCGCCTGGACGGCACCAGCGACCAACAGGGCCGAGGCCATCAGGGCCGCGGATTTCACGAGGGACTTGCGCATACAAATTTCCTTTGCCTGAGAAATGAAGGACCGCTCGCGCGGCACGAAACCCGGCCCAGAGGTCACGCCGACCCAACCTGTCTATACAAGATGAGGCGTACTGAAAGAGCCACCTCATCATCCCCAGACGCTCACGCGTCAAGACTTAGCACCGGTCCGGTGTATGTTGCCCCAGCCTGGGGCGGTTTCCATGCGGACCTGCACCATCTTGCTGTATAGACAAGCCTGTGCTAGGAAAGGTGCGCTCAATTCAGCACAAGCCGTGCCAGCCTCAGGGGTTCAGGCTCGGGCTCGGACCCTGCCACCTTGCGTTCGGGCCTGCGCAATCGGGCAGGCCCACAGCTCAGAGATTGGGAGCCAGCAGCCGTTGCAAGGTCTGCTCGCTCAGGCCGCGGCGCCGGGCCTGGTCTTGCAGCTGGTCTTCACCGATGCGTCCCACGTTGAAGTACTGCGCCTCGGGGTGCGCGAGGTAGAAGCCCGAGACACTGGCGGCGGGCGTCATGGCCAAGCTTTCCGTCAGACCCATGCCGATCTCCTCGCAGTGCAGCAGATCGAACATCTCGCGCTTGACGCTGTGGTCCGGGCAAGCCGGGTAACCCGGCGCGGGCCGGATGCCCTGGTACTTCTCGGCGACCATGTCCTCGGTGCTCAAGGACTCCTGCGCGGCATAGCCCCAAAGGTCGGTGCGCACGCGTTGGTGCAGGCATTCGGCGAAGGCCTCGGCCAGGCGGTCGGCCAGGGCCTTGAGCATGATGGCGCTGTAGTCGTCGTGGGCGGCGATGAAGGCCTGCTCCTTCTTCTCGATGTTCAGACCCGCCGTGACGGCGAACAGCCCCACGTAGTCGGCCACGCCGCTGTCGCGCGGCGCGACAAAGTCGGCCAGGGCACGGCTGGGGCGCATCACCCCGTCGACGGCCTGCTTCTCGGTCTGCTGGCGCAGGCCGTACCAGACCAGGGCCTCGTGCGCGCGGCTTTCATCGGTGTAGAGCGCGATGTCGTCTTCGTTGACACTCTGCGCGGGGTACAGGCCCAGCACGGCGCTGGCGGTCAACCAGTGGCCGGTGATGATCTTCTGCAGCATGGCCTGCCCATCCGCGTACACCTTGCGGGCCTGCTCACCCACCACCTCGTCGTCCAGGATGGCCGGGTAGGCGCCCGCCAAGTCCCAGGTCTGGAAGAAAGGACCCCAGTCGATGTAGCGCGCCAGCTCGCCCAGGTCGAAGTTCTTGAAGACGCGGCGGCCGATGAACTTGGGCTTCACAGGCTTGTAGCCGCTCCAGGCGATCGGGGTCTTGTTGGCGCGGGCTTGTTCCAGCGGCCACAGCGGCGTCTGCTTCTTGCCAGCGTGCAAGCGCCGCACCTGCTCATAGTCAGCCCGCACCTCGGCGATGTAGTGCTCGGCCTGCTCGCTGAGCAAGCCTTGCGCGACGCTGACGCTGCGCGAGGCGTCGGGCACGTAGACCACGGGGCCTTCGTAGTGCGGCGCGATCTTGACGGCGGTGTGCACCCGGCTGGTGGTGGCCCCGCCGATCAGCAGCGGCGTCTTGCGGCTACGGAAGTGCTCGTCCTTCTGCATCTCGGCCGCGACGTACTGCATCTCCTCCAGGCTGGGCGTGATCAGGCCCGACAGGCCGATGATGTCGGCCGACTCGGCCTTGGCCTTGGCCAGGATTTCGTGGGCCGGCACCATCACACCCATGTTGACCACGTCGTAGTTGTTGCACTGGAGCACGACGGTGACGATGTTCTTGCCAATGTCGTGTACATCGCCCTTCACCGTGGCGATCACGATCTTGCCGCGCGCGGTCACGTCCTGGCCCGCGGCCTCCTGCTGGCGCTTTTCTTCCTCGATGTAGGGCACCAAGTGGGCCACGGCCTGCTTCATCACGCGCGCGCTCTTGACCACCTGGGGCAGGAACATCTTGCCCGCGCCGAACAGATCGCCCACGATGTTCATGCCGTCCATCAACGGCCCTTCGATCACGTGCAGCGGCCTCCCGCCCTTGGCCAGAATCTCGCGGTAGACCTCCTCGGTGTCCTCGGTGATGTGCTCGGTGATGCCGTGCACCAGGGCGTGGCTCAGACGCTGGGCCACGGGCAGGGCGCGCCATTCGTTCTTCTTGCCTTCGTCCTTGGCCGCGCCCTTGGCGCTCTCGGCGATCTCGACCAGGCGCTCGCCGGCGTCCTCACGGCGGTTGAGGACCACGTCCTCGACGCGCTCGCGCAACACCGGGTCCAGGTCATCGTAGACACCCACCATGCCGGCGTTGACGATGCCCATGTCCATGCCCGCCTTGATGGCGTGGTAGAGGAACACCGTGTGGATGGCCTCGCGCACCGGTTCGTTGCCACGGAAGCTGAAGGACACGTTGGACACGCCACCGCTGACCTTGGCGCCCGGCAGGTGGTGCTTGATCCAGCGCGTGGCCTCGATGAAGTCGACCGCGTAGTTGTTGTGCTCCTCGATGCCGGTGGCGATGGCGAAGATGTTGGGGTCGAAGATGATGTCCTCGGCCGGGAAGTCGACTTCGTCCACCAGGATGCGGTAGGCCCGTTCGCAGATCTCGACCTTGCGCGCGTAGGTGTCGGCCTGGCCTTGCTCGTCGAAGGCCATGACCACCGTGGCCGCGCCGTAACGCTTGATCAATCGGGCTTGACGCTTGAACTCGTCCACACCCTCCTTCATCGAAATCGAGTTGACGATGCCCTTGCCCTGGATGCAGCGCAGGCCGGCCTCGATCACGCTCCACTTGGAGCTGTCGATCATCACCGGCACGCGGGCGATGTCGGGCTCGCTAGCGATGAGGTTCAGGAAACGCACCATGGCGGCCCGGCTGTCGAGCATGGCCTCGTCCATGTTGACGTCAATCACCTGGGCGCCGTTCTCGACCTGCTGGCGCGCGACGGCCAAGGCCTCTTCGAACTGGCCGTTCAGGATCATGCGAGCAAAGGCCTTGGAGCCCGTGACGTTGGTGCGTTCGCCGATGTTGACGAAGAGCGAACCCGGTCCGATGGCCAGGGGCTCCAGACCGGACAGCTTCAGAGGAGGAAGAGAGACTTCAGACACGGCTCACCTGCGAAAAGACGGGGTCAGGTGAGCGTCGTTGCGAAAAGTAGGCTCCAAGCCTGACGCACATTCGGGTGCGCTGCAACGCTCCTTGGAGGATGCGCGATTTTAAGGGGCGGCGGTGGTCGGCAAGCCAAACACCTTGTCGAAGGCCCAGGTGAAGGTGAAGGTGTAGCCGAGAAAGAACAGCACCAGCCCCAAATCCATCACCAAGGCGTGCCACAGACCGACGTCCAGCCACCAAGCGATCAAGGGCACCAGCATCAACACCAAGCCCCCCTCGAACATGAGCGCATGGGCCACGCGTCGAGCGAGACTCCGGCCGCGCACCAACTGACGGGACTCCCAACGCTCGAAGGCATGGTTGAACACCAAGTTCCAAAGCACGGCCGTGACCGAGCAGGCCACCGAAAGCGCGCTGGCCCGCCCCACGCCCTGGCCCGAGGCCAGGGCAAAACCCACGGTGCAAATCGCGATGGCGATGACCTCGTAGAGACCGACATAGACGATCTTGCGTCGAATACCTTGCATGGATGCTTTCTGTGAGGGTTCAGGCGGCCGCGACCGGAATGACGCGGCGTCCGGCGGGGGGCTGCGCCTGAACGGCCCGCGCGCGCAACTGGCCGCAGCCGCCGTCCACGTCCTGCCCAGCCGATTGACGCAACTTGGTCAGGATGCCGCGCTGGTGCAGACGGCGCGCCATGGCCACCGCTGCTTCCTGCGCGGGACGCCGGTAGGGAAGGTCGTCCACCGCGTTGTAGGGAATGAGGTTGAGTATGGCGTACTTGCCCTGCAGCAGCCGCACCAGCCCCTCGATTTCCTCGTCACTGTCATTGATACCGTCGAGCAGGGTCCATTGGTACTGGATGGGGTAGGCCGTGAGGCGCGCGTAGCGCTCACCCGCGTCCACCAGTTCTTCAGGCGTCAAGCGCGGCGCGCGCGGCAGCAGCTGCGCGCGCAGATCGGCCCGCGTGGTGTGTAGGGACAAAGCCAGGGCGGGGCGCACCTGGTCCGCGCCACGACTTTGCAAGGCCTCGAACACCCGCGGATCACCAACCGTGGAGAACACCAGGTTCTTGTGCCCGATGTCCCCCGCCGTGCCCAGCAAATCGATGGCCTCGAGCACGTTGTCCAGGTTGTGGGCCGGTTCGCCCATGCCCATGAACACCACGCGTCGGACGGTGGCGGACGCGCGGGCCAGGGCGACCTGAGCGACGATCTCGGCGCTGCCGAGCTGGCGGATCAAGCCCGCGCGCCCGGTCATGCAAAAGACGCAGCCCACGGCGCAACCCACCTGCGTGGAGACACACAGCGTTGGAGCGCGTTGACGCGACCCGGCCGTGGGCATGAGCACGCTCTCGACCAGCTGACCATCGGCCAAGGCCACGACCAAACGCCGCGACCCGTCCTCGCCAGGATGCTCGGCATCCAGGGTGGCCAACGCAGCCAGGTCACGCGCGATGTCAGGCAAGGCGGCGCGCAAGGAAGCCGGCAGGAAATTCTCGATCGGGCGCGGGCCATCGTCCTGCGGTTTGGCTTGTGACCACAGTCGCAGGACTCGGTATTGATGACGGGGATTGGCGCCCAGCGCCCGCAGACGCCGGCGCAGGGTTTCGATCTGCATGGGCGGGAAACGAAGCCCCGACAGTGGGGCCCCGCACCCTTTAGCTTACCTGTTTGGCGTTGGACTGCTTGGAGGAGGT
Organism: Hylemonella gracilis ATCC 19624; assembly: GCF_000211835.1. GTDB lineage: Bacteria > Pseudomonadota > Gammaproteobacteria > Burkholderiales > Burkholderiaceae_C > Hylemonella > Hylemonella gracilis. Next base: position 127,963 of record NZ_AEGR01000093.1, on the reverse strand, counting down.
GCGCACGCTCCAAACCATGGTCACGGCCAGAATGCCCACCACCACCGCCAGGGAAACGGCGACCGGGATCTTGTAAATGTCGATCAGCATCATCTTCGTGCCGATGAAGACCAGGACCACGGCCAGCCCGTAGTTCAACAGATGGAAGCGGCTGGCCACGGCCTGCAGCAGGAAGAACATGGCGCGCAAACCCAGGATGGCGAACACGTTGCTGGTGAGCACGATGAAGGGGTCCTGGGTGATCGCGAAGATGGCTGGGATCGAATCCACCGCGAAGATCACGTCGGTCAGACCGACCAGGGCCACGACCATGAGCAGCGGGGTGGCAATGCGCTTGCCGTTCTCGATGGTCCAGAACTTTTCACCATCGAAGCCCTGGCTCACCGGCATGATGCGGCGCAGCAGACGCAGCGCGGGGTTGTCGTCCAGGCTGCCTTCCTTGCCCGCTGCCCACCACATCTTGATGCCGGTCAGCACGAGGAAACCACCAAAGACATAAAGAATCCAGTGGAACTGGGCCAAGAGCCAGCTGCCCGCGAGGATCATCACCGTGCGCAGCACGATGGCGCCAATGATGCCGATCATCAACACGCGCTTCTGGTACATGGGCGGTACCGCGAAGTAGGTGAAGATCATCAGGAAGACAAAGATGTTGTCGACCGCCAGGCTCTTTTCGATCAGGTAGCCGGTGAGGAACTCCAGCGACTTCTCATGAGCCAGGGCGCTTGAGCCCGAGGTGTCGAACACCGCCCACCAGAGCAAGCCGTTGAAGATGAAGCTCAGGGCGATCCAGATCAAGGACCAGTTCAGGGCTTCCTTGACGCCCACCTCGTGAGCGCCCTGCTTTCTGAGAACGACGAAATCGACGAAGAGCGCCGCCAGAACGAAGGCGACAAAAACGATCCACAGCCAAAGTGGCGCAATGCTTTGCATGAGATAAACCTCGCGTGCAGTGTTGAACAACACCCGCAAGGTCTTGCCTGACCCAGGCGCTGTGCCCGAGCCGAAATCCCGGCCGCGATGAAGCGGCGTACTGACGGGACCCCGTCGACCTGTACCAGCGTTGCGCCGGACCTGTCGCTTGACTACTCCCCTTGATGGGAAACGCGATTGTGCCGTTGCGCCCAAGCCCCCAGACGATTTGGGGTCAAGCGGCTTCCCGATAGAACGAGCCGCTCGCGTTCAGCGCGCGCGTCGGCATGGGCACCATGGCCTGCCGGATCGCGCCGATGTGCTCCGGCGTGGTGCCGCAGCAGCCCCCCACGATGTTCACCAGCCCCTCGGCCGCGAACTCGTGCAACAAGCGGCTCGTGACGTCCGGCGTCTCGTCGAAACCGGTGTCGCTCATGGGATTGGGCAGACCGGCGTTGGGGTAGCAACTGATGAAGGTGTCCGGCGCCGCCTTGGCCAATTCCTGGATGTAGGGGCGCATCAGCGTCGCGCCCAGCGCGCAGTTCAGTCCAATGGCCAGAGGGCGGGCGTGTCGCACGCTGTGCCAGAAGGCGGTGACCGTCTGGCCGCTGAGGATGCGGCCAGAGGCGTCGGTGACCGTGCCACTGATGAGGATGGGCAGGCATTCGCCCGTGGCTTCGAACGCCTCGTCGATGGCGAACAGAGCAGCCTTGGCATTGAGCGTGTCGAAGATGGTCTCGACCAACAACACATCGGAGCCCCCCTCGATCAGGGCGACAGTCTGCTCGAAGTAAGAGGCACGCAGCTCCTCGAAGTCGACATTGCGAGCACCCGGGTCATTGACGTCGGGACTGATGCTGGCCGTGCGCGGGGTGGGGCCGAGGGCGCCCGCGACATAACGCGGCTGCTGCGGGGTGCTGAACTTGTCGCACGCGGCCCGGGCCAGCCGTGCCGACGCCAGGTTCATTTCACGCGCCAACCCCGCCATGTCGTAGTCGGACTGGGCGATGCGGGTGGCGCCGAAGGTGTTGGTCTCGATCAGGTCGGCGCCCGCCGCCAGGTATTTCTCGTGGATGGCGGAGATCACGTCCGGCCGGGTGAGCGACAGCAGCTCGTTGTTGCCCTTGAGGTCCCGCGGAAAGTCGCGAAAGCGCGCCAGCGCCTCGGCGGGGCCGCCCTCGCCGCGGTACTGCATTTCGCTCAGCTTGAAACGCTGGATCATCGTCCCCATGGCGCCATCGAGGATGGCGATGCGTTGTTGGAGCGTGCCTGGCAGTTCACGGGCGCGGGTGTAGGCGAGCGGTTTCATGGGCCACATTGTAGGGAGGCGGTCATTGGCGGGCAGGCGACAATCGGGCCACAGCCCCGGACCCCCTTCTTGAACGCGCCGCACCCCCCCTTGAACGACACACCGACCGCACGCATCCTGCGCGATGTATTCGGCTACGCGGCTTTCCGCGGTCCGCAGCAGCCCATCGTGGACCACGTCACCACCGGGGGCGACGCGCTGGTGCTCATGCCCACGGGCGGCGGCAAGTCCCTCTGCTACCAGATCCCGGCCATCGCGCGCCAGCAGGCCGGGCTGGGCGTGACCATCGTGGTCTCGCCGCTGATCGCGCTCATGCACGACCAGGTGGGCGCGTTGCACGAAGCCGGTGTCGAGGCGGCCTTCCTGAATTCCAGCCTGGGCGGCGAAGAGGCCGCGCAGGTGGAGAAGAAGCTGCTGCGCGGCGAGTTCACCTTGCTGTACGCCGCGCCCGAACGCCTGACCACACCACGCTTCCTCGCCCTGCTGGAGGCGTTGCGTGAACGCGGGCAACTGGCCTTGTTCGCGATCGACGAGGCGCATTGCGTGAGCCAGTGGGGTCACGACTTCCGGCCGGAGTACCGCGCCCTGAGCGTGCTGCACGAACGGTTTGCCGGCGTGCCGCGCATCGCCTTGACCGCCACGGCCGACGCGCTGACGCGCGAGGACATCGTGGAGCGACTGCAACTGCAGGAGGCTCGGCAGTTTGTCAGCAGCTTCGACCGCCCCAACATCCGCTACACCATCGTCGAGAAGAAGGACGGCCTGACGCAATTGCTGCGCTTCATCGAGCGCGAGCACGAGGGCGACGCGGGCATCGTCTATTGCCAGTCGCGCAAGCGCGTGGAGGAAGTGGCTCGGCAGCTGGTCGAAGCGGGCGTCCATGCCCTGCCCTACCACGCGGGCCTGGATGCCTCGGTGCGCCAGCGCCACCAGGACCGTTTCCTGCGCGAGGAAGGCCTGGTGATGGTGGCGACCATCGCCTTCGGCATGGGCATCGACAAGCCGGACGTGCGCTTCGTCGCCCACCTGGACATGCCCAAGAACATCGAGGGCTACTACCAGGAAACGGGCCGCGCCGGCCGCGACGGAGAGCGCGCCGACGCCTGGATGGTTTACGGCTTGCAGGACGTGGTCAACCAACGCCGCATGATCGACGAAAGCCCGGCGGCCGAGGAATTCAAGCAGGTGCTGCGCGGCAAACTCGACGCCTTGCTGGCGCTGGCCGAAGCAACCGACTGCCGGCGCGTGCGCTTGCTGCATTATTTTGGCGAGCACTCCGAGCCCTGCGGAAACTGCGACAACTGCCTGAGCCCGCCGGCCATTCGTGATGGCACGGAATTGGCGCGCAAGCTGCTGTCCTGCATCTACCGCGTGCAACAGGCCAATGGCATCAGTTTCGGCGCTGGCCATCTGATGGACATCCTGCGCGGCAAGGACACCGACAAGGTAAGGCAGTACGGCCATGGCAGCTTGAGCACCTACGGCATTGCACGGGACGCGAGCGAGAGCGAGTTACGCGCCGTGCTGCGTCAGCTGATTGCGATCGGCGCGGTGGCCGTGGACGCCCAGGCCTTCAACACCTTGCGATTGACCGAGGCGTCGCGCGCTGTGCTCAAGGGCGAAGTACCGGTGCGACTGCGCGAATCGGTGGCGGACCCTGCGCCCACCCGAAACCGCAGGCGAGCCACGGTTTCAGCACCGGCGGCGCAAGACCTGGACGTGGACGCGCAGGCACGCTTCATCAACCTCAAGGCCTGGCGTTCCGAAGTGGCCCGGGCGCACAACCTGCCGGCCTATGTGATCTTCCACGACGCCACCTTGGCGGAAATCGCCCGTCGGCAGCCCCGAAGCTTGGACGACCTGCAGGAAATCGGCGGCATCGGCGCACGCAAGCTGGAAGCCTATGGAGAGGATGTGCTGCGCGTCTGCACGGACAGCTGAAAAGCGACCGGGGAAATTTTCCAAAAAATAGGAAAAACAGGCAATCGAATCGCGATCCATTCGACCGGCACGAAAAAATCGCAATCCAGTTTCCCGGCCCCGCGTCTAAGCTTAAGGCCGATGAAATCCCTCCACCGCTTTTTCACAGAGCATCCCGCCAGCGTCGGCGAAAGTTATCTGCAACACCTGAGCACCGCGCTGTCGTTCGCGGGGCCCTTGCTGCTCGCGGCCGTCTGCGCGGCCCTGCACGCCCTGCTGCCGGGTCTTTTCCCTCGGACGGCAAGCCAGATCGTCACGCGCTTGCATGTGCGCATGGTCACGCACAGGACGCGGTCCAGCGCGGACAAGGGCTGAAACGGGTCCAAAACGCTGCGGTTGTTGCGCCGACACGGATCCGCACACCTGCGGGGCTTGCGGGTTCATGCGGACTGGCAGCCCTTTTGTGCTCGGTTAGAATGTTTCGCGTCCCTACGAGTCGATCACGAGGAAACCCATGTCCGAGCATCAGTCCCCCGCCACCCACGATCCGATCGAACAGATCGCGCACACCGCACCGGTGGTCATTCCCGTTCTGGGCGGCTTGTTGATTTTCCTGCTGGCCTTCATCGCCGTGTTCATGGCCTGAAGCTAACGCCGCAGCATGACAAAGGGGACCTTTCAGGTCCCCTTTTCATTTCATTTCGGCTTGCCGGTCAGAGGTGAAAACACCCGACCGGGCGACAACGGGCATCAGCGTGGCAGCTCCATCCCTCGGCTGGCCCGAACACCGGCAGTTTCGTGCAAGCTCAGCACCACGGCCTGTGGCTGCAGACCGGCAGGCAGGATCAGCTTGCCATCCATCTTGATGTAGCGCGCCACGCGCAGGCGGTAGTTGGGGTCGGAGGCACTTTCGGAAGTAATGACCTGCTGTTCAGGCCGGCCGTCCTTGAGCCCCAGCACGAGGAACTCAAAGCGGCCCTCGAACAGGCGCCCGTTGTTGACCAGCTCAAAGGTGTAATTCAGTTGTCCCGGAACTGCCCCGTTGCGCGCGACTTGCAGGGTTTGAACCTGTAGCCCTTCCAGTGAATGCGAAGCCAACACGTCGGCCAGAGGTTGCGTGCCATCGGCCTCGCGCGGCTGCGGTGCGGGAGAGGCCGCAGAGACAGCGGGTCTGTCAGGGACGGCAACGGCTTGCGGCACGCCATCCACCTCCAATTGGGTGGAATACGCGAGATCACCACCGCCCGACAGCCCAGGCTGGTAATAACGCCCGGCATAGAAACTGATGGTGCACAACACCGCGACGAAGCACAGCTTGAAAAAAGACCGCGCCCAGGCTTTCCAGAGCGGGATGGGGTCTGTGATGACGATGCTAGGCGTCATCTCGGAAAAAATGGTGCGCTTGGACGAAGAAGACACGCTGTTGAGACTTTCGATGGCTGGGCTCACCCGCCGGATTCGTGGATTTGCTATTTTGGCGCCGGGGGGGCAAGCCCTTGACAAATCGACCCCTGATCCAACGACGCCCTTATTCTCACGCAGAGAAGGCTGCGCGGTCTAGTAAACAAGCGTAAAAAACAAAAAGCCACCGCGAAGCGGTGGCTTGAGGGGGGACTGACGGGCGTCCAGACCGCCTGCCCCTTTTTGGCACATACCCCAGGGGCTTCGAGGTCAGGTCATCTGGCGCACGAACCCGCCGGAAGGATCATTCGTTCCAGATGCGGCGGCTCATGCGGGACAGACGGGCCGCGACTTCCGGACGCAGACCACGGGCAGCTGCCAAGGCCGAGACGAACTCCGCAGCGTTGATGTCCAGGGCGGCGTTGTTCTTGCCGGTGCCCTGACCCAGTTCCGGACCCTGTCCACCGCCAAAACCAGTTTCACCCAGGGCACTCTTCAGGGTCGCCGGGCTCTTGTTCGCTTCCAAGGCGACTTCCTCGCGCAGCACCGCGGCGCGGATGTCGGCCATGACGCGCGGATCCTTGCGCGCCAGGGCCCACAGGCGCTCATCGGCACGGCGGTACGCCACCGTGCGAGACCAGTTGTCCAGGCCCCGAGTCAGGCGACCCGCGAGGCTGCGCGCCGTGGGTGCCAGCAGGGCGACGGCCGAAAAGCCGACCACCCAGGTCAACACCCATACCGCCATGAGGTGTCCATCGGCCCAGGTGTCCACGAGCTGGTCGGTCACCACGAGCAGGGTGGCCACCATGGCCGCCAGCAGGACGACGGCGAGACCGCGCGATGCACTCAGATTCTTGCGCAGACGAGTCGCCAGGTGGCCGGCGGCCTCGACCGTGCGCTCAAGGCGCTCCGCACCCGGATGGCTGCGGGGATAGTCCAGATGAATGAAGCTGTTGGTTGTCATGGTGATTCCCTAGGAAGTTGCTGTGATGTGTCGATTGGATTGGTTGCAATACTAGGGTTTTCTCTGATGCCGTTCAACTTTATATTGTTGATATTTGGTATTCATATTGGTGATGTATTGTGAGGCTATCCGTTCCATGCCAGAGCAACTCAACTTCCGCACGCTCGATCTCAACCTCCTGCGGGTTTTCAACGAGGTCATGACCGAGCGCAGCTTGACAAAAGCCGCCTCAAAGCTTGCGCTCACTCAGCCGGCGGTCAGCAACGCATTGCGCCGCCTGCGTGAGGCACTGGGTGACGAACTGCTGCGCCGCAACGGCCAGGGTCTGGAGCCCACGCCCCGCGCGATGGCTTTGTGGCCGGCAGTGCAGCAGGCGCTGCGGCAGTTGCAGGAAACCCTGGTGCCAGGACACTTTGCTCCCGGCGAGGCCACGACGACGTTCGTGCTGGCCATGGCCGATGCCACGGCGGCCGAGCTGATTCCGGGGCTGGTTCAGGTGCTGGATCAGGAAGCGCCGGGCGTCTCCATCCGCGTGGTGCCGCTGACCACGCGGGACCCGCGCCGCCTGTTGGACGAAGAGGGGGCCGATCTGGCCGTGGGGTACTTCCCGGCGGTGATGGCTGGCTTAACGGCGCAGGCGCAGGCCGGTGAAACCGTGCCTTACGAGCACCAGCGCCTGTACTTGAGCCGGTATGTCTGCGTCATGCGGCGCGGTCACCCGCTCGCCGAGCAGGAATTGACGCTCGAACGCTATTGCGCGGCACGCCACCTGCTTGTGACGTTCTCGGGGCGGCCTTGGGGCTTCATTGATGAGGCGCTGCAGGGATTGGGACTGCGTCGCAACATCGTGCTCACCGTCAACCAGTTCTTCACCGCGGGGCGCGTGGTGGCCGGCTCCAACCTGCTGACCGTCCTGCCTCAGCACTTCGTGAACGCCACGGGCATCGCGGACCATCTGGTGCTGCGCGAGCTGCCCTTCGCCGTTCCCGCCATCCATGTGGACGCGCTCTGGCACCGGCGGCTGCGCCACCATCCGGCCCACACGTGGCTGCGTGGCGTGATGACGCGCTTGCCGCCCCAGGGCGTCGCCGCGCCCTCCCCCTCGCTTTCTTGACGCAGCGCAAAAAGCCTCGCAAAACTTGGTCGCCATCTGAAGCCTGGCTGATATTCTTGGCTTGGAGACACTCGACCCGGCCACTCGCGCCGGCCCACGCGCCAGGGGACCTCGGTCCGCATTGGCGACAACTGCACGAAAGGAAACCCTCCATGAAGATTCTCTTGGCCGTTGATGGCAGCGAGTACACCAAGAAGATGCTGGCCTACCTGGCCGCGAACGACACCCTGCTGGGCACCGACCACCAGTACGTGCTGTTCACGGTGCAAGCGCCGATACCGCCGCGGGCCAGGGCCGCCCTGGGCAAGGAGATTGTGGAGAAGTACTACGCGGAAGAGTCCGAGAAAGTGCTCAAGCCGGTCAGCAAGTTCCTCGCGCAGCAAGGTATCACGCCCAAGACGGACTGGAAAGTTGGGAATGCTGGCGAGCTGATCGCCAAGCTGGCCACCAGCGGCAAATTCGATTTGCTGGTCATGGGCTCACATGGTCACGGCACGCTGGGCAACTTGATCCTTGGCTCGGTCGCCACCAAGGTGCTGGCCCACTGCGCGGTGCCCGTGCTGATCGTGCGCTGAGGCCGAGTGAAAGGCGCGGCGGGCACCCCGCCAAGCCCCCTCCTTAGCGACGCAAGCGGGGCTGCACCGCCTCACCCGCTTCGACCTGCGCCAAGGTGATGCCCATCCACTGCTGCAGGTCGTCCCACATGCGGCGGATTTCCACGTTGCGGGGTGTCAGCTCGGCGCTCACCAGCTCCACCGTCACCACGGGCATGCCCTTGTGCACGCCCGCGTAGTGGCCCAAGGAACCGGGAAACACACCGAGCTGGTTCAGGCTCAGGCGGCCCAGCTTGCGCGGTGGCTCCTGCGGGCCGTCGAAGTCCAGCACGCCATACGGCGCGTGAATGCTCACGATCAAGTGGGGCCGGAAACGCTGCATTTCCTCGAACAGATACCGCGATTCCGGCTCGCTCAAGGGCTCGACCCCGGGATAACGGCGCGGGTCCTTGCGGGTGCGTACCGTCCAGTAATGGGTGGCGTCGTGTTCCCAATTCGGGGTGGGAAAGTTGCGGTTCAGATCCACGCCGTTGGCATTGACGCGACGTGAGGGCCGGTCAAACAAACCGTCCGGATTCAGCGCCGGGATGAAGCGCCAGAGGATGCCTTGCTCCGGCTCCGTCTGCGCAAACTGAATCCAATGCAGAGGCACGGAGGCCGAGGACAACTCGTCCCCATGGATGCCTCCGATGACCAGCACCCGCAGGCGCTGTTCCGCCGCGGGCGCAACGTCACGCACATAGATCGGCCGACCACGCACGCTGCGCCCTTCGCCCGGTTCCAAGCGGGCAGCTTCGCACAGCGCCCAGGTCACATTGGGCAGGCGGGTCCAGAATTCGTCACAGACCTTGCCCTTGCGCTGTTCCAGCGGAGGCGGCAGGTCGCGCTCCACCAAGCTGGCGTAGGACGATGCGGTTGCCGGTGGCGCTGCTGATGCCTGCGCTGCCGTGGGTTGCGCCGGCGTTTGCGGCGAGTCCGCGGACTGCGCACCCGCGCCGCCTGGGATCGAAGCCCAGGCGCCCAACATCACTGCGGTCCATACAAAAAATGCGGCAGGGTGGCCCGCAGCTGTCCTGTTCCAAAAGCCCATGGCGGGATTCTAGAACCCGTCGCCGCAGCAGCCGTCCGCCTATTTACCCAGCCGAGCGCAGGCCATCGGGGACAGGTCTTTTCAGCGGGGTCAAGCACGCCAAGCCCAAGCACCCTTCGGGGCCGGTTCAACGGCAGGGTGACAATCGGCGTCGACATGACGCAACGCAAATCCCACCTCGACACCCCCGCCATCGCCCTGCTGATCGTCTGCTGCGCGTTCTGGGGTCTGCAACAAATCCTGATCAAAGCCACCGTGGGCACCATCCCGCCGCTGTGGCAGGCCACGCTGCGTTTCGCTGCCGCCACGACTTTGTTGCTGCTGTGGAGCCGCTGGCGTGGCGTGGCCTTGTTCACACGTGACGGCACCTTGGGCGTCGGCTTGCTCGCGGGCTTGCTGTTCGCGGCGGAGTTCATCTGCATCTACCTGGGCCTGCGCGACACGCACGCTTCGCGCCTGACGGTGTTCCTCTACAGCGCGCCTTTCGTGGTGGCCTTGCTGCTGCCGCGTTTCGTGCACGCTGAGCGCCTGCGTGGCCTGCAGTGGCTGGGACTGGGCATCGCCTTTCTGGCCGTGGCGCTGGCATTCAGCGAAGGCTTCCTGCACGACGGCACGCAGCACCCCGCGCCGAACCAGTTGCGCGGCGACGCACTGGCCTTGGCCGCCGGCCTGTTCTGGGGCCTGACCACCCTCGTCATCCGCGGCAGCCGCATGGCGACGCTCAGCGCGGAGAAGACGCTGTTCTATCAGTTGGCCGTGAGTGCGGCGGTCTCGCCGCTGGCCTCGCTGGCCCTGGGCGAAGCCTGGTCGTTCGATTACCCAGCCTGGGCCTGGGCGTCGCTGGCCTTGCAAGCCGGTGTGGGCGCCTTCGCGAGCTACCTGGTCTGGATGTGGATGCTGCGGCACTATCCAGCCACCCAGCTCTCGTCCTTCACCTTCCTGACGCCGCTGTGCGCGCTGCTGGCGGGCGTGCTCCTGCTGGGCGAAACGCTGACGCTTCAACTGGCGCTGGCCCTGGTGGGCGTGACGCTGGGCATCGTGCTGGTGAACCGCAAGGCCTGAGGGCGCGGGCACTCGAAAAAGAGCGCCCTGCCCTGCGCCTGCCGCGAACCCAGGAGCAGGTGTGGGCGAGGGCCTCAGACCACGCCCGCTTGCCGCAAGGCCGCGATGCGCGCGGGGTCCAACCCCAGCTCGGCCAGCACCTGGTCCGTATGTTCACCCAGCAAGGGCGGCGCATGGCGCAGCACCGGCGGCGTGGCCGCCAGACGCAAGGGGCTGGCCACGGTGTGAAAGGCGTCCACCTGCAGTTGCGTGCGGGCGGCCGGGCTGCAAGGCTGGCTCAAGCGCAGGCCACGCGCTTGCACCTGCGCGTCGGCGAAGGCCGCGCCGATGTCGTTGATCGGCCCACAGGGCACAGCCTGGTCACCCAGCAGTGCCACCCAATCCGCGGTACGGCGCGTGCGCGTCAACGCACTCAACAGCGGAATCAAGACTTCGCGGTGCCGCACGCGCAAGGTGTTGCTCGCGTAACGGGGGTCGTTCGCCCAGTCAGGCTGGCCTGCCGCGACACAGAAGCGTTGGAACTGCCCGTCGTTGCCGATGGCCAGCAGCATGGCGCCGTCCGCCGTCGGAAAGTCCTGGTACGGCGCCAGGCTCGGGTGGCTGTTGCCCTGGCGTTGGGGGATCTCGCCGGTGTTGAGGTAGGCCGTGGCCTGGTTGGCCAGCACGGCCATGCCCACGTCCAGCAGGGCCATGTCAATGTGCTGGCCCTGGCCCGTGCCGCTGTGCGCGTTGTCGCGCACGTTCAGGGCCGCGAGGATGGCATTGGCCGCGTAGAGGCCGGTGAAGAGATCTGTGATCGCCACCCCCACGCGCAGCGGTCCGCCACCCGCCTCGCCATCGGGCCGCCCGGTGATGCTCATCATGCCGCTCATGGCCTGGATCATCAGGTCATAGCCCGCGCGCTGCGCATAAGGCCCGTCTTGGCCGAAGCCGGTGATGGAGCAGTAGATCAGGCGCGGGTTGATGGCCTTGAGGCTGTCGTAGTCGAGGCCGTATTTCCTCAACCCCCCGACCTTGAAATTTTCAACCAGCACATCGCTCCGCGCGGCCATCTGGCGGACCAGGGCTTGGCCCTCGGGCGTGGCGATGTCGAGGGTGAGGGAGCGCTTGTTGCGGTTGCAGGCGAGGAAATAAGTCGACTGCGTCGTAGGCTCGCCCCGCGCGTCGCGAACGAAAGGCGGGCCCCACTGGCGCGTGTCATCCCCCTCACCGGGTTTCTCGACCTTGACCACGTCCGCGCCCAAGTCCGCCAACATCTGCGTGCACCACGGCCCCGCGAGCACGCGGGACAGGTCCAGGACCTTGAGGCCTTCGAGTGCGCCGGCCATGTTCAGTTGAACGCGGCAATGCCGGTCATGGCTCGACCGAGGATCAAAGCATGGATATCGTGCGTGCCCTCGTAGGTGTTGACCACCTCCAGATTGACCAAGTGCCGCGCCACGCCGAACTCGTCGCTGATGCCATTGCCACCCATCATGTCGCGCGCCAGCCGCGCCACGTCCAGGGCCTTGCCGCAGGAATTTCGCTTGAGGATGCTGGTGATCTCCACCGCCGCCGTGCCCTCGTCCTTCATGCGGCCCAGGCGCAGGCAACCCAGCAGACCCAGCGAAATCTCGGTCTGCATGTCGGCCAACTTCTTCTGAATCAGCTGGTTGGCCGCGAGCGGGCGTCCGAACTGCTTGCGGTCCAGCACGTACTGGCGGGCACGGAACCAGCAGTCCTCCGCCGCGCCGAGCGCTCCCCAGGCGATGCCATAGCGCGCGCTGTTGAGGCAGGTGAACGGCCCCTTGAGGCCGCGCACCTCGGGGAAGGCGTTGTCCTCCGGCACGAAGACATCGTCCATCACGATCTCGCCGGTGATGGAAGCCTTCAGGCCCACCTTGCCGTGCACGGCGGGTGCGCTCAACCCCTTCATGCCCTTGTCGAGCACGAAGCCTCGAATCGGCCCCAGCTGTCCACCCTCGCTCACCTCGCGCGCCCAGACCACGAACACGTCCGCGATCGGACTGTTGGAGATCCACATCTTGTTGCCCTTGAGCCGGTACCCCCCCGCGGTCTTGTGGGCGCGCGTCGCCATCGAATCCGGGTCGGAACCGTGGTCCGGCTCGGTCAAGCCGAAGCAGCCGATCCACTCGCCCCGGGCCAGTTTGGGCAGGTATTTCTGTTTCTGAGCCTCGGTGCCGAACTCAAAAATGGGCAGCATCACCAAGGAGCTTTGCACGCTCATCATGGAGCGGTAGCCGGAGTCCACCCGTTCGACCTCGCGCGCGATCAGGCCGTAGGCCACGTAGTTCAGGCCCGGGCCACCATAGGTTTCGGGGATGCTGGGGCCGAGCAGACCCAGCTCACCCATCTCACGGAAGATGGTGGCATCGGTTTTTTCCTCGCGAAAGGCCTGCGGCATGCGCGCCGCCAGCTTGTCCTGGCAATAGGCCGCCGCCGCGTCGCGCACCATGCGTTCGTCCTCGCTGAGCTGCAGATCGAGCAGGAAGGGGTCGTTCCAGTGGAAGGTGGCTTTGTCGGCCATGCGGGGTCTCCTCGAAGGACTGGGACTCAGAATGTGGCGGCATGGTAGTGCGCTGGGTGGTTTGCGGCAAACGCGAATTTTTTATCCAGTCATGCGAAAATAGAATGTCTCCAGTGCATGCCTGGAACGATCTCTTTCGGGAAAGGATCGTCTTTTCGCCGGCATCCATCTCATGGACTCATACCTTCGATGCGCCGCAAGCTACCCTCCACCCAAGCCCTGGCCTGTTTCGAAGCCGCGGCCCGGCACCAGAGCTACACGCGCGCGGCGCAGGAACTGGCGCTCACTCAAAGCGCCGTGTCGCGCCAGATCCTGGCCTTGGAAGACTTCCTGGGTCTGACGCTCTTCACGCGCAGCCGCCACGGTGTCGTGCTCACCGCGCAAGGCGCCGCTTACGCACGCCAAGTCGCGCAGCGGCTGGCTGCACTGGAGCGCGACACCCTGGACGCCATGGCGCAGCAAGGCGATGGGGCTCATGGCGGCGTGATCGCCCTGGCCGCCGTGGCCACCTTCGCGACGCGCTGGCTGATCCCGCGCCTGCCCCGGCTCACGCAGGCGCACCCGGACATGGTGGTCCACATCGAAACCCGCACCCGCCCTTTTCTGTTCGCGGACCAGGAATTCGACGCCGCCCTCTACGCCGGCACGGCCGATCAGATGCAGCGCTGGGCCGGCACCCAGGCCACGGCCCTGATGGCCGAGGAAGTGCTGCCGGTGTGCAGCCCCGCCTTGTTGCAGGGTGCGGTGAGCCGCCGGCCATCACAAGCCCGGCCCGGCCTCACACCTTCCCAGATCGCGAGTCTGCCCTTGCTGCAGCAAAGCACGCGCCCGACCGCCTGGCGGCAATGGTTCGAAGCGCAGGGCGTGGACACGCCGCGCGCCATGGCGGGGCCGCGCCACGAGTTGTTTTCCATGACCGCGATGGCGGCAGCGCATGGTCTGGGCGTGGCCCTCGTGCCGACGATGCTGATCGAGGAGGAGCTGGCGCGAGGGGAACTCGTCGTCGCCAGCCCCCGTCCCTTGAAAAGCGGCCGGACCTATTACTACGTCACGCCGGAGCCGGACCAAGACCAGGTGGAACGGACCGCGGTCAGCCAGCTGCGCGATTGGCTGCTGGCGCAAGCACAAAGCCCTGCGCGGGTGACGGCCTCGGGCTGAACCCATCTCTGGCCCGTCGGCCCAGCGGGTTGGCGAGCGACCCCCGAATCAGAACTCGTCCCAATCCCCATCGTCCGCGGACGACTTGGGTGTCGCTGACGCCTGCAGTCGTTTGGGGGCGGGCTTGGGCGTATCCATCTTGGGCGAGCCTGTTTCCGTCACCGGTGCGGGCGCAGACGGCGCGGCAGCGCGTCGGGGCGTCGGGGCCGTCGTTGCGTTGGCCGACACGCGCTGCGCGGGGGAGACCCGTGGCACATGCGCTGGCGGCATCTTTGGAGGCGTGGCCACGGCATCGCCAACATTGAAGACCGCGACCACGCTGGCCAGGCGCTGTGCCTGATCGCGCATGGTGGCCGCCGCCGCGGAAGACTCCTCCACCAGGGCCGCGTTCTGCTGCGTCATCTGGTCCAGGTTGCCCACGGCTTGGTTGACCTGATTGATGCCATCGCGCTGCTCGGCGGCGGCGGTGCTGATCTCACCGATCAGGTCGGAGACGCGTTTGACGCTGGTGACGATGTCACCCATGCTCTGGCCCGCTTGGCTGACCTGGCGCGAACCCTCATCCACGGCCTGCACGGAGTTGCTGATCAGGGTCTTGATCTCCTTGGCCGCTTCGGCGCTGCGGCCCGCCAGCGCGCGCACCTCGCCGGCGACCACGGCGAAACCACGGCCCTGCTCACCCGCCCGCGCGGCTTCCACCGCCGCGTTCAGCGCCAGGATGTTGGTCTGGAAGGCGATGCCATCGATCACGCCGATGATGTCCGAGATCTTCTTGGACGACTCGGTGATCTGCCCCATGCTGACGATGGCCTGCTCGACGATGGTCCCGCCATTCTGCGCGGCACCCGCCGCGCTGCCAGCCAGCTGATTGACCTGCACCGCCGTGTCGGCCGATTGCGTGATGGTGCTGGTCAGTTCTTCCATGCTGGCCGCGGTTTGCTCCAGGTTGGCGGCGGTTTGCTCGGTGCGCGCCGACAGATCGGCGCTGCCCTTGGCAATCTCGCCGGCCGCCGCGGTGACGGACTCCACGCCCATGCGCACCTCGGTCACGACGCGCCTCAAGTGGTCGGACATGGTGTCCAGTGCGCGCAGCAGTTGGCCGATCTCATCCTTGGCGTTCGATTCAAGGCGCGCCGTCAGATTGCCCTCGGCGATGTGCTGGGTCAAGGTCACCGCGTCTTGGACGGGCCGCACGATGGACCGCGTGACGACGACCGCCAGCAGCACCCCCAGCAGCACGGCCAGCGCCACGCCAATGCTCTGCCCGATCTGGCTGCGTTGGGCCATCACATGCGCCTCACCCTGGGTCTTCAGCAGCAGGCCACGCGCGTGATCGGCGACGTCGTCCAGCGACTTGAGGTAGGCCGTGGCCAGGGGCAGCAGGTCTTTGTCCACCGCGCTCATGATGTCTTCCCCGGCCTGCTGACGCTTGATGAGGGCGGAGCGGGCATCGACGTAGACCTTGCGCTTGGCGGCCACCTCCTCCATCAAGGCCTTGCCCTTGTCGTCGGTGATCAAGGTGACCAACTCCTTCTGGTCCTCGCTGATGGACTTGGAAGTGGCCGCCATGTCCTTGGCCAATTGCTCTTGGTAGGCGGCATCCTTGGTCTTGAGCGCGGCGGAGGCGCGGATCCAGTTGATGGTGGTCTGCGAGCTCCAGCCCTGCGCCAGCAAGGCACGCTGCATCTCCACCGTGGCGATTTCCTCGCTGGTGTTCTTGAGCGTGTCCAGCCGCCAGATGCCGAGCAGCGCGACCGCCAGGGTGATGAAAAGCAGGATGCCGAAGGCCAGGGCCAAACGGGCGCCGATTTTCAGGTTGGAGAACATCATGAGTTCGCCTTTCCTTTGTGGTTGAACGCGCCGACCAGGGCCGACGCGGTCTTCATCGCTAGCCGATGCAGCTCATGCAAATGGACGCGATCTCATTTTTTACGTCAACAGTGAAAACCAGGGTGTGCCTTGTCATACCCACGCAACCGTCTCCACATGTCCCCTCCCCCTTCATTGACCCAACGGCAATTTTCAGGTGCGGGCAGGTTCGTCACAAGGTGCCGCAAAATCGGTGTTTCTCCAGATTCAGAAACATCGAATGAAACACGTTCGCACTCGCGAGGCCACCGAACCCACCAGCCTGGTGCCGTCGCAGCGCTTGGATGAGTTGGAAATCAAGGCCAGTTATGCCGAAGATTTGCTGGAGCAACTGAATCTGACGGTGTACCGTCAACAACAGCAGATTGAGTCACTGCAAAGGCAGATCGAACATTTGCGCAAGCAATTGCCCGAGCGCGACCCCGCGTTGAGCGCGGGTCAGCGCGATGCGCGCGAGGAACGGCCGCCGCATTACTGACCTTGGCCACGCCCTCATGCCGGAATAAGTTGTCGACATTGCGGTTTTGCAATCGCGCTTGGCGATGGGGTCCGCCCGCGCTCGCGGCCGACCCAAACGGCCAGGGCGATGGCTGCCGCAGCGTCACCTCGGCGTCACACGGTTTCATGTCTGTGGACGCGCCAAGGCGCTGTCTTCGCATAATCCACCGCATCGTCCTTCGCCCCACGCCACCATGACCGCCATCTGGAAAAAACCCGTCAGCGTCGAGTCCGCCACCCACTACGCGCAAAACACCGCCATCACGCATCTGGGCATCGAGTTCCTGGACGTGGGGCCCGACTACCTCAAGGCGCGCGTGCCCGTGGACACGCGCACCGTGCAACCCATGGGCCTGCTGCATGGCGGCGTGTCCGTCGTGCTGGCCGAGACCCTGGGCTCCATGGGTGCCTATTACGCCAGCCCCGAAGGCCATGAGGTGGTGGGTCTGGACATCAACGCCAACCATCTGCGCAGCGCGCGCAGCGGTTGGGTGACCGGGGTGGCGCGCCCCATCCACATCGGACGCAGCACGCACGTCTGGCAGATCGAGCTGCGCAACGAGGCGGAGGAGATGGTCTGCATCTCGCGCATCACCATGGCGGTGTTGACCCCGCGCTGAGGTCGTTCTGACGGCACGCGCCTGGGGCCGACGCGCGCCTTCGGCGGGAACCCCAGCTCAGACCAGGCGCTTGATCTTGCGCTTGCGCCAAACCAGGCCGTAGTAGGCGCCTTGCATCAGCAGCATGGCGCTGAAGGCAATCGGGTAGGCCATCCACACACCGTCGATACCGACGCGCTGGCTCAGCAGCCAGGCCGCGGGCACCTGGATGAAGGCGATGCTGACGATGGCAATCGCCGTGGGCACCAGTACCGCGCCGCTGGAACGCATCACGCCACCGAGCAGGGCGGCGAATCCGAACACCAAGCAGCTCCAGAGCATGATGTGCAGCAGGTTCTGCGCCATGCCCACCACGCGCTCGTCGGTGATGAACATCTGCATCAAGGGCCGCGACGCCAGGTAACCCAGCAACACCAGTCCGCCCGTGATGAGCAGGTTCAGCACCAGACCCGTTTGCGTGATCGCGGCCAGGCGATCGGACTTGCCGGCGCCGATGGCCTGAGCGCCCAGGATGGACGCCGTGATCGCGATCGACAGCGCGGGGAACTGCACGTAGTTCACGACCTGATTGACCGCGCCATACGCGGCGGTGGCGTCCGAGCCAAAGCCATTGACCAGGGACAGCACGGCAACCTCGGACAGGGCGATCACGATCATCTGCACCGAGGTGGGCAAACCAATGCGCAGCACCAGCTTGAGCCAGTGCCAGTCCGGCCGCAAGGCGCGCAGCAGGCGAGCATCCGGCGCGAGAGGATGACCACGCCAGCGCAGGTAAGCGACCAGAAAGGCCAAGGCGGTCACGAAGGAGAAGATGGCCGCCACCGCCGCCGAGGCAACACCCAGGCGCGGCAGGCCCAGCCAGCCCAGGATGAAGGCCGGCGTCAGCAGGCAAGACACGGCGGTGGACAGCAAGAGCGCATACAGCGGAGTGACCGTGTCACCCACGCCGCGCAGCAACTGTGTGTAGAGGATGAAGACCAGCAAGGCGGGCATGGCCAGCATCACCGGGCGCGCGTACCCCAGGGCCAGGGGCAGCACGTCGGCGGGGGTGCCCAGGGCCTTGAGCATGGGCTCGGTGTAGAGGCCGCCAAACAAGGCCACGCCCAGACCGATCAGCAGGCTCAGGCACAGGGCCGCGCCCGCGATGGACTTCACCTTTGCTGGCTCGCGCGCGCCCCAGGCCTGACCGATCAGCACCGAGGCGCCCGCGCCGATGCCGATGATGAGCGCGATGAAGAAGAACAGGATGGGGAACATGCCCGCCACCGCCGCCAAGGCCTGGGTGCCCAGCAACTGGCCCACGAAGATGTTATTGACGGTGCCCGAGAGCGACTGCAACAGATTGGCCAGGATCATCGGCCCGAGGAAGAGCAGGAAGATTTTCCACAGGGGCCGAACCGTGGGGCCGCTGGCGTGGGCAGGCCCAGCGGCGCTGGTCGGTTTCTGGATGGGTGATTCAGACGTCATGAAACAAGGTGTGTTGTGGTTGGTTCTGAGCAGGATTCTGGGGCCGGCGCAGATTCGTCCAGCACGGTTCCTCAAGATGCGCGCTTCGCTCCTCGCGAGTGGATTGGTCGGACGCACCTTGATCCGGCACCCCGCGCCATCCAGGAAGGACCTCGTCGACGTGGCGCTGAGCGCTCAGTCCGAGGCACGCTCGCAACGCCCCTGGGCTTGCATGACACCACGCCAGTCGCTTTGCCAGCTCAGCTGGTCCGCGTCGAAGGCGATGCGTTCGTTGTCCAGCGCGGTCAGCACGCGGGCGCCGTGCACATTGAAGCTGTAGACCGGCACGCCATCGATGCGCACCTCGGTGATCTTCTTGTCGTCGTGAACCAGCCCCACCGTGCGCACCCACACGTTGCGCGCGGGCTGGTAGACGGGTTCGCAGCGGTAGTTGACCAGCGCGTCGGCCCAGGCCAAGGGTTGCAGGCTGAGCAGGCCCCCCAAGACCAGGGACCGGAATGAAACCGCCGGCACGACAGGCGCGAGCCGATTCATGAACACAAGCTTCATTCTTCCTCACCGCGCCGCAGACGCTCACTGCGCCAGTACACGTCGTCACCGCCATCCATGCGATTCAACACCCGGGCCAGCACGAAGAGCAGGTCCGAGAGGCGATTGAGGTATTGCCGGGGCTCGGGGCGCACGGCTTCGCGCGCACCCAGCGCCACCAAGGCGCGCTCGGCCCGACGCGCCACGGTGCGGCACACATGGGCTTGCGCGGCCGCGCGCGTGCCGGCGGGCAGGATGAATTCCTTGAGCCTCGGCAAGGTCGCGTTGTGCGTGGCCAGCGCCTCGTCCAAGGTCAGCACGGCTTGGGCTTTCAGCAACTCAAACCCAGGGATGGACAACTCCCCACCCAGGTTGAACAGCTCGTGCTGCACTTCGACCAGCAGCGCGCGAACCGCATCCGGTAAAGGCTCGCACAGCAGCAGGCCGAGGTGCGAGTTCAGCTCGTCGACATCGCCCATGGCCTGCACGCGCAGGTCGTCCTTGGGCACGCGGCTGTTGTCGCCCAATCCGGTCGTGCCGTCGTCGCCGGTGCGGGTCGCGATCTGGGTGAGGCGGTTGCCCATCGTGGTGGCCTTGGAACAAGGAAAGAAGGATTGCGGTGGATGCGGCCCGAGGCATCGACCAACGAAGCCTGGGCGCGGTCAGCGGGGCATTATCGCCCTCGCTCCCCACCCTTGCAGCCATCCCTCACAGAAAGCAGCGCAGGTACAAGGCCACCGTGGCGCGGACCGGCGCCGCGCCGAACTCACTGTCGTCAGCGCCGGTGCTGCGCGTGTGCTGCAGGCCCAGATCCCAGCGCTCGCTGGCATGCCAGACGGCCTCCGCCTGCCAGAAGGCGCTGCCGTCTGCGGTGTTACGCCGCACGAAGGCGCTCAGGTCCAGGTTGGCCAGGTCCAAGGCGCGGTCCCAACCCAGGCGCGCAAAGCCATAGCGCCGGGTCAGCAGGTCCTGCCGCTCTTGCAGGTCTTGGCGCAAGGCGCCCAAGCGGCCAGCCGCTGGCCGCGTGGCCGTGCGCCACGCCGACCACTCGGCCTCCGACAGGGCATCACCCGCGTAGTGCTGCTCAAGGCTCAACACCGGCCCCCACGGCGAGCTCCAAGACGCGCCCGCGGCCAGACGGTTGAACCAGCGTTCGTCCGCGGCGGTCGTGCCGGCATTCACGGTGGGCAACGGCGCGCGGCGGCCACCGCTCCATTCGAGTTGGAGGAGCAGCGCATCGGTGGCCGTCCAAGAAAGGTTGCTGCCCATCTGCGGCGCGTCCCCGTCGCGCGCGAAAGCGGTGAAGTCCACGGCCAGGCGTTCGCCGGTGCGCGGGGACAGTCGCAGCAAGGCCGCGCCCTGTCGGTTGGTGCGCTCCAGGCCCAAGGCCCAGGTGTCGTCGTCGAAACGGTCCGCGTCGCTGAGCTGAGGCAACACGGCCAGCTGGGCCGAGCCCTCGTCGTGCAGCCACTGCGCGCGCACCATCACCGCGCCGAGCCGGTTTTCGCGCAGGGCCGCGGGGTTCTGCGAGCTGCGCATCACCACCGCGTTCTCGCGCAGATAGTCGCTCGGGTTGTAGCCCAGGCCCACGCCCTGGCGCAGGTTGATGCGGCCCGCGTCCACGTACCACGAGGGCATGGCCTGCGCGCTGAAGTACAGCTCGCGCAGGGCGTTGCGGCGCGTGCCATCCATGCGATCGGCGGCGCCCTGGTATTCCACGGCCTCCAGCCGGTCCGACACGACCCAACGCTCGCCATCGCCCACCGGCCACTCGCGGCGGAAATCCAGCACCGCGCGCCCCAGGCGCTCGGCTTCGCCAGCCTCGCGGCGCAGGTCCATGCCCTGGGCCCAGGCCTCCAGCTTCAGCCCCAGACGTTCGTCGGTCGCGGACGCCTCCACCCCCAAGGCGAGCGGATCGGGCAGCGGCTCCATGCCCTGCGCGGCCAGCCCCCACGGGAGAAGGGCCGCGACCAGGAGAGGAGGGCCGACGAAAGATGCGCGTGCCCACGGGCGCAGCCAGAAGAGTTTGTGCATGCCGTGCTCCGTCGTCTCGTCACTGGGCACGGAAGCGCGGCAGGTAATCGCGTTGCAGCCAGGCTTCCGGCACCTCGCGCGTCGCATGGTCCGCACTGC
Source organism: Hylemonella gracilis ATCC 19624 (assembly GCF_000211835.1). Classification (GTDB taxonomy): domain Bacteria; phylum Pseudomonadota; class Gammaproteobacteria; order Burkholderiales; family Burkholderiaceae_C; genus Hylemonella; species Hylemonella gracilis. Next base: position 106,837 of record NZ_AEGR01000093.1, on the reverse strand, counting down.
GCATCACCGTGACCCAGCCGCCGTCCAGCCCGTCGATGATGACCGTCTCGGTCGGTCGCACGCGGCCCAGCGCAGTCTCGTAGCGGCGGAAGTAGGCGGTCTTGAGCAGGCGGTCCTCGGCCGAGTAATAACGCGCCATCAGGGGCCGGTCATCGGCCGCGTCGACCCACAGGTCCACCCGCGCGTAGGACACGTCGTCGCGCAGCGCGCTCAAGCGCAAGTGCAGGCTATCGCGCTGCACGCCTTCGCCATCCTTGAGCAGCTCAGGTCCGACTTTTTCCGCTCGGTAGTCCCGGGCCAGCTGCGTGGTCATGACGTCGCCGTTGGAGGCCTGGCCCAGCAGGCGCTGCTGCGGCGAGATGCGCACGCTGGCGCGGCTGGAAGGGTCGTAGAACCAGAGGTCCGCGCCATTGCGCAGCATCAGCTTGCCCGCGTCGCGCGCGGGCGCCACGAACTGCACCAGATTGCGGTACTGCCCACTGTCGACACTGGGCCGCGCGTAGACGATGAGCGCGGAGTTGGCGCTTTGGCGGCCTTGGCGGTATTCGGTCAGTTGCAAGCGCACCGAGAAGCTGCCAGGGGGGTTGCGGATGGCATCGGCCGCTTGCAGGATTTCCTCGGCGCTGCGCTCCCCGGCCCGGGCCGCACAGGCCAGGGCAGCCAGCAGCAATGCGGCACCAGCACTCAACCACGCGCGTCGAAGGTGCGCTCCATGTGCTGGAGAGCCGGGATCACTTGAGTGTTCAGACATGACGCAAAGCCTCCACGATTTGCATGCGCGCGGCGCGGTTGGCCGGCAGCAGCGATGACAGGGCCGCGAGACCGGCCAGCGCCAGCACCGTGCCCAGGAACAGGGCTGGATGGCCGAACACGTCCACGCCCACCGGGACCGGCATCACCCGGCCGGGCGGCGTCCAGGACCAGCCGGCGCGGTTGATCACGTACTCGCTGAACACCACACCGATCAGCACGCCGACCACGGCCCCCAGCACGCCAATCAGCACCCCTTCCAGAATGAACATGCGGCGCACATGGCCACGCCGAAAGCCCAGGGAACGTAGCGTGCCGATTTCGCCAACCCGCTCGCCGACCGACATGCCCACGGCATTCGCCACCGAGAACAGCGTGACCGCACCCATCAGCAGAGCCACGAAGCGGAACATTGCCTCGAACATGCCGACCACCTGCAGGTACTGGGGTTGCACCTCGGTGTAGGGCCGAACCTCCAAGTCCGCACCTCCAGGGTGACTGGCCAGCAAAGCCTGCAAGCGGGCCTGCGCGCGCGGGACTTGCGCGGTGTCGGCCAGCTGCACGACGATGGCCGAGGCCCCATGCCCGCCCGGGCCGAACACCAGACGCTCGGCCAAGCCAAATGGCATGGCCACGAAAGAGACGTCCAGCTCGCGCACGCCCTGGCGCTCGGTGCGCAGGATGTCCATGCGCACCACGCTGGGCGCGCCGCCGCTGGTGGACGACAGCAACTCGATGCCGGGCACGGCATCGCTGGCCGGCGCGCGGCCCTGAGCGACGGCACCCGCTTGCTGAACCAAGGCCCCCAGGTCAGCCGCCATGGCCGCGCCTTCGGGCGCAGCCTCCGCGGGCGGACGCAGACAATCGCGCAACTCCAGCGCTTCGCACAGGGCCAGGAGTTGGGCCAGCCCCAGACCGATGACACCGCCCTGGGGCTGGTCAGCGCGCAAGAGATTGGCGCGTGGCGGCAGGGGCAGCCCCGCGCCGGCCCAGGCCAGCATCTCGTCGCGATCAGCGGCGAGCCAGCCGGTCCCGGCGAAGGTGCTGGACGCGCCGGCCGCGAAATTGCCCGCGACGCCCTGCACCTGCAGCACGGGCGTGACCACGCGCAGCAAGGGCTGCAGTTCGGCGTCCGCGCGGATGCGGTCGATCCACGCCGCGTGATCGCGGATGGCGTAGCGGGCCGTGTTGCCTCGGCCGAAATCGAGAAAGCCCTTGCGCATGATCTGCAAGTGGCCGGTCTCGCGCACGGTTTCCGTCTGCAAGGCACTGATGATGGTGGCGACATAGCCGCCAAAGATGACCAGGGCCATCGCGCTCACCGCGAGGGCGCCCAAGGTGAGCAGGCTGCGGCGGCGATTGCGCAGCAGGTTGCGCCAGGCGAGGTCAAACAGATTCATGGCGGATTTCCTCCTGGGCGGTCGGTACGGACGGCGCCGCGGGCGGGGTCAGGGGTGGGACGATCTGGCCGTCGGCGATGCGGACGAGGACATCGGCGGCCTGGATCAGGGCCGGATCGTGCGAGGAGAAAACAAAACTCGCGCCGGTCTCGCGCTGGATGCGGCGCATCAAGGCGATGATGTCGGCGCCGGTCTGGCGGTCCAGGTTGGCCGTGGGCTCGTCGGCCAGCACCAGTCCGGGCGCGTTGGCCAGGGCGCGGGCGATCGCCACGCGCTGGCGCTGCCCGCCGGACAGCTGGTTGGGCCGCCTCGTTTCCATCCCTTGCAGCCCCACCGCGGCCAGCAGTTCGCGCGCGCGCTGGCGCCGCCGCGTGCCGTCTCGCTCCAGCAGGCGCATGGGGTACTCCACGTTTTCCAGCGCGTTGAGCACGGGCAGCAGATTGAAGTTCTGGAACACGAAGCCGATGCGGCGCGCGCGGAACGCGCTGAGCTGGTCGTCGTTCAGCTCCCGCGGCGTGATGCCATCGATCTCGACCTGTCCGGCGTCGGGCCGGTCGATGCAGCCTAGGACGTGCAGCAAGGTGCTCTTGCCGCTGCCCGAAGGGCCAGCGATCACGGTGAAGCCGCCGGCCGTGATGTCAAGGTCGATGCCGCGCAGCGCGGGCACCTGCACCTCACCCAGGTGGTAGTTCTTGCGCAGACCGCGCAGGCGCGCGAGTGGCCGGGGCGCGGCCGGGGTTGCGGAGGTGTCCATGGCGGGCCTCAGCGCAGCTTGATGCGGATGCGCGCGCCTTCGGCGCCCAGGTCGAAACGTGCGTCGCGGAACTCGGGCGGGCCGGCGGTGCCACGCGCATCGCGGCTAAAGCCATAGGGCTCCTTGGGAATGCCGAAGAGCCCCCGGTCCAGTTCCAGATTGCCGTTCTCGTCCTGGTAGGCCGAGACCGCGTAGCGGCCGGGTTGGATGTCACGGAACACGACCTCCACCACGGGCTTGTCGGCCGGCGTGCGCAGACCGCTGGTGAACTGCTTGGGAAAGCTCTCCGGCTTGTCGAACAGGCCGACCGAGACGACGCCTTGGGTCCCGCGCAGGCCCTCGACTTCGACCACCAGGTCGGCAGCGAAGGCGGGTAAGGCGGACGAGGCGCAGAAGGACGACAAGGCCAACAGCACGCAGGCCAGCGGGCGGTTTGTGTACGAATGCATGAGCAGACTCCGTTTGTGGTGAGGAGTCGCCATTGCATCGGGCCGCTTTGTCGGCGATGTATCCCAGGCCCTTGATTTTTGTATCGGCACGCGTCGGCGGACCCGGTCGATACACTGGGATACAAACCCGCTGCCGCGCCCGGCGGACAATCCCGCTGCCCGCTGTCCTTGAGGACAGCCACACGATCCGACTCACTTGCATGGAACGCAACGACCGCATCCTGGTTGTCGATGACGACCCCGATATCCGCGCGCTGCTGGCCGAGTACCTCGGCGGACAAGGCCTGCGCGCGGACTGTGCGGCGGACGGTCGTCAGATGCGTGCAACCCTGCGGGCCGCCCCGGTGGACCTGGTCGTGCTGGACCTGATGCTGCCGGGCGAGGATGGCTTGAGCCTGCTGCGCTGGTTGCGCGACAGCGAATGGGCCCACGTGCCGGTGCTCATGCTGACGGCGCGCGGCGACAACGTGGACCGCATCATCGGCCTGGAAATGGGCGCGGACGACTACCTGCCCAAACCTTTCGAGCCGCGCGAGTTGGTGGCGCGCATCCGCGCCGTGCTGCGGCGCACGCACGCACTGCCCACCAGCGCGGGCCTGGACGACGACACCCCCTGCCTGGCCTTTGGTGCCTGGCGCCTGGACACCGTGGCGCGGCACCTGGTGGACGCGCGCGGTGCCGTCACGCCGCTGTCGGGTGCCGAGTACGCCTTGTTGCGTTTCCTGTTGCGGCACCCGCAGCGCATCGTCAACCGCGATCAGTTGCTGGCCCAGCTCGCGGGGCGCGATGCCGAGGTGTATGACCGCAGCATCGACCTGCGGGTGAGCCGCCTGCGCCGCCGCCTGGGCGACGACGCGCGGGAACCCGCCTACATCAAGACGGTGCGCAACGAGGGGTATGTGTTCTGCATGGCGGTCACGTCCTGCGCTCAGGCAGCGCGATGAAAAAGCCAACCTTGCCGCGCGCCATGCGCTCGCTCACCGCGCGCGTGATGCTGATCCTGGTGCTGGCCACCGTGTTCATTCAAGCGGCCAGTTTCATCGCGGTGCTGGCCGTCAGCGCGCGCGCGGGGCGCGCGCAGATGTACGCCTTCATGAGCGCCGACGTCGCCTTCGTGCAGCGTTTCCTGCGCAGCCTGCCCCCCGATCAACGCGGCATCTGGCTCAAGAACCTGGATCGGGGCTACTACGGCTTCGAGCTGATCCAGGGCGCCTCCCCGGCGCCACGCTGCACGCACCCGCACGCCACCGAACTCGCCGACAGCCTGCACGCGCAGGCGGGGCAAAACTTGGGGGCCGTGGCGCTGTGCGCGATACCCGACCAGCCCTTCCTGTCGCTGCCGATCGACCAGGAGCAGACGCTGCTGGTGCATTTCGGCGAACGCCCGCTGTCACTGCCCTCCTTGTCGACGGGCTTTGCCTACTTGGCCGTGCTGTGCCTGGCGGTGATGCTGGTGGCGTGGCTGGCGGTGCGGCAGACCACCCGCCCGCTCTCGCGCCTGGCCACCGCGGCCAAGGCACTGGGCCGAGATCTGCACGCACCGCCGCTGCCCGAGAATGGGCCCGTGGAAGTCGCCCGCGCGGCCCACGCCTTCAACGCGATGCAGCGCGCCATCCAGCGCCACGTGGCCGAGCGCACGGAGATCCTGGCGGCCATCTCGCACGACCTCAAGACCCCACTGACCCGTTTGCGCCTGCGCGCCGAGAACCACGCACCGGCGCAGCAGCGGGAGCGCTTCGTGGCCGACATCGACGCCATGCGCGCCATGATCCAGGACGGCCTGGACTACGCCGAGAGCGCCAGCCTGCGCGAACCGCGCCAGTTGCTGAACCTCGGTCCACTGTGCGAGGCCATGGCCGAGGACATGCGCGACGCAGGCCAGAACTGCGTTTGCCAAGGCGAGGTTCAGCCGCCGGTCCACGCGGCACCGCGCGCGCTGCGGCGCGCCTTGCAGAACCTGCTGGACAACGCCGTGCGCTATGGCCAGCAGGCGCGCATCCGGCTGAGCGAAGAGAACGGGCAGATCGTCATCGGCATCGAGGACGAGGGTCCGGGCATTCCGCCGGATCAGCTGGAGCGGGTGTTCGACCCCTTTCTGCGCCTGGAGATGTCGCGCAACCGGGACACGGGCGGCTCCGGCCTGGGCCTGAGCATCGCGCGCAACCTGCTGCGCGCGCATGGAGGCGACGTGCGCTTGAGCAATCTCACGCACGGCGGCCTGCGCGCGGAGGTACGCCTACCCCCCGCGACGGAACAGGCCGAAGGCGCCGGCGACGCGGCCGACAACCGGGCCTAGACGGCTGGCGTCACAATCTCGCCATCGGCGCATCCGTCAGCATTTCGCCTCTCGCCTCAGCCTCTCGCCATTCGACCGCGCGGCCTCGCGGCCTCACAGTCAGGCTTGCGCCCAGACCGCGCCCTCAGGAGACCCGCCATGAACGCACCACAGACATCCGCCCAGCTGCAGCCCCAGGCGCGGCAACGACCCGTGCCCGCCGCGCTGCTGGCAGCGCTCTCGGCCCGCTTCGGCGCGCGCTGCTCCACCGCGCTGGCGGTGCGCGAGCAGCATGGACGTGATGAGTCCGCCTTCACCACCGTGCCGCCGCCAGCGGCCGTGGTCTACGCCGAAAGCACCAGCGAAGTGGCCGAGGTGCTGCGCCTAGCCAACGAGCACGGCACGCCGGTGATTCCCTACGGCGTGGGTTCCTCGCTCGAGGGCCATCTGCTAGCCATCGAAGGCGGTATCAGCCTGGACGTGAGTCGCATGAACCAGGTGCTGGCCATCCACCCCGAAGACCTGACCGTCACCGTGCAGCCCGGCGTGACACGCAAGCAGCTGAATGAAGAGCTGAAACACCTGGGCCTGTTCTTCTCGGTCGACCCGGGCGCGGACGCGAGCATCGGGGGCATGAGCGCCACCCGCGCCTCGGGCACGAACACCGTGCGCTACGGCGCCATGCGCGAGAACGTGCTGGCGCTGGAAGTCGTCACGCCGCACCCCGTCAAGGGCAGCGAAGTCATCCGCACCGGCAGCCGCGCGAAAAAGAGCAGCGCCGGTTACGACTTGACGCGCCTGTTCGTCGGCAGCGAAGGCACGCTGGGCGTCATCACCGAGATCACGCTCAAGGTCTACCCGCTGCCCGAGGCCATCACCGCGGCGGTCTGTTCCTTCCCCGACATCGGCGCCGCCGTGCGCACCACCATCGAGATCATCCAGCTCGGGGTGCCCATTGCCCGCGTGGAGCTGCTGGACGCCAACACCGTGCGCGCGGTCAACAAGCACAGCAAGCTCACGCTGCGCGAGGAGGCCATGCTGCTGATGGAGTTCCACGGCTCCCCCGCCAGCGTGCGCGAGCAGGCGGAAACCGTGCAGGCCCTGGCCGCGGACCAAGGAGGGCAAGCCTTCGAATGGGCCGAGACGCCCGAGGAACGCACGCGCTTGTGGACGGCGCGGCATGCGGCTTACTTCGCGGGCTTGCAGACCCGCCCGGGCTGCCGAGCCATCACCACCGACGCCTGTGTGCCGATCTCGCAACTGGCCACGGCCGTGGTCGAGAGCGTGGACGAGGCCAACGCGGGCGGCATTCCCTACTTCCTGGTCGGCCACGTGGGCGATGGCAACTTCCACATGGGCTACCTGATCGACCCAGACAGCGCGGACGAACGCGCGCGCGCCGAACAACTCAACCACCAGCTGGTGCACCGCGCGCTGCGCCTGGGCGGCACCTGCACGGGCGAGCATGGCATCGGTCTGCACAAGATGGGCTTTCTGCCCGAGGAAACCGGCGACGGTGCGGTGGAGGTGATGCGCACCATCAAGCGCGCGCTGGACCCGAAGAACATCATGAACCCGGGCAAGATCTTCGCGCTCTGAGCCCAGAGCGCCGGGACGCTGAGGCGCTATCGCATTTAAGCCCCGTTTTTTACGCGCGCGCAGCCGACCTTGTTCCGGACCGACCATGCCGCCGATCAACGGATCGGCTCACCGCGCGAGTGAAAGAAAAAGGGCGCCGATCAACGGCACCCTTGGGTTTTGTAACCCTGGCAGCGGGAACACTCTCAACGGAAGAAGCGGTTCTGGATGCCGTTGCCATCCGTCCAGCTCACACCCACGGGCGCCAAATTGTGCGGATTGACCACGATGGCCGCGCGCTCGCTGTTCAGGTAGTTGGCGTAATCGGCGCCGCCCAGCGCGGCCCGGGCCTCGTTCAGGACGTCGTCGCCGTTGTCTCCGATGTAGTGGTGCAGTGCGAATTCGATGTACATGCTTGCTCCTTGATGCGATGAAAAACCGCCTTCAGTGTCGAACAAGCACCGCCCAGCAACTTTGTTTTACCGGGATGCCGACGAATTAATTTTCTGTTTTAAATCAACTATTTAGGCGGTCAATTTTTCAATGAGAAACGCCATTTTTTCGTATGGCGGATTTTTGCTGCTGCGCAGCATGCCAAATCCCATATTGCAAAAACACGGTATTGGCCTGCGGGAACCCGCCCGAGGGCGTGCACCCGCCTAAGCCTGCGCCTTTTGCCAAATCGCGAGGACATCCTCCGCAGGCGCGGGGCGACCGTGCAAATAGCCCTGCTGCACGATCTGGCCGCGCGCGTGGAGAAAGTCCGCCTGCGCGCGCGTTTCCACGCCCTCGGCCACGACCTTGAGCCGCAGGTGGCGCGCCACCGACAGGATGGCGTCAACCAGGGCCGCGTCGTTGGGGTCGGTGGGCGCGTCCTGCACGAAGCTGCGGTCGATCTTGATTTCGTCGATGGGCAAGCGCTTCAGGTAGGCCAGGGATGAGTACCCGGTGCCGAAATCGTCCAGCGAGAACTTCACACCCAGACTGGCGAGCTGCGACATCTTGCGTGTCACGTTCTCCACCTGTTCCATCAGGATGCTCTCGGTGATTTCGATGATCAGGTCACCCGGGGCGGCGCCATGGACGCGCAAGGCCTCCTGCACCTCGTGCACGAAGCTGGGCTGGTGGAATTGGCGCGTGCTGACATTGACGGCGATGGGCAGGCGCAGGCCTCGCGCGCGCAAGGCGCCGAGGTGGGCGCAGACGCCTTGCAGCACCCAGCGGCCGACGTCCGTGATCAGCTCGCTTTCCTCAGCGACGGGAATGAAGGCGCCAGGCGCCACCAGGCCCTGTTCCGGGTGCTGCCAGCGCACCAAGGCCTCGGCGCTGACCATCTGGCCTTCCGCATCCACCTGGGGCTGAAGGTAGACGCGCAGCTCACCGGCCGCCAGCCCCCGGCGCAGGTCACGCTCGATCAGGAAGCGGCGGCTCACGACTTGCTCCATGGAGGCGTCGAAGAAGGCCGTGTGCCCCGCGCTGCCTTCCCGGCCGCGGCTGTCCTTGGCGCGGTGCAAGGCCGTGTCCGCGCGGCGCAGCACATTCTCGGGCGAGTCCTGCTCCAGCACGCCCCCCGGACTCTGAGGTAGTCCTTCGACCTCGACGCGGTGCGGCAACAAGGTGATGCCGATGCAGCAGCTCACGGCCAAGCTTTCCCCATGCGCCAATTGCACCGGCGTCGTCAACGTGTCGTGCAGGCTTTGCGCCAGGCGCAGGGCCTGCGCGCCCACGGCCTCACGCGCGGCGGGCTCGCCCTGAGCGCCAGCATGGTCGCCTGAGCGCACGGGCTGCAACAAGACGGCGAATTCGTCGGCATTCAAGTGGGCCAGTTGGGCCTCCGGCGGCAAGGCCGCGGCGAAGCGCCAGCTGAGCTGGCGCAGCAACTGGTCCCCGGCAGCCGGGCCGAGCGCGTCGTTCACCGTCTGGAAGCGGTCCAGGTCGAGCAACAGCAAGGCGCACTGCTCAGCCACGGGCCCCTCGTCCGGCGCGCGCGGCGCGGCGCGCGTCTCCAGGGTCTCCTTCAGATCCAGCAGCAGGCGATGGCGGTTGGGCAGCCCGGTCAAGGGATGGAACCAGGCCAGCTGACGCGCCTTCTCCTCGGCGTTGCGCTGCAGCGTCACGTCCAGTTGCACGGCCAGGTAATGCGCCACCTCGTCCTTGGCATTGCGCACGGGCGCGATGGTCATGCTCACCACGTAGTCGCGTCCGTCCTTGGCGCGGTTGATCAGCTCCCCATGCCACGCCTGGCCTGCCTTGATCGTGAGCCACAGGGTGTCGTACACCTCGGCCGGGGTGCGGCCCGAGTTCAACAACCGCGGGTTGGTGCCCAGCACCTCGGCCTGCGTGTAGCCGCTCATGGCTTCGAAGGCCGGGTTGACGTACTCGATATTGCCCTCGAGGTTGGTGATGACCACGCTGGCCGGGCTTTGCTCGATGGCCTGGGACAAGCGGATGAGCTGGTCCTGGTCCTTCTTGCGCTGGGTGATGTCGCGCGTCACGCCGAGAACACGGGTCACGCGTCCCGTTTTCTCGTCGGTCAGGAGAGTGGTCACGACTTCGGTGGGCATGAGCACGCCATCGCCGTTGAGGACCGGCGTCTCGCCCAGCGCGGTGCGCTGGCTTTCGTCCCCCTCTTGCAAGGCGGCGATGCGTTGGCGCAGACGCTCGAGCGTCGCCTGTTCCACGGCGGCGGGCAACACGTCCTTGAACGACATGCTGGTGGCCTGCGCCGGGTCATAACCGAACAGGCGCACCGCCGGGCTGGCGTAGAGGTAGTGGTCAGCTTCCAGGTCGTAGAGCCAAACCACGTCGCTGCTGTTGTCCGCCAACAGACGGTACAAGGCCTCGCTTTCCAGCAAGGCCTGCTTGGCGCGCTGGAGCTCCTCGATGTCGCGCAGCGAGTGCAGGCGCCGCCGACGTTCGTGTCGCAGGTAAAGCGCCACGGCCAGGGCGAGCAAGCCCAAAACGGCCGTCAAGGCCATCCAGGCACCGCTGGCGGCGGCGCCGTGGAGCATCTCCTCCCGGCCTTGCTGGACCAGCAGCCACCACTCGGTGTCGCCGATGCGGTGCATCACGGCCAGCGCCGGCACGCCATGGTGTTCCAGCCCCTCGACCGGCGCGGCGACATCCCGGGGCCAGGGCATGCGGCTCAGTCCCTTGCGCAGCTCCGCCACGCGCTCGGCGGGCACATCGCCCGTGAAGATGAGCGGCTCACCGTCACGACGCAGCAGAACCGCTTCGGCCCCCTGGCGCAGCAGGGGCCAATCGCTGAGCGCCAGTTTCAGGTAGGCCTGGGCATCGGCGTGCAGCACGAGGGCCGCCTGCGCGGGTCGGCGGACGCCATCGTTCAAATTCGCGGGGACCAAGGGGGCGACAAAGGCCAAGCGCCATTGGCCGTGCACGTCGCGCCACGGCCCCGCCGGCTGCGGCTGGTTCTGGCTGATGGCCAGGCGCACCGCGTCGGCCAGCTCCAGGTCCACCTGGACGTCGCGTTGCGGCGCTTCGGTGCTGTCCAGCCACCGCCGTCCCTGTGCGTCAACGACGTCAGCGCGAACAAACCTGCCGGCCAGGCGGGAACGCTCGAGAAAGCGCCGCATCTCGAGCAAGCCCTGGGCGTCACCGCGCTCGCGCCAGGCAGTCCAGCGCGCGCGCAGGTAAGGCGTGTTGGCAAGCTCGCTGGCGTCAGCCAGCCGCTGCTGCTGCCAGGCGGAGAGTTCTTGGGCCTTGGATTGGACCACGGCGCGCAACTGGGCGTGCGCCTGCTCGCGCTCCTCGCGCATGGCTTGCCAGATGGTCGACGCCACGAACATCACCACGACCAGCGCGAGCACGGCGAACACCGCCATGGAGCGCAGCAGGGCGTAGCGTGATGCTTCCGCGTCGGTCGAGGCCGATTGCGCGAGCAAGCCCCGGACGCGACGCCGCAGCAGGAAATGCAACATGGTGGCGCTGACGGCGACGAACAACCACCCTTTGAGGGTGGATGCCAGCAGCAGCATGTCCGGGTCGCGAACCAACCAGCCCATCAGGCGGTCGGAGAGCAAGATCCACAGGGACGCGAAGACGACGTAGATCAATACCACGTCCAGCGTGCCGCGGGATCGTGTCAAGGTGCCGCGGGTGCCGGGCCGGGCGGCCGATGCGGAGCGGGAAGGGCGAGGTGTGGAGTCTGCTTTCATGTACGGGCGGGCGCCATCATCGAGCAAGGCGCATGCCCGCGCACAGTACACAAACCCGAGGCCGGGAAAACCTCAGGATGCCGCCAGGAACGAGGCCGGGCGGCCCGTTGTCGTCAGGAGGTCAGGCGTGCGCTGTGCGCCGCAAGCGGCTTCGGCGAAAGGCCGATGATGGCACGAGCCCGGATCATGCCGATTTCATGCCGATGCGCCCCTGGGGCGCGGGGGCCGGATCGTCCTGCGCATCGAGGTCCCCGCGACCGTGCTTGCGCAGGGCCACGGCATCGGCCTCGGCCAGGGTCTTGTCCTTGTCGGTGAGGCGGAACACGCGGATGGTGTTGTGCACCATGCCCACCTGGTCGTTGAGGGACTTGGCCGAGGCGGCCAGCTCTTCCACCATCGCGGCATTCTGCTGCGTGATGCCATCGAGATGGGAGACCGCCGAATTGATTTGCGCCGCGCCCGAGGCTTGCTCACGCGCTGCGGTGTTGATCTGGTCCAGCAGGGCGGACACCCGACCGACCGACTCCATGACCCCGTCCATGCGTCCGCGCGCATCGACCGCGCGCTGCCCACCGAGTTCGACGCGCTGGCGCGACTCTTCGATCAGGCCCTTGATTTCCTTCGAGGCGTCCGTCGTGCGTCCGGCCAGGGTGCGCACCTCGGCAGCCACGACCGCGAAACCGCGACCCTGTTCACCCGCCCGGGCGGCTTCCACCGCCGCGTTCAGGGCCAGGATGTTGGTCTGGAAGGCGATGCCTTCGATCACCTGGATAATGTCGTTGATGCGGCGGGACGACTCGGCGATCTCGTCCATGGTGCTGGCCACGCTCTGGACCGCCTCGTGGCTGCGCTGCGCCACGCCCGCGGTCTCGCGCGCCACGCCCGCGCCCTCCTCCGCCAGCTTGCTGGTCTGCTGGATGGTGCCGTTGATCTGATCCATGGCGGCCGCGGTCTGTTCCAGGCTGCTGGCCTGCGACTCGGTGCGCGCGGACATGTCGGCGTTCCCACTGGCGATTTCGCGCGCGCTCCCCAGCAGATTGGCCACCTCGTGCCGAACGTCCCGCACGACGGTGCGCACGGAGACGGCCAGCTGGGCCAGGGCCAGCTGCAACTGGCCAATCTCGCCCTTGCTGGTGACTTGCACCTGGCGCGTCAAGTCACCGGCCGCCAGCAAGTTCGCCGTCTCGATCACGCTCTCCAAAGGCTTGATGCCAACGCGCACCAGGTAGAAGCCAAAGACCAACGCGGCGAGGACGGCGGCGGCCGTGCCCACCCAGGGGGAGAAACCGAAGTGCGCGAGCAGCGGCCCAATCAGGGCCGTGACCAACATGGCCGTGAAGTAGCTGCCGCGCAGTTCAGGTCGCAGCCAACGCCAGAGCCGACCCGTCAGGCTGTTGTTGCGAACCTCGCCATGGTGCAGCACATGCACCCGACGCCCCGCGGCGGCTTCCTCCCGCATGGTGGCGTACAACGCCTCGGCGCCGGCGATTTCCGAGTCGGGTGCGCGGGTGCGCACCGAGAGATAACCAATGATGCGCTCGCCATCACGCATCGGCGTGGCGTTGGCGCGCACCCAGTAGTAATCCCCGTTCTTGCGCCTGTTCTTGACCAGGGCGGTCCAAGGTCGTCCATTCTGGATGGTGTCCCACATGTCACGGAACGCCTCCTCGGGCATGTCGGGGTGGCGCACCAGGTTGTGCGGCTGCCCCATCAACTCCGACACCGTGTAGCCGCTGACGCTGGCGAAGTTGGTGTTGCAGTAAGTCATGCGCCCCTTCAGATCCGTGATGGAGATCAGGGTCTGGTCGGCGGGAAAGGTATAGCCGTTCTGGGTGACGGGCAGGTTGAGGCGCATGATGCGATGGCTCCTTGGATGGGTGCAGCGTTCTTGACGCTTGATGTTCCGATCGGCGGCGGGTGAAAGCTTCTCCAAACGCACGCGCGGCCTGGACGGACCAGGGCGGTTGTCGAGGCCGCTTGTGCAGACCTTGTCCTACCTGCGTGCCTTGGGGAGGCTTGCAGGCTCCTTGTTTTCAGTTTTTTGTTTTTTCAAATTCACAGTACAGCGCGGGCATCGGCTCCACTGTGCGCAAGGCTTGCACGGCGGTCAATGCCCTGCCAGTGTCAAAAACCGCCATGGCCTCCTGAAGCGCGCGCAGCCCTTCCTGCAGACTGGCCGCCTGGGCGGGCGAGACGGGCATGGACGCAAAACGGACCGGCAGAGCGTCGGCCAGGTCCAGCGCCGCCAAGTCCTTGCCGCGCAGGCAGCAGGCCAGGGTATCCAGCGCCTGCAACCACTCTTGCGCCGTGGGGGCGGGCTGGGGCGAGGCCGGCGAGGACGCCGATGCCGCCGTCTCTTGCGTCGCGCGCCACTGGGCCTGCGCCGCCGCGGTGTGCGTCCAGACTAGCGCCAGTTGGGCTCTCAACGCCGTCACGGCGGCGGGCAGCGCAGGTGAAGCGGGGTGGGATTCGGGCTGACCAGGCGCACCGACCCTGGGGTCCTGCCGCGCCTGGCGCTCGATGCGGGCGGCCAGTTCGCCCAGGCGCAAGGCCCCGACGGTGCGCGCGGCACTCTTGAGCTCATGCGCCGCGTCGCGCACACGTTCCTCCGCGCCCTGAGCGATGTCGTCGCACAGCCGCTGGGCTTGGGTCGAGAAGTCCTGCAGCAGACGGTCGTAAAAGACCGCATCGGCCGCCAGTCGGTTCAGCGCGCCCTCGGAGTCCAGCAGTGGCCACTCGTCCAAGGGCGACAGCGGCGCCGACGTGATCGATGGTGGTGGCTCGGGGAGCGGCGCGGAGCTGGCGCCTGACACAGTAACGCCGTGGACATGGTGCAAGACGCGTTGGATCAGCAGCTCCTGCTCGAAAGGTTTGCCAATGTGGTCATTCATGCCCGCATCCAGACAGGCTTGGCGGTCCGACACCATGGCGTTGGCGGTCATCGCGATGATGGGCAGCTTGAGCCAGCCGGCCTGTCCAGGACGGGCATCGGGTGCGGTTTGGGCCCGCGCGCCCTGGCGACGGATGGCGCGGGTGGCCTGCAAGCCATCCAGCACCGGCATCTGCATGTCCATCAGCACCAGGTCATAGGCAGCGGGTGCGGCATTCAGCGCATCCAGTGCTTGCTGGCCATTTCCCGCGACGCGGATCTCGGCGCCTTCGCGGCTCAGCATGCGACGCGCGACCTCCTGGTTGATCAGGTTGTCTTCCACCAGCAGCAAGCGAAGTCCCGCCAACCGCTGGCCCTTGGCGGAAGGCGCGCTGGGCGGCCGTTGCGCGGGTGCGCGCTTGCGGCGCAGCGCGGCTCGGACCATGCCGGGGGTCAGGGGCTTGCGCAAACCACCCCGCCGCGGTCGGGCGCTGACGGTCAGGACATCAGGCTCTGGGACCTGATCCTTGGGCCAGGCATTGAGTTCGCGCGACCACGCCTCGGCATCCGGCCCATCCAGGTCGAGCAAGACGGCCCCTGGTGCGGCGGCGGCCTTCAGGTGCTGGATTGCCTCGCGCAGCACAGACAAATCATCCAGCACTTGCACCTGCCAACCCTGGCCAGCCAGCATGCCCGACAAAGCGGAGCGCGAGGGCGTGGCAGGCGCCAACAGCCAGATGCGTGTTGCCTCCTCACCGCTCTTGATGAGGGCTTCATCACCCAGTTCAGGGACCCCCAAACACAGCTGAAAGGAGAAACAGCTCCCACGCCCCGGCTCGCTCTCGACGGTCAGCGCGCGTCCTTCTCCGCTGGCTTCGACCATCAGGCCCACCAAGCGCTGGCTGATGGCCAGGCCCAGTCCGGTGCCGCCGTAACGACGCGAGGTGGAGGCCTCGGCCTGGCTGAACCCGCTGAAGATGTGCTGAATCTGGTCCGGGCTGATTCCGATGCCCGTGTCCTGCACGGCGAACTCCAGCAGAACGCCGTGCTCGTCACGGCGCATCTGGCGCACGCGAAGCAACACCTGTCCCTGGGCCGTGAACTTGATGGCGTTGCCGCCCAGGTTCATGAGGACTTGCTTGAGGCGCAGCATGTCGCCCCGTAGCACGAGTGGAATGGCGGGATCGATGTCGTAAATCAGCTCCAGGGATTTGTCGCCCAAGGCCCCGGACAGAATGGGCGAGAGTTCGGCATACAAGGTGTCGAGCGCGAAGGGTTCCAGGTCCAAGGGCATCTTGCCCGCCTCGATCTTGGAGAAATCAAGGATGTCGTTGAGGATGCCCAGGAGCATGCGCGCGGCGCTCCCGATCTTGCCCAGCAGGTCTTCTTGCTCCGCGTCCAGCGGGGTCTGCTCCAGCAGCTGCAACATGCCCATGACGGCATTCATCGGCGTTCGGATTTCATGACTCATATTGGCCAGGAACCGACTCTTGCCCTCCGCGGCCGCCTGAGCCGCCTGCAGCGCCTCCTGGATGTCGGTGATGTCGATGCGAAACAGCACATGCAGGCCATCCGGCGTCGCGTGGCCGATGTACTTCACCCAGCGCCCAGTGCTGAGCTGCACCTGGTAGCGGAAGTCCGGGCGCTCCATCATCTGCCGCATCTCGCGCAGCCGGGTGCGTGGATCGGTGTTGCCACGGTACACACCGGCGTCGATCAGCATTTGGGCGACCGTGTCGAAGGTCAAGCCGGTGGTGATGGCACTGCGCTTGGCGCCCAGGATTTCACGGTACTTGTCGTTGTAGAACAGCAAGCGCTCGTGCTTGTCGTAGACGGCAAAGGCTTCACCCAAGGCCTCGAAGGCCGAGCGCAAGAGACGCTCGCCGGCTTGGATGCGCTGACGCGCCAACACGTAGGAGCTGATGTCCTGCACCGCGCCAATCACGCGTTGCGGCTTGCCCTTGTACAGCTCGACCTCGCCGCTCAGGCGCACCCACACTTCGGACCCGTCTGCCTGCTCGACCTTGAGGGACTGGCTGAAGACCTGGGCCCGTCCTTGAACCAAGGCATCGACATGGCCCCGCAGCTCCTGGGCCACCTGAGGTGCCAGGCCTTGCATGACCTCGCTGACCGGCAACTGCGCCGCGTCAAGCCGGAGAATGGCACGCGCCTCCTCGGAAAAATTCAACACGCCCGAGCCCAGGTCGCCATGCCAGCCGCCCACGCCCGCGATGCGGCCCGTGCGCTGCAGCAGCACTTCGTGGTTCTTGCGCGCCGTGATGTCGGTGCGCACCGAGACATACCGCTCGGGCAGCCCGTCCGGACCCATCAGCGGCGCGATCACACTGTCCACCCAATACAGCGAGCCGTTCTTCGCGCGGTTGCAAATCTCGCCGCGCCACACGCGCCCTTGCCCGATGGTGCTCCACATGTCTCGCCAGAAGTCCGGCGTGTGGTGACCCGAGTTCAACAGATTGTGATTGAGGCCCAGCAGTTCATCCTGGGCATAGCCGCTGATGTGCGTGAAGCGCTCGTTGAAGCGCAGGATGCGGCCCTGCAAATCCGTCTCGGAGACGATGGCGTGCTGGTCCATGATGCTGTTGAGGTTTTCATGGTCCCGCAAGGCTTGTCGCACCCGTTCTTGCTCCCCGCGCGCGAGGTCGATGTCGATCTGCACGACCATCCAGCCGATGAACTCAGCCTGCTCGGGGTCCCGCAAGGGATGGAGTTCAACCATCGTCCAGCGTGCGTGGCCACCCGGACGGCGGAACTGCACATCCACGCGCAGGGGCGTGCGGGCGTGCAAGGCCGCGTCCAGTTCCAGGCGGCGCGGTCCGGGCAGCACGGCGTTGCGCAGGAGTTCAGGCAATGTCATGCGCGTCAGATCGTCCAGACCATGGCCCGTCAGATGGGCATAGGCCGTGTCGGCCCAGACGATGCGGCCAGCGACGTCGGTGAAGGCCACGGCGTCCTGGGGCGAGCGCGCCATGCGGAGCAGCTGCGCGATGTCCAGCGGAGGTCGTTCACGGCGCCGCCGAAGCCAGAACCACCAAGCGGCACCGAGCAAGCCCCCCTGCGCAAGCACCGCGGACAAACCGATCAGCGCGGCCGCTTCCATGGGAACTCAGCCGGGCATGCGCAGGCCTGCGCCACGCATGACGTCGCGCAGCGCGGGAATGGACAAGGGTTTGGGGAGTAAACCATCCGCGCCCAGGGCGAGGTAATGCCTGCGCGTGGCCTCGTCATCGTGGCCAGTGACCATGACGATCGGCAAACGCTGACCCGCCAACTCACGCAAGGCCAGGAGGGTGTCCTGGCCATTGAACTCGGGCATGCTGATGTCGAGCAGCACGAGGTCAAAAGCCTCTTTCCGCACGAGATCCAAGGCCGTGCGCCCGTCCGGCGCCAGCGCACCCCGGCAGCCCATTTCCCGCAGCAGACGCGACGCGACGCGCAAGTTCAGGACATCGTCGTCCACGACCAGCACGCGAGCCCCTTCATCGCCCGTGGCCAGGCCTGCGGAGGTGGGGTGCGCCGTCGACGCCATGCCGGCATGATGGCACAGCGACGCGGCGGTTTCAGCGTCTGGCAGAGTCTGTCGGCGCTGCGGTGCCGGTGGCAACAGGCACGGCAGGCCAGCGATACACCCAGACCGGCTTACCTGAGTCGGTTTTCAGCTTGGCCGTAGGCTTGAAGCCACGCGCTTCGAACTCCAGGCTCACCAGCCAGGCACCGGGTCGCAGCTCCGCCTCGGCCTTGGCCATGGCACGGGGCAAGGTCTCAGGGCGCTGGAACAGATAGACCAGATCGTAGGTCGACCAGTCGACCTCCCACATGTCACCCCGCTCCACGTGCGCGTGGACGCCGCGGCCCTGGCAGCGCCGCTGGCACCACCAAGCCAGCGGGCGGCTCCATTCCACACCATGCAACTCGGCCAGCGGATACGCTTGACGCAGCGCCTCCAGCCCGTGGCCCAGGCCGCAACCCGCGTCCAGCACCCGGGCACCGGGCTCCAGCGGCGCCACCTCGGGCAAGTCGTTCAGGGCGTCTTCGGGCGTGGGAAACAAGGGCGCGTCACGCCAGGCGTTGAGCGGGTAGATCAAAGCCAGCAGGGCCAGCGGCAGCAACCAGGCCCAGGCCGGCACGCTCAGCGCACCCGAGAAAAAGAGCGACAGCGGAAAACCGAGGCCGATCACCAGACGGCGCCACCAGGTACCGCCCAGCAGGCTGAGCAGCACACCGGCCAGGGTCACCAAGCCCAGGACCGCCCACAGAGGCAGGCTGGTCTTCAGCTGAAGCAGGGAATAAAGAAACCAGCAGACGCTCCAGGCCATCAAGGCAGGCAGGGGCCAGCCGAAAGACCGGAACGACATCCGAGGCAAGGAGGACCGCATGGTGCGCCTGCTGCTGGGCGTGCGGTCAGTCGCCGCCGCCGGCGCGGCGCAAGCGATCGATCAGGCCGTTGAGCTCGTCGAGCGATCCGAACTGCACCGACAGCTCGCCCATTTCCTCGACGCGACCATTGCGCTTCACACGCTTCTTGACGCGCACCTCGACTTGCGCGGTCAGCAAGTCCGACAGTTCTTCCTCGACCCGTTTGAGGTCGCGCGATTTTTCCTTGCCCGGTTTCTGCGGCGCCAGGCTGAATTCGGCACCCAGCTTCTTGACCAGACTCTCGGCCTCGCGGACGGAATACTTCTTCGCGGCGATCTGGTTGGCCGCCGTGATCTGGGTGGCGCGGTCCAGCGCGAGCAAGGCACGCGCGTGGCCCATGTCCAGGTCACCCGCCATCAGCATGGCCTGCACCGGCTCGGCCAGGTTGAGCAAGCGCAGCAGGTTGCTGGCGGCGCTGCGCGAGCGGCCCACGGCCTGCGCGGCCTGCTCGTGCGTCAGGCCGAATTCGCGGATCAGGCGCTGCAGACCCTGGGCCTCTTCCAGCGGGTTGAGGTCCTCGCGCTGGATGTTCTCGATGAGCGCCATCGCGGCCGCGGCCTCGTTGGGCACCTCGCGCACCAGCACGGGCACGCTGTCCAGGCCCGCGAGCTTGGCGGCACGGAAACGCCGTTCGCCCGCGATGATTTCGTGCTTGCCCGCGTTCGGCCCTTCATGGAGCTTGCGGACCAGGATGGGCGACATGATGCCCTGGGCCTTGATGGACTCGGCCAGCTCGTACAGGGCGCCCTCGTCCATGCGGGTGCGCGGCTGGTACATGCCGGGCACCATCTCGTCCAGGCGCAGGCTGCCGACCTGACCGGCTTGAGGCACCACGCCGTCCGGCGCGGGCTCGGCCTGGTGTTCCTCGACCTTGGGACCCAGCAGGGCTTCCAGGCCCAGGCCCAGGCCCCTGGTTTTTTTCGTGACCATTTCTGTGTGTACTCCCGGTGGCGTCAGGTTCAGGTTCAGATCGGGCGGCATGGCCGCCAGGGCAGTTTGTGGAAACCGCCGTTTCGTGTGTCGTTGTTTCATCGTGCCGCGGGGCTAGGCGGGCGGCTGCATCAGGGTCTGCAGCAAGGCATGGCCTTCGGGCCAGTCGCCCAGGCCCGAGTCGGCATTGATGTGGCCTCGCTCTCCGTAGTCGATGAAACGCGCGCCCCAATCCGCCGCCAAACCCTGCGCACGGTCGAAGCCGCAGTACGGGTCATTGCGGCTGCCCAAAAGGATGCTGGGAAAGGGCAGGCGTTGGCGCACGATGGGCGACCAACTGGGCAGCTGGCCGCGGAGCTCCTCGCGCTCGGCGTCCCCCGGAGCAACCAGCAGGGCGCCCTGGACACGGTGCGTGTTGCGGCTGTGCGCGGCCCAGGCCGCCACCAGGATGCAACCCAGGCTGTGCGCCACCAGCACCACGGGGCCGGTGCGGTCCGTGTCGCGGGCGAGGATGGTTTCCTCCAGCTGGATTTGCCAGTCGCCACGAAGTGGGCGCTCCCAATCATGCTGCTGGACCCGCACATAGCCGTGCTGGGCTTCCCACAGGCTCTGCCAATGGGCCGCACCGGAGTTGTACCAGCCGGGCAGGAGCAAAACTTTGGAATGGTTCATTCGACAGCAGGCGCTTACTTTTGTGTCACATCTTGCCGATGCGCCCGACCATTTCTTCCGCAAACGTGAAGAAAGACTGGGCGCCGCGCGCGGCCGGATCGAAGACCACGCCAGGCAGGCCGTAGCTCGGCGCCTCGGCCAGGCGCACATTGCGGGGGATCACGGCGTCGAACACCTTGTCGCCGAAGTGCGCCTTAAGCTGGTCGCTGACTTGGGCCTGCAGGGTGACACGCGGGTCGTACATGACACGCAGCAAGCCGATGATCTGCAGGTCCGGGTTCAGGTTGGCATGCACCTGCTTGATGGTGTTGACCAGGTCCGCCAGGCCCTCGAGCGCGAAGTACTCGCACTGCATAGGCACGATGACGCCATGCGCGGCGCACAGGCCGTTGAGGGTGAGCATGGACAGGCTGGGCGGGCAATCGATCAGCACGAAGTCATAGTCGTCCATGACCTGGGCCAGGGCGTTCTTGAGGCGGCGCTCGCGCTGCTCCAAATCGACCAGCTCGACTTCGGCACCGGCCAGTTCACGGTTGGCGCCCAGGATGTCGTAGCTGTAGCCGGCTTCGACCAGCTTGTCGCTCTTGACGCGGGCCTCGGCGACAGTGGCGGTCCCCAGCAGCACGTCATAGACCGTGCGTGCCAGCTGGCGCTTGTCCACGCCCGAGCCCATCGTGGCATTGCCCTGTGGATCGAGATCGACCATCAGCACACGCTGGTTCAACTTGGCCAAACCAGCCGCCAGATTGACCGTGGTCGTGGTCTTGCCCACGCCACCCTTCTGATTCGCAACGCAAAAAATCTTGGCCATGCCGCCCTCGTGTTCTGAACTTTGTGTGTCTAGGGATGCGCTGTCTTACTTGGTCAGCGCCAGCTTCAGGCCAAAACCGATCAAGAAGATTCCCGCGATTTTTTCCAGCGTTCGCCCGATGCGCGGACTGGCGCGCAGTCGCTCGGCCAGGTGATGGGTGAGCAAAACGGCGATCAGCGAATACAGAAAGCCGAGCAGCGCAACGGTAGCGGCCATCACGCCAAAGGTGAGCAGCCCCTGGTGCTGCACAGGGTCAATGAACAGTGGAAAAAAAGCCATGTAGAACACGATGGCCTTGGGGTTGAGCAAGGTGATGATGAAGGCCTGGCGGAAGTACTGGCGGGGTTCGATGTGCAGCACGGGCGCATCGCCGGGTTTGGCGGTCAGCATCTTGAAGCCCATCCACGCGAGGTAGGCCGCGCCCAGCCACTGCACAAGATGAAAGGCCGTGGGATAGGCCGCCAGCAGCGCGGCGACGCCTGCAACGGCGGACCACATCAAAATTTGATCGCCCACGATGATGCCGAACGATGCAGCCAGCCCCCCGGCACGCCCACCCTTGCCCGTGGAGGTGATGATGGCCAGATTGCCCGGCCCGGGAATCAACAGGAAAAGGACGATGGCGGTGACAAAAGCACCGTAGTCTGCAATGCCGAACATGGGGAATCGTCTCTCAAAAGAAGGCGTCGAGTGTACGACGCCCACCGCCTGCGGGGCTCAGGCGAAGGCGCGTGCAGCCGCTTTTTTGCGTAACCAGACCATGCAACGCTCCGCATCCAATCCAGGCACGGTCAGTGGTTCCACGTGAAACACCTCGACCTCCGGGGACACGGCTGCAATTTCGTCAACCGGGTGCCGCCCTTTCATCGCCATCCAGACACCCTGAGCCGCCAGGGCACCAAAGGACCAGGCGGTGAAATCAGCCAGGGAGGCAAAGGCCCGAGACGACACCACGTCGAAAGGACCGGAGAGGCTTTCCACCCGAGCATGCACGCCATGCAAATGGGGTAGCTTGAGTGCGATCGCCACCTGCTGGATGAAGGTGGCTTTCTTGGCCACGGTGTCCACGCAAGTCACGTCGATCTCTGGGCAGCAGATGGCGATGACCACGCCCGGCAAGCCCGCACCAGACCCCACGTCGAGCAAGCGCACGGGCTGGCCCTGGGTCTGCCGCCGCAGCGGCGCAATCACGGCCATGCTGTCCAGCAGGTGGTGCGTGAGCATCTCCTCCGCGTCCCGTAGCGCCGTCAGGTTGTAGACCTTGTTCCACTTCTGAACCAGGGCCAGGTAGTCCAGCAGCTGAGTCCGCTGAGTGTCGGACAAGGCCAAACCCAGCGCGGCAGCACCGGATTCCAGGCGGGCTGCCAGGTTCGTCGCATGCACGGCTGTCGTCATGCCGCCTCGGCCATCTTGGCGAAACCCTTGAAGCCGCTCTTGCGCAGATGGATCAGCAGCAGGGAGATGGTGGCTGGCGTGATGCCCGAGATGCGTGAAGCCTGGCCCAAAGTCTCCGGGCGATGCTTCTGCAACTTCTGCCGGGCCTCGATGCTCAGCGCCGACACGGACATGTAGTCCAGATCGGCCGGCAGTTGAAGTTGTTCGTAATGGGCGGCACGCTCCACTTCGTCTCGCTGGCGGTCGATGTAGCCAGCGTACTTGGCGGCAATTTCGATCTGGTCCACCACGGGCTCGTACAGATCACCCAAGGTTTCACGTGAAACACCGGTCAGTGTCACGGCAGCTGCGCCGGCAACTGGCAACTCGTTCCGCGCCGCCGAAGCCGGGCTGGCGTACTTGCCGCCATCCATGGACATCAGTTCCGCGTACTTCACGCCCGGGCGCCGCAGCAGGTCAAAGAGGTGGTATTCGTGCTCGATGCCCACGCCCAGCACCCGCTCGGCCTCAGCCGCAGGCAGGATGCGCGGATTCACCCAGGTCGACTTCAGGCGTTCGGTTTCACGTGAAACGGCGTCCCGCTTGCGGTTGAAAGCCTCCCAGCGGGCGTCATCCACCAGGCCCAGCCGGCGGCCAATCTCGGTGAGGCGCATGTCGGCGTTGTCCTCGCGCAGCTGCAACCGGAACTCGGCCCGGCTGGTGAACATGCGGTAGGGCTCGGTCACCCCCTTGGTGATCAGGTCATCCACCAGCACGCCCAGGTAGGCTTGGTCGCGGCCCGGCAGCCAAGCCGCCTCGCCCCGGCATTGCAGGGCGGCATTGATGCCGGCGAACAGCCCCTGGGCGGCGGCCTCCTCGTACCCCGTGGTGCCATTGATCTGGCCGGCGAAGAACAAGCCCTGGATCTGGCGGGTTTCGAAACTGCTTTTGAGCGAGCGCGGGTCGAAGTAGTCGTACTCGATGGCGTAGCCAGGCCGCAGGATCTGGGCGTTTTCCAGACCCCGCATGGAACGCACCAGAGCCAGCTGGATGTCAAAAGGCAGGCTGGTGGAAATGCCGTTGGGGTAGTACTCGTTCGTGGTCAGACCCTCGGGCTCCAGGAAGATCTGGTGGCTGTCCTTGCCCGCGAATCGATTGATCTTGTCTTCGACGCTGGGGCAGTAGCGCGGACCCACGCCCTCGATCTTGCCCGTGAACATGGGGCTGCGGTCGAAACCCGAACGGATGATTTCGTGCGTGCGTTCATTGGTGTGCGTGATCCAGCAAGGCATCTGCCGCGGGTGCATCTCGCGGAGGCCCATGAAGCTGAACACCGGGATTTCGCCCTCGTTCGCGCCTTGACTGGCGGCACCGGGCATGCCGTCCCCGGGCTGTTCGGTGCATTGGGAAAAGTCGATGGTGCGACCGTCCAGGCGCGGCGGCGTGCCGGTTTTGAGCCGGCCCTGGGGCAGTTGCAGTTCCTTGAGGCGCGCCGAAAGACTCACTGCCGGCGGGTCCCCGGCCCGACCGGCCGCATAGTTGTCCAGGCCGATATGGATCTTCCCGTCCAAGAAGGTCCCGGCCGTGAGCACAACCGTGCGGCCCCGGAAGGCGATGCCGGCCTGGGTGACAGCGCCGACCACCCTCGCCCCATCACCGTCACCCTCCACCAGCAGGTCGTCCACGGCCTGCTGGAACAGCATCAGGTTCGGCTGGTTTTCGAGACGTCGGCGGATGGCGGCCTTGTACAGAATGCGGTCCGCCTGGGCGCGTGTGGCCCGCACGGCCGGCCCCTTGCTGGCGTTGAGGATGCGGAACTGGATACCGGCCTCGTCCGTGGCAATGGCCATGGCGCCGCCCAGCGCATCCACTTCCTTGACCAAGTGCCCCTTGCCAATGCCACCGATGCTGGGATTGCAGCTCATCTGCCCCAAGGTTTCGATGTTGTGGGTCAGCAGCAAGGTTTTGCAACCCATGCGCGCGGCCGCCAAGGCGGCTTCGGTGCCGGCATGGCCGCCACCGACAACGATGACTTCAAATTCTTCGGGGTACAGCATGGGGGCTTCTCCTGTGGCAGCAGCCTTGGGAATCAAGGCGGGACTCACAGTCAGAGTAGGAGTGCGAGGGGCGAAATTTTACCGGGCCGTCTGTTTTTGCGCCATCACAGCCGCTGCCAAGGTTTTGTGTTTCACGTGGAACAACACGAGAGGGTGCCTGCTGATTCCTGATGCCGGAATGACTTTGCGAGTCGCAGAGCCCGCAACACGTACGTCAATGAACACGCCACCGCCCCACCGGCGTGACCACGGTCTCAAAGTCTGTGGTCCAATGCCGGCCATGAAAGTCCTGGTCTTCGCGGGCAGCACCCGCCAGCAATCCCTGAACCGCCAACTCGCCCGCGTCACGGCAGACATGGTCCGCGCCAGCGGTGCCGAGGTCACGCATTTGGAGCTGGGCGACTACGACGTGCCGCTCTACAACGGCGACCTGGAAGCCCAAGGCACGCCACCCGACGTGGTCCGCCTCAAGCACATCTTCTTCGAGCATCCGGCCTGGATCATCTGCACGCCCGAGTACAACGCCAGTTACCCGGCCCTGGTGAAAAACACCTTTGACTGGCTCTCGCGCCCGGTTGCAGGCAACCCGGAATGGAGCGACGGCTACAAATCTACGCGCGGCAAGGTGGTGGGCGTGCTCAGCGCCTCGCCGGGCGCGCTTGGTGGCCTGCGCTCGCAAAGCCATCTGGTGCCTTTGCTGCTGAATCTCCAGTGCTGGGT
This sequence comes from Hylemonella gracilis ATCC 19624, assembly GCF_000211835.1. GTDB lineage: Bacteria > Pseudomonadota > Gammaproteobacteria > Burkholderiales > Burkholderiaceae_C > Hylemonella > Hylemonella gracilis. The sequence goes on along the minus strand of NZ_AEGR01000093.1, from coordinate 81,589 downwards.
CACGCCGCAGAGTTATGCCTTGGGGCGCGCAGGCGAAGCGTTTGACGCCGAAGGGCTGCTGCTCTCAGACCGTGCCCGCGGCGCCGTCCAGGGCGTGATCGACCAAGTGCTGTTCGCCGCGCAACGGCTGAACGGCTGAATCTGCGAATCCCTGCCCCATGGACTGTCGCCCCGGCTGCGCCGCCTGCTGCATCGCACCGTCCATCTCCAGCCCGATCCCGGGCATGCCGGTGGTCGATGGGGTCAGCAAGCCGGCCGGTGTGCCCTGCATCCAACTCGATGAGGCGCTGCGTTGCAAGCTCTTCGGTCGGCCCGAGCGACCCGCCGTGTGCGGCAGCCTGATGCCCGCGCCCGACATGTGCGGCGACAGCCGGACCCAGGCACTGCGCTTTCTGGGTTGGCTGGAGCGGGACACCTCGCCTGCGCCGGTCGGCCCACCCGCTCCCCAACGACCTTAACGCCCCTTCCAGCGTCGCAGCAGCAAGGCATTGCCCATCACGCTGACGGAACTCAAGGCCATGGCCGCGCCCGCCACCACGGGGCTCAACACCCCCAAGGCGGCCAGCGGAATGCCGGCCACGTTGTAGATGAAGGCCCAGAACAGGTTCTGTCGGATCTTGCGCACGGTGCGGCGGGAGATGTCCAGCGCCGCCTCCACCAAGGCCGGGTCGCCCCGCATCAAGGTGATGCCCGCCGCGTGCATGGCCACGTCCGTGCCATTGCCCATGGCGATGCCCACATCCGCCGCGGCCAGGGCGGGAGCATCATTGACGCCATCGCCCACCATGGCCACCACATGCCCGCCTGCCCGCAGGGCGCAGACCTGGGCGGCCTTGTCGCCGGGCAATACATTGGCCAACACCTCGCCGGCTTGCGGTCGCAGACCCAGCCGCCGGGCCATGGCTTCGGCCGCGCCCGGGTTGTCACCGGAAATCATCACCAGCCTCAAGCCCCGCTGACGCAGGCTCTGCAAGGCCGCTGCGGCACCGGGCTTGGGCTCGTCGCCAAAGGCCAGCAAGGCACGCACCCGAACCGTGGGAGGCGCATCCCCCGCATCCGGCACGGCTTCGGCCAGCACGGACAAGGTCGCGCCCTCGGATTGCAGTCGGGTCGCCTGGGCTTCCAGGGCGCCCAGTTCAGCGCCCAGTTCAGCCATCCAGCGCAGACTACCGATGCGCCAGGTCACACCCCCGACCACGCCCTGGCTCCCCCGCCCTGGCACGGCCTGCACCGCCTGCGGCTGAGGCCAGGCCAGGCCCCGCTCACGTGCGGCCTGCAGAACGGCTTTCGCGAGTGGGTGCTCGCTGCCGCTCTGCAGACTGGCAACCGCTCGTATCAGTGAGGTTTCATCTTGCCCGGGCGACACCAGCAAGGCGGTCAGACGGGGCTGGCCGACGGTCAACGTGCCGGTCTTGTCGAAGGCCACCGTGTCGACCCGATGCGCGAGCTCCAGGGCCTGTGCATCCTTGATCAAAATGCCGCGCCGTGCCGCCACGCCGGCTCCCGCGATCAGGGCCGTGGGCGTGGCCAGGCCCAGCGCACAGGGGCAAGCGATGACCAGCACCGTCACGGCGTGCATGAGCGCCGCCTCCATGCCCACGCCGACCCACAGCCAGCCAACCAAAGTGAGGAAGGCCAGCACCAGCACCACGGGCACGAAGACCGCAGAGACCTGATCCACCAAACGCTGGATCGGTGCCTTGGCCGCCTGCGCGTCTTCGACCAAACGGATGATGCGCGCCAGCACCGTCTCGCTGCCCGTGGCCGTGACGCGCAGAACGATGCGGCCCTCCCCGTTGACCGAGCCCCCGGTCAAGGTCGCGCCAGGGACCTTGCCGAGCGGCAGGGGTTCACCGGTCAGCATGGACTCGTCCACCTGGCTCTCGCCCTCCAACAGCACACCATCGGCGGGGATGCGCTCACCGGGACGCACGGCCACGTGGTCCCCCACCAGCAGCTCGCCGATCGGGATGTCGGTCTCCTCCTGGGGAGCCTGACCAGACCCCAGCCAATGCGCCTGCTCGGGCCGCAGGGCATGCAGGGCACGGATCGCGGCCGTGGTTTGGCGTTTGGCGCGGGCCTCCAGCCACTTGCCCAGCAGCACCAGGGTGATCACCACGGCACTGGCCTCGAAGTAAAGATGAGGCTCTGCAGCAGTGTGAGCGCCCGCATGCATGCCAGAGGTTGCATTCAGCCACAACCATACCGACAGGCCCCAGCCCGAGCTGGTCCCCAGCGCGACCAACAGATCCATATTGCCGGTGCGACTCTTCACGGCATGCCAGGCTCCAAGGTAGAAACGTGCGCCGAGGATGAATTGCACTGGCGTGGCGAGCAGAAACTGCACCCAGGCGGGCAGCATCCAGGCTGAGCCGCCCGACCCCGAACTCAACCAGCCCAGCAGCATGGGCACCAGCAGCGGCAAGGAAAGCACCGCCCCCAAGGCCACGGGAGCGAAGCCCGCCCAAGAAGAGACCTCCTCGTGCATCAGGGCGTCGGCGGCCCGTGGCTGGTAACCCGCACTGCGGACGGCGCGTCGAAGCTGCGCCGCTTCATCGGACGCGTCCGGACGGTAGGTGACCCGGGCCGTCTCGGTGGCCAGATTGACCACTGCGTCTTGCACACTGGGCACTTTCTTCAAGGCCTTTTCCACGCGCAGCACACAGGCGGCGCAGGTCATGCCGCCGATGCCGAGATCCAGGGTGGCCAGGTCTTGCCCCGAACGGGGCGCAGTGGCGAGCGGGGTGGCGAGAGTGTCCATGCGCACGATTCTGAACCTTGCCACCAGGGCAAGGTCAAGCAGCCCGGCAACCGGGGCAGCGTGCAACAGACCGGGCAAAACAGGGCATGCCGCCGGGGCTTGACCTTGCCCTGGTGGCAAGGTTGACAATGGCGTGATGACCGGCATCTGCCGGATGAAACACCTCAGCATTTCGGAGGAACACCGCATGAACCAGTCCTTCACCGTCACCGGCATGAGCTGCGGCCACTGTGAGAAAGCCGTCACACAGGCGATCCGGCAGGTCGATCCGCAGGCCGAAGTCCGCATCGACCGCAGCCACAACCTCGTCGAGGTGCAGTCACAGCAGCCGCGCGAAACCCTGAGCCGCGCCATCACGGAAGAAGGGTATGCCGTCGCGGCCTGAAGGAACACGCAGCCCGGACCGCTGGCCCATCGCCATCGGTCAGGCCGCCCAGCGCTCGGGTATCTCGGCCAAGATGGTGCGGCACTACGAATCGCTGGGCTTGCTGCCCCGGGTGACGCGCACGGGCAGCGGCTACCGGCAGTATGGCGAAGCCGATGTGCGTCAGCTGCGCTTCATCCGGCGCGCACGCGACCTGGGCTTTTCCCTCGATGAAATCACTGAGTTGCTGGGCCTGTGGAGCAACCGGGGCCGCGCCAGCGCCAGCGTCAAACGGATCGCGCAACGGCATGTCGACGAACTGACCGCCCGCATTGCATCGCTACAAGCCATGCAACGCAGCCTCAAGGAGCTGCTGCACGACTGCCACGGCGATGAGCGGCCAGACTGCCCCATCCTGGATGACCTCGCGGGCGACACCGATCGCCCCTCTGTTTCACTCAACTGAGGAGATGTGCATGAAACGCAATGTCGGCGGCATGGACCGCGCGCTCCGGATCACGGTCGGCCTGGTGCTGATCGGCCTGGCCTTGGCAGGTGTCGTCGGCTGGTGGGGCTGGCTGGGCCTGCTTCCATTGGCCACAGGCTTGACGGGTTGGTGCCCGCCCTATGCACTTTTGGGTTGGAACACCTGCGCCAACAAGTCAGGCGACACCGCTTGAGCGGTGGTCCTGCGGGGCGCGGCCCCCGGGACCTACAAACCACAAGGGGTACTCGACCAGACAGCCGGGCCTGTGTTCCAATTCAAGCCAGTTAGGACTCACCCACCACGGCTTGACTACCGACGACCCACGCCTTCGACTGCTCGAGTGCCTGGATGACGCAGCCAGCGGGATCGGCTTGTTCGATCCCGACGATCGTCTGCGCTACGCCAATCGGTACATGCGCGAAGCCTACGGCATCGCGGTCGGCGCGTTCCCGTATTGGACCGACATGATGCGCAACTGCTTTCAGGCGCGCGCGGGTCTGCTGATCCAGACGAACGACATCAACAGCTGGTTGAGACAGGTCGCGCAACGACGACGCCAAACCGCCGTGCGCTGCTTCGAATCCGACATGGTGGACGGCCGCTGGATGCGAGTCACCGAGACCCTGCACAACGATGGCTGGCTGCTCACGGTGGTCACCGACGTCACGGCGCTCAAAGCCCATGAATCCATGCTGCAGCAAGCGCGAGACCAAGCCGTGCAGCTGGCCATCACCGACCCACTGACGGGTCTGTTCAACCGGCGCCATGTCTTTGCTCGGCTTGGCGCCTTGTTCCACCAGGCCCGTGATCTGCGTTACCCCTTGACCCTGGCCGTGATCGACCTGGACCATTTCAAGCAAGTCAACGATCGCTACGGCCACAGCGTCGGAGACAAGGTGCTCGTTCATTTCGCTCAAAAATTCGAGGCTCGCCGCAGACCGCTGGATCTGGTGGGCCGCATCGGCGGTGAAGAATTCCTGATGGTGTTGCCCAACACCACCGTGCAGGGCGCACGCCAGGTGTTGGCGCGTCTGCGGGAGGACCTCACGCAAAGCCTCCCCGTGCCCGCCCATCCCGATCTCGCGCTCAGTTTTTCGAGTGGCCTGGCCCAGATGAACGCACAAGACACTGAGGCTGCAACGCTGTACCAACGGGCAGACCGCGCTCTGTACGGAGCCAAGCATGAGGGTCGGGCCCGGGACTACGACGACGAGCCCCCTGCGCCGACGGCGACGTGAGGGCAGGCTGGCGCGAACGCCTCGGCCTTTGACTTGACTTTGTCCTTCTTTACCTGCGATCAGCACGAGCACACGCAGGAGAAACGCACGCAACCCACACTTCCTTCACCCGCCCATTCGCGGCGGGATGCTTGAAAGGATGAAGCCATGAAAACACGCATGACCCCTCTGTCGACCGCGATGCTGGCGGCCTCCCTGCTGCTGGCCTCGTCCGCGCCCGCATCGGCGGCGCCCCCCTCCTCGGCCAATGGACCGGGACCGGAAATGCACGATGAACGCGGCGCTGATCACCGCCCCGATCGCATGGCGGCAGGTCAAGCGGATCACTGGGAAAAACGTCTTGCTGAACTCAAGGCCAGTCTGAAACTGACGCCTTCCCAGACAGGCGCTTGGGACACTTTCCAAGCCGCCGTCAAACCCCCGGCGCGCGAGGCACGAGCCCATCGCGAGGACGCGCCACGCGATGAGTGGGCAAAGCTCAAGACACCAGAGCGCCTGGACCGCATGCGCGCTTGGCGACAGGAACGTGATGCGGCCGCGACGCGACGCGAAGAAGCAACCCGAACCTTCTACGCCTCTTTGAGCGCGGAACAGCAAAAAACTTTCGATGAGCGCACGCAACGGCCCTTCTTCGGCGAAGAGCCTGGCGGCCCGGCTCCCGGCCCTCGTCCGCGCTGAGCACTTGACTGGGCGCGATGACGCCCAAGATCGGATCAACCGAGTGGTTTGATTCCGATCAGCAAGCCGTGCAAACCGAAAGCGAACACGGCCCAGCCGGCGAGACCCAAGGCCACGGCCAAGACCGTGGCGGTCCACCGGCCCTGTGGGTAAGTGACACCGGTACGCCGGTCGCGCCGGCGAGAGACGGCGTAGTTGGCAATGGCCCAGAGCAGAAAACTGCCGAACAGCAGCAGATGGGCCAGCATGCCAGCCACCAACAGATGGGCCAAGGCCCAGGTTTTCACCCCCAGCACCATGGGGTGGCCAAAGCGTGCCTTCAGGTGATTGCCCGGTACATAAGCAGCCGCCAGCAACACGAAGGCAAGAACAGTGAACAAGGCGGTCAGATGGCGCAGGCCCATCGCCATGCCGGGAGAGGAAGGCATCCAGACGATCACCGGATATTCGCGCGCGGCATCAAAGCCCCAGGCGATCAGTGCCAAGCCGGCGAGGGCGATCAGGGAATACAGCGCCTTCCAGGTGCCCGCACCCAGACGCGCACGCCATTGTTCCCTCGCGGTGGGTGCCAGCATGCCGATGGAGTGCACCCCCAGGAACAGCAGCAGGCCGACGATCAGCAAAGTCATGATGGCAAACTCCTTGAATCCTTGAACCCGTCTCAGGCCGCGACCACGCGGTTCTTGCCCGCGCGCTTGGCCAAGTACATGGCTTGATCGGCACGATGCAAGGCCTGCTCCGCCGTTTCATCGACAGTCAACTGGGCAACCCCTGCGCTGAAAGTGATGAAAATCTTCTCCTGATCAGCGCTGGCGACCTCACCGCCGCTCTCGGTCTTCACACCCTGTTTCGGGCGCGCGAGGAAGAAGCGCTTGCTCAGTTCACGCTGCAACCGGATCATGACTTCCATGGCCTGCTCCAGCCCGGTCTCTGGCAACAAGATCACGAATTCTTCCCCGCCATACCGGGCCAGCGTATCCTGAGGACGCAGGTTTTCCTTGGCGACAGCCACCAAGTGCTGCAAGGCCACGTCGCCCGTTTCATGCCCACGGGCATCGTTGAGGCGCTTGAAATTGTCGATGTCGAGCAAGGCGACGCACAAAGGCGCGTCCTTGCGCCGCACGGTGGAAAGTTCGCGCACAAAGGCCTCGTCGAGACCCTGCCGGTTGAGCGCCCCAGTGAGCCCATCGTGACGGACCTGAGCACTCAAGCGCTCCAGCTCCGCCTGCAACTTGCGCAGCTCCGCCTCCTTGGCTTGCACCTGCGCGCGCATGGACTGCAGTTCTTCGCCCACATTGACCGTCTCCAGCCGCATGTCTCGGGTCGCGCGGATCAAGCCGCGCAGCACAGGGCCGATGTCCTCCAGGGTCTTGGCCTGTTCCAGATCGCGCAGGCTGTCTTCCATCTTTTCCTGGTAATCGCTGCTGGAAGCCGTGACCTGTGAGAGACGGGTGATGAACGCCGCCAACATCTGCCGCAAGGACTCCTGCGCTTCGATGGCACGGCCTTTGGCCTCGGTCTGTTTGAAGATCACGTCCTTGAGCTGATGCTCAACCTCGTCCAGACGGCGCAGCGTCAAGGGGGGTTGCGCGGCGGCTTGCAGCGCATTGATCTGCCCCTGCAACCACGCATCGTCGGGGCTCAGTTCACCAATGTTCTTGATGATCAGCTGAAGGAGTTTGAACAAGGCCAGTCGGATCTCGGACTGTTCCTCTGCGGCGAAGGACAAGCGGTGGTTGAAGTCAGCCAAGAGACTTCGAACCCTGATGACGCTGGTCTCGGGATCGCGCAAAGCCTGCAAGGTCTGCTGCATGCGCTCGTGAAAGCGAGTGTCTTCACCCCCGAACGCCGGTTGCGCGAACTCGATGAGCCGGGCGACCTGCTCGAGGACCTGAGGCATCATGCTCGGCGCATCGGCGGAGAGGGGTTCTGGCGCCGCGGGATGCGGCACGCCGCTGGGCACGGCAAACCCTGAGTACCCGAGCAGGGCGTTTTGCACCCCCAACCAATTGCGCTGGCTGATCGCGTAATCCAAGAGGCCCAATTGCTTTTCCTGCCCCGGATTGCGGGCGGGCAAAGCCTGGGCAATCCGGCGCAAGTGTTCCTCAGGGAACAGTTCCACCTGCGGCAAACCAGCAACCGCGTGGTAGATGGCCTGGTAGTTGACCGGCGTCGGCGGTAGCTTACGCAGCGTGATCTGCTTGAGCGTTTCGCGGGCGATCTCGAAGGGTGTCTTCTCGCTCATGAACCGGGTGGCTTCTGCGGAGGGTGGGTTGAATTATGCGTGCTCCCCGCCCAAAAAAAACGGCGTGCCCTCAGCCACGCCGTTCTTCCGTGTTTTACGGTTGTTTTTGGCGTCGCGGGCTGTTTATTTCGCCGAACGACCGAGCAAGGCCCACAGCAGCACCGCGCCAAACGTGGCGGTACCGATGCCGCCCAGGGCGAAGCCGCCAAAACGCAGGGTGAAATCGCCCGTGCCCAGGATCAGGGTGATGGCCGCGACGATGAGGTTGCGGTTGTCCGAGAAGTCCACCTTGTTGTCCACCCAGATGCGCGCGCCCGCCACGGCAATCAAGCCGAAGACGACGATGGAAACGCCACCCATCACGGGCAAGGGGATGGCCTGGATCACGGCGCCAAACTTGGGGCTGAAACCCAAGAGCACAGCGATCAGGGCGGCCACGACAAACACGGCCGTGGAGTAAATCTTGGTCGCGGCCATGACGCCGATGTTCTCGGCATAGGTCGTCACGCCGGTGCCGCCCGCCGCGCCGCTGACCACCGTGGCCACACCGTCACCGATGAAGGCCCGGCCCAGGTAAGGATCAAGGTTACGGCCCGTCATGGCCGTCACTGCCTTGATGTGTCCCAGATTCTCGGCGACCAGAATGACCGCCACCGGCGCGATCAGCAGCATGGCCGGTGCACTGAAGACCGGGGCCGTGAAGGTTGGCAAACCGAGCCACGCCGCGGCGGCGATGCCCGACAGATCCAAGGGCTTGCCCCAGCCCATTCCATTGGTCAGCAGGGCGTAAATGACACTGGCCAGGATCAGCCCGAGGAGGATCAGCAAGCGCTGCGCCATGCCGCGTGTAAACACCGCGACAGCCCCGACGCACAAAAAGGTCACGGCTTGCATCCAGGCATCAAAGTTGGTGGGCGCCATGTTCTTGATCGGCACCACCGCCAGGTTCAAGCCAATCACGGCCACAACGGAGCCGGTGACCACGGGCGGCATCAGTCGCTCAATCCAGCCAATGCCAATCACCTGAACAACGGCACCGATCACGATGTACACCACACCGCACGCCACGATGCCGCCCAACGCCACGCCCAAATTGCCATTGAGGCCAGAACCAGCGTAACCCGTGGCGGCGATCACCACACCGATGAAGGCAAAAGACGAGCCCAAATAACTCGGCACCTTGCCACCGGTGATGAGAAAGAAGATCAGGGTGCCGATGCCGCTCATCAGCACCGCCACATTGGGGTCGATGCCCATCAGGATGGGAGCCAACACCGTCGCACCGAACATGGCGATCACGTGCTGCACGCCCATGGCGGTGGTCTGCCCCCAGGACAAGCGTTCATCGGGCGCGATCACGCCGCCCTGAGCGAGCACCTCGATGTCTTTTTTCTGCCAACTGAACATTCCCATGGTCATCTCCTTGTACTTGTGTAGGAACTCAAACGTCGATGTTGCCCGCGCGCAAGGCGTTGGTTTCGATGAAGTCACGACGCGGCTCGACCTCGTCGCCCATCAACATCGTGAAGACACGGTCGGCCTCGATCGCGTCGTCGATCTGCACCCTTAGCAAGCGGCGCACGGTCGGGTCCATGGTGGTTTCCCAGAGCTGGCCTGGGTTCATCTCGCCCAGTCCTTTGTAACGTTGGCGAGAGGTGGTGCGTTCGGCTTCGCTGATCAGCCAAGCCATGGCGGAACGGAAATCGGCGACCTTTTCTTCCTTCTGCTTCTCGCCTTCACCTCGCACGACCTTGGCGCCTTCACCCAACAGGCCACGGAAAGTCTGCGCTGCTTCGGCCAGCGCTGCATAGTCGGCACCATGGACAAAGTCCTGGGTGATCACGCTGCTCTTGACGTTGCCATGGTGGCGACGGCTGATGCGTAAGATGGGTTTGTCGGTGCGGACATCGAATTCACCCGCGACTTCGGACCCGCTGCCCAGCTCGCGCAACTTCGCCTGCAGCGCGACGGCCGAGACCTCCGCTTCGGCCACCGTGTCCAGCTTCAGCTCCACGCCATCGGCCACGGCACGCAGCGCCTCCACATCCATGAAGTTGTGCAGCCGGGCAATCACACTTTCAGCCAATTGGTGCTTGCGCGCCAGCTCCGCCAGCGTGTCGCCATTGATGACGGTATTCGTCACCCCGCCAGTGTGGATGGCCGCACCCGCGAGGGCGATGCGCAGCAGATAAGCGTCCAGGGCCGAGCCGTCCTTCAGGTAAAGCTCTTCCTTGCCGGACTTCACCTTGTACAGCGGCGGCTGGGCAATGTAGATGTGACCGCGCTCGACCAACTCGGGCATCTGGCGGTAGAAGAAGGTGAGCAGGAGGGTTCGGATGTGAGCGCCGTCCACGTCCGCGTCGGTCATGATGATGATGCGGTGGTAACGCAGCTTGTCGATGTTGAAATCATCGGCTCCCGACTTTCCAGAGTCGCTGCTGGCCTTGCCGATGCCCGTGCCCAGGGCGGTGATCAGGGTGACGATTTCATTGCTGGTCAGCAGCTTTTCGTAACGGGCTTTCTCGACGTTCAGGATCTTGCCGCGCAGGGGCAGGATCGCCTGGAACTTGCGATCCCGACCTTGCTTGGCACTGCCGCCGGCGGAATCACCCTCGACGATGTAGATCTCGCAGAGCGAAGGATCTTTTTCCTGGCAATCGGCCAGCTTACCGGGCAAGCCCATGCCATCGAGCACGCCCTTGCGGCGCGTCATCTCGCGGGCCTTGCGGGCCGCTTCGCGGGCGCGGGCGGCCTCGACAATCTTGCCGCACAGGGTCTTGGCGTCGTTGGGACGCTCCTCCAGGTAATCGTTCAATGCCTTGGCCACGATGTCTTCCACCGGCGCACGCACCTCGCTGGACACCAACTTGTCCTTGGTCTGGCTGCTGAACTTGGGCTCTGGCACCTTGACGGACAGCACGCAGCACAAACCTTCGCGCATGTCGTCGCCCGTGACCTCGACCTTGGCCTTCTTGGCGAGCTCATTGCTTTCGATGTACTTGCCGATCACGCGCGTCATGGCAGCGCGCAGACCCGTCAGGTGAGTGCCGCCGTCACGCTGGGGGATGTTGTTCGTGAAACAGAGCACGCTTTCGTTGTAGCCGTCGTTCCACTGCATGGCGACTTCCACCCCGATCTCGGTGCCGGGAATGCCGCCGTAGCTGTCCGCCGGCCGGGTGCCGATCGCATGGAAGGCATTGGGGTGCAGCACTTTTTTGTTGGCGTTGATGAAGTCCACAAACCCCTTGACGCCCCCAGCACCCGAAAAATCGTCTTCCTTGCCATTGCGCTCGTCCTTCAGACGGATACGAACACCGTTGTTGAGAAAGCTCAACTCGCGCAGACGCTTGGCAAGAATCTCGTAGTGAAACTCGTGGTTCTGCTGGAAGATCTCCGTGTCAGGCAGGAAGTGGACCTCCGTGCCGCGCTTCTCGGTCTCACCGATCACCTTCATCGGGGACACGTCGACGCCGCTTTGCTGAGTCAACAAACGGCTTTGCACCGCGCCGCGGGCAAATTCAAGTTGATGGACCTTGCCACCATTGCGCACCGTCAAGCGCAACCAACGCGACAAAGCGTTCACGCAAGACACACCCACACCGTGCAAGCCACCTGACACCTTGTAGCTGTTCTGGTTGAACTTGCCACCCGCGTGCAGCTCGGTCAGGGCAATCTCAGCCGCCGAACGCTTGGGTTCGTGCTTGTCATCCATCTTGACCCCAGTCGGGATACCACGACCGTTGTCCGTGACGCTGATGGAGTTGTCGGTGTGGATGGTGACGACGATGTCGTCGCAATACCCAGCCAGCGCCTCGTCGATGGAGTTGTCCACGACTTCGAACACAAGGTGATGCAGACCCGTGCCATCGGAGGTGTCGCCAATGTACATGCCCGGGCGCTTGCGCACGGCTTCCAGCCCCTCAAGAATCTGGATCGAGGACTCGTCATAACCACCCGCGCCAGCGCCAACGGGTTTTTCTGCTTCGCTCATGGAGGGTCTTTTCTGGAAGGGTCTAACTTGAAAACGAGAAACCCGCGATGGCATCCACACCGCGGGCTGAAAAACAAGGCTGAGAACTTCAGATGCGCATCGGCATCACGACGTACTTGAAGTTCGCGTTGTCAGGAATCGTCACGAGGGCGGAGCTGTTGGAGTCTGAGAGTTCCACCCTCACCATCTCCTGCGTCATATTGCCCAGCACTTCGATCAAGTAGGTGACGTTGAAGCCGATCTCGATGCTGTCGCCGCTGTAATCGATGTCCAACTCATCCACGGCTTCTTCCTGTTCGGCATTCGTGGACGCGATACGCAGAGTGCCAGGTTCGATATTGAGTCGCACGCCCTTGAACTTGTCGCTCGTGAGGATGGCGGCACGCTGCAAACTGGCCAGCAAGGGCTGGCGTCCCAACACGATGATGTTCTTGTGATTCTTGGGGATGACGCGGTTGTAGTCGGGAAACTTGCCCTCAACCAGCTTGGTCACGAATTCCATGCCACCAAAGCTGAACTTGGCCTGGTTGCCCGCGAACTGCATCTCGATGGCGCCTTCGTTGTCGGACAGCAGGCGCTGCAACTCGAGCACGGTCTTGCGCGGCAAGATCACTTCCTGCTTGGGCACTTCCACGTCCAAGGTGGCGGAAGCAAAAGCCAGACGGTGACCATCGGTGGCCACCAGGCTGAGCTGCTGGCCCTCTGCCACGAACAGGATGCCGTTGAGGTAATAGCGGATGTCGTGAACCGCCATGGAAAAGGAAACCTGTCCCAGCAGCTCCTTCAGCGTCTTCTGGGGCACGCTGAACTTCGGACCGAAGTTGGCCGCTTCTTGGACCAGCGGAAAGTCCTCCGCCGGCAAGGACTGCAAGGTGAACTTGCTCTTGCCCCCTTTGAGAACCAGCTTGTTCTGGCTTGATTCGAGCGTCACCGTCTGATCAGAGGGCAAGGTCCGAAGGATGTCGATCAATTTGCGAGCACCCACGGTCGTGGTGAAGTTGCCGGAATCGCCTTCGAATTCAGCCACCGTTCGGATTTGGATCTCCAGGTCGCTGGTGGTCAATTGCACGGCATTGCCGGACCTGCGCAGCATCACATTGGCCAGGATTGGCAAGGTGTGGCGGCGTTCGACAATGCCCGCAACGGACTGAAGTACGGATAGGACTTTGTCTTGTGATGCCTTCAGGACAATCATGTCAACCTCTTCTTGAATAACTTCCAGAATCTTTATTAAAAATTAGTAGTCGTAGATAGAAGTCAGCTGGTTTCTGTGGACAGCTGCATTTTCTCTTTTTTTATCAAGCACTTGCGATGATGACTAGCCTGTGGGACGAAATCTTTTTGCATGCGTAGCAATTTGAACAAGTCGGCTCTTTTTAAAAAAGCTGTGGATAAGTGCGTTCTTATCCCAAAACTATCCCCAGGGTTTGCAGTCTTGATGATGTCCTATTGGGATCTCATCCTTTGAGGGTCTGTTCCAGCACATGCAGTTGTTGGTTCAATTCAGTCAGCTGTTGGCGTTCGCCTGAAATTTTGCGCACGGCATGCAGCACGGTTGTGTGGTCACGGCCCCCGAACAACTCGCCGATTTCTGGAAGGCTTTTCTGCGTCAATTCCTTGGCCAGGTACATGGCAATCTGACGGGGCCGCGCAATCGACGCAGGCCGTTTCTTGCTGTACATGTCTGCCACCTTGATCTTGTAGTAATCGGCCACCGTTTTCTGGATGTTTTCGACGGAAATTTGCCGATTTTGGATGGACAGAAGGTCACGCAAGGCTTCACGCGCCAACTGGATCGACACTTCCTTCTGGTTGAAGCGCGAATACGCCAGGATCTTGCGCAGTGCGCCTTCCAACTCACGCACGTTGGAACGCACGTTCTTGGCGACGAAAAATGCGACCTCCTCTGGCATGCTCGCGCCTTCGCTTTGCGCCTTGTTGATCAGGATGGCCACGCGCATTTCCAGCTCGGGGGGCTCAATGGCGACGGTCAGGCCGGAATCGAAACGTGAGACGAGCCTTTGGTTGATGTCGAGCAATCCCTTGGGATAGGTGTCGCTGGTCATCACGATGTGGCTTTTTTTCGCGAGCAGCGCCTCGAACGCGTTGAAAAATTCTTCCTGGGTGCGGTCTTTGCCAGCGAAGAACTGCACATCGTCAATCAGCAACAGGTCCAGCGAGTGGTACTTGTCCTTGAACTCGTCGAACGTCTTGCGCTGGTAGGCCTTCACCACGTCGGTGACAAACCACTCCGCGTGTGTGTAAAGCACCTTGGCGCCCGGTTTTTCCGCCAGCAGGCGGTTGCCCACAGCATGGATCAGGTGGGTTTTGCCCAAACCCGTGCTGCCATAGATGAAGAGGGGGTTGTAGAGCTGCCCCGGAGAGCCAGCCACGTGCATGGCCGCTGCCCTTGCCATGCGGTTCGCCGTCCCTTCCACCAAGGTATCAAAAGTCAACGCCGTGTTGAGGCGATGGCGGCTGGATGACGCTGATTGAACCGAAGCCACACTGTAGGAAACTTCTTCTACGGGTATGGCCTCGGGCAGTGATTCCGCGTCGACAAAAGAGGCAATCTGATTCCTCACGGCATTGACGTTTTCGCGAGGTGCGATCGCCAACTCCAAGGCAATGGGTTGCCCGTAGATGCTTTCCAGCAAGGCAGCAATGCGCTTGCTGTACTGAGCACGTATCCAGTCCAGCTTGAAGCGATTGACAACGTACAGTGTCAAAGACGAATAGTCATCGGCCAAGCGGGCGGACAAGGGCCGAATCCAGGTATTGAACTGCTGTTCCGGCAACTCTTGCGCCAGCTGATCCACACATGCCTGCCAAAGGCTGTGCCCGATATCCTGGGTGGAGCCCTGCTGGGCGTGGAAGAATCCGTCGCTCATGCGGAAATCATTCTGTTGTGGATATGTGGCATGAACTAAGGATGGAGATTGTACCTTGTCAATAATTTATCCACACCATCTGCCCAGCCGCCAGGTTCCGCCATGCCGCTGGCCGCGGTGAGATGGAGGTGCTGACCGTCTCATTGTCGGGAATGCATTTTTTTGGGATAATCCAAGGTTTCCCCAAGGTAGACATTCCATGAAACGCACATACCAACCCTCCAAGATCCGCCGCGCCCGCACCCACGGTTTTCTGGTTCGCATGAAGACGCGTGGCGGCCGCGCCGTCATCAACGCGCGGCGCGCCAAGGGCCGCAAGCGCTTGGCTGTCTGAGTCGCGCCTCTCATTGAAAGCGCGTCGGCTGCGGGCTCAGCCTCAATTTGAGGCTCTGCGCTCCAGCCCGCCCTTGGCACGCACGGAGCATTTCGTCTTGCATGGCTTGGCCTTGCAAACCCCGGTTGGACAAATACCTGTGCAAGTGCCTGTCTTGTTCCCCGGCGAAGGGCCTTGGCTTGGCGCTGTCACGCCCAAGCGTTGGGCCAAAAGGGCTGTCACTCGCAATCTCATCAGGCGTCAGATTTTTGGCGTGGGCGAGGAACACGTGCATGCCCTGCGCACGATGATGCCGCAATCAGTGTTTCTGGTGCGCTTGAAGATGGCCTACGGTGCGGATCAGTTTCGCAGTGCCGCGTCAGCCCTGTTGCGCGACGCCGTGCGTACGGAACTTCAACGTCTCTTCACGCGGGCAGCGGGCATGAGCAAAGGCAGAACTTGATGTTGCGCTGGCCTGCCCGCATGCTGATGGCCCTCGTTCAAGGGTATCGCTATTTTTTGAGCCCCTGGCTAGGCTCGGCGTGCCGATTTGAGCCGACCTGCTCACGATACGCCCTGCAAGCCCTGGACGCGCATGGGGCGGTTGCCGGCAGTGCGCTGACCGTGGCGCGTCTGTTGCGCTGTCATCCTTGGTGCGCTGGCGGACACGATCCTGTTCCCGAGCAAAAGCCGCGTTTATTCACAGGCTTGTTGAAATCCCTTTCGGAAAAGAAAACGACATGAACGACATCCGCCGCACCATCCTCTGGGTGATTTTCGGCTTCTCCATAGTTCTGCTTTGGGACCAATGGCAGATTCACAACGGACGTCCGGCAACGTTCTTCCCTTCACCGACCGCCGCCGTGGCCAAGCCTGTCGCGCCAGCCGAACAGACCCCGGTCTCAGCCCAGAATCCAGAAGTGCCCCAGGCGCGACAGCTTGCGACAACGGGGGTTGACGGGGGTGTGGCAGCCATCCAGGCAGCAGCGCAGGCCGTTTCTTCCCTGCCCCGTGAGCGTGTGACGGTCTCGACCGACGTCCTGAAGCTGACTTTCGACACGGAAGGCGGTTCATTGGTGCGTTCAGAATTTCTGCGCCATCACGAGTCCCATGACGTGCAAACGCCGGTTGTCCTTTTCGACGAAAGCAAGGATCGGGTCTACTTGTCCCAGACGGGTCTGATCGGCGGTGCGGATCTGCCGACCCACAAGACCGTGATGAAACTGGTCAGCAGCGAGCGTGAACTCAGGGATGGAGCAGACACGCTGAAGGTCCAATTCGAATCACCTGTTTCCGGTGGCGTTCAACTTCTCAAGACTTACACGCTTCAGCGAGGCAGCTATGCCGTGGATGTGAAGCATGAAGTGCGCAATGTGGGTCAGGAATCCGTCACGCCCCAGGTCTACTTGCAATTGGTCCGCGACGGCAACAAGATTCCCGGTGGTTCCTCGTTCTATTCCACCTTCACGGGCCCGGCGGTCTATACCGAGGCCAAGAAGTACCACAAGGTCGATTTCGGCGACATCGAAAAAGGCAAGGCTGATTTCGACAAGGAATCGACCAACGGCTACGTTGCCATGGTCCAGCACTACTTCGCCAGCGCCTGGCTGTTGGCTGATGGTGTGCAACGTGAAATCTTCGTGCGCAAGGTCAGCAACAACCTGTATGCGGTGGGCATGATCGCACCGCTGCAGGCGCTTGCGCCGGGCGCCACGCGCGTGCTCGACGCGCGGCTCTTTGTCGGCCCGCAGGAAGAAAAGCAGCTGGAGGCCTTGGCCCCAGGCCTGGAGTTGGTCAAGGACTATGGCTGGCTGACCATCTTGGCCAAGCCTTTGTACTGGCTGCTCGACAAACTGCACGACCTCTTGCACAACTGGGGCTGGTCCATTGTGGCCTTGGTGGTCTTGCTCAAGATCGCTTTCTATTGGCTGAACGCCAAGGCGTATGCCAGCATGGCCAAGATGAAGGCCATCGCGCCGCGCATCACCGAGATGCGCGATCGCCTCAAGGACAAGCCGCAGCAGATGCAGCAGGAGATGATGCGCATCTACCGCGACGAGAAGGTCAATCCGCTGGGCGGCTGCCTGCCCATCATGATCCAGATCCCCGTGTTCATCGCGCTGTACTGGGTGCTTCTGTCCAGCGTCGAGATGCGCAACGCGCCCTGGATACTTTGGATCAAGGACCTCTCGACCCAAGACCCGTACTACATCCTGCCGCTGCTGATGACGCTGACCACCATGCTGCAGACGGCCCTGAATCCTGCGCCGCCGGACCCCATGCAGGCCAAGCTGATGTGGATCATGCCCCTGGTCTTCAGCGTGATGTTCTTCTTCTTCCCGGCTGGTCTGGTGCTCTACTGGGTGACCAACAACGTGTTGTCGATTGCCCAGCAATGGGTCATCAACAAACGCATGGGTGTGCCGCCCCAGTTCAATCTGCCGAAGTTCAGATAAACCCCGCGGGCGTCAAACGGCGCCCCTGTGTCAACGCAGGTGCCGACTCAATTCACAGGGGTCTGCGGATGCCACGAGATGGATCCGAAGTGCTCGGATGAGTGGTCAAATCGGATCATGTTGGCGCGCCATCACGAACCCATCGTCGCAATTGCCACCGCACCCGGGCGTGGTGCGGTGGGCATCGTGCGAGCGAGCGGACGCGATCTGACCACGCTCGTTCACGCAGTTTGCGGCAAGGCTTTGATGCCGCGCCATGCGACCTATCTGCCCTTGCGCGATGCCCGAGGTGAGGCCATCGACCATGGCTTGGCGATCCACTTTCCCGCACCCCACTCCTACACGGGCGAGGAGGTGCTTGAGTTGCAGGTGCATGGTGGCCCGGTGGTCCTGCAACTGCTGTTGGCGCGGTGCCTGGAGGCTTTGCCTGGTTCGCGGATCGCCCTGCCCGGCGAATTCACACAGCGGGCGTTCCTCAACGGCAAACTGGACTTGGCCCAGGCCGAGGCGGTTGCGGACCTCATCGACGCCAGCACCGAGGCCGCTGCCCGCAGCGCGGGCCGTTCCTTGGAAGGTGCTTTCTCGCGCGAGATCGCTCAGTTGCGCGAAGCCCTGGTGCATCTGCGCATGCTCGTCGAGGCGACGCTGGATTTTCCCGAGGAGGACATCGACTTTCTGCGCCAGGCCGACGCGCAAGGACAGCTCTCACGACTGCAGGTGCAATTGCAGGTCATTTTGCGGCAGGCGCAGCAAGGCAGTCTGCTGCGTGAGGGCATCAAAGTCGTGATCGCGGGACAGCCGAATGCTGGCAAGAGCTCGCTGCTCAATGCCCTGGCTGGCGCCGAACTGGCGATCGTCACGCCCATTGCCGGAACCACACGTGACGTGGTTCAGCAAACCATCCAGATTGAGGGCGTGCCCCTGCATGTGGTGGACACGGCAGGGTTGAGGGAGAGCCAAGACGAGGTGGAACGCATCGGCATCGAACGTGCCTGGGCGCAGATTGCGTCTGCGGATGCCGTCCTTTTCCTGCATGACTTGACGCGCCAAATACAGGCGGACTACTTGGCGTCGGACGAAGCCCTGGCTCAGCGCCTGCCTTCAGATGTGCCCGTCATCCACATTTGGAACAAGCACGACCAGGCTCCAGAAGCCGTGAACAGGCCGGGTATTTCCCTTTCCGCCAAGACTGGCGCGGGATTGGACTTGCTGCGACAAGCCTTGTTGCGCACGGTGGGCTGGCAAAGTGCGCCCGAAGGCCTGTTCCTGGCGCGGGAGCGGCATGTACAGGCTTTGCGCAGCGTGAGCCGGCATCTGCAAGCTGCCGAGTGCCATCTGGATGAGAAGGCCTTGGCCCTCGATCTTCTGGCAGAGGAGTTGCGCTTGGCGCAGAATGCGCTCAACGAGATCACTGGAGAATTCACCAGCGATGATCTGCTCGGGGTGATCTTCTCCCGCTTCTGCATCGGCAAATGAACCCAGGCCGTCGCTTCGACCCGGGGATGCGCGACAACGGCGCGCGATCAGTGCCCCGAGAAATCCACCAAGGTGAATAAGGCAAGCCCGCCTTCGCGCAGCCGACGTGACCCCTGAAGCTCAGGCAGGTCCACGATGGCAGCGCCTTCCATCACCTGCGCACCTAGTTTTTCAAGCAAACGCTTGCCTGCCATCATGGTGCCTCCCGTGGCGATCAGGTCGTCGACCAGCAACACACGGTCGCCTGGGCGCACGGCGTCCGTGTGCAATTCGACGGTCGCGCTACCGTATTCCAGCTCGTAGGTTTCTTCAACCGTGGTGAAGGGCAGCTTGCCTTTCTTGCGGATCGGCACGAAGCCCACGCCCAACTCATAGGCCAGCACGGAACCGATGATGAAACCACGCGCATCCAGTCCAGCCACCACGTCTGGACGGAGATGCTTGTCCATGTAGCGGTGGACGAATGTGTCGATGAGAACGCGAAATACCTTCGGATCCTGCAAAAGCGGCGTGATGTCCCGAAACTGCACGCCGGGTGCGGGCCAATCGGGCACGGTGCGGATGTGGGAGCGGAGGTAGGCGGAGGAGTCCATGGCGGGATTATCGGTGCATGCTGGCGGGACTTGCGATGGCGATCTGGCCGACGGTGCCGGATAATCCAGGGATGAACTCCAAAACATTCGATTCCTCACGAACGTTGACCATCGCCCGGGAAGCGCTGGACATAGAGGCCCAAGCGGTTGCTGCGTTGGCGACGCGCTTGGATGCGCGTTTCACAGCCGCCGTGCAATGCGTACTTGTCAGCAGCGGCCGTGTCGTGGTCATGGGCATGGGCAAGAGCGGCCATGTCGGTCGTAAGATCGCCGCCACGTTGGCGTCCACGGGAACCCCTGCCATGTTCGTTCATCCAGCGGAGGCCAGCCACGGCGATCTGGGCATGATCACCTTGAAAGACGTGGTGCTTGGGATAAGCAACAGCGGTGAAAGCGAAGAGCTCACGGTGCTCTTGCCCTTGATCAAGCGCATGGGTGTGCCCTTGATCGCCATGACGGGACGGGCAACTTCCAGCTTGGCTCGACACGCGGATCACCTGCTGGACACCTCGGTCGAGAAAGAAGCCTGCCCGCACAACTTGGCACCTACGGCCAGCACAACCGCTCAGTTGGCCATGGGGGATGCGCTCGCAATGGCCTTGCTGGATGCGCGCGGGTTCAAGGCAGAAGACTTTGCGCGTTCCCACCCCGGTGGTGCGCTGGGACGCAAACTGTTGACGATGGTCAGCGACATCATGCGCAGTGAAGACGTGGTGCCCAAGGTGCCGCTGGATGCCGACCTGATGACATTGATGCGAGAAATCAGCGTCAAGGGGTTGGGCGCTGGCGCCATCGTGGATCAAGATAACCGCCCGGTGGGAGTCTTCACGGACGGAGATTTGCGTCGCCTCATCGAAAAAGGCGGGGAAATCCGGCACGCGAAGATTCGCGACGTGATGCATGCCAATCCGCGCACCATTTCACGCGAGGCCCTGGCAGTCGAAGCCGCCAAGCTGATGGAGCAGCAAAAAATCACGAGTGTGTTTGTTGTGGACGAAGCAGGCAGACTTTGTGGTGCCCTCAATGCCAACGATTTGATGCGGGCGAAAGTCATATGAGCCAACGAGCAGTGCGTGCGACCCTGTCCTTTCCGCCAGAGCTGTTGTTGCAAGCGCAGAATATCAAGGTGGCATTTTTTGACGTTGATGGCGTGCTCACGGACGGGGGGCTGTATTTCGGCGAATCGGGTGAATCGCTCAAGCGGTTCCACACCCTTGATGGTCACGGGATGAAGCTGTTGCAGCGTGCCGGCATCACGCCCGCCGTCATCACCGGGCGCGACAGTCCGGCCTTGCGTGTCCGACTCAAAGCCCTAGGAATCACCCATGTGCATTACGGCACGGAAGACAAGCGGCCAGCGGCGGAACACACCTTGCACACCCTGGGTTTGAACTGGAGCCAAGCTGCAGCCATAGGCGACGATTGGCCCGACCTGCCCGTGCTGGCTCGCAGCGCACTTGCTTGCGCTCCGGGCAATGCGCATGCCGAAGTTCTGGCGTGCGCACACCATGTCACTCGGGCTGCCGGTGGTGCCGGTGCGGCGCGTGAGTTTTGCGACCTGCTTCTGATCGGCAGTGGCAAGTACGGGCAGTTGTTGGAAGAGGCCGTGCAGTGATGCAAAAGGGAGTGGGCCGCTTGTTGCGCCAGGGCTGGGACCGCATCACGATTTACCTGCCCATGCTGCTCATGCTTTTGCTTGCCTTGGGCACCTACTGGCTGATGCGCAGCTCCTCCTTGTTCTCCAGCCCGCGCGTCGAGAAAGAAGTCCGACGCGATCCCGACTATGAAATGAAGCGCTTTTCCGTCAAGACCTTTGACCAGGAAGGCCGTCTGAAAAGCGAGATTTATGGGGATCAAGGTTGGCACTACCCCTACAACGACATGCTTGAAATCAGCAGTGTTCAGATGCGCAGCTACAACATCGAGCGCGGTTATTTCACCGTAGCAACTGCCACGCGCGCGATCACCACCTCAAAGGCAACCGAAGTGGAGCTGATCGGCAAAGCGCACGTCTTGAGACCTGCCGTGGTCGATAAACAAGGTCGTGCCTTGCCCAGCGTGAGCTTTAAAAGTGAGTACCTGCACGCTTTCCTGGAAGAGGAGCGTGTGCTCTCCAACGTACCGGTGGTGCTGATGCATGGCGAGAGCCGCATCGAGGCACAGAGCTTGAATTTCACTAATTACGATCAGGTGATCGAACTTCGTGGCCGTGTACGCGGCATCTTGCTGCCTCGCGGGGCAGTATCTGACATTCAGGTCCTGCCGTCGTCCTCTGCGGAGTCCATCCAACGGCCGCTTCAATGAATGACAAAAAGGCCCACGGGAAAACCCAAGGGCCTTTTTGAGAACAATCGCAAAGAGCAGACATCTTGATTCGGCTCAGCAAGGCCGGACCAAGATCTACCCGCAGTGCTCAGTAGCTACGACGCCCGCCGCCGCCGTTGCCGCCACGCGGGTTGCCATAGGTGGCTGCGAAAGCCACCGTCGCCCCCACCGTCACCGCCGTAGCCACCACCGCCGCCTTCACGGCGCGGACCGCCGAAGCCACCGCTACGCGGAGGGCGCGGCTCCATCGGACGAGCCTCATTCACGACCACGTTGCGACCGCTCAGGGGTTGACCATTCAGGCCATTGATGGCGGCCTGAGCTTCGGCATCGCTGCCCATTTCGACAAAGCCGAAGCCTTTGGAACGTCCGGTGTCACGTTCCATCATGACTTTGGCACTGGTGACCGCACCGAACTGGCCAAAGGCCTGTTCAAGATCGTTATCACGAATCGAATAGGCCAAATTGCCCACGTAAAGTTTGTTGCCCATCTAGGGACTCCTCAAAAACCGATGACAAGCGATGGGGTCCCTGAAACGCAAGCAATTCGTGAGTCGATGCGAATTCGGCAGACTACCGCAATCCTGTGTTGAGCTGCTTAGGTAAACCTCCCTCACCCACACTTTCTTATTATTAACTTGGAATCACCAGCGCGGCAAGAAAACCAGGCCTAGGAGAAACCATAAAGCGTTAAAAGTTTGTGTTTCCATGGTAAAGAAACGACGTCGGCACGCAAAAAGCACGTATTCCTGACCGCGACAGATGCGGTCCGTATACCAACTCGCACGGCTTTTCCGGCTGCTGGCCAACTGCCAATGCGTGCCCCCCGCCCACTCCACTTCTTGGTCCGTTTGACTGCAGGTTTGAGTGCCACAAAGTTGCATATACTTGACCTAGCGCCGATTTGATCCCGATTGCGGGCGCTGGAGCTGCACCTTAAGTTGCAGATTCCAAAGTTCAGCTAAAGAAGGGGCTTTCTGCGCGCAGGAACCCGGCCAGGCTGAATGCTGCGCCGGGTTTTTTGTTTTCCGATGCTTTCGATGCTGATCGCCCAGCCCCAGACCATGTATTTCGAAGCCCCTCTGACAACTCAGAGTGGTGCCAGCATCCGTGGCTATAGCCTCACCTATGAAACCTATGGCAGGCTCAACGCCGACAGATCCAATGCGGTCTTGATTTGCCATGCGCTCAATGCGTCCCACCACGTTGCTGGCGTTTACGCGGGTCAGCCCGGGACGGAGGGATGGTGGGACAACATGATTGGCCCTGGCAAGCCCGTTGACACCGACAAGTTCTATGTGATCGGAGTCAACAATCTCGGATCCTGCTTCGGCTCCACTGGGCCCATGCACGTGAATCCCGACACGGGCAAGGTTTACGGCGCGGACTTTCCGGTCGTGACGGTCGAAGACTGGGTGAATGCACAAGCCCGTCTCCTCGACAAGTTGGGCATTGGCCAACTGGCCGCGGTCATGGGTGGCAGCCTAGGTGGCATGCAGGCGTTGAGCTGGACTTTGCAGTATCCAGAGCGCATGCGGTATGCCGTGGTGATCGCGAGCGCGCCCAATCTGAACGCCGAGAACATCGCCTTCAACGAAGTGGCGCGCCGGGCCATCGTGACGGATCCGGACTTCCATGGCGGTCATTTCTATGAACATGGCGTGATACCCAAGCGGGGTTTGCGGATCGCCCGCATGATTGGCCACATCACCTACCTGAGTGACGATGTGATGAACGAAAAGTTTGGCCGAGAGCTGCGCGGTGCGGTGGATGGCGCGGTCAGGTCGGGCTACCAGTACAGCACCCAGGACATCGAATTTCAGATCGAAAGCTATTTGCGTTACCAGGGCGACAAATTCAGCGACTACTTTGACGCCAATACCTACCTCCTGATCACGAGGGCATTGGACTATTTCGACCCAGCGCGCCAGCATGGAGGTGACCTGACCGCGGCCCTGGCCACCGCACGCTGCAAATTCCTGTTGGTCAGCTTCTCAACCGACTGGCGCTTTTCGCCCGAGCGCAGTCGGGAGATTGTCAAGGGATTGCTCGACAACCGGCGCGATGTGAGTTACGCCGAAATCGACGCACCCCACGGCCACGATGCCTTTTTGCTGGACGATCCGCGTTACCTGGGGGTCGTGCGGTCCTACTTCAACAACATGGCGCGGGAGCCGCGGACATGAGCGACACGCGCATGCTGGAAGCAATAGCCAGCTTGGTACCCCATGGATCCAGGGTGCTGGATCTGGGATGTGGAGATGGCGCCCTGCTCGCCCATTTGCAAGCGGAGCGAGGCTGCACGGGTTACGGCGTGGAGTTGGACGATGCCAACGTGCAGGCTTGCGTCCAACGTGGCGTCAACGTCATCCAGTTGAACCTGGACCAGGGCCTGTCGATGTTTGGGGACCGGAGCTTCGACGTGGTGTTGCAGATCGACACCCTGCAGCATCTGCGCAATGCCGAGACCGTTTTGCAGGAGACGGCACGCGTCGGGCGCACCGGCATCGTGGCATTCCCCAATTTTGCCCACTGGCCGAACCGTCTGAGCGTATTGGCTGGACGCATGCCAGTGACCCGCCGCCTGCCTTACCAGTGGTACGACACACCGAATATCCGTGTCGGCACATTGACCGACCTGGAGGTCCTGGCGCATCGCAATGGACTACACATTCAGGACAGCTTCGGCCTGCACCTGGGCAAAGTGGTGCGCCGCTGGCCGAACTTGCGCGCCAGCACGGCAGTACTCAAGTTCTCGCGCTAAACCATTTCATTCGTGAACTTGCGCTGGGCGCGTACATCAGCGCGTTGTTGCGTTTTCAGTCTCCATGAGGGAATCTTGTCTGCATCAGCGGACTGGCGACAATGCGCAGATCGAAAAGAGTAGTGAAAGGCGCTTGCACCCATGAAGCTGTACAACTTTTTCCGCAGTGGCACCTCGCACCGTCTGCGCATCGCGCTGCACCTCAAGGGCTTGGACACCGAGTATGTGGCCCTGGACTTGCGCAAGGAGGAGCATCTACAGGCTGACTTCAAGGCCATCAATCCGCAGCAGCTGGTGCCTGCCCTGGCGTTGAGGGATGGAACGGTGCTCATCCAGTCGCCCGCCATCATCGAATGGCTGGAGGAGCGCCACCCCAACCCAGCCCTGTTGCCGCGCGACCCGGACGCACGTGCGCACGTGCGGGCCCTGGCGTCCATCGTGGCCTGCGACATTCATCCGATCAATAACCGCCGCATCCTGGAGTATCTGCGGAAGAACTTCTCAGCCGACTCCGACACCGTCAATGCCTGGTGTGGAACCTGGATCAGCGCCGGGTTTGACGCCATCGAAACGCTGTTGGCCGCCGACCGGCAGCGTGGGGATTTTTGTCACGGCAACACGCCTGGACTGGCGGATGTGTACCTCATACCGCAGGTCGAAAGTGCACGCCGCTTCAAGGTGGACCTGACACGCTGGCCGTTGATCAGCGCGGTCGACGCTGCCTGTGCACAGCTGCAGGCCTTCCGCCACGCCGCGCCCTCGGCGCAGCCAGACGCAGGCTGAACTGGAAGCCTGGCCGGCGCCGCCTCCATCGCATGACCGAGTGTCTTCCATCGCCTTGCGCAGCGGCGTAGGATGGCGGTGTCTCATCCAGAAGCATTTCGGGAGCCTGCCGCCATGAACGCCCCACTCTCCGCCACCGAACGCAACGCTTTCATTCCAGCCCAGGCACTCCAAGACATCCACCAAGTTTGGGACCGTGAAATCCTGCCGCAACTGCGGGACTACATCGCTATTCCGGCGAAGTCCCCCATGTTCGACCCACGATGGGCCGAACATGGCCACATTGACGCCGTGGTGAGCAACGCGGCCGCGTGGGTGGAAGCGCAGAAGATCCAGGGTCTGAAATTGGAGATTCTGCGGCTTGAGGGCCGCACCCCTGTGCTGTTCTTCGAGGTGCCCGCCAGTGGTGGAGGACAAGAAACGCTTCAAAGCCAGGAGCGGTCGCAGCGCACGGTGCTGATGTACGGACACCTGGACAAGCAGCCCGAATTCAATGGCTGGCGCAATGACCTTGGCCCCTGGACGCCCAAGTACGAGGACGGCAAGTTGTATGGCCGTGGCGGCGCAGACGACGGCTACGCTGTCTACGCCAGCATCGCGGCCATCGCCTCGCTCAAGAACCAAAAGCTGTCGCACCCGCGCATCGTTGGGTTGATCGAAACCTGCGAGGAAAGCGGTTCTTTTGATCTCTTGCCGTACGTGGATGCGCTCCGTGGCTCGGGAGGCATGGGCAAAGACCGACTGGGCGACGTGGGACTGGTGGTCTGCCTGGACAGCGGCGCTGGCAATTATGAGCAACTCTGGCTGACGACCAGCCTGCGCGGCATGGCCAGCGGCACGCTCAAGGTGGAGATCCTCACCGAGGGTGTGCATTCGGGCGACGCCAGCGGGGTGGTGCCGTCGAGCTTTCGCATCCTGCGCCATGTGCTGGACCGGCTAGAAGACAGCGCCACTGGCCGCCTGCTGCCGGCCCGCCTGCATTGCGAGGTGCCGGCCGAGCGGCTGGCCCAGGCCCGCGCCACGGCGGCCATCCTGGGTGAGGACCTCTACAAGCGTTTTCCGTGGGTGCACTACGACTGCGAGGGCGACACCCGTTTCTCGCTGCCCATGACCACCGATCCCGTGCAGGCGCTGCTCAACCGCACCTGGATGCCCACTTTGAGTGTCACGGGCGCCGAAGGATTACCAGACCTGCAAAACGCGGGCAATGTGCTGAGGCCCTCCACCGCGTTCAAGCTGTCTTTGCGCCTGCCGCCACTGGTGGACGCGGCGGCGGCCGTGCAGGAGGTCAAGGCCCTGCTGGAGGACAACGCCCCCTACCAGGCCCGTGTGACCTTTGAGGGCACGGGCTCGGCCACGGGCTGGAACGCGCCAGAAACCGCGCCGTGGTTCGGCCAGGCGCTGGATGCGGCCTCGCGCAACTTCTATGGGGCACCGTGCGGTTTCATTGGTCAGGGCGGGACGATACCGTTGATGAACATGTTGTCGCGTGGGTTTCCCCAGGCCCAAATGATGGTGTGTGGCGTGCTCGGTCCCAAAAGCAATGCCCACGGGCCGAATGAGTTCCTTCACGTGCCTTATGCGCAGCGGTTGACCGCGGCGGTCGCCCAAGTGATCGCACACATGCCATGACCAATACCATGGATCAAAGCACGTACACGACGGCTGATCACCAGAAGCTGGCCATTCGCGACTGGCCTCTTGATCCGGGAGCACGTCCTCGAGGCGTGGTGCTGATGGTTCACGGCCTGGGCGAGCACAGCGGGCGGTACGAGGAAATGGCCCGGCGGCTGCATGTGCAGAACTTCATCGTGCGGGCCTACGATCACTTCGGGCACGGCCATTCCAGCGGCGTGCGGGGTGGACTGCCTTCGCGTCGGCGTCTTGTGGATGACTTGGCCCACATCGTGAATTTCACGCGCCGTACCGTGGGTCAGGGCTTGCCTCTGATACTGCTGGGCCACAGCATGGGAGGTCTGGTGGCGGCCCACGCCGTGGCTTTGAACCGCGTGCGCATTGACGGCCTGGTTCTGTCCTCGCCTGCGCTGGACGCCGGATTGAGCCTTGGACGACGCCTTGTGCTGGCTTTCCTTCCCGCAATCGCGCCGCATCTGCGCGTGCGCAATGGACTGGACGCGAATTGGCTGTCGCACGATCCTGAGGTGATCAAGGCGTACCAGCATGACCCTCTGGTGCATGACCGCATTTCCGCTCGGCTGGCGCGCTACATCGCGGATGCCGGTCCTCGGGTCGTCAAGGCGGCACGACATTGGCACACCCCGACCCTGCTGCTGTACGCCGGACAAGACAAGCTGGTCAATCCGGCGGGTAGTGCGGCGTTCGCGCGCGCGGCCCCGCAGGGCGAGCCCAAGCTGGTCGAGTCACACTGCTACGCCCAGCACTACCACGAGATCTTCAACGAGCTGCACCGCGAGTCGGTCTACCGGCAGCTGGCGCAATGGCTGGATCAGCGATTCAGCTAAGTCCTTGAAGCGTCAACACCGCCAGGGCCGCCAGCGGTGCGGTCTCCGCGCGCAGCGTGCGTTGCCCTAGACTGACGGGCTGAAAGCCTGCTGCGCGCGCGGCCTGTTCCTCGGTCGGACTGAGGCCGCCCTCGGGGCCGGACAGCAACAGCACCGAGCCGGTGCTGCCCCTGGACGCGAGAACCTGGCTGATGGGCACGCAGTCGTCGTCCAGGGACAGTACAAAACGCCGCTGAACTTCGGGTGGACTCCAAGCCGCAACATCCTGCAAGGGCCGCACGGCGTGCACGGGCGGCAGGCGATTGCGGCCGCATTGCTCACAAGCCGCGATGGCGATGCCTTGCCAGTGCAACTGCTTCTTCAGGGCACGCTCACCGCTGAGCCGCAGCACGCTGCGTTCGGTTTGGAGGGGCTGGATGCTGGCCACCCCGAGTTCCACGGCTTTTTCCACCAGCCAGTCCATGCGTTCGTTCGCGGGCATGCCAACCGCCAGATGGACGTCCAGTGGCGCTTCGCGCTCGACGGCGTGGTGGTGGTCCACACGGACGGTGACGCTGGCCCGCCCCATGCGCAAAACGGTTGCGGTCCACTCGCCGCTTCGGCCGTTGAACAGCGTGAGGGTATCGCCGGGTTGCAGGCGCAGCACCTGCACATGGCGCGCGGTTTCCGGTGGGAGTTCGACCTCGCCACCGGCGCGCAGCACCGACGACGGCTCTTCGGGGCAGTGAAAGCGTGGCATCCGGAAAGATTGCGCAAAAACGCGGGTTAGCCCTGGATGAGTGGGATCAGACGCGGCCGAAAGCGTAGCCGCTGGCCTCGCTGATGCCTTCAACCTCGTCCACCAGGCGCAACAAGGGTTTGAGTTCCGAATAACGTGCACACGTGGCGCGGATGTAGGCGATGAAGCGTGGCGCATCGGCAAGGTACTTGGGCTTGCCATCGCGCAAAGTCAGTCGCGCAAAGATGCCCGCGATCTTCAAATGGCGTTGCAGTCCCATCCACTCCACGGCGCGGAAGAACTCCCCGAAGTCTTCGTGCACGGGCAAGCCGGCCTGACGCGCTGCTTGCCAGTACCGGACCGTGATGTCGATCACGAAATCCTCATCCCAGCTGAGAAAAGCATCGCGCATGAGACTGGCGATGTCGTACGTGATGGGGCCATAGACAGCATCCTGGAAATCCAACACCCCGAGACGCTCCTCTGGCGGCTGCTCTGAAGCAGGCTGGTCCGGATGCCCGGGGATCATCAGGTTGCGCGGCATGAAGTCGCGATGCACGTAGACCGAGGGGCTGGCCAGGTTGCGCTCGATGATCAAGCTGAACATCTCATCCAGGGTTTTGCGCAATTTGCCCTCCACCGTGATGCCACGATGTCGGGCCAGATACCAGTCTGGGAATAGTTCCAGTTCGCGCCGCAGCAAGGCCGCGTCGTAAGCGGGCAGCACGCCGGGTCGCGAAGCCTGCTGCCAGCGCACCAAAGCGTCGACGGCTTTGCGATAGAGGGGCAAATTGGCCTGGGCTTGATCAGGTTGGATCACCTGCATCATGGTGCGCGCGCCCAGGTCGGTCAGCAGCATGAATCCTTGGGCTTCATCCCAGTCCAAGACGCGGGGTGCGAGCAGCCCGGCCTCCGACATCAGTGCGGCAATCTGGACAAAAGGCGCGCAGTTCTCCTTGTCGGGTGGCGCGTCCATGATGATGCGGCTGGCCTGGTCCGTGGTGTCAACACGGAAGTAGCGGCGGAAGCTGGCGTCGGCCGACGCCATGCGCAAGCTCGCAACCTGCAGTCGCTGAGGGCTGGCCAAGCTGTTCAACCAGCTTGTAAAAGCCGCTGCGCGACCAGGATCGGCCCACTCAATATCGGAATTTGCGGGGGGAATGGGGGTAGGACGCAAAGCGGGAGAGCTCATGGATAATTCAGGCCGGTTCATTCTACAAACAGGCGGACCGCGGGCCCCACCTTTGCGTGCAAAAACGGCTTGGTCGCCCAGCCTGTGGTCATGCTTGCAAGTGCTTGCAGGCATTTTTCGATATTGCCTCGGATCCTTCCGTCTTGTTTCGCTCAGACCTTCCCATCACGCGCTACTTGCTCGCCCTGCTCTGCTTGCTGATGGGCGGTGCAGCCGATGCCGAATTGAAATTGAAGGTCAGCCCCTTGCTGCAAGACCGTCTGACGGCGCAGCAAAGGGCGGCCGCGCCATCGTTCGTCGAGGGGCAGCGCATGGAGTCGGAAATAGGCATCGGTCTTTTGGCCGAGGACGACGTCGAGTTTCGGCGAGCCGACCTGGTGTTGCGCGCGCAGAAACTGGAATATGACCAAGCCACCGACACTGCGCATGCGCGCGGTTCGGTTCGGGTCAACCAATCCGGGAATGTCTTCGAGGGCGACACCTTGGATCTGCGCGTCGACGCTTTCGAGGGTTCGTTCACGAATGCACGCTTTTACCTGCTGTCCGCCGATGCCCATGGCGACGCGGAGCGCATTGATTTTCTGGACGATACCCGCTCCGTGGTGCAAAACGCCACGTTCACCACCTGCCGCCGGGAGGGAGGGCCAGACTGGGTACCCGCCTGGTTCTTGCGTGCCACCACGCTGCACCTGGACAGCGAGGAAGGGGTGGCCGAGGCCGAGGACACGACCGTGCGCTTCCAGAATGTCCCTGTGCTGGGCTTGCCCGCCATGACCTTTCCGCTGAGCGGTGAGCGTCGCTCGGGGATGCTTTCCCCAGTCTATGGAGCGGACAACGTCAGCGGGACCGAGATCACGGTGCCCTATTACCTGAACATCGCACCCAACCGAGATGCGACTTTGTACCCGACTTGGATGAGTGAGCGAGGCGTCAACTATGGTGGCGAATTCCGCTATTTGGAGCCAGGCTACAGCGGGCTTCTGCGCGTCGACTACATGCCAGACGACAAGCTGCGAGACATGGATCGTGAAGGCTACTACTTTCAGCACAGGGCGGGTGTTTCAGGTGCCTATGGTTCTCTGGGCCTGAACCTGAACATCTCGCGCGTGAGTGACGACAACTACTGGCGAGACTTTCCACGGGCCAGCAATTCCTTGACCCAGCGTCTTTTGCCGGCCGATGTCAGCGTGAACTGGGGGCAAGGGCCATACTCGGCCACCGCGCGTGTTCTGCGCTACCAGACCTTGCAGGTGTCAGATGCTCCCATCGTGCCGCCGTATGACCGGCAGCAATTGACCGCCC
This sequence comes from Hylemonella gracilis ATCC 19624, assembly GCF_000211835.1. Taxonomy (GTDB): domain Bacteria; phylum Pseudomonadota; class Gammaproteobacteria; order Burkholderiales; family Burkholderiaceae_C; genus Hylemonella; species Hylemonella gracilis. Next base: position 50,529 of record NZ_AEGR01000093.1, on the reverse strand, counting down.
GTTATGCAGAGCCGAATTTCGGCGGGTTTGACTTCAGTCTGGACGGCGACTACACGCAGTTCACCGTCGATGAACTGGCGTTGACGAGTCAAAGTACGGCGAACCGCGTGAACGCCGATAGAACCGTCTGGCGTGGCGCTCTGAGCTATCCAATTCGTGGCGCCGCCGGTTTTGTGATTCCCAAGGCCTCCATCCATGCGACAAGCTACCAGTTCGAGCAGGCACTTGATCTGAGTAGTTACTCAGGCTCACTGAATGGATTGAGTGCAGACGCAAGCAGCGCCACCCGGACTGTGCCCACGTACAGTCTGGACGCTGGCTTGGTGTTTGAGCGCGAGGCCAGCTACTTTGGTTCTGCTTACCGTCAGACCTTGGAGCCTCGTCTCTTTTACACGCGAACCCCGTTTGTAGAGCAGGGTTATCTGCCCAATTATGACTCGGCTGCCCAAGACTTCAGCCTCACCAGCATCTACAGCGAAAACACCTTCATGGGCAATGACCGCATTGCCGACAACAATCTGCTGACCGTGGGTGTTTCGACACGTCTTTTTGATGCCGAACGCGGAGCGGAAATCTTGCACTTGGGGGTGGCCCAACGCTTGCGCTTCGAAGACCAACGCGTCACCCTGCCTGGAGGCACGGCCTCTCCAGAGGGGCTGAGTGACCTCTTGCTGGGAGCAGAGTTGAACATTGACCCGCGTTGGCATGTCGACTCGGCTGTTCAGTGGAATGACCGTCTGGGCGAGTCGGAGCGCAGCACTTTCAGCATGCGCTACAACCCCAGCCCCTACCGAGTGGTGAATCTGGCCTACCGATTTCAGCGAGCCCAGAGTGAAACCAGTGAAGACAGCGAGTTGATCAATCTCGGTTGGCAGTGGCCCATCAACGACTTGTGGCGTGACTGGGGCGAGGACCTCGGGCCCGGGCGCGGTCAGGGCGCTGGGCGCTGGTACAGCGTCGGTCGACTCAATTACAGTCAGACGGACCACAAGCTGGTCGATACGACCATGGGCTTTGAATATGACGCCGGTTGCTGGTTGGGGCGGTTTGTATTCGAGCGCTTGCAGACGGGTCTGACGACCGCGAACCAGCGCATCATGTTCCAACTGGAACTGGTCGGCTTCGGCCGCGTGGGTGTCGACCCCTTGCAAACCTTGCAGAAAAACATACCGCGCTATCAGCTGTTGCGTGAGCAAACCACCTCCCCGAGCCGGTTCAGCAATTACGAGTGATTCGACAACCATGATCCACCCCTCCGTTCTGGGCCGCGTTCTGTGCACGGCCATGCTCCTTGCCGTGCTCGGAGCCGCGCAGGCGCAAGGCACGCCCGCGCCCCCCCCCAGTGTGCGATCCGCCGACTACATCGTGGCCGTGGTCAACTCGGAACCGATCACCAACGCGCAGGTGAACGCAGAAGTGGCCCGCGCGTTACGGCAGCTTGCCGCTCAGCGCAGGCCCGCACCAGAAGGTCAAGCATTGCGGCGCCAAGTCTTGGACCAACTCATCAATGAACGGGCTCAACTCCAGCTCGCGCGCGAGATGGGGTTGAAGATCGATGAACCTTCCGTGGATCAAGCCGAGCAGAACGTCGCCCGCCAGAATCAGTTGACGGTGACCCAGTTGCGTGAACAGGTGCAGCAGCAAGATGGGATGACAACTCAAGCGCTGCGCGCCCGGCTGAAGGAACAACTTCTTTTGACTCGGCTGAGAGAGCGCGAGGTTGATGCCCGAGTAAAGGTCAGCGATGCCGATGTGGAGCAATACCTGAGCGAACAGCAGCAGCGCAACAGCAATCCAGCCAGCCAGCTCATCCATATCGCGCACATCCTCGTGGCTGTGCCGGAGGACGCCAGTGCAACCTTCCAGCTTGAGTCACAGCGCAAAGCCGAGCAGATCGCGCGGCGCGCTCGAGAAAAAGGTGCCGATTTCGCTGCCTTGGCGCGGGAGCTTTCAGATGCTGCTGACCGTGCCAACGGCGGCCAGCTCGGTTTACGCGCTGGTGATCGGTATCCGGCCCTCTTCACGAATGCCGTGCGCACGCTCGCGGTTGGCGAGATCAGTGAACCCGTGCGCTCTGGCGCGGGCTTCCATGTGCTGAAGCTGATCGAGCGCCGTCAACCCGCGCCAGCGCCCCAGACGGTGACTCAAAGCCGGGCCCGGCACATTCTGCTGATTCCCAGCGCGCAGCTGAGTGAGGCCCAGGCGCGTGACAAGCTGAATGATTTTCGCCGCCGCATCCAGTCGGGCGACACGGACTTTGCCACCCTGGCGCGGCAGAACTCCCAGGACGGCAGTGCGGCGCAGGGCGGAGATCTGGGTTGGGCCAGTCCTGGCATGTTCGTACCTGAATTCGAAAACGTGATGAACCAGCTTGCCCCGGGGCAGATCAGTGAACCCCTGATATCGCGTTTTGGCGTGCACCTGATCCAACTGCTGGAGCGGCGGCAAGCCACCTTGAATGAACGCGAGCAGCGTGAACTTGTTCGCAACATGCTGCGTGAGCGCAAGATGGCCGAGGCGTATGACAACTGGATTCGTGACACCCGCGCCCGTGCCTACGTGGAATTGCGCGAGGCGCCGCAATGAACAAGCTTGGCTGGCAGCGCGTGACGGTGGATGTGCGGGGATGAAACACATACCGCGCAAACGCTTCGGCCAGCACTTCCTCGCTGACGACGGCATCATCGACGCCATCGTGCGCGCCATCGGGCCTCAACCCGGGCAGTGCGTGGTCGAGATCGGGCCGGGCTTGGCCGCCATGACACAGCCCTTGGTCGAGCGCTTGGGTCGCATGACCGTCATCGAGCTGGACCGTGATCTCGCCGCGCGCTTGCGCAAGCACCCTCAGCTTGAGGTCATCGAGTCCGACGTGCTCAAAGTGGATTTCTCAGCGCTCGCTGCGCTGGCCCGACAAAAGCTGCGCGTGGTGGGAAACCTGCCCTACAACATCTCGACGCCGATCCTGTTCCATCTGCTCGAGCATGTCGAAGCGGTGGAAGATCAGCATTTCATGTTGCAGAAGGAAGTGGTGGACCGCATGGTGGCGCAGCCCTCCACGGCCGACTACAGCCGGCTCAGCGTCATGCTGCAATGGCGCTATGAGATGGAGGATGTGCTGTTCGTCCCGCCAGAGAGCTTCGATCCTCCGCCGCGGGTCGACAGTGCCGTCGTCCGCATGGTGCCGCGTTCTGCCCCCGTGGCGCTGAATGCGAGACTGCTGGAAGAAATGGTGCAGGTCGCTTTCAGCCAACGGCGCAAATTGCTGCGACACACCCTGGGGCGTTGGCTGGAAGAAAAAGGCGTTGCAGACCCGTTCGATCTGCAACGCCGTGCGGAGGAAGTCCCCGTGTCCGAGTACCTGGCCTTGGCTCAGGCCGCGGCCTGCCAGTAGCTCGCGTTGAAAGGGCTGCTCATGCGCAGCGCCAGGGGCGAAACGTCCACCAGCTTGTCGGTGGGCATCTTCTCGCCGCTGTCATCGTCCACGGTCTCGGTGGCCATGAGCTGTGCTTGCTCGCCGCCGTTTTCAGCCTCGTTCGCCCGTTCCGCTTGGCTGTTGCTTTGCGCAGAACGGGCTACAGAAAAGAATAGAAACACCGGAACGGCACCTTTCGGTCGCCCCAGTAGTCGGCAGCGTCACGGAAGATGTCCAGAAGCTGTTCGCGAGCTTCCTTGTCGAACTTGGCGTTGGCGGGAATGTGCTCCAGCACGGCGATGAAGCCGGGCTGCGGGCCGGACTTGTGCAGCGGATCCGTCAGCACGTCATAGAGCGCGTCGAAGTTCTTACCCACATGGGTGGGCAGGATGAACTGCTGGGCAATCAGGTCCAGCACATCCTGCTTGGATTGCGCTTGAGCCAAGTTGGCGTAGAGGAAATGGTGCCCGAGGGCCTGGGCCGCCTCTTGCAAATCCGGCACCCGGAAGGCGCGGATCGACTGGACGATGTTGGTTCTAACGGTACGAAGTGGCGTATCCATCTCCGCTTCACTTTCTTGTTGAAAAACGATTTACGGCGCGATCCGGCGGAAACTGGCGTAGTGGTCGGCGGTGTAATAACAGGCGTCTGGTGCGAGACGGACGGTGCCACCGCAGACAATGCGCCGTTTGCCACGATGGGACAGGCCCGGCGTGGGAACGGTGTATTCGCGGCAGTAGCCGCGCGGATGGAGCGGGAGCAAACGCTCTCGATTGCCAAACACCGTGCCATCTTTCTCGAACGGAAACGGCCCGCCTTTGAGAATAAGGCGATAGGTTTCAACGCCTTGTGGCGGCAAATCAGCCAACGAAACGAGGGCTGAAGCAGCCTTGGCGGAGCTCGCCGGACGAGGGGGTGGAGCCTCGGCACCGAGGGGCAGGCAAACCAGCCAAGACAACAAGCCAGTAAGCACCAACTTGCTGACGAGGCCGCGCAACATAAGACTAAGCTGTTATGACGACCGGGCTCACCCGGAAGATTCCAAGCCCGAAAGTGTCGCTGATCTGAGCGAAAAAAGCAAGGGCCTGCCTAAACATTAGGCAGGCCCGAAGGGGAATAGGCGCTGACCAGCAGGCGGAGAAGGAAGCCCTCAGCCACCTCCTCCTTGTTTGGCGCCCAGGTGTGAGCGATCAGCGCGTCGCGTTGGCGTCGGCCACCGTCAGCGCGGTCATGTTGACGATGCGGCGCACGGTGGTGCTGGGAGTCAGGATATTCACTGGCTGCGCGGCACCCAGCAGCATGGGACCGATCGCGATGCCACCACCCGCGGCGGTCTTGAGCAGGTTGTAGGCAATGTTGGCCGCGTCCAGATTGGGCAGCACCAGCAGATTGGCCTGTCCCGTCAGGGTGCTGTTGGGCATGATGACCTTGCGCATCTCGGCGTCCAGTGCCACGTCACCGTGCATTTCGCCGTCCACCTCCAGCCAGGGGGCTTGCACGCGCAGCAGCTCCAGGGCCTGGCGCATCTTGATAGCGCTGGGTTGGGAGCTTTGACCGAAGTTGGAATGGGACAGCAGAGCCGCCTTGGGATGCAAGCCAAAGCGCTGCATCTCGGTGGCCGCCATCATGGTGATTTCCGCGATTTGCTCGGCGCTCGGGTCGTAGTTGATGTGGGTGTCCACAATGAACAACTGGCGGTCCGGCAGCAGCAGGCCATTCATGGCCGCATAGGTGTTCACGCCAGCGCGCTTGCCAATGACCTGGTCGATGTACTGCAGGTGCATCGCGGTGTTGCCCCAGGTGCCGCAAATCATCCCGTCCACATGGCCTTTGTGCAGCAGCATGGCGCCGATCAACGCCAAGCGGCGGCGCATCTCGATCTTGGCGATTGGCACCGTCACGCCCTTGCGTTCGGTCATGCGGTGGTAGGTCTGCCAGAAGTCGCGATAACGCTCGTCGTACTCGGTGTCGACCACGTCGTAGTCCTGGCCCTCTTTCAGGCGCAGACCGAACTTCTCGATGCGCTGGGCGATGATGGTCGGCCGGCCGATCAGCGTGGGGCGTGCCAGTCCTTCGTCCACCACGATCTGGGCCGCGCGCAGCACGCGCTCTTCCTCGCCTTCGGCGTAGGCGATGCGCTTCTTGCTGGCGGCCTTGGCGGCGGTGAAGATGGGCTTCATCGTCGTGCCTGATGCGTACACATAGGCCTGCAATTTCTCGCGATAGGCGTCCATGTCCGCGATCGGACGACGGGCCACGCCACCGTCCATGGCGGCTTGCGCCACGGCGGGCGCGATCTCTATCATCAAGCGCGGGTCAAAGGGCTTGGGGATCAGGTACTCGCGACCGAAGATCAGGGGCTCGCCCACGTAGGCGGCGGCGACCACTTCGCTTTGCTCCGCCTGGGCCAGCTTGGCCATGGCATAGACCGCAGCGATCTCCATCTCATCCGTGATGGTGGAGGCGCCCACGTCGAGCGCCCCGCGGAAGATGTAGGGGAAGCACAGGACGTTGTTGATCTGGTTCGGGTAGTCGGTGCGGCCCGTGCACATGATCACGTCGTCGCGCACGGCCTTGACTTCCTCGGGCGTGATTTCCGGCGTGGGGTTGGCCAGGGCGGCGATGATGGGGTTCGCTGCCATCTTCTTCACCATGTCCTGCTTGAGAACGCCGCCCGCCGACAGGCCCAGGAAGATGTCCGCATCGGCGATGACGTCGCCAAGCTTGCGGGCGTCCGTCTTCTGGGCAAACTCGCGCTTGTCTTCGTCCATCAACTCGGTGCGCCCTTCGTAGACCACGCCGGCGATGTCGGTGACCCAGATGTTCTTCTTGGGCAGCCCCATCTTGACCAGCAACTTCAGGCTGGCCAACGCCGCTGCACCGGCGCCGGAGGTGACGAGCTTGACGTTCTTCAACTCCTTGCCCGCGACCTTCAGGCCATTGGTCAGGGCCGCCGCCACGACGATCGCCGTGCCGTGCTGGTCATCATGGAAGACCGGAATCTTCATGCGCTCGCGCAGCTTGCGCTCGACGTAGAAGCAATCCGGCGCCTTGATGTCCTCGAGGTTGATGCCGCCGAAGGTGGGCTCCAAGGAGGCGATGATGTCCACCAGCTTGTCGAGGTCCTTCTTCTCGTCGATTTCGATGTCGAACACGTCGATGCCGGCGAACTTCTTGAACAGCACGCCCTTGCCTTCCATCACCGGCTTGCCGGCCAGCGGGCCGATGTCGCCCAGGCCCAGCACGGCCGTGCCGTTGGTGATCACGCCGACCAGGTTACCGCGGGAGGTGTATTTGTAGGACGCGTCAGGGTCCTTCGCGATCTCCTCGCAAGGCGCGGCGACGCCGGGGGTGTAGGCCAGCGCCAGGTCATGCTGATTGATCAGCTGCTTGGTGGCCGCGATCGCGATCTTGCCGGGAACCGGGAACTGGTGGTATTCAAGGGCGGCGCGGCGGATCTGCTCGCGCTTGTCGTTGGACGACGGGGTGCTGGACATCAAAGAATCTCCTGCAGCAAATCAATTGCCCGTGGATGAAGCGACCGGGAGGTGCATCCCTATGCACTACCGGTGCCCGGGCAAAAGAGGCTTGCTCTTTTTGGGGGAGTTGGATTGTATGCCCCACCACGGCGCGGACTTGGCGCGTGTGGTTTGAATGCCTCAGCACCCGCTGGGAGTCTTGACTGTGGTGCGCCAGCCTGTTTTGACGGCCCCACGAATCGCACGGATTCAGGATGCGGGCGTGGCCGACACCTCGGCCATGCGCTGGCGAGCAGATCGGCGTTCCCAGACTTTTTCGTGGAAAAAGAAGGCCACGGCCTGAACCGTGGGCTCCAGCAGACTCAAGGTGAAGGCCATGAGCAGATTGCCTGTCACGGCGTAAGCCACCGCCGCGGCCACGACGATGTGCATCACGTAGTAACTGGCGGTCTTCTTCAGCACGGGCAAATTGGCGCGGGCAAAGCGAGTCATGGCACACCTCATGAATTTCAACTATCAATTTGCGCCAATGATAGTCAAGCCAATGTGTCAGATGGATTGCTTTTGCCTAATCGCAACATAGCGTGCGCGCACGACGTCGCCGCTCAGTGCACTGAACGAACCCAGGATCGCAGAGGCCTGGGCCCGCGGAGCGGGCCCCTTCAGGCCCGCATCAGAGCCTCGATCTCGTCGGCCCGGACCGGCACGCCCCGGGTGATCAGCTCGCAGCCGCTGTCGGTGACGAAGGCGTCGTCCTCGATGCGGATGCCGAGGTTCCAGAACGATTCCGGCACGTCCTCGGCCGGGCGCACGTACAGGCCTGGCTCGAGGGTCAGGCACATGCCGGGTCGCAGGATGCGGCTGGGCCGGTCCTTGATGGTCTCGCCGGACAGGGCGTCCTTGCGTTCGCTGGTCCGGCCGAGCTCGGAAGGCTCCACATAGCTGCCGCAGTCGTGCACGTCCATGCCCAGCCAGTGGCTGGTGCGGTGCATGTAGAAGCGGAAGTAGGCACGGTTGGCGATGACGTCGTCCACGGATCCGGTCTTGTTCTTGTCCAGCAACCCCAGGTCCAGCAGGCCTTGTGACAGCACACGCACCACGGCCTCGTGCGGGTCGTTGAAGCGCGCGCCTGCGCGGGTCGCCGCCACGGCGGCATCCTGGGACGCCAGCACCAGGTCGTAGAGCGCGCGCTGCGGCCCACTGAATCTGCCATTGGCCGGAAAAGTGCGCGTGATGTCGCTCGCATAGCCGTCCAACTCACAGCCGGCGTCGATCAGCACGAGATCGCCATCGCGCACCGGCGCGGCATCGGCGCGGTAGTGCAGCACGCAGGCATTGGCGCCGGCCGCAACGATCGAGCCATAGGCGGGGTACTGCGAGCCGCCGAGGCGGAATTCGTGCAGCAGCTCGGCGTCCAGGTGGTACTCGCGCACGTCCCGACCCTCGCGCAGCATGCGGGCGGAGAGTTGCATGGCGCGGATGTGGGCGCGGGCGCTGATGGCCGAGGCGCGGCGCATCACGTCCTGCTCGTAGTCGTCTTTGACGAGGCGCATCTCATCGAGCAGCGCGCAAAGGTCACGCTGGGCCTCAGGGCAAAGCGCGCCGTAGCGAACACGGGCGCGCACGGCCTTGAGCCAACCGTCGACCCGGGCCTCCAGCCCGGCGTGCGTGGCGAAGGGGTACCAGACCGTGGACTGGTTCTCAAGCAGCTTGGGCAGTCGCTGCTCCAGCTCGGCCACCGAATAGGCCGCGTCCACGCCCAGCGCCTGCGGGGCCGCCTGCGGACCGAGGCGGATGCCGTCCCAGATTTCACGCTCCAGATCCTTGGGTTGGCAGAACAGCGTGGTGCGGCCAGTGCTATCGATCAGCAGCCAGGCATTTGGCTCCGCGAAACCGCTCAGGTAGTGGAAGTAACTGTCGAAGCGGAACAGGTAGTCGCTGTCGCGGTTGCGCATGCGCTCGGGTGCCGTGGGGATGATGGCGATGGCGTCCGGGCCTCCCCGTTGCGTCATCAGAGCCGCCAGCCGCGCGCGGCGTTGTGCGTACAGCACGGTGGGGGCTGGCGTCAACCAGGCGGGGTTCTTCAGCGGGGCGTTCATGGCGATGGCGTCTCGATGGTGTGGGCCTCGGGGGATGTGGCGTTGAGCTCGCGCAAGCGCTCGGGCGTGCCGACATCGGTCCAAGGCCCCGTGTAAAGCTCGGCGCTCACGGCGGCATTGTCCATCGCCGCGCGCAGCATCGGCGCCAGTGGGGCTTTGACGCCCCTCGGGTTGCCCGCTGGGATGGCGCACACGGACTGGACGAAGGGCGCGCTGAAGAAGGCGCGCCGGTACAGACCGATGGTGCTGTAGGTGTAAGTGCGCTGGGCTTCGCGGAATGAAGGGGGGAGGTTCAAGGCCAGACCCTCCGGGCTCAGCCCGAAGTCCCCCGAGGGGTTGTGGAGTGGATTGGGCACCAGCCAGAGATGCGCCAGTTTGTCGCTCTCGGCAAACCGCCGCAGGGCGTCAGCACTGAACATGAAGCCGGGCGTGTACACGTCACCGGCCACGACCCAGAAGACCTCGGACAGGTGCGGCAAGGCGCGCACGATGCCGCCGGCCGTTTCCAGCGCCGCACCGAAATCCCGGCCTTCCTCGGAATAGGCGATGCGCAGCGGCTGGCCGCTGATGGCGCTTGGCGTGGCGCCGAAATGGGCGGGAATTTGCTCGCCCAGCCAGGCCGTGTTGACCAGCAAATCCGTGAACCCGCCGTCGGCCAAGGCATCCACATGCCACTGCAGCAAAGGTCGTCCCCGGACCTGAAGCAAGGGTTTGGGTGTGGTGTCGGTCAAGGGGCGCATGCGTTCGCCACGGCCGGCGGCCAGGATCAAGGCCTGCGCGGTAAAAGAAGAGTCTGGCATGCACTTCATTCTGGCACGCGTGGCCCGACATGGCCCCGTGCCGGACCCTTCGGGCCTGGCGACGGGACGCCCGGTAAAATGCCGGGTTTCCCCGCCCCCACCAACGCGCTGATTTCTCCGGAGTCGCTCCCTCATGGCAAATACCCAACAGATGGCCAACGCAATCCGTGCGCTGGCAATGGACGCTGTACAACAAGCCAATTCCGGACATCCCGGCGCTCCCATGGGCATGGCCGACATGGCCGTGGCGCTCTGGGGCCAACACCTCAAGCACAACCCCAAGAATCCGCATTGGGCGGATCGTGACCGTTTCGTGCTGTCCAATGGCCACGGTTCGATGCTCATTTATGCCCTGCTGCACCTGACGGGCTATGACCTGCCGATCGGCGAACTGAAGAACTTCCGCCAGCTCCACAGCAAGACCGCGGGCCATCCCGAAGTGGGTATCACCCCTGGCGTGGAAACCACCACCGGCCCGCTGGGCCAGGGTGTCACGAATGCCGTGGGCATGGCGCTGGCCGAGAAATTGATGGCCGCCGAGTTCAACCGCGACGGCCATGCGATCGTGGACCACCATACTTATGTCTTCCTGGGCGACGGTTGCATGATGGAAGGTGTCAGCCACGAAGCCGCCGCCCTCGCGGGTGCCTGGAAGCTCAACAAGCTGATCGCGCTCTACGACGACAACGGCATTTCCATCGATGGCCAGGTGCAACCCTGGTTCTCGGACAACACCTCGCTGCGCTTCGTGTCCTATGGCTGGAACGTGATCGGCCCCATCAACGGCCATGATCCGCAGGCCGTCGCCGAAGCCATCGCCAAGGCCAAGACGCAAACCGAGCGCCCCTCGCTGATCATCTGCAAGACCAGCATCGGCAAGGGCAGCCCCAACCGCGCGGGCACGGCCAAGGCGCATGGCGAACCCCTGGGCGCGGACGAAATCAAGCTCACGCGCGAGGCACTGGAATGGCCGCACGCACCATTCGAGATCCCCGCCGAGGTCTACGCTGACTGGGACGCCAAGACCCGCGGTGAGTCCGCCGAATCTTCTTGGAACAACAAGTTCGCGGCCTACGCTGCCGCGCATCCCGAACTTGCAGCCGAATTCAAGCGACGCATGGCGGGTGATCTGCCGAAGGCCTTCGCCCAGGTCGCCGTGGACGCTGCCGTGGCCGCGCACAGCAAGGCCGACACCGTGGCCACGCGCAAGGCCTCGCAGATCGCGCTCGAGGCCTTCACCGCCGCGCTGCCCGAACTGCTGGGCGGCAGCGCCGACCTGACCGGCTCGAACCTCACCAACACCAGCCACACCCCCGCGCTGCGCTTCGACAGCACGGGTGCCGTGGTCAAGTCGTCCGATGGCAAGGTGGGCCGCCACATCAACTACGGCGTGCGTGAGTTCGGCATGGCCGCCATCATGAACGGCGTGGCCCTGCACGGGGGTTACATCCCCTACGGTGGCACCTTCCTGACTTTCAGCGACTACAGCCGCAACGCCATCCGCATGGCCGCGCTCATGAAGCAGCGCGTGATCCATGTCTTCACGCACGACAGCATTGGCCTGGGCGAGGACGGCCCCACTCACCAGAGCATCGAGCACGCGGCCAGCCTGCGCTTTATTCCGAACCTGGACGTCTGGCGTCCCGCCGACACAGCGGAAACCGCCGTGGCCTGGGCGGTGGCGCTGGAGAACAAGACACGACCGACCGCCTTGCTGCTGTCGCGTCAGAACCTTGCCTACGCGCCCAAGCGCGATCTGGGTGACATCAGCCGTGGCGCGTATGTGCTGTCCGAACCGGAACACGTGGGCCTGAAGAAAAAGCCCCAGGCCCTCATCATCGCGACCGGCTCCGAGGTCGCTCTGGCGCTTAAGGCTCAGGAACTGCTGGCCGCGCAGAAGATCGCCGTGCGCGTGGTCTCCATGCCCAGCGCCACGGTGTTCGACCGGCAAAAGGCGGCGTACAAGCAAGCCATCCTGCCCGCCGGTCTGCCGCGTGTCGCCGTTGAAATGGGCGCCACCGGGGGCTGGTGGAAATACGGCTGCTCGGCCGTCGTGGGCATTGACACCTATGGTGAATCGGCGCCCGCTCCCGTGTTGTTCAAGCATTTCGGCTTCACGCCAGAAAACGTTGCGGACACGGTTCGCGCCGTTCTCGCCAAGTAAGCCAGCACAATCAACTCAACTTCCAGAGGCGCATCATGACGATCAAGGTAGGCATCAACGGTTTTGGCCGCATCGGCCGCAATGTGTTCCGCTCGGCCGTGCAGAATTTCAAGGACATTGAAATCGTCGGCATCAACGACTTGCTGGAACCCGACTACCTGGCCTACATGCTGAAGTACGACAGCGTGCATGGCCGCTTCAAGGGCGATGTTTCGATCGAAGGTGGCCAACTCGTCGTCAACGGCAGGAAGATCCGCCTGACCCAGGAGCGTGACCCGAGCAACTTGAAATGGGGTGAGGTGGGCGCCGACGTGGTGATCGAGTCCACGGGGCTGTTCCTGGACAAGGACAGCGCGGGCAAGCACCTGGCCGCGGGCGCGAAGAAGGTCATCATCTCTGCTCCGAGCAAGGACGACACGCCCATGTTCGTGTTCGGCGTCAATGACAAGACCTACGCCGGCCAAGCCATCATTTCGAATGCATCCTGCACCACCAATTGCCTGGCACCCGTGGCCAAGGTGCTGCACGACAAGTGGGGCATCAAGCGCGGCCTGATGACCACCGTGCACGCCGCCACGGCCACGCAGAAGACCGTCGATGGTCCCAGCAACAAGGATTGGCGCGGCGGTCGCGGCATCCTGGAAAACATCATTCCCTCCTCCACCGGCGCGGCCAAGGCCGTGGGCGTGGTCATTCCCGCGCTCAACAAGAAGCTGACCGGCATGAGCTTCCGCGTGCCGACCAGCGATGTGTCCGTGGTGGACTTGACGGTCGAGCTGGAAAAAGACGCCAGCTACGAGGACATCAAGGCCGAAATGAAGGCGCAGAGCCAGGGTGCGCTCAAGGGCATCCTGGGCTACACCGAGGACAAGGTGGTGGCCACCGATTTCCGCGGTGAAACCTGCACCTCGGTGTTCGACGCCGATGCTGGTATTGCTCTGGACAAAACCTTCATCAAAGTCGTATCCTGGTACGACAATGAGTGGGGCTATTCCAACAAGTGCTTGGAAATGGTCCGGGTGGTCGTCGCGAAATAAGCGGAGTGTGACCATGAGAGGCTGGGCGTCCCTGTTGCTGTCCACCACGCTCGCCGGCGCGGCTGGCGCGGCTGGCGCGCAGCAGGCTGTCCAGCTGAAGGCAGCGCCCACGCCGTCGGCTTTTCCAGCCAGTCACGCGTGGTCGCCATTCGACCCGTGCTTCACGGCGGCGGCCGAGCGGTTTGGCGTGGACAAGCACATGCTGATCGCCATCGCCAAGACCGAGTCCGCGTTCGACCCGAACGCGGTCGGCCCAACCAATCCAGATGGCACGCACGACGTCGGCCTGATGCAGATCAACACCCGCTGGCTGCCCCAGTTGGCCGAGATGGGCATCCACCGCGAGAAGCTCAAGGGCGCCTGCACCAACATCTACGTCGGGGCCTGGATTCTGTCCAACAAAATCCGCCAGCACGGCACGCTCTGGAAGGCCGTGGGCGCCTACAACGCCATCAACCCTGCCAAGCGTGCCAGCTACATCGCCAAAGTGCAGCGCAACTACGCGAGGGTGCGCGCCCTGCTCAAGGGCTGACCCACGCGTGCGGGCCCCTCAGCTGAGGTGCTTGCCCACCAGGCCGGTGATCTCGAACATCGTCACCCGGTCCTTGCCGAAGACGGGTTGGAGCTTGGCATCCGCCAGCACGCTGCGCTTGTCCTTGGGGTCCTGCAGACCCTGGGCCTTGATGTAGTCCCAGATCTTCTTGATGACTTCCGTGCGAGCCACGGGCTCGCTGCCGATCACCGCCGCGAGTTCCGCGCTGGGTGTCAGACCTGCGGCAGGCTTCCGGGCCGTTTTAGTCTTGGCCGCGGCTTTCTTGGCGGGCGCTTTCTTTGCCGCCGTCTTGCCCGCAGCAGTCTTGGCGGCGGCGCCCGCGCGCGCACCCGCAGCGGCCCCTGCCTTGCGCGGGAACTTCGACGGTTCGAACTCGAAGCTCACCTTGCCTTCTTCCGCGTTCCAGGCCAGGTAGGCCTTGAAGGGGCGGCGCGTGCGCATGGAGACGAATTTGTCCAGCAGATCGGTCTTGCCCGTGGCGAGCAGTTTCATCATCTGCTCGCGTTCGATGGGCTGCTGCAGGATGATCTGGCCGCTCTTGAAGTCGCAGCTCGGCGTGGCTTGGGTCTGCGTGGGCACGGATTTTTCGCAGACGTAGTTCTTGCCGTGCTCGTAGATCGCGCCGCCGCACTTGGGGCAGGCGCCCAGGGATGACTTGCCTGAGAAGTCCACCAGTTCGCCCGTCTCGGACTCGTCCTCGTTGCCAAAGTCGAATTCCAGCTTCCAGTTCTTTTCTTCCTCGCTGTAGGCCAGCGCGATCTCGGCGGTGAAGGGCCAGCCCGCCTTGGAGCGGAAGCCTTCCAACGGGCCAATGCGCTTGTCGCGCAGGAACTGCTCGACCTCGGGCAGTTCAAAGGCGCGGCCCGCGGGCATCTTGGTGAAAGAGAAGCCGCAGGCGTCCTCGCCCGTGCCCTTCTTGCCCACGCAGGCGTAGCGGCGGTAGTTTTCCTTGACCACGCCGCCGCAGTTTGGACACGGCGTGGCCAGCGTGGCGTAGTCGCCGGGCACGGTGTCGCGGTCGTATTCCTTGGCCTTCTTGACGATGTGTTCCGTCATGGCCGCGATCTCGCGCATGAAGGCCTCGCGCGTGAGCTGGCCGCGCTCCATCTGCGACAACTTGTATTCCCACTCTCCCGTCAGCGCGGGTTTGGAGAGCTCCTCCACGCCCAGGCCGCGCAGCAGGGTCATCAGCTGGAAGGCCTTGGCGGTCGGGATCAGTTCGCGGCCCTCGCGCAGCATGTACTTTTCGTTGAGCAAGCCTTCGATGATGGCGGCTCGCGTGGCGGGCGTGCCCAGGCCCTTCTCGCTCATGGCCTCGCGCAACTCGTCCTCCTCCACCATCTTGCCGGCGCCTTCCATCGCGCTCAACAGGGTGGCTTCGCTGTAGCGTGCCGGCGGTCGGGTCTTCAGGCCCTTGGCATCGGCGGCCTGGGTCTTGACCTTCTCGTTGGCCTGCACGGGGACGAGGATCTTGCTGTTGTCCTTGTCCTTGTCGTCGGTTTCGTCCTCGGCTTCCTTGCCATAGATGGCCAGCCAGCCCGGCCTGACCAGTACCTTGCCTTCGCTCTTGAATTGATGGCTGGCGGCGGTCGTGATGCGGGTGGTGACCATGTATTCCGCGCTAGGGAAGAACACCGCCATGAAACGCCGTGCCACCAGGTCGTAGAGCTTCTGTTCGGCTTCGCTCAAGCCGCTGGGTGCCTGCAGCGTCGGGATGATGGCGAAGTGATCGCTGACCTTGGCGTTGTCGAAGATGCGTTTGCTGGGTTTAACGTAGCCGTTCTTCAGCGCCGTCGCGGCATGCGGTGCCAAGTGCTTGAGGTGCGAGTCCGCCAACATCTCGAAGGTCTGCTTGGCCACGGCGAGATAGTCTTCTGGCAGGTGGCGCGAGTCAGTCCGCGGGTAGGTCAAGGCCTTGTGGCGCTCGTACAGGCTCTGCGCGATGGACAAGGTTGTCTTGGCGGAGAAGCCGAATTTGCCATTGGCCTCGCGCTGCAGACTGGTCAGGTCGAACAGCGTGGGCGAGGCCTGCGTGCTGGGCTTGCTCTCCTCGGTGACGGTGGCCGGCTGGCCGCGCACGGCATCGGCGATTGCGCGTGCGTCGCGCTCGTTCCAGAGGCGATCAGCCTTCTTCTCGGGGTCTTCCTCGTTCTTCTTCCATTTCGGGTCGAACCATTTGCCGGCGTACTCGCCAGCCTGCGCCCCGAACGTGGCGTGGATTTCCCAGTAGTCGCGGCTGATGAATTTGCGGATTTGCTCCTCGCGCTCCACCACCACGGCCAGCGTGGGGGTCTGCACGCGGCCCACGGTGGTGAGGAAGAAGCCCCCATCGCGCGAGTTGAAGGCCGTCATGGCGCGCGTGCCATTGATGCCGACCAGCCAGTCGGCCTCGCTTCGACTGCGCGCGGCGTCGGCCAGGGGCAGCATCTGCTTGTCGCTGCGCAACTGCTCAAAGCCATCGCGGATGGCCTGGGGTGTCATGCTTTGCAGCCACAGGCGCGAGACGGGCTTGCCCAGCGGCTTGGCGCCGCCGGCATATTGTTCGATCAGGCGAAAGATCAGTTCGCCCTCGCGGCCCGCGTCACAAGCGTTGATCAGCTTGTCCACGTCCTTGCGCTTGGCCAGCTTGACCACGGCGTTCAGGCGGGTCTTGGTCTTGTCGACCGGCTTGAGCTCGAAATGCGGCGGAATCACGGGCAGGTGGGCGAAGCTCCACTTGCCCCGCTTCACGTCGTATTGCTCAGGCGCCTGGATCTCGACCAGGTGGCCCACGGCGCTTGTGACCACGTACTGCTCGTTCTCGAAATGCTCGTCGTGCTTCTCGAACTTGCCCGAGGTTGGAGTGAGGGCGCGCACGATGTCTTGCGCGACCGATGGTTTCTCTGCGATGACCAAAGTCTTCATGAATACAATCCCTGTCTCGCGCGCCCACACACGCGTGCGCACGCCTACGCAGGCGCGCCCGCGCGCGCCCATACGAGTTCACCTTACCAAAAAAATCCGCCGTGTCCAAACTCCCCGCCGATTCCTCATCTTCCGGCCGCCGTATCCAGGTCCGGCGCTCCGGCGTCCACGGCAAGGGCGTGTTCGCCCTGCAGGACATCGCCCGGGGTGAAGTCATCATTGAGTATGTGGGTGAAATCATCAACTGGAAGGAAGCGCTGCGCCGTCATCCGCACGATCCCAAGGACCCCAATCACACCTTCTACTTTCACGTCGACGAAGACCATGTGATCGACGCCAAGGTGGGGGGCAATGCCTCGCGCTGGATCAACCACTCCTGCAATCCGAACTGCGAAGCGGACGAAACCGACGAAGGTCGTGTCTTCATCAAGGCGCTGCGCAAGATCAAGACCGGCGAGGAACTCAACTACGACTACGGTCTGATCATCGACGAGCCTTACACCAAGAAACTCAAGGCCGAATACCCCTGCTGGTGCGGCAGCAAGAACTGCCGAGGCACTCTGCTGGCGCCCAAGCGCTGAGGTGCGCCTTGTCGCTTCCGGACAGCTTGGAAAACGGGGCGATCTCCATGCCGCTGCGCTGGCCCGCCGAGGCGATCTGGGAAGCGGTGGTTCCCCTGCTGCCCGGTTTCACGGTTGAGGTGTTGCCGCAAGTCGACTCCAGCAACAGCGAGCTGATGCGCCGTGCTCGCGACGGCCAGCGCGAGCCCGTGCTGCTGGTCGCCGAACACCAAACCGCAGGTCGGGGCCGGCTCGGTCGGCCCTGGAACAGTGGTGTGCAGCCTGGCGATCTGCTGATGTTCTCTTTGGGGCTGCCTTTGGATCGCACGGACTGGTCAGGCCTGTCATTGGCCGTTGGGCTGTCCCTGGCCGAGGCGCTGCATCCCGAGGTGCGGCTCAAGTGGCCCAATGATCTGTGGTGGCAGGACCGCAAGCTCGCGGGGGTGCTCATCGAAGCGCTGGACTTGCGTTACGCCGTGATCGGCGTGGGGCTGAACATCAGCGAGCGCGTGTGCCAAGGCGCGTCGGACATGCGCACCCCTCCGGCTTGGGCGCGCGAAATAGACCCCGAGTGGGACGCCCCCACCGTGCTATCGCGCCTGGCCCTGCCGCTAGTCCAATCTGTGCTGCGATTCCAGGCTCTGGGTTTCGCGCCCGTGCGCGCATCCTGGCTGGCCCGCGACGCCTTTGCAGGCCGCGCCGTACGGCTGAGTGATGGCACGGAGGGCATGGCCCGGGGCGTCGACGAACGCGGCGCCTTGCTGGTGCATACTTCGACGGGCCTGAAAACCATCGACTCCGCCGAAGTCAGCGTGCGGCCCATGGCGGACTGAGTCCTGCCGTCTGGTCCGCGGTTGCGGTCGTATTCTTCCTTCTTTGCTTGCATGCTGCGCGTCGTCGCCCTGTTGCTGATACTGCTGAACGCTGGCTATTTCGCCTGGTCGCAAGGCTTGTTGCGCGCCTATGGTTGGGCGCCGGCGGAACAGCATGAACCTGAGCGCCTCGCGCAGCAGGTCCGACCGGAGGCCTTACGGATACTGTCCGCCCCGGCCCTCCCGCCCGCCCCCGTGCCGCAAGTCGCTGCTCCTGCCGCTCAGGCGCCCGAAGTCGCCGAAGAAGCCTCGGCCCGCGCGACCGCGCAGTGCTGGCAGGCGGGTCCGTGGGACGTGACCCAGGCCGCGCAGTTGGAGGCGGTGCGCCGCCAACTCGGCCAGTCGCTCTCTGCGGGGAGTTGGACCTTGGATGTGCGCGTCACGGCCCCCGCGCGTTGGATCATCTACATGGGACGTTATGCCAACACGGCGGAGCTGGATCGCAAGCGTGCCCAGCTCTCGCCGCGCACCCGCCGAGGCTTGCAGACCTTGGACAACCCCGAGCTGCAGCCCGGGTTGTCGTTGGCGCGCTTCGAGACGCAGGCCAAGGCCCAGGACGAACTCGAAGCGATGCAAAAGCGTGGCGTGCGCACCGCGCGTGTCGTGCAGGAATGGCCCGAACGCCGTCAGGCTTGGGTTCGCGTGCAGGCGCCGGATGCGTCCCACGCAGCCGCGGGCCAAGCTGCCTTGCAATCTCTGCCCACCCTCAACGGCAAGGCGCCGACGACCTGCCCACCCTGAACCGGTGGCTGTGCGAGGTCCGTTCAGGACGCCGAGGTCTTGCCCACCGCAAAGCGCACCGTGAACCGTGTCCCCGGTTGCGGCTGGCCGGGATTCAGGTCTTCGACCTCAATGCGTGCCTGGTGCTGACGGGCGATTTCCTGAGCGATGGACAAGCCCAGTCCCGACCCATCCGCCTGCGTGCCCAAGGCGCGGTAGAAGGGCTGGAAGATCAGCCCCCGTTCTGCTTCGGGCACGCCCTGCCCGGAGTCTTCGACTTGCAGCAGCATCTGGCCAGGGGCGGCGAACAGCACGCGGGCGGTGATGATGCCGGGTTGTTGCGGACTGCTGGGCGTGTACTTGATCGCGTTGTCCAGCAGATTGCGCACCAGTTCCTTCAGCAAGGTGGGGTTGCCGTCGAGTTGCGCGCCAGGCGCTCCCGGGGCGAGACCGTCGTAGCCGAAGTCCAGATGCTTTTCCAAGGCCAGGGGCACCACTTCTCGCATGGCCTCCATGGTGATTTGCGCCAGGTCGCACCGCTGATGGGCGAGCGCCGCGCCGCTGCCTTCGGCCCGGGCCAGGGCCAGCAACTGGTTGACGGTGTGGGTCGCGTTGGTGCTGGCACGAACGATCTGCTGCAGAGACTGTCGAAGGTTCTGCGGGCTGGCGTCATGGCGCTGCGCCAGATCCGCTTGCATGCGCAAGCCCGCCAGCGGGGTCTTGAGCTGGTGCGCGGCATCGGCCAGAAAACGCTTCTGGGCGGTCACTGACTCCTTGAGCCGCGTCAGCAAGTCGTTCATCGAGGTCACCAGGGGCGCCACTTCCAGGGGCACGGACCGTGTCTCCAGCGGGCTCAGATCCTCGGGTGCCCGTGCGCGGATGTGGCTGGCCAGATGATCCAGGGGCCGGATCGCCTGCGCCAGCGCCAGCCAGACCAGCAGCACCGCCAAGGGCAGGATCGCAAACTGCGGCAGCATCACGCTCTTGATGATTTCCGCCGCCAACTGGGAGCGCTTGTCCAGGGTCTCGGCGACCTGGACCAGCGCCAGCAGTGACCCCGCGGCGGGCGCGCCATCGGTGTAGGGCAGGGGTGCGAGCGCGATCCACAGGTAGGCGATGCGCACGGGCGTGCCTTCGAACTCATCGTTGCGCAACTGCACGACGCCCGGCTCCAGGCCAGGGCGGGCAATGCCCTCCTGGTTTTCAAGGGCAGGGGGTGACGGGAAATCAGGATCGCCTGAAAGGAATTCACCCTGAGCGCCCAAGACCTGGAAATGCAGGGTGTCGGTGGCATCCGCGTGCAAGAGGGTGCGCGCGGGCATCGGCGGATCGAAGCGGGTCTGGCCCCGGGGGCTGGGGTTCTGGAGGCTCAGGTGGTGCGCGAGCGCCCGGACTTGAAGCTCCAAGGCATGGTCAAAGGGCCGCCCCGCGATGTTCTGGGCCACCAGCCAGGTGAGAATGAGGCTGACTGGCCAGAGGATCAGCAGTGGCGTCAGCATCCAATCGAGGATTTCCCCGAACAGCGAGCGTTGTTCCCGGTGAAAGAGCTTTCTGCCGAAAGGCATGGAACTGAACTGTGGGGAGTCGGGCCGAGCCTCAGGCCAGGGATGGGGAATCGGAATCCACCCCGACCGCAGCCTCCGGCTGTATCCGTTCCAGGCAGTAGCCCAGGCCGCGCACGGTGGCAATGCGGATGGGGCCCCCTTCGATCTTCTTGCGCAGGCGGTGGATGTAGACCTCGATCGCGTTGTTGCTCACCTCCTCACCCCATTCACAGAGGCGATCGACCAGCTGGTCCTTGCTGACCAGACGGCCGCAGCGCTGCAGCAGCACTTCCAACAGACCCAATTCGCGCGCGGACAGCTCCACCAAGCGGCCATCGATGGTCGCCACGTGTCCGGCCTGGCCGTACACCAGGGGGCCATGACGGATGAGGCCGCTGGCTGCGCCCAGGCCTCGGCGTGTCAGGGCGCGCACACGCGCCTCCAGTTCCTGCAGGCTGAAGGGCTTGGCCATGTAGTCGTCGGCACCGTAGTCCAGGCCTTGGACGCGGTCTTCGACGCTGTCTGCAGCGGTGAGGATGAGCACGGGAAGACTGGCACCGCGGGCGCGCAAGCGTTGCAGCACCTCCAGGCCATGCAGCTTGGGCAGGCCCAGGTCCAGGATCAGCAGGTCGAACTGGGAGGGCTGGGTCATCAAGGCCGCGTCGGCTTCGGCGCCATTGGCCACGTGGTTGACCGCGGCGCCCGAGCCGCGCAAGGTGCGCAGCAGGCCGTCGGCCAGGACCTGATCGTCTTCCGCAATCAGAATTCGCATGCGTGTGTCTCCGTGCAGTTCACCGCCTTACGGGGGCGGGCTGCGTCATGTCTGGAGCGATTCTAGGCGGGTTGCTTGGCGGCGCCCCTTGCCGATCCAGTGCCAGCAGACTGCGCCGCACCCAAGGGCGCCGTCGCGCGGCTCAGCTGCCTGCGTAGGCTTCCAGGCCCAGGGCGATCACGGTGGCCACGTCCTCGCCCACGGCTTGCCGCAGCTCGGCCTCGGCCTGGCGCACGGCCCGCTGGAAGCCGCCCAGCCACGCCAGACCTGCGGTCGTGAAGCGCACCTGCTTGGCGCGGCCGTCATGCGGATCGGCCTCGCGCGTCACCAGACCCCAGGCCACGCATTGATCCACCAGTTTGCCCATGGCCTGTTTGCTCATGCCAGCGGCGTCGGCCAGATCTTGCAGCCGGGAGCCCGTCACAGCCAGGTGCCGCGTGATGTGGATGTGCGCGGCGCTGATCTGCCCGCGTGCTGCCAGATGGGACAAGGCCAGCGGCACCTCGGCGTCATGCGCCATCAGCGCTTGCACGCGGCTGTCGAAACGGCGCATGGCATGGCCCAGGAGCCGGCCCAGGTGGGTCTGGCGCCACCCGTCGTCGATCCGCGATGCCTGGGGGCGAGTGTTGTCTGAGGCCATGACCAAATAGTAAGCCAAAATGACTAAAAATTGGCTTTACGGGAAGGTATCGCGCTGATAAAGTGCTGTTCAAGTATCCAGCCTGTGAGAAAGATCAGGCGCTCCTCTTCAACCCGACCAAGGAAACACCATGGACACCGCCGTCAAGAACGCCAACAGCGAAAAAGCCAAAGCCCTGCAGGCCGCCCTGGCCCAGATCGAAAAGCAGTTCGGCAAGGGCACCATCATGCGTTTGGGCGAGGGCGAGAAGATCGAGGACATCCAGGTCGTCTCCACCGGCAGCCTGGGGCTGGACATCGCGCTGGGCGTCGGCGGTTTGCCGCGTGGTCGCGTGATCGAGATTTACGGCCCCGAATCGTCGGGCAAAACCACGCTGACGCTGCAGGTCATCGCCGAGATGCAGAAGATGGACGGCACCTGCGCCTTCGTCGATGCCGAGCATGCCCTGGACACGCAGTACGCGCAGAAGCTGGGCGTGAATCTGCAGGATTTGCTGATCAGCCAGCCGGACACGGGCGAGCAGGCGCTGGAAATCGTGGACAGCCTCGTGCGTTCGGGCGCTGTGGATCTGATCGTCGTGGACTCGGTGGCCGCACTCACGCCCAAGGCTGAAATCGAAGGTGAAATGGGCGACAGCCTGCCTGGCCTGCAAGCCCGCCTCATGAGCCAGGCGCTGCGCAAGCTGACCGCCACGATCAAGAAGACCAACACCACGGTCATTTTCATCAACCAGATCCGCATGAAGATCGGCGTGATGTTCGGCAGCCCCGAAACCACCACGGGTGGTAACGCGCTGAAGTTCTACGCCTCGGTGCGCCTGGACATCCGCCGCACGGGCACCATCAAAAAGGGCGAGGAAGCCATCGGCAATGAAACCAAGGTCAAGGTGGTGAAGAACAAGGTCAGTCCGCCTTTCAAGAGCGCCGAATTCGACATCCTGTTCGGGGAAGGCGTCAGCCGCGAGGGCGAAGTGATTGACATGGGGGTGACCGCCCACATCATCGACAAGTCCGGCGCTTGGTATGCCTACAACGGCGAAAAAATCGGTCAAGGCCGCGACAACGCCCGTGAGTTCCTGCGCGAGAACCCAGAACTGGCCTTGGAAATTGAGAACAAGGTGCGTGAGTCGCTGGGCATCCCGCTGCGCGGTGAGGGGGGTGCGCCCCTTGCCTCGGCCGGTGGCGACAACGCAGAAGCCTGAAGCTCCGCCCATGTCGGCTTCCGACAGGCCTGGTCTGTCCAACAGTCCAGAGCCCAGCCGCAAACCGGCCTTTCAGCCCAGCCTGAAGGGCCGGGCTTTGCGGTTGTTGAGCCAGCGTGAACACACCCGTCGAGAGTTGGAACGCAAGCTGGCGCGCTTCGAGGAAGAGCCCGGCACCTTGGCCCAGGCGCTGGACGAGTTGCAAGCACGGGGTTTTCTGGACGAACGCCGTGCCGCTGAATCCTTGGCGCACCGCCGTGCCAGTGCCTATGGCGCAGCGCGCCTGAGGCAGGAGATGCAGGACAAGGGGCTGGACCGCGCGCTCATCACCCAGACCTTGGCAGGCTTGCAAGACAGCGAGGAAGCGCGCGCTCGCCAAGTCTGGCAGCGTCGTTTTGACGCTATCCCCGTGGACGCCAAGGACCGCGCACGGCAAGGCCGATTTTTGCTGTCGCGGGGGTTTTCTGGAGACGTCGTGCGTCGCGTGCTCAGCATCCAGGTGCTAGAGCCGGAGGATCGAGAGCTCGGAAGTGAGTGCTTGGACGACCGGAACTCAAAGTCCTAGCATCAACTTCAGGTTCTGCACGGCAGCCCCGCTGGCGCCCTTGCCCAGGTTGTCGAAGCGCGCCACCAACACGGCTTGGCCCAGCACGTCGTTGCCGTAGACGCTGAGTTCCATCTGGTTCGTGTTGTTGAGCGCGGTGGGCTCGAGCCGGCCGCTCGTCTGGGGCGGCATGACACGCACCCATTCGCTGCCCGCGTAGTGGGCGCGCAGTGCTTCTTCCAATTGCTCGGCCTTGCGCACGCCCTTCATCAGATCGAACTGCAAGCCGATCTGGTCGATCATGCCCGCGTAATAGTTCGCCACGGCGGGCACGAAAATGGGCCGGCGCGTCAGGCCGGTGTAGCGCTGGAACTCGGGCAGATGTTTGTGCGTGAGGCCCAGGCCATAGACTTCCAACGGTGGAGCGGTCTTGGTGACTTCGTAGGCTTCGATCATGCTGCGGCCACCGCCCGAGTAACCCGAGTAGCCCGACAGCACGATGGGGTAGTCCGTCGGCAGCAGGCCCGCGTCGATCAGCGGGCGCAGCAGCGCGATCCCGCCTGTGGGATAGCAACCCGGATTGGCGACCCGTCGTGCCTGGGCCACCGCTCGCGCATGGTCGCGGGTCAGCTCGGGAAAGCCGTAAACCCAGCCGGGGGCCACGCGGTGCGCCGTCGAAGCGTCAATGATGCGCGGTCCCGTTTTTCCACCTAACTCGCCCGAAGTCTCCAGTGCATCGACCAGGGCCACCGTTTCCACGGCGGCTTCGTCGTGCAGGCAGAGGATGGCCAAGTCAGCCGTGGTCAGGATGTCGCGCTTGGCCGCGGGGTCCTTGCGGTGCTGGGGGGCGATGCTCAGCAGCTCGACCTGCGGCATGGCTTGCAGGCGCTCACGAATTTGCAAGCCCGTGGTACCGGCTTCGCCGTCAATGAAGACTTTTTTTCGGGTCATGGTGGCGGAATGGGAGTGACGAGCCCAGGCCGCGGTGGCCTGGCCTGCCAACGCGGGCGGCCGGGTGACGGCGCACCGACCTTGTGCAAGGCAACATGATACATTTCGGCGCTGCGTCTGAACCAGCGCGAACCGCTGGCCGTGCCCGCGCCTTGCGCAACGTTGACGGTGCGCCCTGTCCGGCCACCGGCTTCGGCAACCGATAGAAACCATTTCCTGAGAGAGCCCTCATGAAGATCCACGAATACCAAGGCAAGGAAATCTTGCGTCAGTTTGGTGTGCCTGTGCCGCGCGGCATTGCAGCCTTCACCGTTCAAGAAGCCGTTGAAGCTGCCCAGAAGCTGGGCGGCCCGGTTTGGGTTGTCAAGGCGCAAATCCACGCCGGTGGCCGTGGCAAGGGCGGCGGCGTCAAGGTCGCCAAGACGGTCGACGATGTGAAGACGCTGGCAGGCCAGATCCTGGGCATGCAGCTCAAGACCCACCAAACGGGTCCTGAGGGCCAGAAGGTGCGCCGCCTGTACATCGAAGAAGGCGCCGACATCCAGAAGGAATACTACCTGTCCGCCGTGACCGATCGCGGCACGCAGAAGGTGGCCTTCATCGCCTCCAGCGAAGGCGGCATGGACATCGAGGAAGTGGCGCACAGCACGCCCGAGAAGATCGTCACGATCTTCGTCGACCCGCTCGTGGGCTTCACCGAGGCCAACGGCAAGGAACTGGCCAAGGGCATCAACCTGCCCGCCGACTCCCTGTCGCAGTTCATCGACATCTGCCAGAAGCTCTACAAGTGCTACATGGACACGGACGCTTCCCTGGTCGAAATCAACCCGCTGAACCGCGACAGCAAGGGCAACATCGTCGCCCTGGACGCCAAGTTCAATTTTGATTCCAACGCCCTGTTCCGCCATCCCGAGATCGTTGCTTACCGCGATCTGGACGAGGAAGACGCGGCTGAAATCGAAGCCTCCAAGTTCGATCTGGCCTACATCAGCCTGGACGGCAATATCGGCTGCCTGGTCAACGGCGCCGGTCTGGCCATGGCGACCATGGACACCATCAAGCTGTTTGGTGGCGAGCCGGCCAACTTCCTGGACGTGGGCGGTGGCGCCACGCCCGAGAAGGTGACCGAAGCCTTCAAGATCATGCTCAAGAACCCCAAGGTCGAGGGCATCCTGGTCAACATCTTCGGCGGCATCATGAAGTGCGACACCATCGCCACCGGCGTGATCACGGCCAGCCGCGCCGTGAGCCTGAAGGTGCCGCTGGTCGTGCGCATGAAGGGCACGAACGAGGAACTGGGCAAGAAGATGCTGGCCGAAAGCGGCCTGCCCATCATCAGCGCCGACACCATGGCCGAGGCCGCGACCAAGATCGTCGCCGCCGTGAAGTAAGCCCAGACCAGACGCGAAGGAATCCATCATGTCGATTTACATCAACAAGAACACCAAGGTCATCACCCAGGGCATCACGGGCAAGACCGGTCAGTTCCATACCGAGAAGTGCCAGGAATACGCGAACGGCAAGAACTGCTTCGTCGCTGGCGTGAACCCGAAGAAGGCCGGTGAGTCCATCTTCAACATCCCGATCTACGCCTCCGTGAAGGAAGCCGCCAAGCAGACCGGCGCCACCGTGTCGGTGATCTACGTGCCCCCGGCGGGCGCCGCTGATGCGATCTGGGAGGCCGTCGAGGCCGACCTGGATCTGGCCATCTGCATCACCGAAGGCATTCCGGTGCGCGACATGCTGGTCGTGCGCAACAAAATGAAAGAAAAAGAGGCCAAGGGCGGCAAGAAGACCTTGCTGCTGGGCCCGAACTGCCCCGGCTTGATCACGCCCGATGAAATCAAGATCGGCATCATGCCGGGCCACATCCACAAGAAGGGTCGCGTGGGTGTCGTTTCCCGCTCGGGCACCCTGACCTATGAAGCCGTCGCGCAGCTGTCGGAACTCGGCATCGGTCAATCCAGCGCCGTGGGCATCGGCGGTGACCCGATCAACGGCTTGAAGCACATCGACGTGATGAAGGCGTTCAACGACGATCCGGACACCGACGCCGTCATCATGATTGGCGAGATCGGCGGCCCCGACGAAGCCGAGGCCGCACGCTGGTGCAAGGCCAACATGAAAAAGCCCATCGTCGGCTTCATCGCTGGCGTGACGGCGCCTCCCGGAAAGCGCATGGGCCACGCAGGCGCCCTGATCTCCGGCGGCGCCGACACGGCCGATGCCAAGCTGGCCATCATGGAAGAGTGCGGTTTCAAGGTCACGCGCAACCCCTCGGAAATGGGCAAGCTGCTCAAGGCCATGCTCTGAGTCGGCGGCGAGCGTTTTTCCTCTTGACTGCGGTCAAGAACTGACGTTTTCCTCTATACCTGGCCCGATGGTCCGCATGGATCATCGGGCTTCATTCCTTCTACTAGAAACCATAACAGCTAAGGAGTTTTTCGATGGAATTCTTGCAGGATGCCAACTTCTGGATCGGTCTGCTCAAGATCATCTGGATCAACATCATTCTGTCCGGCGACAACGCCGTGGTCATTGCCCTGGCCGCGCGTTCCCTGCCACCGCACCAGCAGAAACGGGCCATCCTGTTCGGCTCCGGCGCGGCGGTGGTGCTGCGCGTGGCGCTGACCGTCGTGGCGGCCAAGCTGCTGGAGCTGTCGTTCCTGCAGATCGTGGGCGGCGTGCTGCTGCTCTGGATCGGTGTCCAACTCTTGAGCGAGGACGAGGAAGACGAGGGCGAGGGCAAGCAGGTCGGTGGCCTGATGGCCGCCGTTCGCACCATCCTCATCGCTGACCTGGTGATGAGCTTGGATAACGTGATCGCCGTGGCGGCGGCGGCGCAGGGCAGCCTGGTGCTGCTGGTGTTGGGTCTCGCCATCAGCATTCCGCTGGTGGTGTTCGGCAGCTCGCTGATGATTCACCTGATGGAGCGCTTTCCCATCATCGTGACACTCGGTGCCGCCTTGATCGGATGGGTGGGCGGCGAGACCATCATGAATGACAACGTCCTCAAACCGATCCTCGCCGGTCAGCCCTGGCTGCATTACGCGGCGGCGGCACTGGGTGCGATTCTGGTCGTGCTACTGGGCAGAAGCTTGCAGAAACGCGGCCATACGGCAACTTGATTGCCTGACTCACCGAGTCTTGATCCAAAGCCATGCCCCGTCGGGCGTGGCTTTGTCGCTAATGCCGCGAGATCGGTGTGTGCAAATGCAAATTGCACGGCACAAAAGTGAGCTGGCTTGCGGGTCGCCCGGGGCTCTGCTAATGTCGGCGACATCGACCCGTTGAAGGGCGATGCAATGAGTCCCGCGGCACTTCACAAATGGGTAGGCGTCTGGCGTGGCGGAGAAATAACGAGCCATGGCAGCAAGCAGTTTGAGCTACAGGTTTTGCGCGCGTACCGACCAGGGCCGAGTGCGCGGCAATAACGAGGACGCCTTTGCCTTGGACGATGCGGCGGGGCTGGCAGTGCTGGCCGACGGCATGGGCGGGTACAACGCTGGGGAGGTGGCCAGCAGCATGGCCTGCGCCAATATCCAGCGCGATCTGAGCGGCTGGTTCCGTGCCGATGACGCGGGCAACCCCGTTACCTTGGACGACATCCGCCGTGTCTTGGAGCGCAGTGTCGCGCACGCCAACAGCGCGGTGTTGCAGGCGGCGCGTGAGCATTCTGAATACGCGGGGATGGGCACCACGCTGGTGGTGGGCGTCTTCCATGGCCGGGACCTGGTGCTAGGCCATATTGGGGATTCGCGCTGCTACCGTTTGCGGGAAGGCCAATTGACTCGTGTCACCCGTGACCATTCCCTGTTGCAGGAACAATTGGATGCGGGCCTCATCACGGCGGAACAAGCCGAGGTCTCCGTGCACCGAAACCTGGTGACCCGGGCCCTGGGCGTCGATCCCGCCGTCATGCTGGAAGTGCACACACATCCGGTCGAGGCTGAAGACATTTACCTGATGTGCTCTGACGGCCTGTCGGACATGTTGCGTGACACGGACATCGCCAAACTGTTGCGT
Source organism: Hylemonella gracilis ATCC 19624 (assembly GCF_000211835.1). Taxonomy (GTDB): domain Bacteria; phylum Pseudomonadota; class Gammaproteobacteria; order Burkholderiales; family Burkholderiaceae_C; genus Hylemonella; species Hylemonella gracilis. Next base: position 22,251 of record NZ_AEGR01000093.1, on the reverse strand, counting down.
TTGCCACTGAGCTTGGAGCTTCGTGCCGAAGCCTTGGTTGACATGGCCAATGACCGGGGTGGCCGCGACAACATCACGGTCCTGCTGGTTCATGCGCAAGGGCAACGGCCCACCTTGTGATTTTTCTCTCAACCCGGGGCTGTACCTGCGACGGGCGCATCACCGATCGGCTCAAGCCGGGTTATGCTGACAACATGTTTCGAGATGTTGCAGAAAAAAGCGGCTTCGGGCATGATCATGAGCGAACGGCCTTGGGTTTTTCTCCACAAGTTTCTGTTTCGGGCAATTCAAAAGCGGGCTGATGCTCGATGGAGCGAACATGAAGGTGCGGGTTTTGGGCTGTTCTGGCGCGATCGCGCGAGGTAGCCGCACCACTTCTTTCCTGATTGACACGGACATTCTGGTGGATGCTGGCACCGGGGTCGGCGACCTCACGGTTGGCGAGATGCTGCGCATCGACCATGTCTTCATCACCCATGCCCACCTGGACCACATCACGGCCTTGCCGCTGATGCTCGACGCCATGGGCGCGCGCCGGCGGCAACCGGTCATGGTGCATGCCTTGCCGCAGACCATCGAGGCGATGCGGGCGCACATCTTCAACAACCTGATCTGGCCCGACTTCAGCCGCATTCCCAGCGAGGCGGCGCCCTTCATGCGTTTCGCGCCCATTGAAACTGGCGAGGTCGTGGAGATCGGCGGCCGACGCATCGAGGCTTTGCCGGCTCAGCACACCGTGCCTGCTGTCGGTTACGCCGTGAGTGCCGATCCAGCCGTGCGCAAGGATGGCCAGGCGGCCACGTGGGTGTTCAGCGGTGACACGGGCCCCAACCCCGCGTTCTGGCAGCGGGTCAATCAGCTGGACGATGTGCGCATGCTGGTGATTGAAACAGCCTTCAGCCGTCGGGAAAGCAAGTTGGCGGAAATCAGCCAGCATCTCGCCCCCGACACTCTGGCGCAGGAGCTGGCTCAGATCGCTCCGGGCAAGGATTTCCCCATCTACATCACGCACACCAAGCCGACGGAGACAGTCCAGATCCTCGTGGAGTTGGGCGGGCTGCAGCGGGACAGCACGCAGAAATCCACGCCGCCTGGGGCCAAGGACCAGGGCGGCCGCTTGTACGAACTGCATGGCCTTCAAGCAGGCCAAGAGTTCGATTTGTAAGCCAGGCGTCCCAACCTGGCGCGAGGCCGCCCGCCAGGCCTCATCGAAAAAACCACATCCCTGAAATCAATCTGACCGGGGCGATTCCCGGTCTGGTTTGACGCGCGTCAAGCCTCTGCGCCGATGCGGGGCTGAACGCAGCGCTGCCCGTCGAAGTCTTGGGGTATTCTTCGCCGCGTTCATGGCGGCGCGGATCTGCGGCGCCAAGCTTTGCAAGACACATCACCATTGCTCAAGAAGGAGTATTCATGAAGCACGCTCTCCAAAAGGGGTTCACCCTGATCGAACTGATGATCGTCGTGGCGATCATCGGTATCCTGGCCGCCATCGCCCTGCCCTGGTATCAAGACTACGCGGTGCGGGCCAAGATGTCGGAAGCGGTGCTGGCAGCGTCGCAATGCCGCACGGCCGTGAGCGAGGTCTACCAGGCCAAGGCCGGTACCGCGTTGCCTGCGGGGGGGGGCTGGGGTTGCGAATCGGCGACTTCCACGACCCAGTACGTGCGCGGCGTGCAGACGGATGAAAAAGGCGCCGTCCAGGTCACCGTCCACAATATCTCCGCCGCGGTGGAAGACAAGACCGTCTTGCTCGTGCCCGAGGTGAGCGATGGCAAGATCGTGGGCTGGAAGTGCGGCCCTGGCACGGTGGACCCCAAATACCTGCCCGGTGCGTGCCGCGAAACTGGCCTGAAGGTGGGAACGCTCGCCCCTCAGTTGACCGACAACTGAGAGCTTGGCGACCCGTCCACGCCCTCGCCTTTCTGGGTTTCCATAAAGCGGGCTAGTGGCTGATGTCGCCGGGTTCAGGGAGCCGTGTAGCTGCCGGACTTTCCCCCGTGCTTTTCCAGTAGGCGCACATCGTGGATCTGCATCCCCCGGTCCACGGCCTTGCACATGTCATAAATCGTGAGCAGTGTGATCTGGGTTGCGGTCAATGCCTCCATTTCCACCCCCGTGGGGCCGATGGTTTCAGCGCTGACCGTGCACCGCACGGAGGAGATCGGACTGGCTGGCATCAGCTCAAACTCCACCGCGACCCGCGTCAGCGCAAGTGGATGACACAGGGGGATCAAGTCACTGGTTTTCTTCGCGGCCATGATGCCAGCGATGCGTGCCACGCCCAGCACGTCGCCTTTTTTCGCGTTGCCTGCTTCAATCAATGCCAGCGTGCTGGCCTGCATGTCGATGCGGCCGGTGGCCACCGCCAGGCGCCGCGTGGCGGGCTTGTCACCGACATCCACCATGTGCGCCTGTCCGCTGGCGTCGAAATGCGTCAAACCATTCATGGAAGGGGCTTTATCAAAACGTTACGTGGATCGCGCATCATACGGGCCATGAGATTTGCCGGATTGAAGCGCAAACTGCTGTGTGTGACGCTGGTGTTCAGCGTCGCGGCGATGGCGCAAGGCAGCCCGAATGCCTTGCCTGCATTGGGCGACGGTTTGGAGATGAGCACCGGCGCCGAACGGCAGCTGGGTGACCGCATCGCCCGTGAGTTGTACCGCAGCACCGCCTACGTCGACGATGCGATTCTGGGCGACTACGTGGAGGGCCTCTGGTGGCGCCTCATGGCCGCCGCGCGCGTTCGAGGGGAGCTGACGCCTGACATGGACGCGCAGTACGCCTGGGCGATCATGCTGGGGCGCGATCGCAGCGTCAACGCTTTTGCCTTGCCAGGCGGTTACATGGGCGTCCACCTGGGGTTGATTGCTTCGGTGGACGACGCCGATGAGCTGGCCTCGGTACTGGCGCACGAACTCAGTCACATCACGCAGCGTCACATCGCACGCATGATCAGCCGCCAAGGGCAGCAGGCTCCTTGGATGATCGCCGCGATGATCCTGGGTATTCTGGCTGCGGCGTCGAGTCCGGATGCGGCTGGGGCCCTGATCGTGGGCGGACAAGCCGCCAGCGTGCAGGGGCAGTTGAATTTCTCGCGCGACATGGAGCGTGAGGCGGATCGCGTCGGATATGGCGTGATGACCCAGGCGGGTTTCAACGGTCAGGGTTTCGCCAGCATGTTCCAGAAACTGCTGCAAGCGAATCGGCATAACGACACGGGTGCTTTTCCGTACCTGCGCAGCCACCCCTTGACGACCGAACGGATCGCCGACATGCAGGCCCGGCAACAGCTGCAGGCTGGTGCTGCCCAGGCCAAAGACGGCGATACGGCGGTCGCGCATGCCATGCTGGCGGCGCGCGCGCGCGTGCTGGCCGATACCTCGGTCGATTCGCTGCGCGCGGCGGTGACGCAAGCCGAGACAGAGCTCTCGGGGACCATCACCACGCCGCTCCAGTCCTCTGCACGTCGCGCGGGACTGCTCTATGCGGCCGCGTGGGCCGCTGGAGAATTGCGCGACCCACAAACAGCGCAAAAGATGTGGGCACGCTTGCAGGCCGTCGCCTCCACCCAGCCACAGAGCGCTTACCAAGTGCGTTTGCTGGGCGCGGAGCTGGCACTGTCTGCTGGAGAGGCGGGCCGCGCCATGGCTCTGCTGGATCAGCCGACTGCAGCGTCAAATCACCTTGGGGTCGATGAAACCAAGGATAAAAAACCGCGTGCTGAGACCCTGTTGCGCATGCGCGCGCTGACGATGGCGGGACAGAGCGGTGCGGCGCGTGCTGCGCAAACCCTGCAAGTCTGGCTGGCTGAACGCCCGCGCGATGCCCAGGCGTGGCAGCTGCTGTCGGCGGCTTCCACGGCGCAAGGGCAAACGCTGCGCGCGATTCGTGCAGATGCCGAGGCCTATGCCTCGCGTTTTGACTACGCCGCCGCACGCGACAGGTATGCCGCTGCGCAGGACCTGATCAAGCGCGGCACGGCCGGGAACGACTACATCGAGGCATCGATCATCGAGACCCGCAGCAAGCAGGTAGACGCCCTGCTGCGCGAACAGATGCGCGAGCGATGAAATGAAAAAAGGCGGCCGAAGGCACGGTTCCGCAAACCCATGCCCCCAAGCCGCCGCCTGAGCAACTTGGCCCGGCTTTACTCGCTCGCCAGTACCAGGAACGCCGCCATGCCAGCGACTGCGCCGGGCACAGTCCAGCGCGAGTCCTGTCCCTGAGGCTGATCCGGCGTGACGGGCTGCAAATCCTGACCGAACTTGGGACGGCGCGCATCCAGCACGCGAGCGGTTCCATACTTCAGCTGCAGTTCTTGCGTCATCTCCAACAGGGGCCCGCTGGACAGCAAGGTGATGACCTTGTCGCCGCGGACATGCAGTCGAGGGGTGATGAGCTTGAACAGCTTGTCAGACCATTTGTTGCGCCAGTTCTCACGCGCTGTGTGGTTCACCCACTTGTTGATGTGGCGCGACATGCGGGGCGGGCACGCCACCAGGATCCACTGAGCCGGCTGGCGGGCGCCCGATGCTTCGTTCAGCATCGGCGCCAGCTGATGCAGCGCGTATTCAGCATCGTCCACGTACGCAATGATGTTGTCCATGATTTGCTCCTTGTGTTAACGAGGGACGGGGGAAACTACCTGGGTGATTCTTGATCGCGTGATTCACGACATGCGTGGTCAAGCGGTGTGGCTGCTTGGCTTGCCGGACGCGGTGTGCGCAACCTGTCCGCCGCGGCGAGCAGCAAAGTACTTGCCGATCACCAGCACCAGCAGCGCGCCGGCGATGCTCGCGCCATATTTCAGGACATCCGACTGCGGCAGCTTGAACACCCATTGCCATTTGTCGGGGTTGGCGAAGGCGGGGTCGGTCACCAGCATGCCGCCCGCGATCCAGCCAAGCAGCATGCCGCCGGCCGTGATGATGGCGGGGAAACGCTCCATCAACTTGATGACGAGCTGGCTGCCCCAGACGATGATCGGGATCGAGATCAACAAGCCGAGGACGACCAGCAGCAAGGAGTGGTCCCCCGCGTTCTGCGCCGCACCCGCGATGGCGATCACGTTGTCCACGCTCATCACCAAGTCCGCGACGACGATGGTCTTGATGGCGGCGAATAGCCTGTCGCTGGCGGCGATGTCGCCATGGCCTTCCTCATCCGGTGCCAGCAGCTTGACGCCAATCCAGACCAGCAACAGAGCGCCGGCGAACTTGAGGAAAGGCAAATTCAGCAAGGTCATCGCGAAGGCGATCAGGATGACCCGCAGGATGATGGCACCCGCCGTGCCCCAGATGATGCCCTTGGTGCGCTGGGCGGGTGGCAGCCGACGGCAGGCCAACGCGATGACGACGGCGTTGTCGCCGCCGAGCAGGATGTCAATGATGATGATCTGGCCCAGTGCGACCCAGAATGCAGGTGATGACAGAAACTCCATGAGGGACTCCGTGTTGTAGTTCGATTTACAACCTGGGCGGTTCCGTCGATGGAGGAAGGACCCGCCCTACCCGGTGGACCGGATAGTGCCGAGAACGCGCACGCTTCGACGAAACCTGACTCAGGTTCCAATCGAAGGTCTTGCTCGGCGTGGAGTCATGAAGAATGTGCCCAACAAGCCGGAAGTCATGCTTCGTAATGACGACTTGTTGATATCAGCCGCGACGACGTCATTTTTGACGCCTCCCTGTGCCAGGGCTGATGGGAGCTACTCCCCTTCGTGGCCGCATTAGACCACGGATTGATGCGGCCCCACAAGCGGCCCCGGTATGATGGAAAACTCTGCCTTTTCTAGCGCTCCGTTCCCTCTTACCAAGCTACGCCCCATGGCTGGCATCCACATTACCGACATTGAAGCGGCCATCAATTACTGGCGCGAACGCGAACCCGCGTCCGATGGCGTGACTCTATCCCCGCCGTTGCGCGCCTTGGCCGAGGTGTATGCCCTCATGGTGTTTTTTCACGAGCAGGAAGCCGATGAGCTCAGCATGCCAGGGCCCGCGATGGAGGCTTGGTTGGCTTGGTATGACAGCACGCCCGACACCCCTTGCATCGCCATCTGTTCCACCAGCCAGGGGGACTCCGTTTGCAAAGGATGCGGCCGTACTTTCGACGAGGTGCAGCACTGGACGCACCTGCGTCCGGCGGAGAAACGGGAAACCTGGCGACGCATCACGCAATTGGGCGAAGCATGGCGTTTCAACCGCTATGCGGAACGCGCGCGGGGCGAACAGGTCCAAGCGCGCCTGTTCGATGATGCCGACCCAGCCTCTGGGGCTTGAGGCCAGTTCCTGACACCGCGTCTCGGCAGCGCGGCGTTCGTCGGGTGTCGCTATTTCCAGCGCTCAGGCTCCACGTCGACTTGCCGCGCGCTGTTGCCCAGCATCAGCATGCCCTCCTGCAGCGTTGCTTGAAGTTGCATGCTGCGTTCGGCCAAGGCCGCCAGTTCCTGGGCGGCTGCGGTCGGGATGCGCCAGACCTGCAGCTTGTCCAGGCGTGTGAGTTTGTTCTCGATGCCGCGCCACCAGACTTCAGCCGCATGGCCATAGGCATAGACCAGCACCGCATCGGCTCGGCTGCAGGCCTTGGAGAGCGGTTTGTCCTCGGGCTGGCCGACTTCGACCCAAACCCGCGTCCGTTCGGTGTAGTCCCTCAGCCAAACGTCCGGCTCATCCGGGTCGGACAGGCCCGCGCCGAAAGACAGCGTGCCATCGCCTTGGCAGTCGGTCTGCAGGCGATGTGCTTGCAGCGCGAGCGCGACCAGGCGCGCCATCATCCGTTCATCGGTCTCGCTGGGATGGCGCGCCAACGTGAGTGCATGGTCCGCGTAGTAACCATGGTCGATATCGGCGATCTGCAGGTTCGCCTTGTAGATGGTGGATTTCTGCGCCATGAGTGGAGGTCTGGGGAAGGATTTGCGGAAGCACTCGCGGATCTGGCCTGACCAGGCCACTGCGTGCGTCCAGAGCCGGCGGGACTCGGGACGTGGTGTGTGACGGCCCGTGGCGACTGTGGGTCAAGAAGAAGCAGGTCAGGCCCGTTTGGCCAATTCCGCAGCCTTGCCGGTGTAGGCGCCCGGGGTCAGTGCCATGAGGCGCTGCTTGTCAGCTTCTGGGATCTCCAGGCTCTGAATCAATGCGTGCAGATCGGCCGCAGTGACGGTCTGGCCCCGCGTCGCCGCCTTGAGTTTTTCGTACGCGCCTTGCACGCCGTAACGCCGCATCACGGTCTGAATGGGCTCTGCCAGCACTTCCCACGCAGCGTCCAAGTCCGCCGCCAGAGCTTCGCGGTTCAGTTCCAATTTGCCCAGACCCACGGCCAGCGAGTGATACGCCAACACCGCGTAGCCGATGGCCACGCCCATGTTGCGCAGCACCGTGCTGTCGGTCAGATCACGTTGCCAGCGGCTGACGGGCAGCTTTTCGCTCAAGTGCCGCAGCAGCGCATTCGACAGGCCCAGATTGCCCTCGGCGTTTTCGAAGTCGATGGGATTGACCTTGTGCGGCATGGTCGAGGAGCCAACCTCGCCCGCCTTGAGTCGCTGCTTGAAGTAGCCCAGGGACACATAGCCCCACACGTCGCGCGAGAAATCAACCAGGATGGTGTTGGCCCGCGCCACGGCGTCGAACAGCTCGGCCATGTAATCGTGCGGTTCGATCTGGATGCTGTAGGGCTGGAACTTCAGGCCCAGGCCCAGGGGCTCGGGTGTCTCCACGACTTTTTTCGCGAAGGCTTCCCAGTCGAACTCCGGCCAGGCCGCGAGATGCGCGTTGTAGTTGCCGACGGCACCGTTCATCTTGCCCAGGATCTTGACCCCCGCGATGCGGTCGCAAGCGCCTTGCAAGCGCACGACCACGTTGGCCAGTTCCTTGCCCACCGTGGTCGGGCTGGCGCTCTGACCATGGGTGCGGCTGAGCATGGGGACTTCGGCGTAGGCATGGGCCATGTCGCGCAGCTTCAGCAGCAGCTTGTCCAACGCCGGCAGCAACACCGTGTCGCGCGCGCTGCGCAGCTGCAGGGCATGGCTGGTGTTGTTGATGTCCTCGCTGGTGCAGGCGAAATGCACGAATTCGCTGGCTTTTTGCAGTTCAGGGCGGGCTTCGAAACGGGACTTGATCCAGTACTCCACCGCCTTGACATCGTGATTGGTGGTCTTCTCGATTTCCTTGATGGCCTCTCCATCCGCCTCGGAGAAATTCTTCACCAGGTTGAGCAGGTAAGTGCGCGCGCCGGGAGATAGGGGCGGAAATTCTTTCAGACCAGCGTCGCTCAGAGCGATGAACCAGGCCACCTCCACCTGCACCCGGCGATGCATGTAACCTTGCTCGCTCATCAAGGGACGCAGTGGCGCCAGCCGGGACGCGTAGCGTCCGTCCAGCGGGGAGAGGGCCGAAATCGAGGAAAACGTCATGGACGGAATTGTAGAGGGCGACCGTTCGGGGGTGCCGTGGGGTCCGGTATTCGCGATCAACAGTCCAGGTGCCGTTCAGAAATTGGCTCACACCAGCCCCGGCATGGTCCCCTGGCTAGAATCGGCCGCATGAGTTTGAAACTGATCGGGTCCTACACCAGCCCTTATGTACGCAAGGTGCGCGTTGTGCTGGCCGAAAAAAAGCTGGAGTACGACTTCGTGTTGGATGATGTGTGGTCCGCCGAGGCGCGGGCCCCTGAATCCAATCCCCTGGGCAAGGTGCCTTGCCTGATCCTGGATGGTGGGGAGGCGCTGTTCGATTCCCGCGTGATCGTGGAGTACGTGGACACCCTCTCGCCCGTGGGCCGTTTGATACCTCCCGCAGGACGCGCGCGGGCGGAAGTCCGCACCTGGGAGGCACTGGCCGATGGCGTGATGGACGCGGGTTTGCTGGCTCGCATGGAAGCCACTTGGCCGCACCGGACCGAGGCCGAGCGCAGCCAGGCTTGGATTGAGCGGCAGCTCGGCAAGATCACGGCGGCCCTGGCGGCCATGAGCAAGGGGCTGGGGCATCAACCTTACTGCGCGGGCGCGCAGTTCGGTCTGGCCGACGTCGCGGTGGGCTGTGCGTTGGGCTACATGGACTTGCGTTTCCCGCAAATCCCCTGGCGCACGCAGTATCCCAACCTCGTGCATCTGCACGACAAGCTCATGCAGCGGCCCAGTTTCGCGGACACCGTGCCGCGCTGAAGCTGTCGGCCGACCACTTCCATCACAACTAAAAAAACGCCGCAGACCTGCACAGGTCGGCGGCGTTTGTTTTTGCGTGCGGTGGGGCTGGGCGTGGTCCGAGATCAGACCGTCATGGACAGGATGCGCTGCAGGTTGATCTTCACCTTCACCTCGCGCGACTCGATGCCCGCGGCGATGCGGTAATCGCTCATGGCCGTGTCACGCAGCACCGGATCCACGATGGCAACGCCGTCGCGGTTGGTCAGCACCGCGACCTTCGGCGTGGTGGTGTTGGCGCCACGCTTGACCACGATCGCGATCTCGTCGGTCACCAACTTGACGAAGGAACCCGGTGAGTGGATGCCAACGGCCTTGATCAGGGCCGCGCCGGCCTGGTCAACCTGTTGGTTTTCATCGAAATAAGTGGCCTTCATGGCCATCGCCGCGGACGACGGCGTGCGCGTGGCGCGTGGCGAACGACGTGCACCGAAGGAGTCAGCGCGCTGGATCAGGCGCGCCATGCGGTCGCCCATGCTGTTGCGGTCCGTCAGATTGCCCGAAGCCGCCGCGTGGTGGCTACGCACCGCTTCCAGCCAGGTTTTGTCGCGAACGCCGGCCTGGGTCAGCAGCTCCACCGAGCGCAGGGGATGGTTGTTGACCAGTAGGCGCTGCTCGGGTGTCAAAGGGCCTTGTTGTTGCGTCAGCTTGTCCTGCAACTCCGTCATGCCCACGTTCATGGAAAGCGCAGCCAGGCTGACCGTCATTTCATCGGCTTCCGGCCAACCCAGCACATCACGCGCTGCCAAGCCGCACATCACGCTCACCAGCATGGCGTGGGTGGCGCTGTACATGCGCACTTCGTTGGTCGACAGATGGAAGAGCGCGAGCAGCGCGGCGTCCGGGTTGCGTATGGCGTGCTGGCGCAGACGCTTGTGCAGGTGCGTCAGACGCCCCAGAAAGGTGGGGCCTCCCCCATCACGCAAGATCGTGTTGGCTTCCGATTGGTAATCCAGCCAGTCGGGCGGACCAATGGGCACGTCGTCTTCGTCGCGCACCAGGGCCGCACTGGCGTCGGTGACGTGGGCATCGGCGATGCGGCCGATGGAGCGGTCCCGTTGCACCATGTCGTTGAGCATGGCACGGTAGGCGCGGTTGTGCGCTTCGGCGTCCGCTTGGTCGATGCACAGAGACAGGCCACGCCCAACCAGGCGCTGGATCGTGGCGCGGTCGGGAATCGAGTAGCCCTTGTTGGCGATCACCGCACCTTCGGAATCCATCAAGGGGAATGCCAGAGGATGCCCGATGCGTATGGAGTCGATGCTGATGGGGACGAGTTTGCCAGTTGCCATAGATTCTCGATTATGCAGGCTTATAGGAGCGCCACAAAGCTGGAAATTGCCTCCCAGCGACCTCGGGGCCTGTGGGCCGACGGCGGGCTCGGCAAGTCCCAGATCGCCTGAGCAGAACATGCACGGGACATGCCAGACCCCGGCTGGCCGGGCCGGGGCCCCATTGTGCCTGCCTTCCCCACTAAGATCACACGGCCTGTTTCGACGTCTCAACGAACGGCCCATCATGTCGCTCCTGCCCCCCGTCCCTGCCTCAGGACCAGACTTTCTGGACAAACTCTGCCCGCGTGCCGCCCTGCAAGCCCGTCTGGCTGGCTTACCGCGCCCGCTGGTGTTCACCAACGGCGTTTTTGACCTGATGCACGTCGGCCATGCCATCTATTTGGGCCAGGCACGTGCGCTGGGTGCCAGCTTGCTGGTGGCCTTGAACACGGACGCGTCGGCGCGCCGTTTGGGCAAGGGCCCGGAACGCCCGCTCAACCCTGAGCATGATCGCGCCGCCCTGATCGCCGCCTTGGGCGCGGTCGATGTGGTGACCTGGTTCGACGAGGACACGCCCCAGTCTTTGATCGGCGAGGTCCGGCCCGACATCCTCGTCAAGGGCGGCGACTACGACATGAGCCAGCTGCCCGAGACCGCCCTGGTCGAGCGCTGGGGGGGGCGTGCCCTGGCCCTGCCTTTCGTCGAGGGGTACTCGACCACTGCCTTGGTGAAAAAAATCCGGGGTTGACGCAGCGCCAACCACTCTCGGCAGATGTCCTGACAATGGGTGGGCCGACCACCCACCCAAGCCTGATGACTCAGTGTCGCTTGTCCGTTTCGAACACCGCCGCCCACAGCGCCAGCACTGCGGCCCTTTCGACTTGCACCTGGGTCAGCGGTACTTGCGGGGTGACCTCGTCCAGACGGGCCTGGTGCTGGATGCGGCGCAACTCGCGGTAAGCATCCGCTGCCGCCGCGCCCACGTGGGTCGGCAAGAGTCCCGAGGCTTCCGCGGCGCGCAGCAAGGCAATGTTGCCGCTGTTGCGGCGCAGTTCGGGGTGGTGTGCCGCCTGGGATAACACCAAAAACTGAACCGCGAACTCCACGTCCATCATGCCGCCCGCGCTTTGTTTCACGTCGAACTGGCCTTCGGGCACCGCATGGGCCTGACGCACACGTTCACGCATGCCTAGAATTTCTTCGCGCAAGGCCTGGGGGTCGCGGGGTGCACAGATCACCGCGTCCCTTACCGCGTCGAAGCGCTGACGCAAGGCATCGTCACCCAGCACGAAGCGGGCGCGGGTCATGGCCTGGTGTTCCCAGGTCCAGGCCGTGTTGCTGCCGCGCTGTTGCTGGTAGTTGGCGTAGGCGTCGAAGCTGGTGATCAACAGCCCCGAGTTACCGTTGGGCCGCAGGGCCGTGTCGATTTCGTACAGATCACCCTCGCCCGTCTTCACGGTCAGCCAGTTGACGAGTTTGCGCACCAGCAGGGCGTAGACCTCGGGCGCGTCGTCATGGGCATCTTCGTAGACGAACACGATGTCCAGATCGCTGCCATACCCCAATTCCTTGCCACCCAGCTTGCCATAGCCGATGACCCCGATTTGGGGGCCGTCGCCAGGCTCGGTGCGGTGCTTCTTGCGCAAGGCGTCCCAGCACCAGCGGGTGCTGACGCGCAGCACGGCGTCGGCCAGGGCGCTCAGGTCGTCGGCCACTTCCTCCACGCTGAGGTGCTTTTCCACGTCCCGCGCCAGGGTGCGGAATACCTCGGCGTGGTGGGCGCGCCGCAACAGGTTCAGGAGGGCTTCTTCATCGCCATCACCGGTGTCGCGCAGCGCCTTGCGTCGGGTTTCCAGCTCGTTCTCGAAGGCGATGGGGTCGAAACGCGCGGTCAGCAGTTCCCGACCCGCGAGTTCGTCGATCACGCCGGGATGCAAGAGGAGGTAACGCGCCGGCCAGCGCGCCGCGCCGAGCAGGCGCAGCAGCCGTTCGTGCACGGCGGGGCGTTCCAGCAACAGCGCCAGGTAGCTTTCCCGGCGCAGCAGAGGCTCCAGCCAATCCAGCAGCCGGGTGAAGGCCAACGTGGCGGCGGGTTCGGGCCGGATCGCGCCCTCGGCAGCCTGGGGCGCCAGCTTGAGCATGCGCGCGCTACGTTCCAACAAGCGCAACAGGCGCCCCTGAGCGGTCTCGCTCAAGGCCTGCACCCGGGGCTGCGCGTGCCAGAGGTCGTAGCGCTCGTGCAGGTCGATGGGCAGATGCGCGCGCAGGGTCTCGAAGCTGAGTGCCGCGTCGGCTGGCCGGCTGCAGCGTCGGCAGTCCTTGTCGGGGCCGGGAGGGCTGTTGCCCAGCAAGGTGTCGAACTCCTGGGCCACCACTTCGCGGTGCGCGTCTAGCTGGGTCAGGAAGTCGCAGATGTCGGAGCCGCAGCCGCGGCTGCCGAGGTAACCCAGGCTGCGCGCCATCCAGCGCAGGTCCGCGTCCTGGGTGGGCAGCACGTGGGTTTGCTGGTCGTCCAAGTACTGGATGCGGTGTTCCACCTTGCGCAGGAAGACATACGCCTCGGCCAGGGCGGCGGCTGTCGCCGCCGGCATCAAGCCGGCCGCCGCCAGGCGCTGCAGGGCGGTCAGCGTGGGCCGGGTGCGCAGCTCGGGAAACTGGCCCCCGCGCACCACTTGCAGCAGTTGCACGATGAATTCGATTTCGCGGATGCCGCCGCGCGAGAGCTTGACGTCGTTGCTGCGCTCGGGACGGCCCGCGCTGCGCTTGTTGGCGTGTTCGCGGATCTGCCGGTGCAGCACGCGCAAGGCCTCGAACACGTTGTAGTCCAGGTAGCGCCGGAACACGAAGGGCGTCACCAGGGCGCGCAGCGCCATGACGGAGTCATCCCGTTTGCCCGAGCTGTCCTCGATGCGCGCGCGCGGCGCGACCACGCGGCTCTTGAGCCAGGCCAGCCGCTCCCATTCGCGGCCCTGGGCGTGGAAATAGGCCTCCAGCGCATCCAGCGAACAGGCGGTGGGGCCAGAGTTTCCGTTCGGCCGCAGCGCCAGGTCGACGCGGAAGACGAATCCATGTTCCGTCACGTCGGCCAGCAGGCCGCCCATCGCGCGCACGGCCTTGGCGAAATACTCGTGGTTGGAAATCCGGTGCCGACCCTGCGCGTCCCCCGCCGTTTCTCCGTCTTCCTCGTAAACGTAGATCAGATCGATGTCGCTGGAGACATTCAGCTCGCGGGCGCCCAGCTTGCCCATGCCCAGCACCCAGAACTTGCAGCGCGCCCCATCGGCCTTGCAGGCCGGGCCGTGGGTGGCGTCCAGCGTGGTCAGGGCTTCGGCGCAGGCGGTCTCGAGCGCGAATTCGGCCAGCGTCGTCATGCCCTGGCAGATCGTCTGCAGGGGTGCCTGGTGCTCCACATCCAACACGGCCATGCGCTCCAGCACGAGCTGCCGCAGGATGCGCAGCGCGGCACCGGTGTCGTGACCGCCACGCGCGGGTTCGCGCAGGCGTTCGTAGGTTTGCTTCAACGCCTGGAAATCCGGGGCGCTGACGCGCTCGCCCGGCGTGGCCGCCAGAGGGGGGAGCAGATTCAGCAGGTCCGCGTAGCGGCGGCGCACCCGCTGGACATAACGGGAATGGTCCGCTGTGACGTTCGTTTCATCGCTCGTTGAAACGCCACATGCATCGGCCGGTTGGCAAGGCGTGGCCACGTTGCGGGTCATAATTCTCGGGAAGTTTCCATCTGCACAATGAATGCCCTGCCGCATCGCCTGAATTTGCGCTCTACTCTCTCGCTCCAGGCATGGGTCTGGCTGACGCGCGTGGTGTGGTGGCTGGTCTTGCTGCTCGTTCTGCTCGGTTGCGCCGTCTGGGCGGGGCTGAATTTCTTCATTGTGCCCCGAATCGACAGCCTGCGTCCGATGCTGGAATTGCAGGCCACCCAGATGCTCGGACGGCCTTTGCGCATCGGGTCCATCCGCGCCGAAACCGACGGTCGGCTGTTGCCCTCCTTCGAGTTGCGGGACGTGATGCTGTACGAGGGGGCGGAAACGCCCGTGCCCGGCGCCACCGCCGACGGCGGTGACCGCGGCGACGTCAGCGCTGCACCCGTGCTGCGCTTGCCGCGCGTGCACGTTCAGCTGTCCTTGCATGCCCTGCTGCGCTTGGGGTTCGACCAGCTGGTGATCGATCAGCCTGACCTGACGGTGCGCCGCGCCGCCGATGGGCGCATCTACATCGCTGGCATCGAGGTCCCTCAGCAGTCCGGGGGCGATGGCCGCCTGGCGGACTGGGTGCTGTCGCAGACCGAATGGCGCATCACCGGCGGAAGCGTGCGTTGGATCGATGAGACGCGCCCCGTCCCCCCCGTGGCCTTGCAGGGGCTGGAGTTTCGCTTGCGCAATGGCGCGCGCACGCACGAATGGCGGCTGGATGTCCAGGCCCCGGACGAACTGGGTGGCCGTGTCAGCCTGCGCGGACAGTTGCGCGAGCCCCTGTTCTTCGCCCGCCCGAGTGAGTGGCAGCTGTGGGATGGCGAGCTGTACGCCGAACTGGAGCGCGTCGATCTGGACGCTCTCAAGCAACGCATCGCCTGGCCCACCGCACTGACCCAGGTCCACTTGGAAGGCGGCAGCACCGCGCTGCGCGCCTGGGTGGACGTCGAGGAAGGGCACATCAGCTCCGTGACGGCGGACGTGGCGCTGGGGGGGGTGCTGCTCAAGCTCGGCCCCGATCTGCCCGCGCTGGACGTGAATCGTCTGGCCGGACGCTTTGGCGCCCGCTGGGGCACCCGTATGGGCGGGTCCTTGCAGGACGGCAGCTACGAGGTGTCCACCGAGGGCTTGCGTTTTGACACCCGCGACGGACTGGTCTGGTCCAGCGGTGACGCTCGCGTCAGCCTGGCCGAGTACCGTCCTGGCCAGACTCTGGCGGCCGTGCGCTTGCAGGACATTGACCTGGGAGTGCTGGCCGGTCTGGCCCGTCACCTGCCGCTGACCGCCCAAGCGCAGCAGAACTTGTCGCGCTACGTGCCCAGAGGTCGCGTCGAACGTTTGCAGGCGAACTGGCAGGGTCCCTCCGGCAGCATGCCCGAACGCTACGAGGTCGAGGGTCGCGTGTCGGGGCTGGAGGTCGCGGGACAGGCCGGCCTGGATGGGGCGGTCGAGGCCCCGCCTGGCGTGGCCGGGCTCACCTTCGATTTCGAGATGAATCAGGATGGTGGCAGCGCCAAGGTCCAGTTGCGCCAAGGCTTTCTGGCCTTGCCCGGGATGTTCGAGCCCGCGCGTCTGGCGCTCGATCCGCTCAGCGCTGATCTGCGCTGGCGCCTGAAGGCGGGTCAACTCGACAGCTTGCAGATCAACAACGCCAGGATCGCCAACGCCGATCTCCAGGGCGATTTCCAGGCTGAATGGAAGGCGCCGCGGTCCACGCTCCAGGGCAGCTCGACTTCCCCAACAGGACAAGGCCACCTGGGCCATCTGGATCTGCAGGGCAGCTTCAGCCGCTTGGATCTGGCGAAAGTGCACCGTTACCTGCCCTTATCCCTCTCCGAGCAGGCCCGCAATTACCTGCGCGAGGCCTTGCCCCGCGGCCGGGCCAGCCAGGTGCGCGTGCGGCTGATCGGTGATCTGGATCAGTTCCCTTTCCGTCAGGGCGCGGGGGAGTTCCGCGTCACAGCCCAGGTTCAAGACACGACCTTTGTCTACCTGCCGCCGTCCTTGCAGAACCAGGGCGAGCTGCCTTGGCCGGCCTTGCAGGATATGCAGGGCGAGTTCCTGATGGAGCGCGACGGTCTGCAATTGCGCAACTTCAGCGCCGCCGTCGCGGGCGCCCCCCGTGTGCAGCTCGCGCAAAGCCAAGTCCAGATCCCGCAACTGGGGTCGAACATGCACGTGCAAACCGACCTGAACTTCACCGGTTCGCTGGACGAAATGCTGCAGCGCATGGTGGTGGCCTCGCCCTTGGAGGTGCTGCGCCACAGCGCATTGGGCCACGCGCGCGCGACGGGTGAGGCCGCCGTCCGCCTGCGGCTGGACTTGCCACTGGCTGCCCCCCAAGCCAGCACCGTCCAGGGACAAGTGCTCTTGACAGGGAACACGTTGCGGCCCGGGCCAGGGTGGCCCGCGCTGAGTCAGGCGCGCGGGCTCGTGCACTTCAGCGAGCAAGGCTTCGCGTTGAGCGCGGTGCAAGCCCGATGGTTGGGGGGCGATGTCCAGGCCGAGGGCGGGACCATCCCCGTTCCGGGCGCCGTGACCCTGCAATCCACCTTCAAGTCGGCCCTGTTGCCGACGCCCATGCCACCCTCGTCAACGCAGCGCCCGCGCTTGCGGGTTCAGGGCCAATTCACCGCCCAAGGCTTGCGCCAGGCCGGACAGGACGACAGCGGCAGCGAGGCCTTGCGCAAGCTGGCCGCCTTGGCGCGGCAGATGGAGGGGGGCGCGCGTTACGAAGCCGAATTCGGCTTGAACGAGGGCGCCCCAGAATTTTTCTTTCGCAGCGATCTGCGAGGCCTGGCCCTGAGTCTGCCCGCTCCCTTGCGCAAATCGGCCGATCAGGCCCTGCCCGTGCGGCTGCAACTGGAGCGGCGTTCGCCGCGTGACCAGGAGGAGGCCAGTCTGGTGACCGCCAGCGCGGGTCAGCGCGGCTGGCATGACCGGCTCAGCCTGGAGGTGGGCCGCCTGCTGCAGCTGCGCTACGAACGCGTGAACGTCGCGGATCAGGAGCGGCCTCGCGTGCTGCGGGGCTTGCTGCGCATGGATCTAGGGGGGCCGGAATCGCTGCAGCCCTCGCGAGACGCGTGGGTGCTGCCCGATGCCGGTGTGCGCGCCGTGCTGCGTCTGGGCACGCTGGACGTGAATGCTTGGCTGGACGCCGCCCGTCAAGGCGTGGACGCGCGCGCGGGCCTGGCCCAGGCGCCCCGCGCCGCCAGCTCAGCGCCCGCGCCCACCGCCGCGGACCCGGGCTGGCTTGACTATCTGCCCACGCAATGGCGGGTGCTCGGCGACCGCGTGCAGATGAGTGGGCAAAGCCTGAACGACTTGGAAGTCGATGTCACCCGTGACGGGGGGACCTGGCGCGCGCAGTTGGCGTCTCAAGAAGCGAGCGGTGAGCTGAGCTACCGCATGCCCTTGGGCGTGGCCCAAGGAGGGGCCCCGGCCCCCCCAGCGGGATTCCTGCATGCGCGCTTGACGCGTCTGCTGTTGAAGACGAAGTCGGCCGAGGCGGATCCGCCCAAGGCCGTGGACTCGGGTCGTGCCACCGAGGACAACCGCGACATTCCCACGCTCGACGCCTTGGACTTGCCGGCGCTGGACGTCGTGATCGAGCAACTGCGCCTGGGCAATCAGTCCTTGGGCCAGTTGGAGGTGGAGGCGGGCCATGTGCCCGCGCCGGCCGCGTTGAACGTCGCCGCCCAAGCAGGGCCGTCCTGGGTCTGGCAACTGCGCCGACTGCGCCTCGCACTGCCGGAAGGTGAGTTCACGGCGCAAGGGCAATGGCCCGCCGCGCTCACTGCGCCTGCCGTGGCTTCGGCGCCGGGTTCAACGTCGCCTGCGCCCCGGCGCAGCACCGTGGACTTCCAGCTGGCCATCAAGGACGGCGGGGGTTTGCTCGCGCGCCTGGGCAAACCGGGGTTGATCGAGGGGGGGGCGGGTCGCATGCAGGGCCAGCTCGCATGGGACGGCGTGCCGTGGGCGCCGTCCCTCGCCGCGCTCGACGGTTCCCTCAAGATCAGCATCGAGCGGGGCCAGTTCCTCAAGGTCGAACCTGGCGCTGCGCGGTTGCTGGGGGTGCTCAGCCTGCAATCCCTGCCGCGCCGCCTGATGCTCGACTTCCGCGATTTCTTCTCTGATGGCTTCTCCTTCGACTTCGTGCGCGGCAATGTGCGCTTGCGCCAAGGCATCGCGCGAACGAACAACCTGCAAATGAAGGGCGTGGTCGCCGCGGTGCTGATGAGTGGGCAGGCCGACCTGCGGCAGGAGACGCAAGACCTGCGGGTGGTGATCGTGCCTGAAATCAACGCGGGCACGGCGTCGCTGATCGCGGCGTGGATCAACCCTGCCGTGGGCCTGACCACCTTCCTCGCGCAAGCCATATTGCGTCGGCCAGCCATCGCGGCGGCCACCCAGGAGTACCACGTCACCGGGAACTGGGTCGAGCCGCAGGTGGAGAAGGTGGACCGGCAAAAGCAGGACGGGACGACCATTCCATCCAAAGATGCCCCCCAAGACAACGCCAGCGAGGAAGAGCTGAATCCGTCCACCTCAGACACGCCCTGAGAAACACCCCCTCAGGTCGGTCCTCCTGGGCCATGGCCCAGGGACCCGCTCAGTCCCGTGGTCGTTGGCGCGCTGCGTCGGACTCGTCCACTTCTTGGGTGCTCCCGTCCAGTTCACCGCGCTTGCGGCCCGAGAACATCGTCCACCAGATGATGAACAGCAGGATCAACAAGGCGCCCAGGGCTTCAAGCAAAATCAACCACATGAAACGATTCCCGACCAGGACTAAAAAACAAGAAAAAGGCGGCCCACGCATTGTAGGAACGCCGTTGTGCATCACCGGAATGACCCGATGGGCGCTGGTGCCGATGTTGGTGATGGCGCTGGCCGCGTGCGGTGACCTGTCGGTCTATCACGCGCCGCCGCCGGTGCAGGATGCGTCCCGCCCCGACGCCACCCGCGCTGCCGAAGGCCCGGGCCAGCCGGGCACGGAAACGGGTGCGCCAGCCCTCGAGTACCCGACCAATGGCCGCATGTTGCAGCAGCCGCGCAGCCGTTGGATTCCGGTGGACTGGGCGGAGCTGCCGGGTTTTGGCGCTGACCCCCTGGGCGAGGCCTGGTCTTCCTGGCTGCGCAGCTGTGAACGCCCCGGCACGCTGGCGGCCGTCTGCGCGGACGTCAAACGCCTGGCCCCTGCCAGCGACGAGGAGCGCCGTGCCTGGATGCTGGCACGTCTGCAGCCCTACCGCATCGAAAACCTCGACGGCGAATCGCAGGGCATGCTCACCGGCTACTACGAGCCCGTGGCGGACGCGCGGCGCCTGCCCGATGCCCGGTTCAAGAACCCGCTCTACCGCGTGCCCGGGCCGCCCGCGCCGCTGGGCTCGCGCAAGCCCTGGTACAGCCGCGAGGAGATCGATACCCTGCCCGAGCCACAAGCGGCCCTGCGCGGGCGTGAGATCGCGTGGCTCGAAGACCCGGTGTCCGTGCTCAACCTGCAGATCCAGGGTTCGGGTCGCCTGCGCATCACGGAAGCCGACGGTCGCGAGCGCATGGTCCGTGTCGCCTACGCGGCCACCAACGACCAGCCCTACCGCAGCGTGGGCAGCTGGCTGCTGCAAAAAGGCGAAGTGAGGGACGCGTCCTGGGCGGGCATCCGCCAATGGGTGGCGGCCAACCCCGCGCGCGTGCAAGAGATGCTCTGGGTCAACCCGCGCGTGGTCTTCTTCCAGGAGCAGCTGCTGACCGAGGCCGACACCTTCGTCGGCCCCAAGGGTGCGCAGGGCGTGCCGCTGACGGCGGGGCGTTCCATCGCGGTGGACCCGCAAAGCATCCCCTACGGCGCGCCGGTCTGGCTGGCCAGCAGCGGCTACCTGCCCCTGCAGCGCCTGGTGCTGGCGCAGGACACGGGCAGCGCCATCACCGGCGCGGTGCGTGCCGACTACTTCGTCGGCACCGGTCCCGAGGCTTCGGCCGTGGCCGGGCGGATCAAGCAGCCGTTGCGGCTGTGGGTGCTGTGGCCCCGATGAACGCAGGGTTCTGAATGGGCGCGTGTGGCGGGGAAAACCCGGCTGCATGAAGCCTCAGCCTTCAGACATAGTGGTTTCCGGCCCGCCCACAAGGCGGTTCATGTCTGCCGCACCTTGGCCACCCCAAGGCGCGCACACCCTACCGGAGAACCCGCGTCATGAACGCTCCACTGCCCGCGCACGTGCGCCGCGCGCTCGACACCGTCACCCTCGACGACAAATACGCCCTCGCATCGGGACAGGCCTTCATGAGCGGCGTTCAAGCCCTCGTGCGCCTGCCCATGCTGCAGCGCCAGCGCGATGCGGCGGCGGGGCGCAACACCGCAGGCTTCATCAGCGGCTACCGCGGCTCCCCGCTGGGCACTTACGACCAGGCGTTGTGGAAGGCCAAGCCGCACCTGCAAGCGCAGCACATCGTTTTCCAGCCCGGCGTCAACGAAGAGCTGGCCGCCACGGCCGTCTGGGGCACGCAGCAGCTGGGCTTCGCTCCGCCGGGCAGCCACCGTTTCGACGGCGTGTTCGGTCTTTGGTATGGCAAGGGCCCAGGCGCGGACCGCTGTGCCGATGTCTTCAAGCACGCCAATTTGGCGGGCACCACGCCCTGGGGCGGCGTGATCGCGGTGGCGGGTGACGACCACGTGGCCAAGAGCAGCACGGCGGCGCACCAGAGCGACCACCTCTTCAAGGCCTGCGGCCTGCCCGTGTTCTTCCCGGCCAATGTGCAGGAGATCCTGGACCTGGGCATCCACGCCTGGGCGCTGAGCCGCTACGCGGGCGTCTGGTCGGGCATGAAGACCATCCAGGAGATCGTCGAGTCCAGTGCCACGGTGCAGATCGACCCCGGGCGCGTGCGCATCCTCATCCCCGAGGACTTCCAGATGCCGCCGGGCGGCGTGCACATCCGCTGGCCCGACGCGCCGCTGGACCAGGAGGCACGGCTCTACGATTGCAAGTGGTACGCGGCCCTGGCGTATGTGCGCGCCAACCGCCTCAACCGCAACGTGATCGAAGGGCCGGCCGATGTGTTCGGGCTCATCGCCAGCGGCAAGGCCTACAACGACACCCGCCAGGCCCTGCTGGACCTGGGGTTGGACGAGTCGACCTGCCGGCGTCTTGGCATCCGCCTGCACAAGGTGGGCGTGGTCTGGCCGCTGGAGGCGCAGCTCACGCGCGAATTCGCCCAGGGCCTGCGAGAAATCCTGGTGGTCGAGGAAAAGCGTCAGGTCATCGAGTACCAGCTCAAGGAAGAGCTGTACAACTGGCGCTCCGACGTGCGGCCCAATGTGCTGGGTAAGTTCGACGAAGGCGACGATGCGGCGGGAGGCCATTTTGGTGGGGAATGGTCCCTGCCCAACCCCACGTCGCATACCCTGCTCCGCGCCAACGCAGACCTGTCGCCAGCCCTGATCGCGCGCGCCATCGCCCGCCGCCTCAAGAAACTTGGCCTCGCGCGCGAGGGCAGCGACACCGCGGCGCGCATGGACGCGCACCTGGCCGTGCTCGACGCCAAGGAGCGCGCGATGCACGCGTTGGACCTGCGCACGAGCGGTTCAAAAGCCGCCGAGCGCCAGCCCTGGTTCTGCGCCGGCTGCCCGCACAACACCAGCACCCGGGTGCCCGAGGGGTCGCGCGCGATGGCGGGCATCGGCTGCCACTACATGGCACTGTGGATGGACCGTTCCACGCTGGGCTTCACGCAGATGGGCGGCGAGGGCGTGCCCTGGGTCGGTCAGCAGCCGTTCACGACCGAGCCGCATGTCTTCGCCAACCTGGGCGATGGCACCTACTTCCACAGCGGCATCCTTGCGATTCGCCAGGCCATCGCCGCGGGCGTGAACATCACCTACAAGATCCTCTACAACGACGCGGTGGCAATGACGGGCGGGCAGCAGATCGGCGAACGGCCCGAGGGACACAGCGTGCTGCAGATCATGAACAGCCTGCTGTCCGAAGGCGTGGCGCGGCTTGTCATCGTCAGTGATCAGCCCGAGAAGTACCGGGGCGCTGCGCTCGCGCAAGGCGTGGCGGTTTTG
>NZ_AEGR01000094.1 GCF_000211835.1 Hylemonella gracilis ATCC 19624 | reverse complement strand
TGGCTTCCATCACCATCCTGCTCAAACGAATTTGAGATAGGTTCTAGACACGTTCAGCCATCCTCTAGGAGGATCGATTCATCCGAGCCACACTGCGTAGAATGAAACCGACTTACCCGCTAGGATAAGTCCCTCAGCGCCTCGAACACAAATATTCAGAAACGTCCGAGGGGTTAAAGCACAGTCTCGTTAGGTCCTTCAGAACACCACACACTCTCAAAGCGTAGTCAACACCAGAAGTCAGTGCCTCATCCTTACTAAATATCTATCCGAAATCAGGCTGTAAATACAATGAAATACCTCAAAGTAATCGCCATATTTTTTATTGCATCATTCCAATTTGGATGTTCATCAATTAAGAAATTTAACGATCCAGAGGCAGGGCTAAGCAATCCAGCCAGAGGAAATGTTCTGGTGTCGATTACTGCAGAGCCCGAGAAATACACCCATGATGCCTGGATATTCATCAGAAAAAAGGGAGCATCAGGGGACGTAGAACCCACCCGCCTGGCTGCGTTTGGCTTTACTTTGATGGGCTTTCAGAAGCCAAATGATTACCCTGAAGTATCCCCAAGCAAAGGGAGGCTGGTCGCTGCATCACTTGAGCCCGGTGAATATGAACTATATAACTGGCAACTCTACATAGCAGTATTCGGTGGAAATGGATATATTTCACCGAAGGATCCCCCAGCCCCAATCTATTTCACAATCAAGCCTAGCACAACCACTTATCTTGGCCGAATTCATATCGGAACTGTTTTAGCTAAAAACATCGTTGGCATGAATGTAGCGGCAGGTGCATCTCCAAAGTTCTCAAATCACTTTAAGCGCGATTCGGAAATAGCGACTCAAAAATTCTCATCATTTGCTACTTGGCCTATAGACCAAGTTTCAATCGCAGAGAACATTTGGTTGCCACGAGAGTGATATTTTAATTTCATGTAGAGAAGCTTTAAAAGCCTAGCCAAGCGTTCGAGCAGACTCCAAAGATGCAGGCACCAGTTCATTCTGCCTGCATGTCCTCCGCCTCTATACCAGGGAGCGTCTGATCAAGTCATAAAACGGATTCTTGGCGATCTACCAAGCCAAGCGATCCAGCAGCCCCCGCGAATCGAACGTCGTCGTGGTGCAGACACAGCTCGGCCACCGCCAAGCCCGATTCCGCTTCCCGCAGGAAGCCAATGATCTGCTCTTCCGTAAATCTCTTCTTCACGTCCAATCTCCTGTCGTTTCGGATTGGACTCCAAGCTCAAACGCTACTCAATTTCAAGGGGCGTCGCATGCAGAGAATGCCTGTCCGGCGTAGTCTCGTGCGGCGATTCATGTGTTGGCTAGCGAAATTTTAAAATACCGCAAAACCTGTGAAATGGAGAACGACTGACTGGGGTGGCAAGCGGCAGCGTTTGTAGTCAATGTTGGGCCTTCCGTTCTGGCCGATTGCAGCCTCTGCAAGCATGCCAAGGGCACTACGATCAGAACCGCAAGGCAGTCATCCCCACCCCCGGAAACTCCACGCTCACCTCGTCCCCCACCTGCGCATCGAGCAGACCGCACCAGGTTCCGGTGCTGACGACTGTGCCCGCGGGCACGGTGGCGCCGTGGCGACTCAGGTGGCGCAGCCAGTCGGGCAGCACCCAGGTCGGGTCGCCCACGCCCAGGCTGCCGCGGAAGGCGCGGACTTGGGTGCCGATGCGGACCTGACATTCCTGTCCTGCCCAGTCGTGCGACTTGAACGGCGCAAAGGGCCGGAACTCGCCCAGCACCAGGGCGCCGTGCACTTGCAGGTCGGCGAGTTTGAGGAGGGGCGGCACTGCGCGACCCGCGGCCCAGCGGGTGTCCACCAGTTCAATGCTCACGCACAGGGCGTCCACCAGGGCCGGGGCGTCTTCGGGCGTGAGGCGCCAGGCCGCGTCGGGCGTCACGGCTTGCCCCAGGCGAAGCGCGATCTCGGCTTCGACCCAGCGGTGGCGCAAGGGTAGCGCGCCGAGCGAGCTGCCCGAGGGCCGCACGCCTGCCACCGGCAGGGGCGCGTGCCGCATCGGGTCGGAGCGGGAGGGGCCGCCGGATTTCCAGTACGGAGGCACGCCCGGCGCATGGCCGAGCGCGGCGTAAAGCCGCTCCTGCAGGGCGTAAGCCTGTTCCAGGCTGGTGATCCCCGCCTTGGCCACCTGTTCGTCCACGGCAGGTCCGCCCTGGTGGGCGCGCAGCAGGCTCTGGACGATGGCCTCGTCGGCTTCGCTGAGCTTAAGGGAGGTGGGGTGGGCGTGGGTGGGATGAGGTGCGGATGACATGGCCCGATTGTCCTCGCACGGCGCGGTGGTCCGCCATCAGGGCATGTCGCGATTCCAACGTGCGGGACCGGGCCTGCCTTGCGGGCCGCTCTGACTGAGTTGCGCTTCAGCTCAGCGTGAGCAGCAACTCGTCCAGCTGGCCGAAGGTCTCGACCAAGGCCTCCGACGCGCCCGTGCCGGCGGCGTCCAGCGCTTCCTTGGAGGGATGCAGCTCGTGCATGACCACCCAGGTCTTGCCATCTTTTTCCTCGAAGGTCACCGTGGTGATGGGGCCGTCCGGGCTTTCCTCATTGGTCCAGACCAGGCGGGAGTTCGGTGTCACTTCCTGGTAGGTGCCGAAGAAGGCCGCTTCCGAGCCTTGGTAGCTGAACACCAGACGGTACTGGCCGCCGACGCGCACATCCATCTCGCAGGACAGCAGGGTCATGCCCATGGACTTCGGGACCCACCAGCGCTGGAACAGATCAGCCTGGGTCCAGGCCTGGAACACGAGCCGCGCCGGGGCGTTGAACAGGCGCGTGACGACCACCTCGCGGTCGGACTTGCGTTCCACTGTCGTGCGCTTGGGTGCGGGCGCGAGGGTGGGCTCACTCATTTTGCGTGCGTTCATTGGTTTGTTCCTGGTGTTTCAATGCTTCGATCACGCCGTCCAGCGCGTCAAAGCGTGCGGCCCAGAGTTGGTGGTAGCGCGCGATCCAGGCCGCTTCTTCTTCCAGCCGGCGCAGGCCGAGCTTGCAGGTCCGCACGCGTCCGAGTTTTTCCGTGATGACAAAACCCGCCTGTTCCAGCACGTCCACGTGCTTCTTCATGCCCGTGAGGGTGAGGTGGAACTTGTCGGCCAGGTCCGTGATGGACGCGTCCGACTGCCCGAGCTGCTCCAGAACGCCCCGACGGGTGGCGTCGGAGAGCGCGGCAAACGAGGCGGAGATGCGGTTGGATTGATACTGAACCATTTTGTTCAGTATTGCGGAGAATCCAGCCGGACGCAAGAGACCTAGGGTTTACACTGGCGCGACCTCGAAATGCTTGATGATTCAAGCAGGGCGTCCGTGCACGACGGCCGCCAAGGTGTTTTCCAGCTTGTCGAACTGGCCGTTCATGCAGTCCATCGGCCCGGCACACGAT
This sequence comes from Hylemonella gracilis ATCC 19624, assembly GCF_000211835.1. GTDB lineage: Bacteria > Pseudomonadota > Gammaproteobacteria > Burkholderiales > Burkholderiaceae_C > Hylemonella > Hylemonella gracilis. Next base: position 4,823 of record NZ_AEGR01000094.1, on the reverse strand, counting down.
GTCGGGTCCTCTTGGCCGCACACCGCACCTACCCGGGCTGAGGCCAGTTCCCGCTGCTCCTTGTTTTTCTCGCCCCTTTCTCTCGTCATCTCTTCCATGTCTGCTTCTGCCTCTCCCGCTGCGTCGGCTCCTGCCAACACGCCGCGTCAAGTTGCGATCGCCTCCCTCGTGGGCACGGCCATCGAGTTCTACGACTACTACATCTACGCCGCCGCCGCGGTGCTGGTCTTCAACTCCCAGTTCTTCCCCAAGGGCAATGACTCGGTCGCGATGCTGGCCTCGCTGTCCACGCTGGCGCTGGCCTTTCTGGCGCGGCCCTTCGGCTCGGCGCTGTTCGGCCACTTCGGCGACAAGCTGGGCCGCAAGCAGACCCTGGTGGCTTCTCTGCTGACCATGGGCCTGTCCACGGTGGCCATCGGCCTGCTGCCGACCTACGACAGCATCGGCCTGTGGGCCCCGGTTCTGCTCTGCATCTTCCGCATCGGCCAGGGCATCGGTCTGGGCGGTGAGTGGGGCGGCGCGGCCCTGGTCGCGACCGAGAACGCGCCCCAAGGCAAGCGCGGCTGGTTCGGCAGCTTCCCGCAGTTGGGCGCGCCCATCGGCCTGTTCGCGGCCAATGGCGTGTTCTTCCTGGTCAGCGCCTGGCTGGGCGTGGAGGCCATGGTCGAGTGGGGCTGGCGCATTCCCTTCCTGCTGTCCATCGTGCTGGTGGGCGTGGGCCTTTACGTGCGCCTGAACCTGCACGAGAGCCGCGTGTTCCGCCAGGCCGAGCAAGCGGGCCGCAAGGTGCACGCGCCGGTAGGCGTGGTGTTTGGCAAGCATGGGCTGGCGCTGTTGCAGGGCACGCTGATCATGACCACCACCTATGTGCTGTTCTACCTGATGACGGCCTTCGTGCAGGTCTATTCCAAGAGCCCCGTGGCCTTGTCCGCGGCTGGGCATGTGCTGGGCCTGGGCATCCCGGCCAACACCTTCACGGGCATCTTGCTCGTGGGCGCCATCGTGTTCGGCATCTTCACCAGCCTGGGTGGCGTGCTGGCCGACCGCCTGGGGCGTCGCCGCTGGCTGACGCTCGTGACCCTCGCCATCGCGGCCTTCGGTCTGGCCATGCCCTACACCCTGGAGGGCGCCACGCCGGGGCCGTTGCTGGCCTTTGTCTGCGTCGGCTTCGTGCTGATGGGAGCGACCTTCGGCCCCATGGCGGCTTTGCTGCCCGAGTTGTTCCCGACCGAGGTACGTTACTCCGGCGCTTCGCTGGCCTACAACCTGGCTTCCATCGTGGGCGCCTCGGTGCCCACCCTGGTGGCCTTGCAGATCAATGCCAGCCACGGCCTGTCCGGCGTGGGCTTGTATCTGGCCGCGAACTGCTTGCTGACCTTGGCCGCGCTTGCCGCCACGCGTGAGACGCGCGATCTGGATCTGAATCGGGTCTAAGCCGGGCCGCGCCTGGCCTGGCCTAGCTCAGGGCCGGGCTGGGCCGTCCATCGTCCGCCGCTCCTGCCTCGGACGGCGGATCAAAGTCCTTGGGCCACCGTGGGGTGGCGCAGGCGCAGGCGCAGCTCCTGCTTCAAGCGCCGGTTGTCCAACTGGCGGGACTCACGCAAAAAACTCATGCGCTCCGGCGTCAGCGCCTGCTCGGCCTGCGCGCGCGTGAGGCGCGGGGCGCGCGGCAGGCCATAGCGCTCGGCCGCGAGGTCGAGGTAGTCGCCCAGCTTCAGTCTGGTGTCGTCGTTGGCGTGGTAAATGCGTTGCGCCCGGCCGCGCCAGAGCGCCGCCAGGCAGGCGCGCGCCAGATCATCGGCGTGGATGTGGCTGGTGTACACGTCGTCCTCGGCGCGCAGCGTGGGCGTGCCGGCCAGCAGGCGCTCGCGCGGCGTGCCGCCGGGGCGGTCCGGCGCGTAGATACCGGGGATGCGCAGGATGCTCACCCGGCGCCGCGCGCCGTGGCGGCCCCAGTCGCGCAGCAGCGCTTCCGCCGCCACGCGCCGGCGCGCGCGCGCAGACATCGGGCGCGGGGCGCGGGTTTCGTCGATCAAGGCGCCCGCGCAGTCGCCGTAGACGCCGCTGGTGGATCCGTAGACCAGGGTGCGACCCCAACCCGACCCCTCGCCGGACATGGGTGCGGCTGAGCCGCGCGCCAAGCCCCGCAGCAGGGCGCGGGTGCGTGGATCGCCTTCGCCCTGACCAGGTGGCGGCGCCAAGTGCAGCACATGCCGCGCCAGTCCGGCCAAGCGGCGCAGGCTGACGGGATGGTCCAGGTTGCCGGCCAGGGGCGTGATGCCGCGCGCGCGCAGTTCGGGGAAGCGCGCGGGGCTGGAGCTGAGGGCCAGCACGCGCACCCGGGCGGGCAGGGCGGCCGCGGCCCGCAGGCCCACGTCCCCGCAGCCCACGATCAGCAGGCGGGTGCGCCTGAACCGCATGGGCAAAGCAGGGCGGAGGATGGGGTGGCCGGACCGGGGCCGGGGGGCTGGCAAAATCATGGGTTCAACGCAGTTTTCTTCTGGAACCGAGCAAGGATAAAGAGAGCATGACATACCAGGTCACGGTGCAGCCGAGCGGGCGCAGTTTTGGCGTGGAGCCGGGCGAGGCGATTCTCGCCGCCGGCATCCGGGCGGGCATTGGTCTGCCCTATGGCTGCCGCGATGGCGCCTGCGGTTCTTGCAAGAGCAAGAAGATCTCCGGCACGGTGGTGCACGGCGTCCATCAGGCCAAGGCCTTGAGCGCCGAGGAAGAAGCCGCGGGCCTGGTGCTGACCTGCTGCGGCGTGCCGCACAGCGACGTGGTGCTCGAATCGCGCCAGGTGGTGGAGGCGGGCGCCTTCCCGATCAAGAAGCTGCCGGTGCGTGTGAACACGCTGGAACGGCTCTCGCCCGACGTGATGCGCATCGTGCTGCAACTGCCGGCCAACGACGGCTTCCAATACCGCGCTGGTCAGTACGTGGACTTCCTGCTGCGCGATGGCTCGCGCCGTAGCTATTCCATGGCCACTGCGCCCCACACCCGCGCTGGCCAGCCGGACGCGACCCCGCCCGTGGGCGCGATGATGGAACTGCACATCCGCCACATGCCGGGCGGCAAGTTCACCGACCATGTGTTCGGCGCGATGAAGGAAAAGGAAATCCTGCGCGCCGAGGGCCCCTTCGGCAGCTTCTTCCTGCGCGAAGACAGCGACAAGCCCCTGGTGCTGCTCGCCTCGGGCACGGGCTTCGCGCCCATCAAGGCCTTGATCGAGCAGATGCAGCACAAGGGCATCACGCGGCCCGCGACGCTGTACTGGGGCGGCCGCCGCCCGCAGGATTTCTACCTGAACGACTGGGTCGTGCAGAAGACCGCGGAGATGCCCCACCTGAAGTACGTGCCCGTGGCCTCGGACGCCTTGCCCGAAGACCACTGGACAGGCCGGACCGGCTTTGTGCACGCCGCCGTGCTGCAAGACATCCCCAATCTGTCGGGTCACCAGGTCTATGCTTGCGGCGCGCCCATCGTGGTCGAATCGGCCCAGCGCGATTACGTGAAGGCCGGCCTGCCCGAGGAGGAATTCTTCGCCGATTCCTTCACCAGCGAGGCAGACAAGCACGGCGCGTAGCGCCGTGCTTGCGGCGAAGACTCACTTTGCGAAGCAAAGTTAAGGTGCGTGAGCACCGTGTCGTGGCCACAAACCCCAAGGTGGAGACTCATATCCGCGCAGCGGATGTGAGCCGGAGCTACAAGCACGGCGCGTAGCACCGTCACGAACAAATACTTCAGGAGACACCATGCAACGCAGACACCTCTTGCTCGCTGGCGCTGCCGCCGTGGCGGCTGCATCCGCCACCCGCGCCTTGGCTCAGCAGCCGCCCATCCGCCTCATCGTGCCGTACGCGCCCGGTGGCCCGCTGGACGTGACGGCCCGGGCCTTGGCTGAGCGTGTGCAGGCCATCCTGGGCACGGTGATCGTGGACAACCGACCGGGCGCGGGCGGCAACATCGGCGCGGACGCGGTGGCCAAGGCCACGCCCGATGGCCTGACCATCGGTCTCGCGGCGACGGCCACGCATGCGGTCAATCCCTGGCTCTTCAGCAAGATGCCTTTTGACGCCGCCAAGGATTTCGCGCCTATCACCCAGATCGCTCGCGTGCCCAATGTGCTGGTCATCAACGCGCAGACCGCGCAGCGTCTCGGCATTCAGGACCTGAAGGGCCTCATCGCCTACGCCCAGGCGCACCCGGACAAGCTGAACTACGGCAGCGGCGGCAATGGCAGCGCAGGTCATCTGGCGGGTGAACTGTTCAAGTCCGGCGCCGGCATCTCCGTGCTGCACGTGCCGTACAACGGCGGCAATCCGGCGCAGATGGCCTTGCTCAGCGGGCAGGTGGATTTCAACTTCGACAACCTGGCCACGGCCTCGGCCAACATCAAGGCGGGCAAGTTGCTGCCCCTGGCCGTCACAACCGCGCGCCGCAGCGCCATGCTGCCCGAGGTGCCGGCCGTGGCCGAGGTGTTGCCCGGCTTCGCCATCGACACGTGGTGGGGGCTGGTCGCGCCCGCAGGCACGCCCAAGGATGTGATCACGCGCCTGAACCGCGCCTTCGTGGAGGCCTTGAACGCACCCGAAACCCGTCAGCGTTTCACGGCCCTGATGGCCGAACCCGTGCCCACCACGCCCGAGGCCTTTGGCGCTTTCATGCAGGGCGAGCTGGCGAAGTACCAGCAGGTGGTGAAGCTCAGCGGGGCGCGGGTGGATTGAGAAGTTTGGGTTTCGTCTCGGGGGGGCGCGCCGGGCCTGCCGCCCGCACGCTCATACGGGGATGGCCTTCGGCTTCGCGCTTCAGCCGTGCCTGAA
>NZ_AEGR01000095.1 GCF_000211835.1 Hylemonella gracilis ATCC 19624 | reverse complement strand
GGAAGGGCCGCGATGCGCAGCGATTGACGCCGCGCTGGCGGCACGGCCTGCAGGTCTTGGCCCTGCAGGCGGATCTCCCCTTCCACGGCGCCCGGCAGGCCCATGAGGGCGCCAGCCAGTTCGCTTTGGCCGTTGCCGCCGACGCCGGCGATGCCGTAAATCTCGCCCGCGCGCACCGTGAGCGTGACGCCATCGAGCGCGGGCCGTCCCCCCTCACGCGTGCCACGCAGGTCGCGGACGATGAGCAGCGGCTCGCCCGGTGGCTGTGCCTTGGCGCGGCCCTGCGGCGTGTCCCCGGTGTCCACGCCCGGCCCCACGGTCAAGCGCACCAGGTCCGTGACCGAAACCTCGGCCGGCGACACCGTGGTCACGGTGCGTCCGCCTCGCATCACGGTCACGCGGTCGGCGTACGCCTTGACGTCGGCCATCTTGTGCGTGACCAGCGCCACGGCCGCGCCATCGCGGGCGAGCGCGCGCACGGTGTCCAGCAGACGCGCGGACTCCTCGTCCGTCAGTACCGCCGTCGGCTCATCCAGGATCAGGATGCGGGCGCCCGCCAGCAGCACCTTGAGGATTTCCACCCGCTGCTGTTCGGCGATCGACAGCCGGTCCACGCGCGCGCGCGGGTCGATGGCGAATCCCAGCGCCTGGGCCTGTTCGCGCACGCTGGCCTCCACCGCCGCGAGCCGGTGGCGGTAAGTTTCGGGCGCATCGGGCTCGGGCAGGCTGAGCAGGATGTTCTCGGCGACCGTGAACGGTCGCACCAGCTTGAAATGCTGGTGGACCATGCCGATGCGATGGCGGGCCGCGTCGCGCGGCCCCTGCAAGCGCACCGGGTTGTCGTCCACCAGCAGCTCGCCAGCCTCGGGCTTGTAGAGGCCGGCGGCGATGTTCATCAGGGACGACTTGCCGGCGCCGTTTTCACCCAGGAGGGCATGCACCTCACCCCAGCGCGCCTCGAAATGGGCATCGTCCAGGGCGAGAAAACCGTCGAAGGTCTTGCGGATGCCCCGCAGGGCCAGAGCGTTGGTCATGAGGCATGCGCGCTCGGCGGGGCATGCCCCGCCGGCGCCTTGTTCATTTCTGCGTCACGACGCCCTTGACGAACCAGTCCATCTTCCAGAGGTCGCCATCGGACAGCACCTGACCTGCGGCCACGCGTTGCTTGCCGTCGCGGTCGGCCAGCGGGCCGGCGTAGATCTGCTTGCCCTTGAGCAGAGCATCGCGCTCGGCCAGGATCAGCTTGGCCTTGTCGGCGGGCACGGCCGGGCCGAAGCCAGCGATGTCGGTGCCGCCGTCCTTGAGCGGGATGAAGGCGCCGTAGGGCTCGGGTTTCCAGCCGCCAGCAATGATCTTCTTGAGTTCGGTGACCAGGAACTTGTCCCACACCCAGACCGACGAGCACAGCGTGGCCTTGGGTGCGAACTGGCGCAGATCGCGGTGGTGGCCGGTGCCGTAAACGCCACGTTCCTGCGCGACGATCTGAGGCGTGGGCGAGTCCACGTGCTGGCCGATCACGTCGGCGCCCTGGTCGATCAGGGCGGAGGCTGCGGCGCGTTCCTTGACCGGGTCATTCCAGGTGCCGGTGTAGATCACGTTCACGGTCGCATTGGGGTTCATCTTCTGAGCGCCCAGGGCGAAGGCGTTGATGGTCCAGTTCACCACGCCAAAGGGGTTGGCCGCGACGAAGCCCAGCTTGCCGCTCTTGGACACCGCGCCCGCGGCCATGCCGCAGAGGTACTGGCTTTCATAGGTGCGGCCGTAGAAGGATTCGAGGTTGGGGCCATTGGTGGTGCCCGAGGCGTTCAGGAAGGCGACCTTGGGGTACTTGGCCGCCAGGTCCTTGAAGGCGTCGGAATGGCCGAAGGCGGTGCCGATCACGATGTTGGCGCCGCGCGAGATGAAGCGCTCGGCCGCAGGTTTGATGACGGAGGCGTCTTCGGTGATGTTCTCGACGAAGTTGATCTTCAAACCGAGTTCCTTCTCGATCTTGACCCGCGCTTCCTCGAAGGCCTGTGTCCAGCCGCCGTCGTTCTTGGGGCCGTAATAGAGCATCGCGATGGACGGTTTGCCGGGCAGGGTGTAGCCGTCGGCCGCGAGCGCCGGCGTGACGGATGCGGCGGTCGCCATGAGGCTGGCCGCGGCGATGGAAAGAAGTTTGCGCAACATCTGAAGGCCTTTCTGATCAGGGGAGGTGGAGGGTGGGGGATGACGGTGTCGTGGCAGAGCGGCCGCGACCGGGTCGGGTGGGCTGCGTCACATCATGAAGTTGATGCGAAACACATTGCCCTCGGGGTCGAGCAGCACCGACTGGTACCAGTTGTAGTAAGTCACATAAGGCGGCTTGATCAGCGCCGCGCCGGCTTCGATCGCGACGGGCACCCTGCGGTCCACCTCGTCCTTGCTGTCGACGTCGATGTTGAGCAGGAACTTTGCGCCCCGTGTGTCGGAGAACTCGGACAGGTGCAGCAGCTCGTAAGCGTCCAGCGCGTTGAAGCCCAGGCTGGACTTGCCGGTGTCCAGCCCGCGAAAGATGGGGGAACGGATGGACTCGATTTCGGCAAAGCCGAACACCCGTTGGTAGAAGCCCGACAGGGCCACGATGTCCTTGGCGAACACGTTCACGTAGGAGAGATGCGCCATGCCGGTGCTCCGACTCAGGCCGAGACCTTGGTGCCGCCGAAGGTCGTCTGCTTCACGAACTTGGAAGTCAGGTGCTCACCCGAGCTCACCGGCGCGTATTTCGGCGCTTCGCCTGGGGCCAGGCACACGGGCAGGCATTCGATCATGGCGTCGTAGTTGGGCTGATGGAAGAACACCAGGGACTGCCGCCGCGTGTTCTTCATCGCGTCATCGAAGGGCGGGTTGACGACACGGTGCAGCGTCGAAGTCCACTGGTCATTGGTCCACTGCATCATCAGATCGCCGATGTTGACGGCGAACGCGTCCGGGATGTGCGGCACGTCGACCCATTGGCCCGCCTTGTTGAACACTTGCAGCCCCGGGCCGTCGGGCAGCACGATGGTCAGGCTGCCATAGTCGCTGTGCGCGCCGGCACGCATCTGCCCGGGCAGCGGGGGTTCGGTCTGCGCGGGGTAGCTCAGCACGCGGAACATGCTAATGTGCTCGTTGATCTTGTCGTCGAAAAAAGTCTCGCGCAGCCCCAGACCCACGGCGAACATGCGCATGAGCTCGCTCGCCAAATGGCTGGCCGCCGCGAAGTAGGCTTCGTAGGCTTCCTGGAAATCGTCGATGCCCGCCGGAAACTGGTTGGGCTCGAAGTGCGCCCCCGCAGCCGGGCCTCGGTGGTAATCGTCATCGGGCACGTGGCTGGGGCCAATGGAGAAAGATTCCTTGAGGTCGCCGGGGGCCGCTTCCTCCAGGCTGTAAGACAGCCCTTCCTCGCCCACCGCGCTGTAGCCGCGCACTGCATCGTCGCGTGGGCGGTCGACCTTGCGTTTCTCGGCCAGTGGCAATGCGAAGAAGCGGCGCGAGGCTTCGGACACGCGCCGGATCAGCGCGGGGTCGATCTGGTGGTGGGTGATGACCAGGAAGCCGATGCCCCGGCAGGCTTCGTCAACGGCGCGCGCCACGGCGGCCTTGCCTTCGGGCGTGCCCGCGAACCACGGCTCCAGGTCTATGACGGGAACATTCAGCACGGACATGACGGACTCCAAGGTGAGGCGCGCGGGCGGACTCCGTGGTGTTGCAACGTCCATGCCAACTTTGGACCAGTTGGACAAATATCCGGCGGTGTCCGGCGCGCTGGCCTGGTGCGCTTGCGCGCTGCGCTGGTGCGCTGGTCCGGTCCGGTCTGCTTCATGCATGATGCGGGGGTGGTGGCGCCATCCCCGCGTCACCCGAGAGAAACGCAGCCATGCCCACGCCCGAGCCCCGCAAGTCCCTACGTTCTGCGTCCTCCGCGCCAGCGTCGCGCGGGGCCCTCCCCAAGAAACCAGCCCCCAAGCGCCTGGAGCTTGCCGACGGATCCCGGGCGCGCGGCGCGCGCGTGGTCGCGGCGCCCGGCAGCCGGCGGTTGCGTCAGATCGAGGACAAGCGCAGCGCCATCCTCGGTGCGGCGCTGGGCTTGTTCTCCCGCTACGGCCTGCATGGCACCACGGTGGATCAGGTGGCCGCGCGTGCCGGTGTCTCCAAAAGCAACCTGCTCTACCACTTCGCCAACAAGGAAGACTTGTACGTTTCGGTGCTGCGCGACTTGCTGGAGGTCTGGCTGGAGCCGCTGCGCAGTTTCACGGCCGAGCAGGACCCGCGTGAGGCCATCGCCACCTACATCCGCCGCAAGCTCGTGATCTCGCGCGACCGCCCAGATGCCTCACGTCTTTTCTGCCTGGAGATGATTCAGGGCGCGCCCCTGTTGCGTGACGAGCTGGCGCGCGAGCTGCGCGACCTGGTGAGCACCAAGTCCGAGGTGATCCGCGCCTGGGTCGCCGCGGGGCGGCTGGCGCCGATGGAGCCGCACCATCTGGTGTTCGCCCTGTGGGCGCTGACCCAGCACTACGCCGACTTCGCGGTGCAGGTGCAGGCCATCACGGGCCAGACCCTGGACAATCCCGTCTTCTTCGAGCAAGCGGTCGACAACGTGCAGCGGCTCGTGCTGCAAGGCATCATCGCGCCGACTTGAACGTTCAGTCGAACCGTGCGGGTGAATACGGCGAGGGATCGACCCGTGGCGCATCGCCGTCGATCATTTCGGCCAGCAGCCGGCCGCTGATGGCGCCCATGGTGAAGCCCTGGTGCGCGTGGCCGAAGTTGAACCAGAGGCCACGGTGCTGCGACGCCGGACCAATGACCGGCTTCATGTCAGGCAGGCAGGGCCGCGCGCCTCGCCAAGGCTGCTCCTCCACCGGCGTGGGCAGGTCGATCAGCTCGCGCGCGGCGGCTTCGGCCTGCGTGAGTTGCCAGGGGGTGGACGGCGCGTCGCGACGCGCGAACTCCGCGCCCGTGGTGATGCGCACGCCGCGCTTCATCGGCGCGATGACCAAGCCGCGGTCCGCGTCGAGCAGGGCACGCGTCGGGCCGGCCGCGCCGGTGTAGTGGCGGTGGTAGCCGCGCTTGACGAAGAGCGGGACGCGATAGCCGAGCGGGCGCAGCAGCGTGTCGGACCACGGGCCCAGCGCGACCACCGCGTGCTCCGCGCTGAACGCGCCGTCGTCGGTGAGCACGGCCCAGCCAGAGACCCCACGCCGCAGCGTGCTTGCATCGCCACGCGCGATGCGGCCGCCTCTGCGCAGGAACAGCGCCGCGTAGCGGGCGACCAACTCGCCAGGGTCACTCACGCTCCACGGGTCCAGCCAGTCGATGGCGCCAGCGAGTGATTGCCGCAGCGCGGGTTCGGCCCGTGCAAGTTCTCCGGGCGTGAGCGCCGCATGGCGCAGACCGTGCTCGGGCGCGACGCGCTCGGCCACCCGCAGCGCGGCCTCCAGGGTCGCGGGATCGCGAAACACCCAGCGGTAGCCTTCACGCCGCACCAGGTCGTTCGCGCCGGCCGCCTCGATCAGCGGCGCGTGCTCGGCAATGGCATGGTCGGACAGGCGGCCGTAGGCCTGAGCGATGGCCGGGTAGCGCGCGGGGGCCGAGTTGTGCCAATAACGGGCCAGCGGGCCCGCGATGACGGGCAGCGCGGAGAAGTGGTAGTTCACGTCGCCGCCGCGCTTGAAGGCGGCGCGCAACAGTTTCTTCAACTCGCGCGGAAATGGATAAGGCTCCACGGCCTCGCACTGGATGATGCCGGCGTTGCCATACGACGTTTCCTCGCCCGGGCCTCGGCGGTCCACCAGCACGACGGCATGTCCGCGCTGCTGCAGGTGCAAGGCGGTGCAGGTGCCGACCATGCCGGCGCCCAGGACGATCACGGTGGTCGGGCTCATGGCTGCTGGCTGGCGATGACGGTGAGTTCAAGCAGCGCCTTGGGCAGCATCAGGTCCGCGCGCACGGTGGTGCGCACCGGGCGCGGCGACGCGAAGGTTTGCGCGTAGACCCGGTTGAAGCCCGCGAAGTCCGCTGGGTCCACCAGGTAGGCGGTGACCGACACCACGTCGGCCAGGGTGAGGCCTTCGCCTTGCAGCGTGGCCGCGATGCGCTGCAAGGTCAGCGCGGTCTGTGCCTCGATGCCTTCGGGCACGCTGCCATCGGCCGCGATGGGCAGATCGCCAGAGAGGAAGACCAGGCCAGCGGCGCGGCGGACTTTGGAGAAGGGGAGTTCTGAGACGGACGTCATGTCGGTGGGATCGGTGAGATGCGGAAAGGTCTGATTTGGGTATGGGCAATTATTCCGCGTGCCGCTGCCGCCACAAGACAGGCGGGCCTGAATCGTGCGTTGCGTGATCCGCAACGCAAGGTGGGTCAGAAGTGGTGTCTGACCGTCTCTCGCAGGTGGTTGATGAAGGCGCGCGCCGCCTCGGGCAGGTGCCGGCCCGCCATGGTCTGCACCTCGAAGTAGCGTTCGTTCATTTCCCGATCACGCAGCGCGACGGCCGCGACCGTCTTGGCTTGCAACTGGGGGCGCAGCGCGATCTCGCCACAGAAGGTGACCGCGCGTGAACGCGCCACATACTGAATCAGCGGGTAGAGGTGATCGCTGGTGACCACGGGGTCGAGCGCCAGTGCCTGGCGCGTGCAGCTGATGTCCAGCAATTGCCGAAGTGTGGAGGCGGGGGCGGGCAGGGCCAAAGGGTAGGCCACCACCTGGGCCAGCGAGACTTGGCGCCGTTTTGCGAGCGGGTGATCGGGCGCCATCACCGCGAGGATGGGCGAAGGGTGCCTGAATTCGACGTTGAGTCCTCGCTCCGAGGCGAGGCTGACCGTCACGCCAATATCGACCGCGCCCTCGCGCACGCGCCGGGCCACCTCGCTGGCCACGCACATGTCCACCGTGAAGCGTATGCCTTGGCTCTCAGTCTGGAAATCGGCCACCAGGGCGGGCAAGAAGTCATAGGCGAAACCCTCGGTGGCGGCGATGCGCACATCCCCCTGGCGCAGGCCGCGCAGCGCCAGGATCTCGTCGGTGACGCGTTCAATGTCCAGCCAGGTGCGGCGGGCATGGGCGGCGAGCAACTCGCCCGCGGAGTTCAATGTCATGCCGCGCGCGCGGCGTTCGAACAGCAAGGTGTCCAGTTCGCGTTCCAGCCGCGCGATCTGGCGGCTGACCGCCGAGGGCGCCACCTCCAGCCGGGCGGCGGCCTCGGTCACCGAGCCCGCGTGAGCCACTTCCATGAAGTAGCGCAGGGAGACTTCCTGCAGCACGCGAGGGTTGATCGGCCGACGGCCACCGCCGGTCCGGGCCGGGCGGGTGGTCGGGTTGCGTGAAGTCGAGGCCATGGCGCGTTTCAATCGTTGCGATTTCAGCAACGTAACTTTAATTCCATTGTTCTTGCTGCATGCATGCTGCGTTTCTACCATGAGGCTGTACCGAACCTGAAAGGCACTCACCCATGCACGCTTCCCGTTCCATTGATCGTCCCCACGCTGTTTCTCACGCCGCGCGCCGCGCGGCAGGCGTGGTCTGCGCGCTCACGGCCTTGGTGCTGTCGATGGCGGCTCCCGTGACTGCGCTGGCACAGGCTGCCTGGCCGTCGCGTCCCATCACGCTGGTGGTTCCCTTCCCGCCCGGCGGCAGCTCCGACACCATTGGCCGCTTGATCGGCAAGCGCCTGTCGGACGACTTGGGTCAGCCCGTGGTGATCGACAACCGGCCAGGCGCGGGAACCGCCGTGGGTGCGGGTTACGTGGCCAAGGCGCCCGCTGATGGCTACACGCTGCTGGTCAGCTCGGGCTCGACCTTCACCGCCAATCCGGCGATCCGTTCCAACCTGCCTTACGACTCGGTCAAGAGTTTTGACCCGATCGCCATCGTCGCCCGCATTCCCCTGATCCTGCTGGCCAACAAGAACGAGCCGGTCAGCACGGTGCAGGAGTTCGTCGCGGCCCTCAAGGCCGCGCCGGACAAGTACACCTATGCGTCCTTTGGCAGCGGCACCACCTCGCACTTCACGGCCGAGATCGTCTTGCACGCGGTGGGCGCCAAGGCTTTGCACGTGCCGTACAAGGGCAGTGCACCGGCCATGACCGACTTGATCGGTGGTCAGATACCGTTCTCCTTCGACACGGTGACGGCCGCCATTCCGCAGGTCAAGGGAGGCAAGGTCAAGCCGATCGCGGTCACTTCGGCCAAGCGCTCCTCGCAACTGCCGGATGTGCCGACTTTCGCCGAAGCGGGCTATCCGCAAATCAACGCCGACACCTGGATCATGTTGGTCGCCCCCAAGGGCACGCCAGCGCCAGTGCTTGGGAAGCTCGAAAAAGCCATCGCCAAGATCCTGGCCACGGCCGAGGCCAAGGAGGCCCTGGCCGCGCAGGGGGCCGAACCCACGTTCGCTGGAGCCGCCGCGTCGGCCGCCCAGATCGCACGGGAAATGCCCCTGATGCGCGAAGTGGCGCAGCGCGCGAACATCCAGGCCGACTGACGCTTGATCGATGACTTCCATCACCGAGATTTCCGCCGTCGAGCTGCGCCGCCTCATTGGCGCGCGCGAGCTCTCGCCGGTTGAGTTGCTTGAAGCCTGCATCGCGCGCATCGAGCAGCTCAACCCCTATGTCAACGCGATCACCGCGACCTGGTACGAGCGCGCGCGCGCCGAGGCGCGCGTCGCCGAAGCCGCCGTGTTGCGCGGCGAACCGCTCGGCCTGCTGCATGGCTTGCCCCTGGGCGTTAAGGACTTGGAGCCCACCGCCGGGCTGTTGTCCACGCAAGGCACGCCCAATCTGCGCAACAACGTGCCCTCGCGTGATGTTGAACTGGTGCGCCGCTTGCGCGCGGCCGGCGCCATCGTGGTCGGCAAGACCAATGTGCCGGAGATGGGCGCGGGCGCAAACAGCCGCAACCCGGTTTGGGGGGCAACGGGCAATCCCTTCAACCCCAATCTGAACGCCGGGGGATCCTCTGGCGGTTCTGCCGCCGCGCTGGCCCTGGACCTGCTGCCGGTGTGCACCGGCTCCGACACCGGCGGCTCCTTGCGCATTCCGGCGGCCAAGTGCGGCGTGGTGGGCATGCGGCCCTCGCCCGGCGTGGTGCCCAGCGTGCGCAAGCCCATGGGTTTCTCGCCGATCTCGGTGGTGGGTCCGATGGGGCGCGACGTGGGTGATGCCTGCCTCCAGCTCGCCGCGACGGCGGGCCCGCACGCGGGCGACCCGCTCAGCCACCCGCTTGACGCGTCGGCGTTCCTGAACCTGCCCGAAGTCGATCTCTCACGCCTGCGCGTGGCCTGGACCGAGGACTTTGGTGCGTGCGATGTCGATCCTCTCGTGCGGCGTGCCCTGCGCGCGCGCATCGCCGGGGTGCGTGGGCTGTTCGCGGCCTGCGACGAAGTGAAGTTCGAGTTGGGCGAGGTGCACCGCTGCTTTGACGTGCTGCGTGCCGAAGCCTTCGTCGCCGGGATGCGCGAAACCTACGAGCGCGACCCCTCGCGGCTGGGCCCCCATCCGCGCGCGAACTACGAAATGGGCATGCGCATGAGCTTGTTGGATGCCGCCTGGGCCCAGACGGAGCAAACGCGCATCGTGCAGCGCTTCCAGAAAGTGTTCGAGGACTACGACTTGGTGCTGTCGCCCACCACGCCCGTGTCGCCCTTTCCCTGGACCGTGCCCTACGCGGCCGAGATCGATGGCCGCCCGCAAGAGAACTACTACCGCTGGCTGGCGCTGACCTATGTGGTCACCTTGACCACGCACCCCGCGATCGCCCTGCCGTGTGGCGTCGACGAGAAAGGCATGCCCTTCGGCTTGCAGGTGACGGGCCGCTTCCGGGGCGACCTGGCGTTGTTGGCGGCGTCCAAGGCCATGGAGCAAGCCTTCGCGCGCGACCCGGCCCTGCGTCGTCCGCGCCCCGACGTCACCCGCTTGCGCAAACCCGAGCCCGCGCTGGACTCCATCGTCACGGCGGCACCCGACGATCGCCACGCGCACATCCCGAACGACGTGGCCAAGGCCTCGGTGGTTTGAGCCACTGAGCCACGCGCGGGCCGCGCGTGGCTCAGAGTGCCGGGCCGAGCGCGTGGTAACGCCGGTCGAAGTAGATCAGGCCTTGCGCTGCTTCGCCCATCGACAGCGCGACCACTTCGCAGAACAGCACATCGTGCGTGCCCATGGCGCTGTGGCGCTGCACCCGGCAGTCGAATGAAACCACCGCGTCGTGCAGCCGCGGCGCACCGGTCTCCAGGCGGTGCCACTGGGCGGCGGCAAAGCGCTCGTCCATCGGGGTCTTGCCGCCAAAGAGGGTGGACAAGGCTTGGTGGTCCGGCGCGAGCACGTTGACGCACAGCACGCCATTGGCCTGGAAGGTGGGGTAGACCGATGCGGACCGGTTCAGGCAGACCAGCAAGGTGGGCGGTTCGTCGCTGACGCTGCACACGGCGGAGGCGGTGAAACCCGCGCGCCCGGCCGGCCCGTCGGTGGTGACGATGTGCACGGCGGCGCCCAGACGGGCCATGGCGTCGCGAAATTCCGCGCGGGTGACGGCGGCGGCGGTGGCTTGCATGGGGACTCCTTGCAAAAGGGCTTTCAGACCAATCGGCAGGCTTCGTCGAACGGCAGGCGCGGCAGCCTCTCTTGCACGCGGCTGGCATCGCCATGACCGAGGTTGACGAGCAGGTTGGTGGTCCAGGTGGTGCCGGCGAAAAAGGCCGCGTCCACCTTGGCCTTGTCGAACCCGGACATCGGACCCGCATCCAGTCCCAGCGCGCGCGCCGCGAGGATCAGGTAGGCCGCCTGCAAGCTGCTGTTGCGGAAAGCGGTTTCATGCGCGGCGGCGGGGCTGCCCGTGAACCAGCTGCGCGCGTCCGCGTGGGGAAAGAGCCGGGGCAGGGCCTCGTAAAACGCCATGTCCCACGCCACGATCACGGTGAGCGGTGCGCTCATCGTCTTGTCCAGGTTGCCCTTGGACAGCGCAGGCGCCAGGCGCTCTTTGCCTTCGGGAGTGCGCACGAAGACGAAGCGCCCTGGCGAGCTGTTGGCCGAGGTCGGCGCGAGGCGGGTCAGGTCGTAGAGACGGTGCAGCAACTCGTCGGGGACCGGCTCATCGGTCCAGTGACTGTGGGTGCGGGCTTCGGTGTACAGAGCAGCCAGCGCGTTGGTGTCCAGGGGATGTCGCATGGGATTCAGGCGTTGGTGGGGACTTGCCGCGCGAGGAAAGCGAGCAAGTGGGTGTTGAAGGCCTCGGTTTGGGTCACGCTATGCCCATGACCACCGTGCGCCACGGTGTGCAGTTGGGCCTGGGGTAAGCGGTCCGCCAGGCGGCGTGAGCAGGTCCAGGGCACGAGCGCGTCGTCCTGCGCGGCGCTGATCCAGACGGGAATGTTGATGCCGGGCAAGGCCGCATCGCAATCGAAGGCGCGCAGCGCGGCGATGCGCTGGCGCATGACGGTCTCGCCGGGGAAATGCGCGATGGCGTGCTCCACCTCGGCCTGCACGCGTTCAGGGTGTTCGGCGCACCAGGCCGCCGGGTACAGGAAGATGGGTTGCGCTTCGCAGTAGGCGCGTGCGCCGCCCGCGGCCAGCAGCGCCAGCCGGGCGTCGAAGCAGCGCGCGGAATGCGGATTGGGTTGGGACCAGGCGTTCACCAGCCCCAGGCTGGCCACGCGGGTCGGCGCGTCCAGTGCGAGCTGCAGGCCCACCAGGCCGCCCAGCGCATGGCCCACGAGGTGGCAGTGCGGCGTGTCGGTGGCGTCGAGCAGCTCAACCACGTCACGCGCCATGTGGGCGATGCGGTAGGGCTCGGGCAGTGTGCCGCCGCTGCGGCCGGTGCCGCGCTGGTCGTAGGTGATCACGCGCCAGCCCGCGCCGAGCAGCGCGTCCAGCTGCGGGCGCCAGAAGGCGGCCGCGCCGCCCAGGCCCGAGGACAGCAGCACCGTGGGCCCGCTGGCGGGCCCGAGCACCTCGTGCGTCAGCACCGGCATCGCGCTCAGGCCTTCTTGCCGACGTGGGCGATGGTGGCGATTTCCACCAGCGCGTCGGGCTTGACCAGACCGCACTGGATGCAAAAGCGCGCGGGCTTGCTGCCCGGGAAGAACTCGGCGTAGACCGCGTTGATCTTGGCGTAGTTGGCCCAGTCGGTGATGAAGATGTGGTTCATGGTCACGTCGGCCATGGTGCCGCCCGCGGCTTGCACCACGCCCTGGATGGTGGTGAGCACATGGCGGGTCTGGGCGGCGGCGTCGCCCACGTGGACGACGTTGTTGTCCTTGTCGAAAGGCAGCGTGCCCGAGACATAGAGCACGCCGTCGGCGAGGGTGCCGGGCACGTAGGGGGCGAGCGGCACGCCGGTGCCGGGCGGGATGATGGCGGTTTGGGGCATGGGGTTCTCCAGTCGGGTTGAGGGGTGAGAGGTGAGAGGAAGGCTCGATCAGTTCTTCAGCGTCTGGCAGAAGGCGTCCACGTTGGCGACCCAGCCGAAGAAGGTCTCGACGTTGTAGACCACGCCCTTTTGGATCTCGGGCGAGCCCAGCTGGTGGGTGGCGTCTTCGAGCATGACCGCGAAGTACTCGAGGTGGAAGGCGTCGCGCAGCGTGGACTCCACGCAGACATTGGTGGCGATGCCGGTGAAGACGAGGTTGCGGATGCCGCGCCCGCGCAGCGTGCTGTCGAGCGCGCTGTTGAAGAAGCCGCTGTAGCGCGGCTTGGGCACGACGATGTCACCGGGCGCGGGCTTGAGCGCGTCGACCAGTTCGTAGTCCCAGCCGCCCTTGGCCAGGAACTTGCCCGACAGCTCAGTCTTGGCGCGCATGGTCTTGAGCGCGTTGGACTTGTAGTAATTGGGAGATTGCGGGCCACCGGCTTCGACGTAACGCGCATCCCAGCCGTTCTGCAAGTACACCACCAGCACGCCGGCCTGGCGCGCCGCCGCGATGCAACGGCCGATGCTGGCGATGGTGCCTTGCGCGCCCGAGATATCGAAACCGGCCGAGTCCACGTAGCCGCCCAGCGAGGCGTAGGCGTTTTGCATGTCGACCACGATGAGCGCGGTGTTGCTCGGCTGCAGCAGCAGGGGTTCGGGCCGCGCGGGCAGCACCCAGGCGGGGGGCGCGCCCGCTGGCGCGGGGATGCCCACCGGCGTGGTGGAGCTCAGGGTTTGGTTCGTCTTGAGTGCGGTCATGTTCGCGCTCCTCAGGCGGCGAGTGCCTCGGCCCGCACGCGCGAGGGCACGGGGCTGTCGACATGGGTGCGGGTCTTCATCAGGGGCTGGATGTGTTCGCCGAAGGCCCGCACGCCGGTCACGAAATCGTCGAAGGTCAGCAGCACGCCCTCGGTGCCGGGCACTTCGCCCATCTCATCGAGCATGCGCGCGACGCTGGCGTAGGAGCCGACCAGGGTGCCCATGTTGATGTTGACCGCCGAGGGCGTCGTGGGGTCGGTCATCTGGCGCACATTGGTGTCGCCGCCGGACTTGGTGTCGGCCGCGCCCTGCTGCGCCATCCAGGCCACCGCCTCATGGTCAATGCCGGCCTTGTAGTGTTCCCACTTGGCGAAGGCGGCTTCGTCGCTGTCGTCGGCGATGACCATCATCAGCACATAGGTCGTGACCTCGCGCCCGGTCTGAGCCGTGGCCTCGATCAGCTTGTCGGCCGCGGGCTTGAAGGCGGTGGGGGTGTTGATGCCCTTGCCGAAGCAGAAGTTGTAGTCGGCGTATTGGGCCGAGAAGGCCATGCCCGCGTCGCTCTGGCCGGCGCAAATGACCTTCATGGGCGCCTGCGGCTGCGGGCTGAGGCGGCAGTCGTCCATCTTGAAATGGTCGCCCTTGAAGTCGGAGTGGCCCGTTTCCCAGAGCTGACGCAGCACCTGGATGTATTCAGAGAGGTACTGGTAGCGGGTGGAGAAGAACTGGTCACCGGGCCACATGCCCATCTGCGAGTACTCGGGACGTTGCCAGCCGGTCACGAGGTTGAGACCAAAGCGGCCGTTGGAGATGGAGTCGATGGTGGAAGCCATGCGCGCGACGATGGCCGGTGGCATGACCAGGGAGGCAGCGGTGGCGAACAGCTTGATCTTGCTGGTCACGGCGGCCAGGCCGGCCATGAGGGTGAAGGTTTCCAGGTTGTGATCCCAGAACTCGGTTTTGCCGCCGAAGCCGCGCAGCTTGATCATGGACAGCGCGAAGTCCATGCCGTAGCGCTCGGCCTCCTGGGTGATTTGCTTGTTCAGCTCGAACGTGGGCTTGTACTGCGGTGCGTTTTCGGACAGCAGCCAGCCGTTGTTGCCAATGGGAATGAAGACGCCGACGTTCATGGGATGCCTCGCTGTGAGTGGGGTGACTGCTGCCTCGACCGGGATCGGCCGGAGGATGATGGAGCACACCAAGCAGATACCATGCCAGTCAATAAATTGTTTTAAATCAATGGCTTAAGTAGTTGTTTGTGATCATTTTTGACCAAATGGTTCAAAATGATGCGCGCGCGGTAGGTTCTGGGCGGATTTCTGTTTTCCATGCCCAGTGGCGGTGCGGACACCGAAGGCGATGCTCGGACGGGGCCCCTCAGCCCGCGGCAGCCCGAGGGTCTGGCGGGAATCAAACGGATAATCCAGCGACACAGTCACCATGACCATTCAGACCGACGATTTCATGCCCACGCCTCGCGTGGTGTCCGCCGCCAGTGCTTCTCCGAAGGAGGAGGTCATCGAGCGCGCCTTGCGGCCCAAGCTGTTGGACGAGTACGTGGGCCAGCTGAAAGTGCGCGAGCAGCTCGAAATCTTCATCGGCGCGGCCAGGAAGCGCGGCGAGGCGCTGGACCACGTGCTGCTGTTCGGTCCGCCCGGCCTGGGCAAGACCACGCTCTCGCACATCATCGCGCAGGAACTGGGGGTCAACCTGCGCCAGACCAGCGGCCCGGTGCTCGAAAAGCCCAAGGACCTGGCCGCCCTGCTGACCAACCTCGAGAAGAACGACGTGCTCTTCATCGATGAGATCCACCGACTTTCACCGGTGGTCGAGGAGATCCTCTACCCCGCGCTGGAGGACTACCAGATCGACATCATGATCGGCGAGGGCCCGGCGGCGCGCAGCATCAAACTCGACTTGCAACCCTTCACCCTGGTCGGCGCGACCACGCGCGCGGGCATGCTGACCAATCCCCTGCGCGACCGCTTCGGCATCGTGGCGCGGCTCGAGTTCTACACCGCCGAGGAGCTGACGCGCATCGTCACGCGCAGCGCGAAACTGCTGAATGCGCCCATGGACGATGCCGGCGCGAGCGAGATCGCGCGCCGTTCGCGCGGCACGCCGCGCATCGCCAACCGCCTGCTGCGCCGCGTGCGTGACTATGCCGATGTGAAAGGCGCGGGCCACATCACGCAGGAGATGGCGCAAAAGGCCCTGGTCATGTTGGACGTGGACCCGCAAGGCTTCGACGTCATGGACCGCAAGCTGCTGGAAGCCGTCATCCATCGCTTCGATGGAGGGCCCGTGGGGCTGGACAACATCGCCGCCAGCATCGGCGAGGAAGCCGGCACCATCGAAGACGTCATCGAGCCCTATCTGATCCAGCAGGGCTTTTTGCAACGCACCCCGCGTGGACGCGTGGCCACGCTGGCCGCTTACCGCCATCTCGGCGTGGCGCCGCCACAGGTGCAGGCCTCGCTGCCCGGCACCCCGGACGTGGGACTGTTTGGGGCGTGAGGGTGAGCGGCGGTCATGCCGCTCTTTCGATGTTCCGTTGTTGTCAGTCCGGTTCGCGCAGCCAGCCCCGCACGATCAGCCATTGCGCGATGAAATAGCTGGACAGCACCCACAGCGGGGCCAGCGGCAGCGGCATGGCGAATCGATGGACCGCCAGCAGGCTGTCGCTGAGCATGAAAAAAACGGCGCCCAACCCCACCAGCAAGGGGCCTGGGGTGCGCCGCGTCACGGCCCGGCCCAGTGCTTGAGCCGCCATGCAGGTGATCACCAGCACGTAGCCCGCCACCGGACCTCGCAGGGCCTGCGGCAGGCCGTGGCGCCAGAGGCCGACGTACACCACGGCACCCAGCAACAGCGGCAGGGCCAGTGCCGGTCGGCTAGGGAACCAGGCTTGACCGCGCCGAAAGAGCATGAGGTAGGCGAGGTGCGCGAGCAGAAAACTCAGCAAGCCCGGCAGGAAATACGCGCCTGGCAGCATCAGAAAAACATCGCCCACCAAGGAGCAGGCCAGCGCCAGGAACAGCAACAGGGCCGAACCTTTGGACAATCGGCCCAGCGCCCAAGCACGTGAAGTCCAGGCCAGCGCCAACAGCATGGGCAAAGGCTTGAAGACACGGTGTTCGTCGACCAAGGACAGCGCGGCGCAAGCGGTGGCGAGCACGGCGGCGTCAATGTAGATCAGCTCCACCACGCCGATGCGTCCCTGCAGCAGCGCGTTGGCGCTCCAAAGACCGGTGCCCAGGGCCAACAGCCAGACGATGGCCTCGACCAAGGGCAGGCTGCCTGGCTGAGCCCGTGCCGCCGAGGGTGAAAGAAATAAAAAAGACAAGGCGCCCGCCAGCACCGCGAGGAGTTGCAGGGCGACGAGAGCCTTGACCGCGCGGGACGCTTGCGGCTCGCTGCTTTCAAGTTCAGGCATGGGCCGATTGTGCGTGCGGCTGGCCCAGCCGCGTGTCTGGCAAAACCCTGAGCTTGCCCCGCGGGGCCTGGCTTATTTGGCGGCGCAGTTGCGCGCAACCCGGCTCAGTTCGTCCAGCAATGCCTTGCCTTCATCGGGCGTCTTCAGCGCCAGCTTGATGTCATAACCCGAGCCCAGCGCCCCGCCGCCATAGACAATCTTGAGTTCATCCTTGTCGACTTCGACGTACTGCACGATGTTCAGATTGATGTAGCGCCGCTTGCCGCCGTCCTCTGGCAAGGGGTACAGACAGAAGCCGCCGTTGCCGCTCCATTCGTTCGCGGCGTGCGTGGGCAGGGCCAAGCCAAAGGCGAGCAGCAGTGAGAGGCAACGGATGAGCATGCGCGATTCTAGGTCCGCAGGCATGCAAGGTCCGCACGCATGCGGCCCGGGGTAAATACGGATCGTTAGAATTGTTTAATTAATAAAAAATTAATGACTCTGACATCGGAGTCAGGGGACCCTCTGACAACTTACAAGAAAGACCACACCATGAGACTCCATCGAATTCTGCTGGCCTGCGGCATGGCCTTGTCTGTCAACCTGGCCCTCGCGGCCGAGGTTGAAGTGTTGCATTACTGGACATCGGGCGGCGAGGCCAAGTCGGCCGCCGAACTCAAGAAAATCATCAGCGGCAAGGGCCACACCTGGAAAGACTTCGCCGTGGCCGGCGGCGGCGGCGACAACGCCATGACCGTGCTCAAGAGCCGCGTCGTTTCGGGCAACCCGCCCGCGGCTGCGCAGATCAAGGGCCCGGCCATCCAGGAATGGGCACAGGAAGGCGTGCTGGCCAATTTGGACGAAGTGGCCAAGGCCGAGAAGTGGGACACACTGCTGCCCGGCGTCGTGGCCAACGTCATGAAGTACAAGGGCGCCTACGTGGCGGCCCCGGTGAACGTGCACCGCGTGAACTGGGTCTGGGCCAACCCCGAAGTGCTGAAGAAGGCGGGCGTTGCCGCCATGCCCACCAGCTACGACGAGTTCTTCGCCGCGGCCGACAAGATCAAGAAGGCCGGTTTCATCGCCGTGGCCCATGGCGGCCAGAATTGGCAGGACTTCACCACCTTTGAATCGGTGGTGCTGGGCGTCGGTGGCGCCAAGTTCTACCAGGACGCGCTGGTCAAGCTGGACCCCAAGGCCATCGACTCGGCCACGATGAAGAAGTCCTTCGAGACCTTCCGCAAGATCAAGGGCTACACCGACAGCGCCGCGCCAGGCCGTGACTGGAACCTGGCCACCGCCATGGTGATGCAGGGCAAGGCCGGCTTCCAGTTCATGGGTGACTGGGCCAAGGGCGAGTTCATCGCCGCGGGCAAGAAGCCGGGCAAGGATTTCCTCTGCGCCGCCGCGCCGGGCACGGCCAACGCCTTCACCTTCAACGTGGACTCCTTCGCCATGTTCAAGCTCAAGGACGCAGGTGCCCAACAAGCCCAGGCTGCACTGGCCGCCGCGATCATGAGCCCGGACTTCCAGGAAGTGTTCAACCTCAACAAGGGTTCCATCCCAGTTCGCCTGAACATGTCCATGGCCAAGTTCGACGACTGCGCGAAGCTGTCGAGCAAGGACTTCGTGGCCACCGCCAAGAACGGCGGCCTCGTCCCGTCCGTCGCGCATGGCATGGCCATCGCCCCCGCCACCGAAGGCGCGATCAAGGACCTGGTGAGCCAGTTCTGGAACGACGACAAGATCAGCGTGGACGACGGCGTCAAGCGCCTGTTGGCCGCCGCGCGCGCCAAGCCCTGAGCCCCTTTCCCCCAACCCTCGAAACAATAAATAGGAGACAACATGATCTACAAACGCGCCCTCATCGCGGCGGCCAGCCTGGCCGCCCTCACCGCGGCCAGCGCGGCCGATCTCGGTTCTGGCATCGAATTCACCGGCTACAGCCGCGGCGGCCCGGTGTTCAAGTCGGACAAGAACATCGACGCCAAGACCGACTCCACGGGCGGCTTCAGCCTGGGCGGTGATCTGCAGGGCTATCGCCTCGGTAACGAGGGCACCCAAGGTGGCTACGAGTTCTTCCTCGGCAAAACCTTCGACGCGGACAACGGCGTCAAGTACAAGTTCGGCTACATGCCTGAGAACTGGGGCGGCGGCATCAAGACCGTGCAGGCTTACAGCGAAATCTGGGGTCTGGACTTCGCGCCCGAGGCCAAGTTCTGGGTCGGCCAACGCCGCCTGCGCATTCAGGACGTGCACATCGTCGACAACTTCCTGTTGGACCTGGGCGAGTACCAGGGTGGCGGCGTGCAGGACTGGGCCGTTGGCCCGGCCACCGTCGCGGTGACCGTTTCCTCGGGTGACAAGTTCGACGCCAAGCTGCCCCAGGGCACCTCGGCCAGCAAGGTCAACCTGGATGTCGGTTTCCCGGTCAACGACAGCGGCAAGCTCCGACTGGTGGCGACCAGCGTCAGCACCACCGGCTTTGAGAAGAACGGCGGTAGCGGCTTCTCGCTGTTGTACAACCAGGGCTTCGGCTCGGTGAAGAACAGCCTGTACCTGCAAACCTCCAGCGGCCTGGCGAACATCCAGGGCAAGTTCGTGGACCTCAAGCAAGGCACTGACGCCGCGGGTGCGGCAGCCGCAGCCGCGACCGTGGTGGGGGCCAAGGTGAGCCGCGTCGCTGATTCCATCGACTGGCAGGTTGGCAATTTCGGTGGCCAGGCCCTGGTGGGTTATCAGACCAGCGAGCCCGATGACGGCAATGACGTGGAAACCAAGGACCTGACCTTCGGTGGCCGCGTCTCCTACGCCTTCACCAACAACTTCAAGCTCCTGCTGGAAGCGGCCTCGACGAAGCGCACCCGCGATGGCAGCGACGACCAGACGCTGAACAAGGTCACGATTGCCCCCACGCTCAGCAGCGGGCCGGGCTTCTACAAGCGTCCTGAACTGCGCCTGTACGTGACCATGGCGAACTGGAACACCGCGGCGGCGGCGGCCAACGCGGACACGTTCGGCACGGATGACAAGGGCGACGCGCTGAAGAAGCAGACCATCGTGGGTCTGCAGTACGAAATCTGGTGGTAAAAACCCGCTGGGTTGAATGAGGGCCAGGGGAAGAGCCATGGGCTCTTCCCCGGTTTTTTTGTAGGGACGTGTGAAGCTTGTGCGAGTGACTGATCGATTGGAAAAATGGCTGCCCAAGCTGGTCCTGGCACCGGGTCTGGTATTGGGGCTGGCCTTTGTTTACGGCCTGATGATCTGGAACGGCGTGCTGTCGGTTTCGGTCTCGCGCATGCTGCCCAATTACGAATTCGTGGGCCTGGCGCAATACGCCCGGCTCTGGGAGATGGACCGCTGGTGGGTGGCGCTGAAGAACCTGGTCATCTTCGGTTTCGGTTACGTGGGCGGCTCCATGGTGCTGGGCATCTGGCTGGCCATCTTGCTGGACCAGAAGATCCGTGCCGAAGGGTTCATCCGCACGGTCTACCTCTACCCCATGGCGCTGTCCTTCGTCGTGACGGGGACGGTCTGGAAGTGGCTGCTCAACCCCAGCTTGGGCCTGGAGAAGCTGCTGCACGACTGGGGTTGGGAAAGCGCCAGCTTCGGCTGGCTCGTGGACAACGACATGGCCATCTACTGCGTGGTGATCGCGGGTGTCTGGCAGTCGGCCGGTTTCACCATGGCGTTGTTCCTCGCGGGCCTGCGCGGCATTGATGACAGCATCATCAAGGCGGCCCAGATCGACGGCGCGTCGCTGCCGCGCATCTACTGGCGCATCGTGCTGCCGGCGCTGCGGCCGGTGGTGTTTTCCACGTTGATGGTCTTGTCGCATCTGGCCATCAAGAGTTTTGACCTGGTCATGGCATTGACCGCGGGGGGGCCGGGGTACGCGACCGACG
Source organism: Hylemonella gracilis ATCC 19624 (assembly GCF_000211835.1). GTDB lineage: Bacteria > Pseudomonadota > Gammaproteobacteria > Burkholderiales > Burkholderiaceae_C > Hylemonella > Hylemonella gracilis. The sequence goes on along the minus strand of NZ_AEGR01000095.1, from coordinate 250 downwards.
TGCCCGCGACCTTCATGTACGCCATGAGCTTCACGCGTGGCCAGATTGGCCTGGGCGCGGCCAGTGCCATGGTGATGCTGATGACGGTCGCGGCCCTGGTCGTGCCCTACCTGTACAGCGAGCTGCGGAGCAAATCCCATGAACGCTGAACGGCCGCCCGAAAGCGTTCGCATCGCAGTGCGAAGCACGGAGACTTCCCAAAGAGCGCTGAACGGCCGCCCGAAAGCGCTCGCATCGCAGTGCGAAGCAC
>NZ_AEGR01000096.1 GCF_000211835.1 Hylemonella gracilis ATCC 19624 | reverse complement strand
CGATGATCTTCGCCACGACGCCGGCGCCGACGGTCTTGCCGCCTTCGCGGATGGCGAAGCGCAGGCCTTCTTCCATGGCGATCGGAGCGATCAGCTTGACCGTGATCGACACGTTGTCACCCGGCATCACCATTTCCTTGCCTTCGGGCAGCTCAATGGCACCCGTCACGTCCGTCGTGCGGAAGTAGAACTGGGGGCGGTAGTTGTTGAAGAACGGCGTGTGACGGCCACCTTCGTCCTTGGACAGCACGTACACCTCACCCGTGAAGTGCGTGTGCGGCTTGATGGAGCCCGGCTTGCACAGCACTTGACCGCGCTCAACTTCTTCACGCTTGGTGCCGCGCAGCAGGATACCGACGTTGTCGCCAGCCTGGCCTTGGTCCAGCAGCTTGCGGAACATTTCCACGCCGGTGCAGGTCGTCTTCTGGGTGGCCTTGATGCCGACGATTTCGATTTCCTCGCCAACCTTGACGATGCCACGCTCCACGCGACCGGTCACCACCGTGCCACGGCCAGAGATGGAGAACACGTCTTCCACAGGCATCAGGAAGGCGCCGTCAATGGCGCGCTCGGGCGTGGGGATGTAGGTGTCCAGCGCGTCAGCCAGGCGCATGATGGCTTGCTCGCCCAGGTCGCCCTTGTCGCCTTCGAGCGCCAGCTTGGCGGAACCCTTGACGATGGGGGTGTCGTCGCCGGGGAACTCGTACTTGGACAGCAGTTCGCGCACCTCCATCTCGACCAGCTCGAGCAGTTCAGCGTCGTCGACCATGTCGCACTTGTTCAGGAAGACGATGATGTAGGGCACGCCGACCTGACGGGCCAGCAGGATGTGCTCGCGGGTCTGGGGCATGGGGCCGTCAGCGGCGGAGCACACCAGGATGGCGCCATCCATCTGAGCAGCGCCGGTGATCATATTCTTCACATAGTCGGCGTGGCCGGGGCAGTCCACGTGGGCGTA
>NZ_AEGR01000097.1 GCF_000211835.1 Hylemonella gracilis ATCC 19624 | reverse complement strand
CATCGGCATCGGCATCGGCATCGGCATCGGCATCGGCATCGGCATCGGGGCGGGGCACCAGGTGCGCCCAGCGTTGTACCCATTCGGAGACCGCTTGGGGGGCGGCGCTGGCGTGCGCCTTGATCGGCGGGTTGCTAAGTAGGCTGTTCAATGGGGCTTGACCTCGTCCTTGAGCGCAGCCAGCGCGATGTGTTCCACCACGCCTGGCGCAAGCAGCTTGAGCCAGCGTCCGAGTTTGCCCTGAGTGGTCATCACCACCTCGCGCTGGCGGCGCGCCATGCCACGCAGGATGATGCGGGCGCATTCCTCCACGGGCATGGCCTTGTCTTCCCGCAGCCCACTGCTGCCCGCAGCCTCGCCCCGGGCGTTGTAGCCACGATGGCGGGTGCGCGTGGCCACCACGCCAGGGTAGACGGTGGTGACACTCACGCCGGAAGGTTTGAGTTCCGCGCGCAGCGCCTCGAAGAAGCCGCTCAGCGCGAACTTGCTCGCGCTGTAGGCGGTGCGTCCGGGCACGCCGACCAGGCCCGCCAGCGAGGACACGGCAACGATGCGACCGCGTGAAGCGAGCAGATGGGGCAGGGCCGCATGCGTGCACCAGACACTGCCCCAGAAGTTGATCCGCATCACGCGCTCGTACCAACCCAGATCTTCGGCCCTTACCTCGGCGAACAGGGCTTGGGCCGAAACGCCGGCGTTATTGACCAGCGCGTCGATCCGGCCGGTCTGCCGCACGGCCTCGCCGATCAGCGCGCGGCACTGGGCTTCGTCCGACACGTCGGTGGGCACGACCAGCGCCTGCGCACCGTGCTGGCGGCATTGCGCGGCCACGGCGTCCAGCGCGTCGCGCTGGCGCGCGGCCAGCACCAGGGTGGCCTTTGCACCGTGCTCGGCCGTGAGCTGACGTGCCAGCTCGGCGCCAATGCCGTCCGAGGCACCAGTGATCACGAAGGTCTGCATGGTGGAACGTCTCCGGATATTGTTTGTTGGTGCGCTGACCGGGGCCATCTTGCCGCAGCCCCATGGTGGCTCCAGGAGCCTGGACGTGCATGCCAGGCTCGGTGAGCGAGGCTTAGAAACAAGCCCAGATCTGGTCGGCCAGCGTCACCATGAACTCGGGCCGCAGGTAAAGCGCGAACGCCGCCGCCACCGCCGCGAGTGCGGCGGTC
>NZ_AEGR01000098.1 GCF_000211835.1 Hylemonella gracilis ATCC 19624 | reverse complement strand
CTGAAGCGCGAAGCCGAAGGCCATCCCCGTATGAGCGCGCGGGCGGCAAGCCCGATCCGCTCGCGCGGGAGCCAGCAGTCAACCTTCGCCGAGGTAGGCGGCGCGCACCGCCGGGTCGTGCAGCAGCTGGTCGGCGGGGCCGGACAGGCTGATCAGGCCGCTTTCCATCACATAGCCCCGGTCGGCGATGGACAAGGCGCGGCTGGCGTTCTGTTCGACCAGCAGCACCGTGACGCCCTGGCTGGACACCTCGTTCACCACCTCGAAGATCTTGTCGACCATGATTGGGGACAGGCCCATCGAGGGCTCGTCCAGGAGCAGCACCTGCGGACGGCTCATCAGCGCGCGGCCCATGGCCAGCATCTGCTGCTCACCGCCGGAGAGCGTGCCAGCGAGCTGCTGGTGGCGTTCCTTCAGGCGCGGGAACAGGGTGTACATGCGCTCCATGTCCGCATCGATGCGGTCCTTGTCGTCGTGCACGTAGGCGCCCATCAACAGGTTCTCGGCGATGGTCATGCGCGTGAAGATGCCCCGGCCTTCGGGGACCATGGCCAGGCCCTGACGCACCAGGTCCCAGGGGCCCTGGCCGCGGATGCTCTTGCCCATGTAGCTGATCGTGCCGCCGCAGGGCAGGCCGCCGGTGATGGCCTTCATGGTGCTGGTCTTGCCCGCGCCGTTGGAGCCGATCAGGCTGACCAGTTCGCCGCGCCGCACTTCGAAATTCACGCCCTTGACGGCCTGAATGCCGCCGTAAGCCACGGTCAGGCCGCTGACTTGCAGCAGTACTTCGTTTTGTTTCGTGTCGCTCATGATGTTTATGCGGCGGTGGCTTCGGCGGCAGTCTTGGCGCCGCCGTGGCCCAGATAGGCCTCGATCACTTTTTCATTTCTCTGCACTTCGGCGGGCGTGCCTTCGGCGATGCGGCGGCCGTAGTCGAGCACGGTCACGCGGTTGCACAGGCCCATGACGAGCTTCACGTCGTGTTCGATCAGCAGCACGGTGACACCGTCCTTGCTGATGCGCTCGATCAGGGCGCGCAGTTCCACCTTCTCGGTGGCGTTCATGCCGGCGGCGGGTTCGTCCAGTGCCAGCAGCTTGGGTTCCGTGGCCAGCGCGCGCGCGATCTCCAGGCGGCGTTGGTCGCCGTAGGAGAGCGTGCGGGCCTTGTAGTCGGCGAATTGGCCGATGCCCACGTAGTCCAGCAGTTCCTGCGCGCGCTTGGCGATGGCGGCTTCTTCCTGCTGGAAGCCCTTGGAGCGCAGGATCGCGCCCAGCAGACCCGAGCGCGAACGGATGTGGCGGCCGACCATCACGTTTTCCAGCGCCGTCATGTCGGAGAAGAGACGGATGTTCTGGAAAGTGCGGGCGATGCCGGCCTTGGCGACGTCATGCACCGCCGTGGGCTTGTAGGACACACCGCCGAGCACGAACTCGCCGCTGTCGGGTGTGTACAGGCCAGTGATCACATTGAAGAAGGTGGTCTTGCCCGCGCCGTTGGGGCCGATCAGGCCATAGACCTGGCCACGCTCAATCGTCAGGCTGACATCGTTCAGGGCTTGCAGACCGCCGAAGCGCTTGGACACGCCGTTGACGAACAGCAGGGTTTCCTTGTTCTGGCTCATGCTGCGCTCTCCTGGGCCGATGCCTTGTTCTTGCCTTCCGATGCCTTGCGGGACGACTTGCCGTGTTCCGGCGAGGGCCACAGGCCGCGCGGGCGCAACAGCATGATGATGATCATGGCCAGGGCGATCAGCAGCTGGCGCAGGATGGACGAATCCAGGCGGCCGTCCGTCATGGCTTGCAGCGGGCCCGCGACGTAGCGCAGCATTTCGGGCAGGGAGGCCAGCAGCACCGCGCCCAGCACCACGCCGGGGAGGTGGCCAATGCCGCCCAGCACCACCATGGCGACGATCATGATCGACTCCATCAGGCTGAACGATTCAGGCGAAATGAAGCCCTGGAAGGCCGCGAACATGGCGCCGGAGACGCCGCCGAAGGTGGCGCCCATGGCGAAGGCCAGCAGCTTCATGTTGCGGGTGTTGATGCCCATGGCCTTGGCGGCGGTTTCGTCCTCGCGGATCGCCATCCAGGCGCGGCCAATGCGCGACAGCTCCAGGCGGTGGCAGATGATGACGCTCACCACCACCAGCACAAGGAAGAGGTAGTAGTACATCACCACGGGGGTCACGGTGTAGCCGAAGAAATCCCAGCGCTGGCCCAGGCTGAACCCGAAGAAGTGGATCGGGTCGATCTGGCTGATGCCCTTGGGGCCGTTGGTGATGTTGTAAGGATGGTCCAGGTTGTTCATGAACACCCGGATGATTTCGCCGAAGCCCAGCGTCACGATGGCCAGGTAGTCGCCGCGCAGCTTGAGCGTGGGCGCGCCCAGCAAGATGCCGAAGATACCCGCCAGCGCGGCGGACATGGGGATGATCAGCCACAGCGGCATGTGCACACCGTTGGGGAAGAGGGCCGCGAAGGTCGGGAAGTTGTCCGACAGGTGCGGTGAGGCCAGCAGGCCAAACATGTAGGCGCCGACGGCGAAGAAGGCGACGAAGCCCAGGTCCAGCAGGCCGGCGTAGCCGACCACGATGTTCAGGCCCAAGGACAACAGCACGAAGAGCAGCGCCATGTCGGCGATGCGCACCCAGGCGCTGCCAAAGCCTTGCAGCAGGACGGGCAGCACCAGCAGGCCCACGGCCGCCAGCAGGATGCCGATGAGGCGCTGCCGGTTGGTCATTTGAGAGAAATTCATAGGAGCGTTTCTTTGATCAGGCTCTTAAATCAAGCGGTGCGTCCGGGCTCAGGCACGGTCCGCGACGCGTTCACCCAGCAGGCCGGAGGGCCGCAGCGTCAGCACAACGATGAGCACGGCGAAGGCGAAGATGTCCACGTAGTGGCTGCCCAGCACGCCGCCCGTGAGGTCACCGATGTAGCCAGCGCCGATGGATTCGATCAAGCCGAGCAAGATGCCGCCGACCACGGCGCCCGCCAGGTTGCCAATGCCGCCCAGCACGGCGGCCGTGAAGGCCTTGATGCCAGGGATGAAACCCATGGCGTGTTGCACGGTGCCGTAGTTGCTGGCCCACATCACCCCGGCCAGCGCGGCGAGCATGGCGCCAATGACGAAGGTGGCGGAGATCACGCGGTTGGGCTGCACGCCCATCAGCGCGGCCACGCGCTGGTTCTCGGCTGTGGCGCGCATCGCGCGGCCCAGCTTGGTGCCGTGCACCAGCCACACCAGCCCAGCCAAGGTCAGCGCCGTCACCACGAGGATCATGATCTGCGTGGGCGTGATGCTGGCGCCACCGAGCGAGATCGGCTCGCTGGGCAGCAGCGTCGGGTAGGACTTGTAGTTCGGCTTCCAGATGATCATGGCCAGCGTCTGCAGCAGGATGGACATGCCGATGGCCGTGATCAGGGGCGCCAGACGCGGGCTGTTGCGCAGAGGACGGTAAGCCACGCGCTCGATGGTGTAGTTGAGGACGGCGGCGACCAGGCAGGCGACGACCAGGGCCACCAACAGCACCAGCCAGGGAGGCAGCAGGGGCTGAATGAAACCGATGACCGTCCAGCTCACGAGCGCGCCGACCATCAGCACCTCGCCGTGGGCGAAGTTGATGAGGCCGATGATGCCGTACACCATGGTGTAACCCAGGGCGACGAGGGCATACATGCTGCCCAGCACCAGTCCGTTGATGATCTGTTGAAAGAAAATATCCATAGAAAAGCAGGCCTCGGGGTTTTGCGCCAAGGTGGTTGCAAGCTTTATGCCACTTGTGGCGGCGGGGGGGATGTAAAGCGTTAGCGCGCGTCGATGACCAACCTGAGGCGGACTTCAGCGGCGCTGAGCGCTCTGCTCGTTCAGCGCGCGTAATTGGCGCAGCTTTTCGGCGATTTTAATCTCCAAACCGCGCTCGACTGGCTGATAGAAACCCGGCTGTGCCATTCCTTCGGGCAAATATTGTTCGCCGGCGGCGAATGCGTCCTCTTCGTCATGGGCATAGCGGTAACCCTTGCCGTAGTCCAGTTCCTTCATCAATTTTGTCGGCGCATTGCGCAAGTGCATGGGCACCGGGCGCGTGCCGTCCTTCTTGACAAAGGCCTGCGCGGCCTTGTAGGCCTTGTAGACCGCGTTGCTCTTGGGCGCCATGGCGAGGTAGATCACCGTCTCGGCCAAGGCCAGCTCGCCCTCGGGCGACCCCAGGCGCTCGTACACCTCCGCGGCGTCGAGCGCCAGGCGCAGCGCGCGCGGGTCGGCCAGGCCGATGTCTTCGGCGGCCATGCGCACGAAGCGACGCGCCATGTAACGCGGGTCCGCTCCGCCGTCCAGCATGCGCACGAACCAGTACAGCGCGGCGTCCGGGTCGCTGCCGCGCACGCTTTTGTGCAGGGCGCTGATGGTGTCGTAGAACTGCTCGCCGCCCTTGTCGTAGCGGCGCATGCGTTCGCCCAGGACTTTGAGCAGCCACTCATCACGGATCTGCTCCTGCTTTTGCTGACGGGCCGCGACGCTCAGGGTTTCCAGCGTGTTCAGCAGGCGGCGCGCATCGCCATCGGCGTAGGCAATCAAACGGTCCAGCGCGGCATCCTCCAAGGGCGGCACGGCGTCGATGCCGCGGGCGCGCAGCACGATCTGCTTCAGGTCGTCCTCGGTCAGTGCCTGCAGCACATAGACCGCCGCGCGCGACAGCAGGGCGGAGTTGACCTCGAAGGAGGGGTTCTCCGTTGTCGCGCCGATGAAGGTGAAGAGGCCGCTTTCCACGTGCGGCAGGAACGCGTCCTGCTGGCTCTTGTTGAAGCGGTGCACCTCGTCGACGAAGACGATGGTGCGCTGTTGTTGAAGACCATCGCGAGCGGCCTCGGCCAACTCCACCGCCTCGCGGATGTCCTTCACCCCGCCCAGCACCGCGCTGATGCTGATGAACTGCGCGCCGAAGGCATCGGCCATCAGCCGCGCGATCGTTGTCTTGCCGGTGCCCGGCGGCCCCCAGAGGATGCAGCTGTGCGGCTGGCCCGATTCGAAGGCGATGCGCAGCGGCATGCCCTCGCCCAGCAGGTGCTGCTGGCCGATCACCTCGCCCAGCGTGTGCGGGCGCAGGCGTTCGGCCAGGGGCTGGTGCGGCGGACTCGGGGGCGATTTGGACATGGCCCAAGGATTTTAGGTTGCGACGGTTGGCGCTTTTGGCATGATGGAAGTCGTTTCACGTCGCGCGCGCATGTCAGCATATGTCAGCCATTCAGAACATCCAAATGCTCACACGCTACAACGCGTGGGCGAACCACCGTCTCTTCAACCTGCTGGCCTCTTTGCCCCCCGGGGAGCCGAGTGCCAAGCGGGTGACGGGCTTTGGCAGCATGGTGAACACCTTGAACCATGCTTACGTGGTTGACATCATCTGGAAGGCGCATCTGGAAAGCCGGCCTCACGGATTCACAAGCCGGATCACGGAGGTCGAACCCTTGCTGCCGGAATTGCGCGAAGCGCAAACCGCGGTTGATCGGTGGTACATCGACTATGCCCTGATGCTCACCGAGCAGGCGCACGACGAGGCCATCCCGTTCAAATTCGTGGACGGTGGCGCAGGGATCATGACCCGAGGCGAAATGCTGTTGCATGTGGTCAACCATAAAACCTATCACCGAGGCTATGTCGCGGACCTTCTGTACCAAATTGGGTCGCGTCCTCCGGTGATGGATCTGCCGGTGTTCCTGCGTGATGGCGAGAGACGCGCTTGAACGAGCAGCAATCACTGCGGGCGGCCATCGACGAGGAAGTGCGGCTGTTTCCCCATGATCCCTCGTGGCCCGCGGCTTATGCCGCCGAGCGGCAGCGCCTTCTCTCGGCGCTGCCCGGCCTGTTCATCGACGCGCAGCACGTGGGCAGCACGGCCGTCCCAGGCCTGGTGGCCAAGCCCATCATCGACATCCTGGCTGGCGTGACTTCCATGGCGGCGGCGGAGTCTGTCATCGCCCCGCTGTGCGCTGCGGGGTACGCCACCTCGGCCGAATACAACGCAACGCTGAGCGACCGCAAATGGCTGATGCGTTGGGCGGACGGGCGCCGCACGCACCATCTCCATGTCGTGGTCCATGAAGGACCGGTCTGGCGTGAGTGGCTGCGCTTTCGAGATGCGCTGCGTGCCCAACCCGCGCTCGCGGCCCGTTATGCCGAGTTGAAGGCCGACTGCGCGAGAGAGCATCCCAGAGACAGGGAGGCTTACACCCACGCCAAGGCGGAGTTCATCCGCGCCGTGACAAAAAATCATTGCCGTTCCACGTCCGAGCCAGGAGCATCCCCATGACCGAAGCTGACCGTCTCAAAATCCTTGCATTCGCACTGCGGGCCATCGGGGCCTTTTCCATTTTTGGCTTCTATCCCCTGACGGTGCTCTGGCCCTCGGGCTGGGTCTGGCACAGCGGACAGTCGGAGTATTTGGTGATGATCATGGCGCTTTACGCCACCTTGGGGATCTTCCTGATCGTCGCGGCACGCAGTCCGAAAGATCACCTGAGCTTGATCTCATTCGCCATTTGGTCAAGCATCGTGCACGGTGGCGTCATGGCGGTGCAGTCCTTGGTCGAACTGCGACACGTCCATCACCTCTACGGCGATGTGCTCGTGCTATTTGGTGCCGCCGCGGTGCTCGCTTACCTCTGCCCGCAAGCTCTGATGTGCCGCTTTGCTTCTCGAAGTGCGTCCCCTCCGAACGGGCGAGATGCGGGTGGGTGAGGCCAGCGCGGGCGCCTGCGTTCGTGCCGTTTCAGCCCGTGTTGCGCAAGCCTGCCGCGATCCCGTTGATCGAGATGTGGATGCCGCGCCGCAGGCGGTCCAGGGTGTGTGGATCGTCGGCCTTGCCCGCGCGATGCCGGCGCATCAGCTCGACCTGCAAGTGGTGCAGCGGATCGATGTAAGGCAAGCGGTGCTGGATGGAGCGTTGCAGCGCCGGGTTGGCGGCCAGACGCACCTTGTCACCGGTCAGCAGGCTCAGCGCCTCGGCGGTGCGCTGCCACTCCGCTTCGATTTGCGCGTAGATCTTGCGGCGCAAGGGCGCATCGACCAGCCCGGCGTAACGTGATCCCAGGGCCAAGTCGCTCTTGGCCAGCGCCATGTCCATGTTGGACAGCAGGGTCCGCAGGAAGGGCCATTCGCGCGCCATCTTGCGCAGCAGGGCCAGGCGGGTCTTGCGAGCGCTCCCGCCGCCGGCCTCGAGGTACGCGGCCACGGCCGAACCAAAGCCGTACCAGCCCGGCAGGTTGATGCGGCTCTGGCCCCAGCTAAAGCCCCAGGGAATGGCGCGCAGGTCCTCGATCTTCTGCGTGGCCTTGCGCGAGGTCGGACGCGAGCCGATGTTGAGTTCCGCGATTTCGCGTATGGGCGTGGCACTGAAGAAGTAGTCGGCGAAATCCGGGGTGTCGTAGACCAATTTGCGGTACGCCGTCATGCTGGCGTGCGACAGTTCTTCTGCCGCCCGCAGCCACGCGGGGGCCGCGGCTTCGGTGGGTTGCAGCAACGTGGCTTCCAGTGTGGCCGCCACCAGGGTTTCGAGGTTACGTCGGCCGATCAAAGGGTTGGCGTACTTGGAGGCAATCACCTCGCCTTGTTCCGTCAACCGGATCTGACCGCGCACCGTCCCTGGGGGCTGGGCCAAGATGGCCTGGTAGCTCGGGCCGCCGCCACGGCCGACCGTGCCACCGCGGCCATGGAAAAGGCGCATCTTGATGTTTGGCTTGTTGGCCCCCACGCTTCCCGCTGCGCGTGGTGCGCTGCCCCCAAGTGCAGGCGTGCCCTGCGCTTCGCTAGGGGTGGGCCGTCGCTGCTCTTGGGACGGCCCTGCGGCGTTCATGTCGTCAAACAGCGCCGCCAGCTCGGTCTCGGCGCGGTACAGCTCCCAATTGCTGGTGAAGATGCCGCCGTCCTTGTTGCTGTCGGAGTAGCCCAGCATGATGTCTTGCTCGCCGCCGCGCTCGACCAAGGCGGTGATGCCGGGCAGGGCGTAGTAGTCGCGCATGATGGGCGCGGCGTTGCGCAGGTCCTCGATGGTCTCGAACAGCGGCACGGTGATGAGCCCCGCCGTGCACTCCGCGTCGTCCAGGGTGCCGCCGAGCGCGCCTTGCAGCAGGCCCACTTCCTTTTGCAGCAGCAGCACCTCCAGCAGATCGCTCACGGTCTCGGTGTGGCTGATGATGTAGTGCCGGATCGCTTCCTTGCCGTAGCGCTGACGCAGGTCGCGTGCCGTCTCGAAGACGGCCAGCTCGCTCTGGGTCCAGTCGCTGTAGCGCGCCCCGACCACGCGCAGGGGCCGAGCCTCATTCAACAGCCGCAGCAGCAGGGTGCGCTTGGCGCCCTCGGTCAACGCGGCGTAGTTGGGTTCGATGCGGGCCACGCGCAGCAGTTCGGTGATCACTTCTTCGTGCTTGTCCGAGCTTTGCCGCAGGTCCAGGGTGGCGAGGTGCAGACCGAAGACTTGGACCGCGCGGATCAGCGGACGCAGACGCGTTTGCGCCAGCGGTCCCCCATGGCGTTCCGTCAGGGAGTCGTCGATGGTGCGCAGGTCGGCCAGCAGCTCGGCCGCGCTGGTGTACAGGGGGCGTGGCGCGAGGGCCAGATGCGGTGCCTCGGCGCCGGCATAGGCCCGCAACGTCGCGGCCAGCCGGGCGTAGATGTGGACCAGCGCGCGGCGATAGGGTTCGTCCTGGCGGTGCGCGCTTTGGTCGGGCGAGGCGTCGGCCAGGGCGCGCAGCGCGGGGCTGCAACCCACCAGCCGCTCGGACACGGAGAGCTCCACCCCGAGCAGATGAACTTCGTGCAGGTAGTGCCGCAGGGCCACCTCCGACTGGCGCGCCAGGGCTTGCTCCATGGTGTGCGCCGTGACGTTGGGGTTGCCGTCGCGGTCCCCCCCGATCCAGTGGCCCATGCGCAGGAAATCGTGCACGGGCGCGTCCAACGCCTCCTCCAGCTGGGCGTAGAGGGCCGGGATCTCGCGCAGGAAGGTGGGCTCGTAATAGCTGAGCGCGTTGTCGATCTCGTCGGCCACCGCCAGCTTGCTGCCGCGCACCAGGCGGGTCTGCCACAGCTGCAGCACGCGCGCGCGCAACTGCGCTTCATTGGCCGTGAGTTCACGCGGGGTGAGCTTGTCCCGGCGCGGGTCCACGCCGGCGGCGCGGGCCTTGATTTCGTCGCGCTGCGCCAGCAGGTGGGCGATCGAGCGTTCAGCGTCCAAGATGCTCTTGCGTTGCACCTCGGTGGGGTGCGCCGTCAGCACGGGGGAGAGATAACTCTGTGCCAGGGTGTCGGCGATGTCAGTCTTGGCGATGCCCGCGCCGTGCAGGCGCGTCAGCGCGGCGGCGATGCTGTCTTCCTCGGTCTCGCCGGCGCGTTCGCGGCTGGCGTGCACGCGGATTTGGTGCCGGTCTTCGGCCAGGTTGACCAGGTGGCTGAAGTAGGTGAAGGCGCGGATCACGCTGACAGTCTGCTCGTCGCTCAGGCGCTTGAGCAGCTTGTTCAACTGCTGGCCTGCCTCGGCATCGGCGTCCAGGCGGAAGGCGACGGAGAGCTTGCGGATCTGTTCGATCAGTTCGTAGGCGCTGTTGCCTTCCTGGTCTCGGATCACGTCGCCCAGCACGCGGCCCAGCAAACGCGTGTCTTCGATCAAAGGCTGTTCTTCGTCTCGTGTTTTGTGCATGTTCCGCGCTCGGGTCGGGTGTCGCGTGCATGCTAGCATCGCCAGCCGCCCGGCTCCGCCGACGCGGCCCCCGCTCTGCGAATAACGCTCATGTTCGCGGCGAATAAATCCGATCCTCTCGCCGCTGTCCCGCACTCCGTTCCCCAGGCCTTGACGCCCTCCGCTCCGATGTCCATGAACCTCACCATCGCCACCCGTGAAAGCCGACTCGCTCTTTGGCAGGCCGAGCATGTGCAAGGCTTGCTGCGCCAGCAGGGACACGCGGTGACACTGTTGGGCATGACCACCCAGGGTGATCAAATCCTGGATCGCGCCTTGAGCAAGGTCGGGGGCAAGGGCCTCTTCGTGAAGGAGCTGGAAGTCGCCCTGGACGAAGGCCGGGCCGATCTGGCCGTGCACTCGCTCAAGGATGTGCCCATGGAATTGCCCGAGGGCTTCGTGCTGGCCGCCGTGCTCGAGCGTGAGGACGAGCGCGATGCTTGGGTTTCGCCGCACTGCGCTGGTCTGGCCGACCTGCCCAGCGGCGCCATCGTGGGCACCTCCAGCTTGCGGCGCGTGGTGCTGCTGCGCGAGGCCTTGCGTGCCTTGGGTCGCGACGATGTGCGCATCGAACCCCTGCGCGGCAATCTGGACACGCGCCTGCGCAAGCTGGACGAGGGGCAATACCACGCCATCGTGCTGGCCGCCGCGGGGCTCAAACGCCTGGGCCTGGCAGCGCGCATCCGCAAGATCTTCACGCCTGAAGAGATGCTGCCCGCCGCCGGTCAGGGCGCGCTGGGCATCGAGATCAAGCACGGTGCGACGGCGCAGACCGCCGCACTGGAGCAGGCGCTGTCCAACCTGGCCCACCAGCCCACCTGGTTGCGCGTGGCCGCCGAACGTGCGGTCAGCCGCGCCATGGGCGGCAGCTGTTCGATGCCCCTGGCCGCACACGCGGCCTTTGTCAGTTCCCCCGCGCCCAAGGGCGCGACCTTGCGCTTGCGCGCCGCCTGGGGTGACGTGCAAGGGCGGTTGCCCTTGGTGCAGGCGCAAGACGAAGCGGCCGTGCATGGCCTGGACGATGCCGAAGCCTTGGGCTTGCGCGTCGCGCGCCAACTGCAAGAGGCGGTGCGTCGGGCCGGTGGGACCTTGCAGTCCTGAGCCCTGAGCCCTGAGCCCTGAGCCTCAAGCACGCTTGAATGCGAACCGTCCAATGCGCGTCATCGTCACCCGTCCCGCCCGTGAAGCCCAGGAGTGGGTGGAGGTCCTGCGGCGAGCGGGATGGCAGGCCGAGCCGCTGCCATTGATCGAGATCGCGCCCGCGCCCAAGCCGGATGCCGTGCCGCGCGTGTGGGCGCAGCTGGATGCCGACCCAAGGCATTGGCAAGCCATGATGTTCGTGAGCGCGAACGCCGTCGAGGGCCTCTGCGCTGCGCGTCGGGGTTGGGCGCTGCCGCAGACGCAGGGGCCGCAGGCCTGGGCCACCGGGCCGGGCACGGCCCGTGCCCTGGCGGCGGCTGGCTGGCCCGCCGAATGCATCGTTGCCCCTCCCGACGATGCACCGCAGTTCGATTCCGAAGCCCTGTGGGCGCGGGTCGCGCGGCGGGTGCAGGCCGACTGGCGCGTGCTGATCGTGCGCGGCGCCGACGCGCAGGACTTGCCCGAGACGAGCCCCGGTGCATCCGGCCCTGACCCTGCCCGCCTTGAATCGCTCAGCAACGGCGCCGGACGTGACTGGTTCGCGCAACGGCTTCGCGAGGCGGGTGCACAGGTGGACTTCGTCGTGAGTTACCAGCGCCGCGCGCCTGCCTGGACGCCTGACTCCGCGCCGTTCGCCCTGGCCCGCGCGGCGGCGCGAGACGGCGCCGTCTGGCTGTTCAGCAGCAGCGAGGCCCTGCGCAACCTGCGCAGCCTCTTGCCAGACCAGGATTGGCGGGCGGCGCGAGCCCTGGTGACCCATGAGCGGATCGCACGGGCCGCGCGTGACGCAGGCTTTGGCGACATCGCGATGTCCAGACCCGCCTTGACCGACGTGCGCGAGGCCCTGACGGCGTTCGCGCGGCGAGAGCCTCGATAGAATCGTCGCGATGAGCACCACGCCCCAGCCCACCGGTCCCGAGTCCTCGCCGAGCGCCCCCGCCGACACCCGTTTGCCGCAGGGGGGCGTGGTTTCTCCCGCTGCAGCCGCCGCGAAACCCGCGCGCTGGCCGGTGTGGCTGCTGGGTGCTTTGACCGTCCTGGCCTTGCTGCTGGTGCTTCTGCTGGGCGTGCGTCAACACATGACCGCGGACCAGCTCGCGCGCCAGGCCGCCGATGCCTTGTCGGTGGCCACGGAGGCGCGTGCGCTGGCCCAGCAAGGCCATGTGCGCGAGCAAGACCTGACCGCGCGTCAAGCCGTGCTCGATGCCCGCCTGAGCGACACTGCGCTGCAGCGCAGCCAGCTTGAATCTCTGCTGCAGAGCCTCTCGCGCTCGCGCGACGAATACCTGTTGGCCGATGTGGAGTCCACGCTGCGCCTGGCCCAGGAGTACACGCAGATGAGCGGCGGGGCCCAGCCCATGGTGGCGGCGCTGCGTTCCCTGCAGCGGCGCTTGCAATCGGCCTCGCCCCGTTTGGCCCCTGTTCAGCGCGCCGTCGCGCAGGATCTGGCGCGCATCGAGTCCTCCTCTTACCTGGACACCCCCGCGCTGCTGGCCAGGCTGAACGAATTGCTGCGCCTGGCGCCCGATTTGCCCTTGGCCAACGCCTACGACCCCGGGCGCCCGGGCCGTGCCCAGGCGGGTCCTGCGGCAAGCGCCGCGCCCAAGATCCCCCAACCCGCTGCCACGGCCGCATCTCCCTCGCAGGATGGCGCTGCGTCCGCCGCGCCGGTCGACGCCAGCGCCAGCTGGGCCGACAAATTGCAGGCGTGGTGGCTGCGGCAATGGGCTTACGCCTCGCAAACGCTCAGTGGCCTGGTGCGCGTGAGCCGCATCGATGGGCCGGAGGCCGCCCTGCTGGCGCCGGACCAGTCCTTTTTCCTGCGTGAGAACCTGCAGTTGCTCCTGCTCAACGCACGCCAGGCCTTGCTGGCGCGCCAGCCGGAGGCCGCACGCACGGACCTGCTGCGGGCGGAGTCATTGCTGAGGAAATATTTCAGTCCGGACGCCGGCGCCACGCGCGAGGCGCTCGAGCTGCTGCGCGGTGTCCAGTTGCAGGTGCAGAACCTGAAGTTGCCGCGGCCGGACGCGACGCTGGCGGCCTTGGCCGCCGTGATGCCATGACACGCGCGCTCGGGGGCGCTGGTGGGACGATGAGGGAGAAGGGAGAGTGATGCGCAGTCTGGTCTGGTTGCTGTTTCTGTTCGCGCTGGCGGTGGGCGCTGCGCTGTTCCTGGCCGACAACACGGGCCTGGTCACCATCTTCTGGCCTCCCTACCGACTGGACGTCTCGGCCAACTTCGCCGCCCTGGCCTTGCTGGTGTCGTTTCTGGTCCTGCACGCGCTGCTGCGCGGGCTGTCCCTCTTGCTGGGCATGCCTGAGCGCGCCCGCCTTTGGCGCCGCAGGCACCAGGAGCGTGTCCAGCAGCAGGGCCTGCTGGATGCCATGGCCCACTGGACGGCGGGTCGCTACCTGCGCGGCCGCAAGGCGGCTGAGAACGTGGTGGAGCAGACCCAATCCCTGATGCGCAACGAACAGGCGCTGCCTCAGAGCATCCGCACCGTGGCACTGGCCCATCTGCTGGCCGCGGAATGCGCCCACGCCCTGCAAGACCGGCCCCGGCGGGACGAACATGCCCAAGCGGCACTGGACGCGGTGGCGGGCGAGCTGGCGGGGGCTGGCGACAGCGTCAAGCGCGGTGCCGTGCGCATGCGCGATGCTCAGGAGGTGCGCGATGGCGTGCAACTGCGCATGGCGCGATGGGCCTACGAAGACCGTGATGCCCAGGCGGCCCTGCGCCGCGTGGATGAGTTACCGCAGGGCGTCGCGCGCCGGCTGGCCGCCCTCCGACTGCGCCTGCGTGTCACGCGGATGGCGGGAAAGCCCTTGGCGGCGCTGGAGACCTTGCGCCTGCTGAGCAAACACCGCGCGTTCTCGGACACGGCCACCCAGGTCATCGTGCGTGGCCTGGTCACCGAAGTGTTGCGCGACGCCCACGACCAGGCGCAACTGCTGCAGGCCTGGGAGTCCCTGGAGCCGGCGGAACGTGATCTGCCCGAGGCCGCCCTTCAGGCTGGCGAGCGGATGCTGGCGCTGAGCAACCAAGGTCGGGCGGGCGGCAGCGGGGAGGGGGACGAAGACGGAGACATCGCGCAGGTGTTGCGGTGGCTGGAGCCTGTGTGGGAGCAACTCGTGCGGCCGATCCTTCCGCTGGCGGCCACGGCCTCCATGTCAGCGTCATCGGTCGTCCAGGGTGCGGCGGCGGCTTCTGCCTTGCGTTTGCGTCTGGTGCGGTTGTTGGAGCGCGGTTTTGAGCGGGTGCCGCCGGATGCGGCCTGGTTGGGACGCATCGAGACCGCGCAAATGGCCAGCCCGGGTGATCCCTTGTTGCAATACCTGGCGGGCGTGACCTGCATGCACCTGAGTTTGTGGGGCAAGGCGCAGCAACTGCTGAAACAGTCGCTGATGCAGCTCAAGGACGAGGGATTGCGCCGCCGCGCTTGGACCAGCCTGGCTCGGCTGGCCGAGCAACGCGAGGATGCGCCCGCTGCGCTGGAGGCCTGGCGGCGGGCCGCCCTCGGTTAGCGGCGGGCCGCGGCACTCGTCCAGGCGGCTGGCCGCCGCGATTCAGGAGCACGGTATCGTCGCGGGACATGGGTTGCATACCCGTGACAGTAGGGTCGCTCCCGGCTAATATGGTCACCACCATGCCGACCCTGATCGATCACCTCATCAAGCTGACGGATCATCGCGACCGCGAGTTGCTGGACCTCACCTTGGCCAAAGCCCTGCTCGACCTGACCTCCATCCAGCGCGTGGTGATCGCGCGCCTGATGGTGGACGAGGAGCAGAAACGCTGGCTTGACAAGGTGACCCTGGACGCCGGCGGCGGCGGCAAGGTGGTGGACCCCTTGCGCGCGGACTTTAAACGTTTGCCGCGCCTGGATGATGAGCCTGACCGGGTGCGCTGCCTGCAAGAGAACGCCGAGATCGAATTGGCCTGGGCGGGCCAAGATGGCCCGCGCATTTATTTCTATCCCTTGCTGGACGAAGTGCGCGACGATGAGCGGGGTGTGCTGGAGGTCCACGCCGGCAGCGTCTTGGACGATGGCGCGCGGCTCATCATCGATCAGATCCACCGCGTCTACCGCAACATGCACGTGCTGCTGGCCTACAGCGATCACGATCCCCTGACCGGCTTGCTCAACCGCAAGTCCCTGGACGATACCTTCTACAGCGCCGTGCTCGAGGAATTGACCAGCACGTCCCCTGGTGCAGGGGCCTCCACACCGTCCAGCGCGCCGCAGGACGCGAAGCCTGCCGAGCCCGAGCGCCGTCACCGTGTTCCTCCCAATTACTGGCTCGCGACCATCGCGGTGGACCATTTCCAGCTCCTCAACGACAAGCATGGCCATTTGCTGATGGAGGAGAACACGCTGCTGATCACGCGCATCATGAACAACACCTTCCGCACCCACGACCGGCTCTACCGGTTGGGCGGAGACCGTTTCGCGGCCTTGTTCCACTGTCCCGAGGAATCCTCGGCTCAGAACTTGCTGGAGCGTCTGCGCGACAGCATCGAGCGCTTCAATTTTCCGCAGCTCAGTCGCGTCACCGTCAGTATCGGTTTCACCCGGATTCAGTCGGACGACACACCGGATGCCGCGCTGGAACGGTCCGAGCAGGCCATCGACTATGTGCAAAGGAATGGCTACAACCAGGTTTGCAGCCATGCGGGGCTGCTTCGGCGTGGCTTCTTTGGCTTGGTGCAGCGCTCCGGTTCGGTGGACGTATTCCAGTGACGTTGCCGCGCACGGCGTTGAGGGTCGTCAAGCGAGCCACCGAGTAAAAAAACCGCCATGGATGCCATGGCGGGGTTTTTTTTTTTGG
>NZ_AEGR01000099.1 GCF_000211835.1 Hylemonella gracilis ATCC 19624 | reverse complement strand
GCTCGCTGCGGTACTCTTTGCCACTCACCACGTTCTCTTCGACCGCCTGCAGGCCGCGGGCTTGGGCTTTTACTGCCTGGGCGCGCCCGATTTCTCCACCATCGTGGTCCATGCCGTTTACGTGGTCCTGCAGACGGTGGTCGAAGTGCTCCTGGTCACCCAGACCCGGCAAATTGCCCGCGCGGGTGAAGAGATGCGCGATCTGGTGACGGTCGTCGATACACCGCACGGAATCGCCTTGGACCTCGCGCAGACCGTGACGGTGCGTACACCCTTGGCCAGCGTGCTGCAAAACGTGCTGGCCCGCATGCACGCCGCCATGCAGACCGTGCAGCGCGCGGCAACCGGCATGGAACAAGCCAGCCGGGACCTCGCTCACAGCACCTCGAACCTCGCGTCACGGAGCGAAAGTCAGGCCAGCACGCTGGAAGAGACCGCGGCCTCCATGGAGGAACTCAGCGGCGCCGTGCAGCAGAACGCGACCAACGCCCAGCAAGCCAACCAGCTGGCACAAGGCACGTCCTCGATCGCCACACAAGGTGGCAGCGTGGTCAACCAGGCCGTGGACACGATGCAAGGCATCAGTGGCAGCTCCAAGAAGATCGCCGACATCATTGCCGTGATCGATGGCATCGCCTTTCAGACCAATATTCTGGCCTTGAACGCCGCCGTGGAAGCCGCCCGTGCTGGCGAACAAGGTCGCGGCTTCGCCGTCGTGGCGAGCGAGGTGCGTGCCTTGGCCGGCCGCAGCGCGGAGGCTGCCAAGGAAATCAAGGCACTGATCACGGACAGTGTTCAACGTGTCGAACAAGGCACGGTGCAGGTGGACCGCACCGGCGCCACCATGAACGAAATGGTCGAGGCCATCCGTCGGGTGACGAGCATCATCGGTGAAATCAGCGTGGCCAGCGCCGAGCAAAACACCGGCGTCGCGCAAATCGGGGAAGCCATCACGAACATGGAACAGACCACCCAGCAAAACGCTGCACTCGCCGACGAGATGAGAGGCATGGTGCACACACTACAGCAGCAAGCACAAGAACTGGTGCAAGCCATCAGCGTGTTCCAATCCTCAAGATCGTCCATGGCCCTCGCCGACGCGCCAACGACCATGCGGGCATCGCAAACGACCACCAGAGCCAGCTCAGACCCCGGCACCCTGCAGCTTCGGTAGCCGCTGGGCACAAGCGGCGCCCGCATGGCGCCCAGTCAAGTACGCGAGATCCAGGCGGCGAAGGCTTGGTTCACCGCTTGCGGCCGCTCCATGGTGGTCATGTGCCCACTGTGCTCAACGATCACCAGCTTGGCGCCCGCGATGGCCGCGGCCATGGCCTCGTGCTGGGCCGGGCCGCTCCAGGCGTCTTCACGGCCCGTCAACACCAGCGTGGGACATTGAATCTTAGCCAGCAAGGGAGTGGCGTCCAGGCGGTTGAGCAGGGCGTTGATCTGCGCCGCGTACTGCGCCGCGCTGCCCCGCTCGAACATGTCCAGAACCTCCTCGAACAAGGGCGATCCGATGCGCTGCGGGTGCACCATGCCCTTGGTCCATTCCCGCGCCATGGCGCGCATGCCCTGCTCGCGCGCGATCTTCAGCAAGGCCAGGCGACCGGCCTTTTCTTTTTCGCCCGCCTCGCCCGCTGCCAGCGGATGGGTGCCCGTGTCGAGCAGGGCCAGGTGGGTCACACGCCGCGGGGCCAAGCGCATCACCTCCAGCGCCACGCGGCCGCCCATGGAGTGGCCGGCCAAGGCGAAACGTTCGGTCGGTGCCTCGGCCAGGGCTTGTTCGGCCATGGCGGTCAGCGAATCACGCAGGCCCCACGCGGGCACGACGCAGTGGGCTTGGCTCTTCAGCGCTGCCACTTGCGGTGCCCAGACTGCGGCGTCGCAGTTCAGGCCGGGCAGGAGCATCAGGGTGGGAAGAGAGATGGTCATGCTTGTCTTTTGAGAATGTTCTGGGTGTGGCCCGCCATGAGCTCATTGCGCGTTGGCCGACAGGGCGAGCTTGATGCCCAGCGCCGCCATGACCGCGCCAGCCGACCGATCCACCCACTGCTTGTACCGAAGATAGGCTTGCCGTGACTTGGGCGTGGACAAGACCGTGGCGACGATCGCGTACCAGCCCGCCTCGATCAGCAGCGTCGCCAGTAGCACCGCGATGCTGAAATGCAGTGCCGGTGTACTGGGCATGAAAGCCGCGAAGACACTGCCATAGACGATCGCCGTCTTGGGGTTGCTGATCTGCGTGCCGAAACCCAGGGCCAGTTGCGCCTTCCAGCCCGCTTGCGCGGCCGCAGTGACGTCAGCGCCAACCTCGATCAAGGGCGCCTTGGCACCACGCCAGATCTTGATGCCAAGGTACAGCAGGTAAACGCCCCCACCGACCTTGAGTGCCGCGTACAGCCACGGCACGGCGGTAAGCAAGGCCGTCAGGCCCAGCAAGGCCAGGGTGGCGAACAGCAAGCCACCCAGGCCCATGCCGAGCGCGGCGGCCAGCCCAGCTTTGCGCCCGCTGGACACGGCCGTGCGAGCAATCATCAGGAAGCTGGGGCCGGGGCTGGCCGCGCCGATGGCCAGCGCCACGACGATGCCGGAAAAAGCCAGTAACTCGTTCACGGTGTACTCCGGTGGTGAAAACGAGTCCTAGTCTAACGAGACTCCCGAATCAATCGGCCGTGCACCGCACGCGCTCCCTGGGAGCGATTCCGAATGCGAGGGCTGGCGTGGGAAACGTTCGGCGACGACCAGCTAGAGCCGGTTTCCACTCACCGCAAGCGCAAACGCAGCTCGCGCCATTGCACGCCCACCTGGTCAGCGACGATCTGCGCTGCACGAGTTGCAACGCGGCGCGCATCGCGCGCGGGCAACAGCAGGGTGATCTCGTCCGCTTGCGGCGGGCGGGAACCGGCGGCCCTCACCTCCACTTGCAAGGCATGGGCATCGCCGCTGACCTCCACCTGCCACTCGCCGTGGTGGCCTTCGTGCACGGCGGCGCTTTCGCCGTCGTCTTCAAAGCAGTCATAACGCAAGTGCCCGCCCTCGGGGGCAACAAACAGGGCGAAGCCGCGCCGGTCAGCCGCTTGCGCGAAATGCTGTTCGGCCAGGTTGAGCGGCAAGATGCTGCCTTCACGCACCAGCAGCGGCGGGCGGTCCCAGGGCGCGGGCAAGACGATGGTTTGCCCGCCCTCAAAACGGTCACCGCTCCAGTAGTCCACCCACCACGTTCCCTTGGGCAGATACACCCGACGATCGCGCTGGCCCGGCTCGACCACCGAGGCGACCAGCAACTGGGCGCCCAGCAGCATCTCGTCGTTCTCCTCGAAGCAGCGCGGGTCTTGCGGAAAATCATGCAGCGTGGGACGGATCATCGGCTCGTAGTGGCGGTGAGAACGCCACAGCAAGTCATACAGGTACGGCATCAAGCGGTAGCGCAGACGGATCAGCTCGCGGATCTGCGGCGTGATCTGCGGGTACATCCAGGGCTCGTTGACCGTCTTGTCGTCGTTCCACGAATGGATGGAAAAACGCGGCAGGAAGATGCCGTGCTGCACCCAGCGCAGGAACAGCTCGGGCTCCGGCGCGGGCCCGGCGAAGCCGCCGATGTCATGCCCGGTGTTGGAGACACCGCTGAGCGCCAAGCCCATGGCCATCTTGATGTTGTAGCGCAGGGTCTCCCACGAGGTGTAGTTGTCACCCGACCAGGTCTGCACATAACGCTGCATGCCCGCCGCGCCGGAGCGCGAAATCAAGAAGGGCCGCTTGCCAGGCGCGTGCGCGCGCTGCGCCTCGAACGAAGCCTTGATCATCAGCAGGGTCTGCAGCGGACGGGCCTGGGTGGCGGGCCAAGGGCTGCCAAAGCCATGCGCCAGAGGTTTGTCGCTCCAGATCTCGAACTCGTTGTTGTCATTCCAGGTTGAGGCGATGCCGTAGTCCAGCAAGGCTTCGGTCACGCGGGCCTGCCACCAGGCGTAGGTGGCCGGGTTGGTGAAATCAAGGTAGGCGCCGGTCTCGTCCCAGAACTGCACCTGGGCCGGTGTGCCATCGGGCTCGCGCACGAACAGGCCCGCCGCCTCGGCCTCGGAAAAACGCGGGTGGTCGCGCAGTAGGCAGGGCTTGATGTTGGCGCACAGCTTCACGCCATGCTGGAGGTAGTGCTCAACGAAGGCCTTCGGGTCCGGAAACTTGTCTCGGTTCCAGTTGAAGACGTAGCGCTTGTCGCCGATGGAGGTGTAGCCCGACGAGAGGTGGAAGGAGTCACACAGGATGTCGTGCTCACGGCAGCCATCGAGAAACTCGTTCATGCGCACCTGGGCGTTGGGCGCGTCGGTGTAGGTCATGGTCGAGCCCGAATAGCCCAGACCCCACTTGGGCGAGAACGCGGGGCGGCCCGTCAGCCAGGTGTAGCGGCGGGTCACGTCGGCCAGGGCCTCACCGGCGATGAAGTACATATCCAGATCACCATGCTCGGCCACGAAATAGCGGTAGTGGCCGTGGTAGTTGTCCAGCTCGCGCCCCATGTCGAAGCGGCATTCCGACAGCGTGTCGTAGAAGAGGCCAAAGGCCGCGCCCTGGCTCTTCTTCCAGGTGATGTAGAACGGGATGTGCTTGTAGAGCGGATCGCTGGAGCGCGCGCTGTAGCCCATGGGGTCCACATTGCTCATGCGGTAGCTCTGCCCCATGCGGTTGGCATCTCCCGCGCGTTCACCCAGGCCGAAATACATCTCGTCGGGTTCGCGCTGCAGGTAGTGGTAGACCTTGTCGTCCCACCAGCCAAAGTTGTAGGCCTGGGTGGCGCGGTCACGGGCAACGGGGCACCAGCGGCCATTCACCGAAGTCTCCCAGCTGCAATGGAAGCCCGTGAGGCGAATGCGCAGGCGGATGCTCGCGGTCGTCAGCACCAGCACCCCGGGCTCCTCCTGGCCGAGCGCGAACTTGGGCAGCGAAAAGCCTGACAGGTCGAAACGGTCACGCCCCTCGCGCGGCACATCATCGGCGCCGGGCGCGATGGCCCAGGTGCGGGGGAAACGCAGCGTGCCTCCGGGCAGCAGCATCACGCGAACGATGTCGTCTTCCAGCACGAAGACATGGGCCTGGTGCCCCTCCTGGCTTTGCAGATGCAGGTGATGGCCATCCACCCGACCGAGCGAGAAAACAGGGGGATTCGACATGGACATTTTTTTGACTCCAGACAACACGGGGCCCGCCAAGCCAGGCTCTGGCTCGGTTGGCCCTGAGTCCCTCCAACGGGGAACTCAGGGAAAAACAACAGAATCGGATTGAGCAGCGGCCTTGGGTTCAACCCGCCTTGCCCAGCAGCACCGAAGGCAACCAAGTCGACAAGGCGGGGATGAAGGTCACCAACAACAAGCCGACGCCCTGCAGCGCGAACAAGGGCATCAAGGGGCGCGTCATTTGCGCCAAGCTCACCTGGCCCACGCGCGAGGAGACGAACAAGGTGCTGCCCACGGGCGGCGTGGTGATGCCGATGCACAGGTTGTAGACGATGATGATGCCGAAGTGCACCGGCGAGATGCCCACCGCCATCGCCGCGGGCAAGAAGATCGGCGTGAAGATCAGCAGCGCGGGCGTGATGTCCAGGAAGGTACCCACCAGCAGCAAGAGCACGTTGAACAGCAGCATCAGCACATAGGGGTTGCTGGAGAAGCCAATGATGGCCTCGGACAGCAGGGTCGCGGCGCCGCTGGACGCCAGCAGCCAAGCCATGGTCATGGAAACGCCGACCATCAGCATCACGACGGCCGTGCCCACGGCCGCGTCCAGGGTGCTCTTGATGAGCGCGCGGTTGTCCAGCGTCTTATAGAAGAAGCGCCCCAGGATGAAGGTGTACAAGGCGGCGATGCCCGCGGCCTCGGTGGCGGTGAAGATGCCACCCACGATGCCGCCCATCACGATCACGATCAGCAGCAGCGCGGGAATGGCACGCAGCGAAATCGTCAGCGATTCCTTCGCCGTGTAGCGGTACACCTCTTTCGGGAACTCACCTCGCGCGGCCTTCACGGCGATCCAGACCATGGCCATGGCCACCATCAGGATGCCGGGGATGTAGCCCGCCACGAACAGCACATCAACGGGCGTGCCGCCCGAGATCAGCGAATACACGATCAGCGCCCCCGAGGGCGGAATCAATAGGCCAGCGGGCGAGCTGATGGCGTTCACCGCCGCGCAAAAGGGCATGTTGTAGCCCGCCGCGCGCTGCTGAGGCGTCAGCGTGGCGCCCACGGCGGCGGCGCTGGCCACCGCAGAACCTGAGATCGAACCGAACAAGGCGTTGGCCAGGCAGGAGATGTGCGCCAGCGAACCCGGCAGGCGCCCGACCACCACGCGCGCGAAGTCAATCAGGCGCAAGGCGATGCCGCCGGTGTTCATGATGTTGCCGGCCAGGATGAACAGCGGAATCGCCACCAGGGTGAAGCTGTCCAGGCTGGACGTCATGCGCTGGGCGGACACCAGGAGGGCCTGGGTGGCATCGGGCAGAAAACCGAACAGCGCCACCAGCGTGGCCACGCCGATGGCAAAGCTCACGGGCACGCCCCAGAGCAGCAGGATCGTGAAGACGATCGACAGAATGATGATTGCGGTCATGACAAGCTCGGGGGGGTCAGTCTGCCGAGGGCGCGGCGGGAGCGGTGGCGTTTGCGCCAGACGCGGGCACATGCTCTGGCGCCAGCAAGATGAGGAGTTGGTAGAACACGATGAGCGCACCCGAGAGCGGAATGCAGAGATAGACGTAGCCCATGGGCCACTCCAAGGTCGCGGTGAGCTGTTCGAACTCCAGCGCGCGCAGCACCAGCAAGCCGCCGCCGTAGCACATCACCGACGCCGCGAAGGCCAAGACGATCAGCGCCACGGAACGCACATGCCACCTCAAGCGGTCGCCGCTCAAGCTCTCGGGCAGCATGGTGTAGGCCATGTGCTCGACCTTCCCCGCGGCATAGGCGGCGCCGAGCAGGCTGAGCCAGATCATCGCGTAGCGCGAGACTTCCTCGGTGAAGATGGCGGGATCGCCCAACACATAGCGCGTGAACACCTGGATGATCACGCAGCCCGAGAGGGTGAAGAAAAGCAGCACCAGCAGGGCTTCCAGCCCCCGGTCCAGAAGACGCTTGAGGCGAAACAGCAGATTCATGGTCATTCCGTCAAAAAATCCGGGCGTGACGTCGGCATGTTGCCTGCGGGCGCGGGCTGGCCAGGGTGCGTCACGAGAGGGAAAAGCGGCGGGCGGCCCGCGCCC
>NZ_AEGR01000100.1 GCF_000211835.1 Hylemonella gracilis ATCC 19624 | reverse complement strand
CCCCTCCCCCCGCCAGTTACTGATCTTCGGCCTGCTCGCGGCCTTGGTGTTCACCCTCATCACCTACCGACTGGCCACGCGCGTGAGCCAACCCATCGAGATGCTGGCCAAGGCCATGCGGCACATCGAGCGGCGCGACCGTCAACCGGTCTACCCCGAGGAGAAAAAGCAAATCAAAGAAATCCGCGAGCTGAGCGCCTCCATCCAGTCCATGACGGGAGCGCTGCTGCGGCACGAGACCGAGCTGGAAACACTCAACGCCTCCCTCGAACAGCAAGTGCATGAACGGACCGAGGCGCTGTCCATCGCGAACCAGGAATTGGAACGTTTGGCCACCGTGGACGGTTTGACTGGAGTCCATAACCGTCGGCGCTTCGATGCCCGCATCAAGGAGGCATTTCAGCTGTTGGGCCGCAGCGAGCGTGGATTTGGCCTGCTGCTGCTCGACATCGACCATTTCAAGTCCATCAACGACCGCCACGGCCATCAGGCAGGTGACGAAGTGCTGCGACGCCTGGGTCAATTGCTCACTCAATCAACACGGGTCACCGACTTCGTGGCCCGCTACGGCGGCGAGGAATTCGTGGTGTTGCTGCCCGAATGCATGGACCCCAATGAAGGCTGGGCCGTCGCCGAGAAGATCCGCGCCGCCGTGGCGGCGACGCCTTTTCCAGCGGTCGGACAGGTCACGGTCAGCGTGGGACTGAGCCTCGCGCACAGGGACGACGCCAGCGCCGAGGCGGTGATCAGCCGAGCGGACCAGGCCCTGTACGAAGCCAAGGCCCAGGGCCGTAACCGGGTGCTCGCGCGCTGAGTGCGTGCTGAGTGCGTGCTGGCCGAACTTGCCCTGGGGCTCAGGGGCGGAAACGCCGCCAGGCTTTTTCGCCGATCCAAACAAAGACCACCAGGATCACGGCCTGCGTGAGGACGAACGGCGTTTCCTGCTGCGTGGGCGCGAGGCGCGCCAAGGCGGGAGTCTTGACGAACAACTGCACCATCAGCACGAAGGCGTTGAGGTACAGCGCCGTGATCGCCGTCACGACGTAAACGCGTCGCCAGCCGCCCTGCATCTTCCTGGCGTAGCGCGCGTAAACGCAGAGGGCCAGGGCCAGCAGGGAAATCGCGCCCACGATGTGCGAAGGCAGCAGCTTTGGGGCCGGAAAACCGTAACCGGTGATGCTGGTGGCGATGGTGGTGGACAGGAAAAAGGCGGTCCAGCCGTCCAGGCGCGCGCCAGAGACCAAACCGCCGGCGACCACGAGGCCCGCGATGAGGCCCAGCACGCTGAGCAGGACGTGGATGAGGGTGAAGGTCGTCAGGTCAAAAGGCATGGGAACTCCCGTCTGTTGGCGGTGGGGCCGTTATAGCAAGACCGGGCGGGCAGCGCCATCCTTGGCGCCGCAGCATGGCGCGCACGCCACACCAGGGTCAGCCCCAAGCCGCAGCGCTTTCGCGAACGGGCGGCCCGCCGGTTTCAAGGCCGCTGGAAGGATCGTCGCGCCCGTTCGACGCGGTCGCGGATCACGCAATCCCTCGCATGGTCGTTCACCAACCCCATGGCCTGCATGAAGGCGTACACCGTCGTCGGCCCCACGAATTTCCAGCCCCTTTTCTTCAGCTCCTTGGAGAGGGTCACCGAAACCGGCGAAGTCGATTGCGTCTGGGGCTCGGCCAGGGTACGGGGGTCGGGTTCATGGCGCCACACGAAGGCCGCCAAGGACCCCTCCTGATCCACCAGTTCTCGCATGCGCTGCGCGTTGTGGATGACGGCCTCGATCTTGCCGCGATGCCGCACGATGCCCGCATCGTCCAGCAGGCGCTGGACGTCGTCCTGGGTGTAGCGCGCGATCCGCTCGAAGTCAAACCCATGGAAAGCCGCGCGGAAGTTCTCGCGCTTGGCGAGAATGGTGCGCCAGCTCAACCCCGACTGGAATCCCTCCAGACTGAGTTTTTCGAAGAGGCGCTGGTCGTTTGCCACCGGCCGGCCCCACTCTTCGTCGTGGTAGGCCAGGTACTGCGGCGTGGCGCTGCACCAGTGGCAGCGGGGTTGCCCATCGGGCGCGATCCAGCTTGTGTTCATGATCAACTGATCCCCATCTCACTTCAACGCTCAAGACGCCCCGGGCCTGCTGCTGACTATATAGAAGAGAAGAGATCATCCAACCGGCCCAAACACAAGCGCCAGGGCAGGTACGGCACGGATCGGATCGGCTCGGGCACACTCCGATGCTCAAGCGGCTCAGCCGCGCCGCTCGAACATGGGCGAAGAGGCGCTGACCCATGCCAGATCGGCCGCGGCTTGACGCAGCGGTGCGCCCAGCTCCTGCATGCGGGCCGGCGTGAGCCGCTGCAAGGGACCGGCAATCGTGATCACGCCCAGGGCCTCGCCCCCACGACGCACGATGGGCGCGGCCATGGCCGACATGCCTGGCGCGTACGACTCCACGATCACGCTGTAGCCACGCTGGCGGTCCTCGTCCAGGATTTTCATCAGCGCCTTGTAGGTCGTGGGCGCCTTGGGGCCGTATTGCTTCGGACTGCCGAAACCCTGGGCCGCCACCAAGGTGGTCGCGCGTTCCTCGCTCAAGGTCATGAGCCAAGCGTGACCTCCCGCGCTGCAGGACAAACGCACATCGATGCCCATGTCCGGGTCGTAGCGCAGACCGGCGCGCGCGCCTTGGGCCTTGGCCACGAAGGTCAGGCGATCACCGTCTACCAGGGCCAGGCGCACCAGATCGCCCGAGGTTTCGGCCAGTCGCGCCATGATGGGCTGGGCCAGATCAACGATGCCCGTGCTGCCTAGAAAGTTCAGTCCCAGGGCAGGCAGCTTGGTGGTGAGGGCGTAGTCACCGTGCTCGCGCAGCTGCCGCGCATACCCACAACGCACCAACTCCTGAAGCAGCCGGTGGCAAGCACTGCGCGGCAGCCCCAAATCATCGGCCAAGGCAGCGAGCGGCAACCCTTGGGGTTGGGCCGCGAGTGTCTCGAGGATGAGCAAGGCGCGATCGACCGCGCCAACTGCCTGTCGCTCCGATTGATTTGACATTGTGAAATCAGATTCCTATGTGGAACAGCATTCAAGACTGCTTCCTATCATGCCCCAACACTGCCACGTGGCGGTGCGCCCCCTCACTATTCAGGAGACATTCAAGTGAAACTGCAATTCAAGGCGGCCTTGGTCGGCCTATCGTTCATGGTGGTCGCTGCCGCGGCCGGTGCGCAGGACATCCAGGACCGCGTGATCAAGTTCGGCCACCTGAACAATGCCGGCCATCCAACCAGTCTGGGCGTGCGCAAATTCGCCGAGATCGTCGCGACCACGAGCGGCGGCAAGATCAAGGTGCAGGAATTCCCATCCTCCCAACTAGGCAACGAACTGCAGCAACAGTCGGCTCTGCAAGGTGGCGTGCAGGAAATGCTGGTGGCCTCGACCACCTCGCTGAACGGCATCGTCAAGGAATTCGGCTTGCTCGACTTCCCCTTCCTTTTCGCCAATGCACGGCAGGCCGATGCCTTGGTCGACGGCCCGCTCGGGAAAATGCTCGCAGCCAAGCTGCCGGAAAAAGGTGTGGTGGTGCTGGGCTTCTTCGACCTGGGCTTTCGCAACGTCACCAACAGCAAGCGGCCCATCACGAAAGGCTCGGACCTGGAAGGCCTGAAGCTGCGCGTGATCCCCAACCCGGTGTTCCTGGAAACCTTCAAGACTTTCAAGGCCAACCCCGTGCCCATGGCCTTTGCCGAGCTGTATGGCGCGCTCGAAAGCAAGGCCGTCGATGGCCAAGAGAATCCCTTTGCCGTGATCGAGTCGAGCAAGATCTACGAGGTGCAAAAGTACGTGAGCGGCACCAACCACGTCTACGCGACCAATCCGATTCAGATCAGCAAGCGTTTCTGGGATCGCCTTTCGGCGGCCGAACAGAAACTGCTGCAGGACGCCGCGATCGAAGCGCAGAACTGGCAGCGCACGATCAGCCGCGAGGTTTCCAGCAAAGCCCTGGGCGAATTGCAAGCCAAAGGCATGATCTACAACGACATCGCGCCCGCGGAACTGGCCCGCATGCGTGCCGAGGTGCGCCCCGTTTACGAGAAGTTCTCCGCAGCCTATGACCCGGCCATCGTGACGCTGTTCAAGGCCGAACTAGAACGGATCTCGAAGCTGTGATTCCCATGAAGATCCTCGTCCTACACGGTCCCAACCTCAACTTGTTCGGGCGGCGCGAACCGCATATTTACGGGACCACGACGCTCGAACAGATCAACAGCATGCTGGCAGGTCTGGCCAGCGAGCTGGGCGTGACACTCGTGACGCTCCAGTCGAATCACGAAGGGGCATTGATCGATTTCCTGCACGAACACATCGATGCCGCGAACGGTGCGATCGTGAATCCGGCCGGCCTCACCCAGCACGGCGTGCCACTGCACGACGCGATCAAGGCCATGCCGTTCCCGGTGATCGAAGTTCACATGTCCAACATCGCCGCGCGAGAAACCTGGCGCCATCACTCGATC
Organism: Hylemonella gracilis ATCC 19624; assembly: GCF_000211835.1. Taxonomy (GTDB): domain Bacteria; phylum Pseudomonadota; class Gammaproteobacteria; order Burkholderiales; family Burkholderiaceae_C; genus Hylemonella; species Hylemonella gracilis. Next base: position 11,984 of record NZ_AEGR01000100.1, on the reverse strand, counting down.
ATTTCCCCCGCGGTGAAAGGAACGATCCAGGGCCTGGGGCGGCATTCCTATCTCCAGGGGCTGAGAGCCATCGTGGAGATCGTGCGAGACGGCCAAGCCGCCGTCGAAGCAGGCAAGAAGTCGTAAGCGGGTCAGCACTCGAATGAAAGGCTCGTCATGGCATTGACCGGCAAGGCGGTGGTAGCGATGTGGTGGCACATCGCGCCAGAGCAAAGGTGCGAATTCCTCGACTGGCACACCCACGAGCATTTTCCGGAGCGTCTGCATATCCCGGGTTTCCAGCGCGGCGCGCGCTGGGCCAGCGAGGACAACGACACCGGCTTCTTCGTGATGTATGAGCTCAGCGACCGGGAGGTTCTCGCTGGGCCCGCGTATCTCGCGCGCTTGAACGACCCGACCCCCTGGTCCGTGAAGATGATGCGGCATCACGCAGGCATGGTGCGCAGTCTGTGCCAGGTGACCGCCAGTGCCGGCGCAGGCGTCGGGCGCTACATGCTCACACTGAGGCTGACGCCGACAATGGAAGGAGCGCGGCAGTTGCGCACCCACCTGGAAGAGCTTGTCAACAAGCTACCAACGCGACGCGGCGTGACAGGCGCGCATCTTTTGGAGCGAGCGGATGTGGGCAAGGTCGCGCAGACGCAAGAGCAACGCATTCGAGGTCACGATCAAGCGGCGGATTGGGTATTTCTGGCATGCGGCTATCAGGCAGAGCCCTTGCGCGACCTGCTGGCCTCTGAGCTGGCACCGAACGCTCTCGAGCCACAAGGCGCTACGGCGCTTGATGAGAGTACCAAGGGTGCTCGTGCCGCAGGGCTCTATGGGATTTCCGCCACCCTATCGGCAGCCGAGGTGTGACACAAGCGCGGTGAACCTCTTGCGCGCGGCGCAGGTCGTGCGCACCGGATCCGATGCCTCACGCGAGGAAACGCAGACCCCGCCCCGGCGATTGCGGTAGGACCAGGGGCCAACCTATACTTCATGAATGAACGAACCAGTACAAAGCCGACGCGCCAGCACCGGTCGATCGGCGGCACCGGCGCGCAAGACCCCTGGGCGCACGAACGACCCAGAACGCACCCAGGCCGACATCCTGCGCGTGGCCGAGACGGAGTTTGGAGAAAAGGGCCTGGCCGGTGCACGCATCGACGAAATCGCCGAGGCCACGCGCACCAGCAAGCGCATGATCTATTACTACTTCGGCAGCAAGGAAGGCCTCTACCTTGCCGTGCTGGAAGAAGCCTATCGCCGGGTGCGCGACATCGAGTCCGAGCTGAAGCTGCAAGACTTGGAACCCGAGGAAGCGTTGCGCCGCCTCGTGGCCTTCACCTTCGACCACCATCTCGACCACGAGAGCTACATCCGACTCGTGATGTCCGAGAACATCCACCGCGGGCAATACCTGGCTCAGAGCCAGCGCATTCAGGAATTGAACGTGCCGGCGATCGCCGCGATCCGCAACCTCTACGAACGGGGCGTGAAGGCGGGCATCTTTCGCAAAGGCCTGGACCCGGTGGACATTCACGCCTCCATCTCGGCGCTGAGTTTCTTCAACGTGTCCAACCGGCACACCTTCGGCTTGATCTTCAAGATCGACATGACCGCGCGCAGCTACATCGCCCAGCGGCGCGACAACGTGGTCGAAATGATCGTGCGCTTCATGCGCAAAAACTGAAGCCACGCCTCGGTCGGGCGAGTCCTACCCGGGTTATCCCCGGTTGAAAAACTAACCAGTTCGTACAAAATGATCTTATGGAGACATCGCTGTGATTCAAAAACTGATCGACTTCATCCACCGGGCCTTCAACGTCCTGATGGTGCTGTGCCTGGGACTCATGGTTCTCATGGTCTTCGGTAATGTGGTGCTGCGTTATGGATTCAATTCCGGCATCACCGTGTCCGAGGAACTGTCGCGCTGGCTGTTCGTGTGGATGACCTTCCTCGGCGCGGTGGTGGGCGTGATCCAGCACGCGCACCTGGGCACCGACGCGCTGATCTCGCGGTTGCCGCTGAGGGGCCGCCAGCTGTGCTTCCTGGTTTCGCACTTGTTGATGCTGGGTGTTTGCTGGCTGATGTTCGATGGGGCGCGCCAGCAAACCCTGATCAACCTGCAATCAACGAGCGCCGTCATGGAAACCTCGATGGCATGGCTTTACGCACCGGGCATGGTGTTCGCCGTCTTGGCAGCCCTGATCCTCGCCCACGAACTGTGGAAGTTCTTCACCGGTCAGTTGCCTGACTCGGCACTGATCCACGTCACCGAATCCGATGACATGCCCCACGCGGTGATCTCGGGCGACGACAAAGCACGTCATCAACAACATCGGGAGCAAGCATGACCATCGCCATCTTCCTGGGCGCCCTGCTGGGTGCCATGGCCCTGGGGGTCCCGATCGCCTTCGGTCTGCTGGTGACCGGGGCCGCGTTGATGTGGCATCTGAACATGCTGGATGCGCAAATCCTGGCGCAGAACATCATTGAGGGCGCCAACAGCTTTCCCCTCCTCGCCGTGCCTTTCTTCATGCTGGCGGGCGAGATCATGAATGCGGGTGGCTTGTCCCGGCGCATCGTGGACTTCGCCATCAGTCTGGTGGGGCATCTGCGCGGAGGCTTGGGCTATGTGGCCATCATGGCCGCCGTCATCATGGGCGCGCTCTCCGGCTCGGCGGTGGCCGACGCCGCGGCCCTGGCCGCGTTGCTGCTGCCCGTGATGAGCAAGGCGGGTTATGACCGCGCCCGCTCCGCGGGGCTGATTTCGGCGGGCGCCATCATCGCCCCCATCATCCCTCCCAGCATTGGCTTCGTGATCTTCGGCGTCACGGCCAACGTGTCGATCTCCAAGCTGTTCCTCGCTGGCATCGTGCCGGGCCTGATGCTGGGCCTGGCACTGGCCTTCACCTGGTGGCTGCTCAGTCGCAAGGAACAGGGCCAGCTCAGGCCCCGCGCCAGCCTGGCCGAAGTGCGAAAGGCCCTCAAGGATGCCTCCCTGGCGCTGGGCTTGCCGGTCATCGTCGTGGTGGGCTTGAAGTTCGGCGTGTTCACGCCCACCGAGGCAGCCGTGGTCGCCGCCGTCTATGCCTTGCTGATTTCGACGCTGGTCTACAAGGAACTGAAGCTGTCGCAACTCTTCGGCCTGTTCCGGTCGGCGGCTCAGACCACGGCGGTCATCATGTTCCTGGTGGCTGCGGCGATGGTCGTGGCATGGCTGATCACGGTGGCCAATTTGCCAGGCGAGCTGATCAGCCTGCTGCAGCCTCTGCTGGATCGCCCCACCCTGCTGCTGCTGAGCATGATGGTCATCACCATGCTGGTGGGTACCGCGATGGACATGACACCGACCATCGTGATCCTCACGCCGGTCTTCATGCCACTGCTCAAGGCCGCGGGCATCGACCCCGTTTATTTCGGCGTGCTGTTCATGATCAACAACGCCATCGGTTTGATCACCCCACCGGTGGGCACGGTGCTGAGCACGGTGGCCGGCGTGGGCAAGCTCAGCATGGACGAGGTGACCAAGGGCGTCTGGCCTTTCATGATCGCCCAGTTCGCGCTGATGTTCCTGCTGGTCTTCTTCCCCAGCCTGGTCATGGTGCCCGCGCGCTGGTTCTACTGATTTCCTCGCGGCTGCGGCATCAGGGCACGCCACCGCAGCCGCCTTCGTCACGGGCGTCCCAGAAAAAACGGAGACCAACCATGAAGCGACTCTTCCTCAAGACCCTGCTCGCCACCGTGACCGCCGCCCTGTCGGTCGCCGCACCCGGCCTGGCGCAGGCGCAAAGCAAGACCATCAAGTTCGTCAATCAGAACGCCAAGGGCCATCCCATCGTGCTGGGCATGGACAAGTTCGCCGAGATCGTCGAAGCCAAGTCTGGCGGCAAGCTCAAGGTTCAGGTCTTCCCCGGTGGTGCCCTCGGCAGCGACCAGGCCAATGTGTCCGCCTTGCAGGGCGGCACGCTGGAGATGGCGTCGATGAACTCGGGCATCTTCGCCAGCCTGGTCAAGGACTTCGCCATCTACGACTTCCCCTTCCTGTTCGCCAACCCAGCCGAGGCGGATGCCGTGGTGGATGGCTCCTTCGGCAAGAGCCTGCACGCCAAGCTGGAAGAAAAAGGCCTGGTGGGTCTGGGCTACTACGAACTCGGCTTTCGCCACATCACCAACAGCAAGCGCCCCATCACCAAGGTCGAGGACATCGCGGGCCTGAAGCTGCGCGTGATCCCCAACCCGATCAACATCGACTGGGTGTCCGCCCTGGGCGCGAACCCCACGCCCCTGCCCTTCCCCGAGCTGTACGCCGCGCTGGAGCAAAAGGCGGTGGACGGTCAGGAGAACCCGGTCGCCACGATCAACGGCGCCAAGCTCTACGAGGTTCAGAAGCACCTGGCCCTGACCTACCACCAGTACAACCCGCAGTCCATCGTGGTCAGCAAGAAGTTCTGGGATGGTCTGTCCGCCGATGAAAAGAAAATCGTGCAAGACGCGGTGAACGAATCGATCAAGTACCAGCGTGAGCAATCCCGCGCCCTGGCCGGCAGCTTGCTGGAGACGCTCAAGAAGAGCGGCATGCAAGTCACTGAGCTGAGCGCCGCCGAAGTGGCCAAGCTGCGCGAGAAGATGAAGCCGGTGATCGCCAAGCACTCCGCCAACGTGGGCGAGGCCACCGTCAATGCCATGATGGCCGAGCTGAGCCGCCTGCGCAAGTAAACCCGCGCCCCACACGACACGCAGCATTCCAATGAACGCACGAGTATTCCAGGGCGCCCTGATCGATGGCAACACCGAGCTGATCGCCCATCTGGGTTTCCCCACCCACAGCTTCAAGGCACCGCTGATCTACAACCCCTACTTTGAATCGGTCGGGGTCAACGCGGTGGTGGTGCCCATGGGCTGCCGGCCTGAATCGTTCGCCGGGGTGTTGCGCTCCGTCTTCCAACTCGAAAACATCCGCGGTGCCCTGATCACCATGCCCCACAAGGTCAGCACCGTGGGCCTGCTCGACGAGGTCACGCCCACGGCGCGCGTCGCGGGAGCCTGCAACGCCGTCAAGCGCCTGAGTGACGGTCGGCTTGCCGGAGACATGTTCGATGGCGAAGGCTTTGTGCGCGGCATTCGCCGCAAGGGCTTGGCGCTCGATGGCGCCAGCGCCTTGGTGGTGGGCAGTGGCGGCGTGGGATCGGCCATTGCCGCTTCACTGGCCGCCGCGGGCGTGGCCCGGCTGGCTCTGTACGACGTTCAGTCGGCCAGCGCCGAGGCCCTGGCGCTGCGCCTGCGCACCGAATACCCCACGCTGGTGGTGGAGACCGGCGGCAAGGACCCCGCGGGCTTCGACCTGGTCGTCAACGGCACGCCCTTGGGCATGAACGCCGGCGATCCGCTGCCCGTTGATGTGGAACGCCTCTCGCCGCGCACTTTCGTGGGCGAGGTCGTGATGCGCACGGAGATGACGGCTTTCCTGGCCGCGGCGCAGGCCCGGGGCTGCCCCGTCCAGGTTGGCACGGACATGCTGTTCGAGATGATCCCGGCCTATCTTGAATTCTTCGGCTACCCCAGCACCACGGCCGAGAACTTGCGCGCCGTGGCGCGTCTGAATACCCCGCGCCTGCATTCCTGAATCTGCCCGACGGAGGCCCCCATGAGCGATCTGCTGCCACCACCCGAACACGCAAGGGAACCCTTGCAAGCCTCTTACAGCGACGAGGCCAACCCCATCGGTCTGGATGGCGTTGAGTTCATCGAGTACGCCACCGCCCAGCCCCAGGCGCTGGGCCAGGTGCTGGAGATGATGGGGTTCTATCCGATCGCGCGGCATCGCTCGCGCGAAGTCACGCTGTACCGGCAGGGCGAATTGAACATCGTCGTCAATGCCCATCCCGCCGACGTGGCGGGGTCGACCCACGGCGCCGATTGGCCCAGCCTGAGCGCCATCGCCCTGCGCGTGCGTGATGCCCGCGCCGCCCGCGCCTACGTGCTCTCCCGGGGCGCCTGGGAGGTGCCGACCCACCCCGAGGCCATGGAGCTGAACATTCCGGCGCTGCACGGCGTGGGCGGCAGCCGCATCTACCTGGTGGACCGCTACCAGGATTTCTCCATCTACGACGTCGACTTTCTGCCGATCCCCAACGCCCGGCCCGCCGATCCGCCGGTGCTGCCTGGCCTGCACTTTTTCGGCGTGGTGCAGTACATCGGCATCAACCGCGCCTACGATTGGATCGAGTTCTACACCACGTTGCTCGGTGCGCGCCTGATCCCGGACGAGCAACGTTTCGGCATCATGCCGGCCGGTAAGCTGATGCAGTTGCCGACCCGGCAAGCTGGTCCGGCCTTCATGCTCCAGCTCATCGAACCGACCTTCGACGCGCCGGACAACCGTGAAAGCCTGCAACGCATCGGCCTGGGCGTGCCGGACGTGCTGGCGGCGGTGAAGGCCTTGCGCGGTCGTGGCGTGGAGTTCGTCGAGAGCCCGGCGGCCCACACCGAGCAGCGCGGCGCCCTCACCAAGGCCTACCTGGGCGGCGTCGTGTTCGAGCTGGTCCATTCCCAGGCCGGAGTGGCGCCATGAAAGACCAGCGCAGCATGGAGGAAGCCATCCGAGGCTTTGGCACGGACACCATCACGCTGGCCGGGCCGCTGAAGGCCAAGCTGCAGGCCACGCGCGAGGCGGGATTCAGCCAGATCATGCTCAAGGCCAATGACCTGGTCGGCCATCCCGAGGGCTGGCGCGCCGCGGTGAGCGAGGTGCGCGAGAGCGGTCTGCGCGGCACGGGGTTTCAGGTGCTGCGCGACTTCGAGGGACTGAGCGGCCACCTGCACGAGTACAAGGTCGACATCGCCAAGACCATGCTCGAGATGTGCGCCGCGCTGGGCTGCGACGTGCTGCTGGCCTGTTCGTCCACCTCGACCCACGCCAGCCAGGACCTGGACCACATCGCGCGGGACCTGCACAAGCTCGCCATGCTGGCCGTTCCCCATGGCATCCGCATCGCCTACGAGGGGTTGTCGTGGGGGCGCACGGTCAACGAATACACCACGGCCTGGGACGTGGTCTGCCGCGCCGACGCGCCCAATCTCGGGGTCTGCCTGGACTCGTACCATATCCTGGCGGCCAAGACGCCCCTGGACGCGATCCAGGACATCGACCCGGACAAGATTTTCCTGGTGCAGCTGTCGGACTTCATGTGGCAGGAGACGCGCACCTTCGAGGAACGCATGGCCACGGCGCGCACCTACCGGGTCTTTCCCGGCGAGGGCGTGCACTCCGAACAGATCATTGAGTTGGTCCGCAAGATTGACCAACTGGGGTACAAGGGCGACTACAGCTTCGAGGTCTTCAACGACGACTACGTGCAGATGCCGCTGCCCATGGTGGCCGAGCGGGCGCGCAAATCGGCGCTTTGGCTGGCCGACGACATCCTGCGCAGCTCCATGCCAATGCCCAACCAGTTGCGGCTACGTACTCCACGGACGGCCTGAGGCCAAGGCAGACCGCACGGCACGCGGTGCCGCCGGTGTCAGACGAAGCGCGAGTCCGGCGAATCCTCGGGCCAATCTCGGATGTAGGCCTTGAGCAGCTTGTTCTCGAAGTCCTGCGCTTCCACCACGGCCTTGGCCACGTCGTAGAAGCTGATCACGCCCATCAGCATGTGCTTTTCCATGACGGGGGTGTAGCGGGCATGCCGCTCCAGCATCAAGCGGCGCACTTCGTCCAACTCCGTGTCCATGGCGCAGGTGTGCGGCGTGCTGTCCATGGCCGCGCGCACCCGCGTGTCACCCACGCTGCCCTTGTTTTTCACCACCTGCTGAATCACTTCGCGGAAGGTGAGCATGCCCACGAGCTTGCCCTGCTCCATCACGACCAGCGAACCGATGTCCTTCTCGGACATCAGATCGAGCGCGTTGGCCAAGAGATCCTCGGGCGAAATGGTGTAGAGCGTGTTGCCCTTGACACGCAGGATGTCGCTGACTTTCATGATGTTGTGCTCCTCGTCGTTCTACCGTGGACCGCCCACACAAGGCCCCGCACGGCCTTGCGGGCTACTGGGCCGCCGCTTGCTCGGCCAAGTGTCGCATGAATTCCTCGGCATCGGCCTTGAGTATGCTCTCTGGATAAGTTTTCGCAAACTCCGCGAAAACCGCCCGCGCTTGGACCTTCTGGTCGGATTCCGCCAGGGCCACGCCCTTCTGGAAAGCCTCCAGTTCCGCCGCGTCGATGGTTTGCGGCTTGGCTTCGCCCTTCCAGTACACATCGGCGGCCGCGACGGCGGAACCACGCACGCCCCCCACCGCGGTCGAGGTGCTGACCTGCTTTTGCGGCGTCAGTTGCTCCACCTTCATGCGCAGCTTCTCCAGAAAGCCCGACATATTGCCCGCCGGAGCCACCGACCCAGGGGGCGCTGCTGCTGGTGCTGGCGTCGCAGCGGGGCTTTGCTGAGCCTGGGCCGGCCCGATGAGCAGGGCGCACAGCGCGCCCAAGGCGAGCAAGGCCCCGGTCGTCGGGACTTTGCGCGATACAGGGAAAGATGGCATGAGGGTTTTCCTCCAAGGGGAATGCATGATCACGGTCCGGCGCTCAGGACTTGGCCTCGCCGGTCGCGGCGGTGGCGGGATTGACCGCGGGCACGGCTGGGGACGAAGCAGGCGGGGCAGCCGGCGTCGTGCTCAAGGTGTTCATCAACTCCAGCCCCAAGGCCTTGTACTTGTTCGCCACGGCCGCATCGATCTTCTGCGCCTGGTCATAGGCCTGCTTGGCCTGCTCGATGTTCTTGCCGGCGCGGTGGGCGCGGGCCAGGTTGATCAGGATCTCAGCGTCCTGCGGGTCGGCCTGCGCGGCATCGGCGTAGAACTGCTGCGCCTGCGGGAACTGGTCCTCCAGCATGTGAAGATTGCCGAGGTTGTTCAGGGCGGCGGCATCCTTGGGGTTCAGCTCCACCGCCTTGGTGAAGTACTTGCGCGCCTCGGCGTGGTCACCCAGGTGCGCCAGGATGATGCCGACCTGCAGGTGCGCGTTCACGTCCTTGGGATTGGCCTTGATGGCCTGCAAGTAGCCGCGCGTGCGCGTCTGTGAACTGATCTTGAGCACCGAACCCATGTCGTTGGGAAAACGCTTCTCGACCTCGTCGCGGCGCACTGCATGGGGCTGCCACTCGTCCTCGGGCAGGCTCGCGGGCTTGAAAGTCTGCCAGGCCGTGTGGATGTCGAACACCTCGAAGCCTGGCTTGCCCTTGGCCTTGTAGTAAGTCTTGGCGCCGTCTTCCCAAGCCTGGTTGAAGGACTTGCCGACCAGGGTGGCTTCCACCGGAATCCACAGCATGCCTTCGTGCGCCACGTACATCTCGTTCATGGTGTAGCCATCGGCCGGGGCTTCCACGCCGGTGTTGAGCATCAGCAGCATATGACCAGGCACCAGCAGCACGCGGGTCGAGATGCCCAGGCTCTCCAGCGAGGCGGTGTACAAACCCACCAGGTCATCGCAGTCGCCCGAGCGGCGGCGCAAGGTCTCGCGCGGGTACTGGATGTAGTCCACGATGGAGACGTTGTTCGAGGTCTTCTGGTAGGGGTTGGTCGGGTCCTGCACATAGGTCAGACCCAGCACGCCCAGGGTCTGGAAGAGCGCGGCCGCGATCAGCGTGGGCTCCTTCACGGCGCCGAACTCCGAGGCCACCGAGCGGGTGAAATTGACGATCAGCGGGTCCTTGGGCGTGATGAAGGCCGCGTAACGCCCGGGCTCGTCCCAGCTCATGCGGTGCTTGTCGTAGATGCTGATGGTGCGCACCTGGCTGAAGGTCTTGGCCTGGCCTTCGGCGAAATAGCTGGCCTCCAGCTTGGCCTGCACCGGCGTGTCTTCGGTCAGGCTCAGGATGCGGTTGTTGAACACCGCCTTCAAGGGCACCTCGGCGCTGGCCCCCGGCTCCAGCAGGGCCAGGCGCTGCTCGGTCGGGAAATCCATGAAGGTGTTCAACACGAAGCTGACCTTGACGTTGGTCAGCGGCGACGTTGTGTTGTTGGTCAACTTGACCGTGCCGACACCATCTTGCTCATAGAGCTTGTAGCTGTTGGAGAAGACATTGGCGAGTTGGGTGGCGTCGATCTCCAGCGGCGGGCGGGTGTCCACTTGGGTCTTGGCCTGGATCAGGCGCTTTTCCGACTCCAGTCCGTCGACGCTGACCGCGCTCAGCCAGTAGCTGTAGTCGGTGCTGGAGGCCAGCTTTTCGCGCCGGAATTCGGACACCGAGCTTTCCGCCACTTGCTTGAACTTGTCGCCGTCCTTCTCGTAAAGACGGTAGGCGGAGACCATGTCCATGGGCTTCCAGTGCAGGTGCAGGCTCGACGGCGTGGCATCGGCCAGCACCTCGTCCGGCGGCGGCGGCGTGTACTTCAAGGCGGCCGCGGCCACCACCGGGCTGAGTCCGCCCTCCTGGGCTTCGGCGACGGTCGTCGACGCGACCCGGTAGTGGTACTTCACGCCAGGCTGCAGTCCGGTGTCGGCATAGGCCGTGCTCGGGCTCACACCCACCCGCTCCCACGGACCGCCCTCCTGCTCCGAGCGGTAGACCGCGTACGCACCGACGTAGTTCAGAGGCGAGGCGGTCCAGCTCAGCGCGACGCCGTGCACGGCGGGCGCGGCCTTGACGCCCTGCGGCGGCTTGGGGCGATAGCCCGTGGCGAAGAGTTGCACGCGCGCCTGCTCGCCGTCCGCGATGAAGAAGGTGCTGGCGTCGCGCGCGGCGATGGCCTGCGCACGGGCCAGCTCACCGGCCTCCTTGCCCTCGGCGCCAAAGGTGCGAACCAGGCGGCCGGCCTGATCACCCTGTTGCCCATACACATGGACGCGGTCCGGCGACAGCACCAGGATTTCTTCCTGCGTCACCAGCAAGCCCTGCGGCTTTTGCAGGCGCTCGTCCTCGCGCGCCGGGTCGTTGCCGAACTCACGCTGCGGCGTGCCGTCGGCGCCGTACACCGTCACCGTGTTGCGGCCGCCATCGAGGACATAGAGATTGTCCTTGTCGTCGATGGCCAGCGCGGTGGGCTCGTCCAGCTTGTCCTTGAGTCCCTTGTCGATGACGCGGAAAAACACACCGTCCGGCGAGAAACCCTGAATGCGGCTGTTGCCGGTGTCGGCCACGAAGAGGCTGCCGTCACTGGCGAAAACGACATCCGCGGGCTCGTCGAACTGACCGTTGCGGCTGCCGCTGCGGCCGATGGTGAGCACCGGGTTGCCCGCGGCGTCGAGCTTGTGCAGCTTGTCGTTCTTGCGCTCCAGCATCCAGAGCGCACCGCTCTTGTCGTAAGCCAGCGCGGAGGGCTCCAAGCCCTTCTTGAGCTTGAGCTCGGTGGTCTTGCCCTCGGCCTGGAGCAGGATCACGTCGGACTTGCCACGCGCGACGCCGGCCAAGGTGCCCTTGCCGTCCCAGGCCAAGCGGCTGGCGGCCAGCGGCAAACTCTGGCGCACGCGCACCACCGGCGGAAGCTCGGCCAGTTCGGGCGTCACGGCCCGGGCAGCGGGCACCCGGAAGTGGTGCAGCAGGCCTTGCTGCGGGTCCCCGACATAGACGTTGCCGGAGTCATCGGTTTCAAACGCCAAGCCAGACAGGCTCATGAATTGCCCGCGGCCGTCTCCCTTGGAGCCGAAGTAACTGGGCTGTCCGCCCGCAGGCAGGTAGCGCTGGATGGTGAATTCGGCCGCGTCCGTGACGTAGGCGCTGCCGTCCGGCCCCATGAGCATGGCGGCGGGCTTGCCGTTCTTGGGCAGCACCCGCAGGAAGCGCCCGTCCGGCGCGTAGATCTTGACCTGGGAGCGGTCACTGAAGATGCCGCCCGCGGCGTCCAGCACATAGATCTGACCCTTGGGGCTGACCGCGACGCCCGTGGGCTGCTCAAGCTTGTAGGGCGACTTATCGACGTTGAGGGCCTTGTTCGCGGCATGGCGGTCGATGGCCAGCGACGACAGGTAGACCCCGTTGTCCCCGTACATCTGGATGCGGCGGGTG
>NZ_AEGR01000101.1 GCF_000211835.1 Hylemonella gracilis ATCC 19624 | reverse complement strand
GGCCATCGGCATCGTGGTGGACGACGCCATCGTGGTGGTGGAGAACGTGGAACGCAACATCGAGGCCGGGCTCTCGCCGCGCGAGGCCACCTACCGCGCCATGCGCGAGGTCAGCGGTCCCATCATCGCCATCGCCCTGGTGCTGGTCGCCGTGTTCGTGCCGCTGGCTTTCATCAGCGGCCTGACCGGGCAGTTCTACAAGCAGTTCGCCGTGACCATCGCCATCTCGACGGTGATCTCGGCCATCAACTCGCTCACCCTCTCTCCGGCCCTCGCGGCGCTGCTGCTCAAAGGCCACGACGCGCCCAAGGACGCGCTCACGCGCGGCATGGACCGGGTCTTCGGCCGGGGCTTCGGTGCCTTCAACCGCTTCTTCCAACGCGGCTCGGAGGCCTACAGCGGTGGCGTGGGACGGGTGATCACGCGCAAGGCGGGGATGATGGGCCTGTACCTCGCGCTGGCGGCGATCACCGTGCTGCTGTTCAAGGTCGTGCCCGGTGGTTTTGTGCCAGCGCAGGACAAGCAGTACCTGATCGGTTTCGCGCAACTGCCTGACGGTGCCACCCTGGACCGCACCGAGGACGTGATCCAGCGCATGGGCGAGATCACGCGGCAGAACCCGAATGTGGAAGACGCCATCGCCTTCCCCGGCCTGTCGATCAACGGCTTCACCAACAGCTCGAACTCAGGGATCGTGTTCGCCACGCTCAAGCCCTTCGCCGAGCGCAAGCGCGCCGACCAGAGCGGCGGCGCGGTGGCGGGTCAGCTGAACCAGGCCTATGGACAGATCCAGGACGCCTTCATCGTCATGTTCCCGCCCCCGCCGGTCGCGGGCCTGGGCACCACGGGCGGCTTCAAGCTGCAACTGGAAGACCGCGGCGGCTTGGGTTACGACGAAATGGACAAGTCCGTGAAAGCCTTCATGGGCAAGGCCTGGCAGACGCCCGAGCTGGCGGGCATGTTCACCAGCTGGCAGGTCAACGTGCCGCAGCTCTACGCCGACATCGACCGCACCAAGGCGCGTCAGCTTGGCGTGCCGGTGACGGACATCTTCGACACCATGCAGATCTACCTGGGCAGCCTGTATGTGAACGACTTCAACAAGTTCGGTCGCACCTACAGCGTGCGCGCCCAAGCCGACGCGCCCTACCGCGCGCGCGCCGAGGACGTGGGCCTGCTCAAGGTGCGCTCCAGCACGGGCGAGATGGTGCCGCTGTCGGCGTTGATGAAGGTCACGTCCAGCTTCGGGCCGGACCGCGCCATGCGCTACAACGGTTACCTCTCGGCCGACATCAACGGCGGCCCCGCGCCGGGGTATTCGTCGGGCCAGGCACGCGCGGCCATCGAGCGCATCGCCGCCGAGACCCTGCCCAAGGGCGTGGGCTTCGAATGGACCGAACTCACCTACCAGGAAATCCTGGCGGGTAACTCGGCGCTGTGGGTCTTCCCGCTGGCCATCCTGCTGGTCTTCCTGGTGCTGGCCGCCCAGTACGAAAGCCTGGTGCTGCCGCTGTCCATCATCCTGATCGTGCCCATGGGCCTGCTCGCGGCGATGACGGGTGTGTGGCTCTCGGGGGGTGACAACAACGTGTTCACGCAGATCGGGCTGATCGTGCTCGTCGGGCTGTCGGCCAAGAACGCCATCCTGATCGTCGAGTTCGCGCGGGAGCTGGAGTTCGCGGGCCAGACGCCGATCCGGGCTGCCATCGAGGCCAGTCGCCTGCGCCTGCGCCCCATCCTGATGACCTCGCTGGCTTTCGTCATGGGCGTGCTGCCCTTGGTTCTGGCCACGGGCGCGGGCGCCGAGATGCGCTCGGCCATGGGCGTGGCCGTGTTCGCCGGGATGATCGGCGTGACCGCCTTCGGCCTCTTCCTCACACCCGTGTTCTACGTGCTGCTGCGCGGCCTGACGGGCAACCGCCCGCTCAAGCAGCACGGCGAGACCCCCCATTTCGAGGGCTTTGCCTCCGGTGGCCTGCCGCCCCCAGCCCTGCCCACGGCGTCACTGCCCCGCTGAAGGACCACAGTCATGAAACGATTGCAACATTCCCTGCTGCCCCTGGCCGCGGCCCTGCTGCTGGCGGGCTGCGCCAGCGAGGTCGCGACACCCGCCTCGGTGGAGACACCAACGCTCTTCAAGGAGGTCCAGGAACACTGGACCTCCGCCGAACCCGCCGAGGCCCGCAACCGCGGCGACTGGTGGAAGGCTTTCCAGGACCCGGTGCTGGATGATCTGATCGAGCGCGCGGCCAAGCGCAACACCGACATTCAGCAAGCCGCCGCGCGACTCACGCAGGCTCGTGCCTTGGTGCAAGGGGCCCAAGCCGATCGCATGCCGCAAGTCGGCGCGGGCGTGGGCACCAATCGCGGCGCGGGCACTTACACGACGGGCGACACCCAACCCGCCACCGTGGTGCAAGCCAACGTCAGCCTGTCCTACGAAGTGGACCTCTTTGGCCGCCTGGCCCGCGCACGCGACGCGGCGGGACTGGACGCCCAGGCCCGCGCGGCCCTGCTGCAAAGCACGCAACTGCTGGTGCAAGCCGAACTCGCGCAGACCTACCTGTCCTTGCGCGCCACCGACACCGAGCTCGCCTTGGTGCGCGACACGGCCGCCGCTTACGCCGACACCCTGCGCCTGACCCAGCGCCGATACGAGGCGGGTGACGTGGCGGAACTCGACGTGATCCGCATCCAGACGGAACTCGCCGCCACCGAAGCCGACGTGCATGCCATTCGCCGCACGCGCGCCGAACTCGAACACGCGCTGGCCGTGCTGGTCGGTGAAGCCGCGTCGAACTTCACGCTCGCACCGGTGACGGGCGCAACCGCCCTGCCCGTGATCCCCGCAGGCATACCGGCCACCGTGCTGGCACGCCGGCCCGACGTTGCGGCGGCCCAAGCCTCGCTGCTGGCGGCGCAAGCCCGCGTGGGCGTCGCCAAGACGGCGTGGTTTCCCAGCATCATGCTGACCGCGGAAGCGGGACATGCCGGGCCGGAACTGGGTGATCTGTTCCGCTGGTCCACGCGCGCCTGGGCCGTCGGTGCCCTGGCTTCCGTGCCGCTGTTCGACGGCGGCCGACGCGAAGCTGGCGTGCGCGGCGCCGAGGCGCAGTTGGACGCGGCTGGGGCCAGCTACCGCCAGCAGGTGCTCAACGCCCTGCGCGAGGTAGAAGACCAGCTTTCGGCGCTGCGGCTGTTGCAAGAACAGTCGCAAGCCCAGGGTCGCGCCGTGAGCGCCGCGCAACGCGCCAGCGCCATTTCGGAAACACGCTACCGCAACGGCTTCGTGAGCCAACTGGAGCTGCTGGACGCGCGCCGCAACGAACTGCTCAACCGCCGCCAGGCCCAGCGCGTGGAAGCCAGCCAGCGCCAGGCCACGGTGCGCCTGATCCGCGCGCTCGGTGGTGGCTGGGACGCGGCACCGCTCAAACCGCTGGCGCCGGTACAGGTCTCGGCGCGCGGCGAGACTGACTAACTCGTCTGCTTTCACACGGGAAGCCGTGCCTTGCGCTTCCGTGGCTAGGGCCTGTTCACACTCATTGCCCGAGCGCGACCGGGGTGTGAACAGGCCCTAGAACCGCTCGCCCTCCGGCAGGTAACGCCACTGCCCCAGCGGCAGGCCCGCCATGGCGATGCGCCCGATGCGGATGCGCCGCAGCGCGCTGAGCTCGAGGCCGACCTGCGCGCACATCCACGCGGTCCATTCCGGGGCGATGCCTTTCGTCGCGAAGCGCAGGCGCGTCTCGCTCTGCCAGCTCACGCGCGCTGGCGGCAGCGGCCGCCCGTCGCGCAGCAGGCCATGGCCAAGGCGCGCCAAACCGTCGGGCGCGATCGTGCCTTTCACTTCGGCGACGAGTTCCTGCTCGACGAACGCCGCATCTTCGGTGAGCTTGCGCACCACGCGAAAGTCCTGACTGAAAACGCACAGGCCACTCGCCTGCACCGGCAAGGGCAGGAGCGTCTTGAGCCCGACCTGATGGGCCTTGCTGCGGCGGATCCCCGAGGCATCGCCGCTCCAGTGAGCGCTCTCGCCGAGCAAATCCATCGCCGATTCGGTCTCCATGCCCGCCGGCTTGTGGACCAGGAACGTCGCGGGCACGACGGCTTGCAGGCGCGCCTGCGGATCGATCTGGACACGCTGGCTGGTGGTGACGCGCACCTGCGGCGCGTCGACACACTGCCCGTCCACGCTCACCCATCCTTGCGCGATGTACTGCTCCGCCTCGCGGCGTGAACAGGGCACCAGCGCGGCGACGACCTTGGCGAGACGCTGTGCATCACCAGCACCAGCACCCGACGATGGCGGCATC
Organism: Hylemonella gracilis ATCC 19624; assembly: GCF_000211835.1. Lineage (GTDB taxonomy): Bacteria > Pseudomonadota > Gammaproteobacteria > Burkholderiales > Burkholderiaceae_C > Hylemonella > Hylemonella gracilis. The sequence continues at coordinate 13,846 of NZ_AEGR01000101.1, read as the reverse complement.
GAATCGGACGTGCTCATGTCATGCCCCGTCCGTCAGCAGCCGCGCCTTCACGGTACGGCCCTTGATGCGCCCACTGTTCAGGCGCGCCACCGCTTCGTGCGCGATGCCTCGTTCCACCGCCACGTACGTGGCGAACTCGTTGATGTCGATCTTGCCCACTTGCTCGCGCGTGTAGCCCAGGTCGGCGGTGAGCGCGCCCAGCACGTCGCCTGGGCGGATCTTCTCCTTGCGCCCGGCCTGGATGTGCACGGTCGCCATCGCGGGCAGCAAGCGCCCACCCGAGGCCGGCGTGAGTTCGGAGAGCGCATGCCAGACGGAAGGCCGGCCCTGCAGCTGATCGATGTGGCCCACCGCCCCCATCTCGTCGAGGGACGCCAAGCTCAGCGCAAGTCCGGTCTGGCCGGCGCGGCCGGTGCGGCCGATCCGGTGCACGTACGCTTGCGGATCGGGCGAGGTGTCCACGTTGATGACGGCGGCGAGGCCCGCGATGTCAAGGCCGCGCGCGGCGACGTCGGTGGCGACCAGCACCGAGCAACTGCTGTTCGCGAAGCGCACCAGCACCTGGTCGCGCTCGCGCTGCTCCAGGTCACCGTGCAGCGCAAGCGCGCTGTAGCCCTGTGCCTGCAGCAACTCGGCCAGTTCGCGGCAGCGCGCCTTGGTGTTGCAGAAGGCCAGGGTGCTGACCGGTCGAAAGTGCTCCAGCAGGCGTGCCACCCCGGGCAGCCGCTGCTCCTCGCGCACCTCGTACCAACGCTGTTCGATCTGCTCACTGCCGTGCTGCGCTTGCACCTTCACCGTCACGGGCTCGCGCAGGAACTGCGCGGCGAGCTTGGCAATGCCCTCCGGGTAGGTCGCCGAGAACAGCAGGGTCTGCCGCTGCGCCGGGCACTGGCGGGCCACCTTCACGATGTCGTCGACAAAGCCCATGTCCAGCATGCGGTCTGCCTCGTCAAGCACCAGTGTCGCGAGCGCATCGAGGCCGAGATTGCCGCGCTCGAGGTGGTCGATCACACGCCCGGGTGTGCCGACGACGACGTGGGCGCCGTGCTCCAGGCTGGCGGCCTGTCCGCGCAGCGGCACACCACCGGCGAGTGTGACGACTTTGATGTTGTCCTCCGCGCGCGCCAACCGTCTGATCTCGGTCGTCACCTGGTCGGCCAGTTCACGGGTGGGGCACAGCACCAGGGACTGAACCGCGAAGCGACGCGCGTCGAGCTTGGCCAGCAAGGCCAAGGCAAACGCCGCGGTCTTGCCGCTGCCCGTCTTGGCCTGGGCGATCACGTCCCGGCCTTGCAGCGCGGCGGGCAGACTGGCCGCCTGGATGGCGGTCATTTCGAGGTAACCAAGCCGGCGAAGGTTCTCCTGAGCTGCGGCAGAAAGGGGAAGCGTTTCGAAACTTTTGGAGACTGGGGGAGAAAAGGTCATGCACGAATCTTACGCAGGAAGCTGGCCTGCAGGCGGGGTGCCATATCAGCAGAGCCCGCATCGGGAGGCCACCCGCCGATTGGGGCCTCCCCGTCTAGGGAAATAGCGAGTGGACTCGGAGGATTGATTGACTGCTGCTGGCCGATTCCTCCGAGATTCAGAGTTCGGTTTTTGACCCATAGAAGACTTTGGAAAACTGAAAAGAAGTCTTTTACTTTTTGGCACGATCAAAAAAAACAAAAGCCAGCTATGCGGCTGATTCGATTTCCTTGTCAATCTTTGCAGTTGCGCCTGTTGTTAACGACTGTTTCATAGCATTTGTGTTGGCTTCAATATTCTGGAGCTTATTCACTATTACGCTCAACACAACGAAGAACTGACCAATAGCTACGCTGCAGAATATAAAGATGAAGAAGAACAAAGCCATCATTGGGGGGCCATTCTTCTCACCCAATACAAGGATGAAAGTCAAGACAGCAAATAAACCGCCGAATACGGTAAGAATCCACCCTAAAAATGAGATTAGTTTTACCGAGAAAGATGATGAGCTATTCATAGACGATTCAGTTTTGATTTGAGATTCAAATTTCGGCAGAAGAATTCTTCTGCTTTCGACCCATAGCGGACGCTCAGTGGCAAGAAAAGCGGCCACTCAACGTTCGACATAAAGACGGCCTGATTGCGGCATTTCCTGTTCACGGATTGGTCAGATGCCGCGTGTGACCCTTGGAAAAGTAACGCAGGCGAGGATTTCAGCATCAGCGAGCCCAGCTTGGCGAGCAAATGCAATTGCATTGGGGACAATCCAATAAGGAGAGTCGATGTCAAACGGTCCAGATGAGCCACTCAGGTTAAACAGGGTCTTTGCACAGACTTCTTCGAATAAGTACTGGGCAGATTCTCTTGCCTTTCCGCTGCGCTCTGCCTTCAATGATTTACTCCGAATCCGACTGAAGACCCCATGAGCCTTTTGCCACTTGCCGCGATCGCTTACTGCCGCTCGAAGCCAATCGATCGTCTCATGGTCTGAGCAATGCGGCGCCAACAAGTCGAGCAACCTCGCTATGTCTTTGAGTAACGCTTCGCTGTAATTCATTGGTTTTCAAATTGCGAACGCTGATCAAATTGGTCCCAATACTGCCTTCCTCTGTCGACCCATTGCGGTCGGTCATAGACCAGAGAAGCAATCTTCTCGATGGCAGGAATTGCCCTTGCCACTAAAAGGGGAGGTCTGTGAGGCCCTTTGCCATCGGAGAGTGGGGTGGGATATCGATAATCTTTCCACCCGTAAGCTGGATGGTAATTAGCTGGCTCTCTGGGTTCAGAGCCATCAGTGTTCCAAACTCCCTGCCATTTTTATAGAGATCTGCGCCAGGGGTGACTTCGCTGCCATCCGAGAAGCGAACTATTTCGCCGTCGACTATGAAATGGATCTGCATTGGCACGTCCATTTTTTCCATGCTCTGTACACGACGGTCTATGGATTCAATTGCTGAAAGAAGCAACTTCGTATCAGGCGAGATGGTCTGGCTTGCAGGAACCTCTGCTGTCTTTATGCCCGCTAGCCGGACTATCGAGTTCAGGTCTTTCTCTGAAGATTTAGAAGTCTCTTCAATCGCCGCCGTGATTCTCGCCACATCCTTTTTTACGGTGTCAATTCGAAGTATTTCGTCATACTCCGCATATCGAAGTCCTTGTATGTCGAAGATCTTCTCGGTCCGTCGGTCTTTGATTAATACCACTGGCTTATTGAAAGCATGTCGTATACCAAGTTCGTACATGACGTTCGGATTTCGACCGCTAAAGTCACAAACGACCATCGCTGAATCAACGATCTGCTGAATGATGCTTACCACGATGTAGTCAGTCTTTACTGCATCGTCGGCGCGAACAGGGGTGAATCCCGCTGCTAAAACGGCAGGCTTTATTACATGTTCGTAGACCCTACCAAAGTGGCCCGCCTCGTAGCCTGCTACGTCAGCAATTGGCATCAGAACAAAACAAACTTGCTTTGCTTCTTGCAGTGGCTGAGACATTTATTGTTCTCTCCAGATTTGAATTTATAAATAGATGGAAAATGTGACGAAAATCGTAGAACTTGCGCAATAGGAGAGATATTGCCCGAAAAGGGCATACATCGATAGCTTCTGGCGTTTCTCCTGGTTGACCGCTTCTGGCCGATCACCGCCCAACAACTTCCCATGCACGCCCGTCGCCAGGCATCGCTACTAGACAACCGCAGCCAGCCGCTCTTTGAGGAGCCGGTACTTTTCGCTGGACGTGTCCGCAAGTGTCGCCTCGCGCGTCGAGGGCGTGTCGTCGTAGGGAATGGGTTCGGCGAATTGGCTCGCGGTCAGGTCCCACTTCACGCCATGAATCACGTTGTAGAAGTGCGTTCCGCCCGAGGTCTTGGTGCTGAGTATGTCGCCACCAAAACAATCCTGAACGACCAGCGATGTGATGCTGCAATGGTTCTGCGCAGGATTGGAGGGCGACCATGCACCGGTGGGGCTCGATGTGTCCGCGGACCACACGCGAGCGATGGCGCGGTACAGATCAAGCGGTGTCGCGAAGGGATGGGCTGGGGATGACATCTTGGGTAGGGCTCTGAATGAAGGACGGCTCTGGCCGATGACTGCCATGCGATCAAGGGGCTAGCGCGTTTTCGACAGCCACCCGCCTCGCAGCCCCGCCGCCCTCAAAGTTGGCGCTGGCTGCGCTGGGCGAAATAGAACCATTCGTTGCCGACCAGCGCCGCGGGGTTGGGGAAGACGACAAAACCGTCGGTGGGCGCACGCACCGCCGAGCCATCGGCGCGCAGACCGATGACCTCGCCCGCGCCGACCGGGTCGAAGCTGGACCATGTCCGGGCCAGGCGGTCCGCCGGACTTTCACGGTCGATCACGTCCACCAGGCGTAGCACCTCGAACGTGTCGCTCGGAGGCGCCAGGGGCAGAGACGCCAGCCCCAGCAGGGCCACGGCCTGCCGGATGGCCTGGTAGGCGACCTCGGGCGCGCTTGGGTCTTCGTGCTGTCCGCACTCCAGGGTGACGCCGTAACCGCCCTGGGTGCGCATGTATTCCGACGTGCCCACGCCGTAACGCGCATCCAGCAGACCCTCGGCCACACCTCGGCCTGCGGCACGCCGCCGCGCCACGCCGCGCGCATAGGTCTCCATCCAGCCCTCGACGACACGGGTCGGCCCGAGGTGGCGCACCAGCTGCAGCTCTTCGCGTGCATGGGCGAAAGGCTCCAGGGGGCCAGCGTTGTCTTCCGGCCCGATCATCACAAAGGGCTGCCCCGCCGTGTGGAAGGAATGCAGATCCAGCAGGACATCGTGGGCCTGCAGCCAGGGACACAGCACATTGGCCACGTGGTCCTCGAAGTCCACGGGGTTGGGGGTCACGCCCAGATTGCGATTCAGGTTGCGGTCGCCTTGCCGCTGCCCGAGCCGATAGGCCAAGGGATTGGTGACCGGCACCAGGGTCAGCGTGCCCCGCTCGATGGCCCAGGCCCCCTGGGTGAGTTCGTCCAGAACGCGATGGATGGCCTGGGTGCCGCAGGTTTCGTTGCCGTGCACGGCCCCCAGCACGATCAGCCGGGGGCCGGGCGCGAAGCCGACGAATTGGTGGGCGCGCAAGGCGGTGGGGCGGTTCATGTGCATGGACAGGTGCTCGCGACGTCAAACAGCACGACGGGGCTCCATCGCCATCTTGACGGCCAATGCCGCCAGCACCGTTCCCATCAGATAACGCTGCGCGGCCAGCCAACGCGGGCTGCGGGCGAACCAGGCGGCCAGTCGGGCGGCCGACAACACAATCGCCAAGTTGACGGAAAAACTCACCACGATCTGGGTCAGTCCCAGTTGGAGGCTCTGCGCGAAGACCGAACCCTGCACGGGTGAGACGAACTGCGGAAAGATGGACAAGTAGAACACCGCGATCTTGGGGTTGAGCAGATTGGTGACGAAGCCCATGAAGAACAGGCGGTGCGGCGGGTCGATGGTCAGCGCACGCGCCTCGAAGGGCGAACGGGCACCCGGTTTCACGGCCGCCCAGGCCAGGTAGAGCAGGTAGGCCGCGCCCGCCCACTTCAGCACTTCGTAGGCCAGGGGAATGGCGAGAAAAAGCGCGGTCAAGCCGGCCGCCGCCGCGAACATGTGCACCAGAAAACCCACGATCACGCCGAACAGGGAAATCACACCCGCCTGTCGGCCCTGGCAGATGGAACGCGAGATCAGGTAGACCATGTTCGGCCCGGGTGTCAGCACCATGAGCAGGGCCGCGCCCGCGAACAAGAACCAGTCGGGAAGGGGAACCATGACGTTGCTGCCTTTCTTTCAATTCGAGCCGGGGCCCGCCATCGTACAGGCCCCTCCCTGACCACAGCGCACAGGCGGGGCAGAGGCGCTGGGTGTTTTCCCAGCTCAGCTCAGCCGATCCCAACCCAACCAATACCCGACTAAAACAGTGCGCATTCCAAAATAAATAGAATGAACGTTCATTCAGTAGTCAAGAGGCCACTGATACAGCGCCTTTTCCTGCCATTCCGCCATTCCACCTTTCGCCCTTCCTCTTTCAAGGTTCTTTATGCAAACCCGATTCCAAACCCGCCCAAGCTACCTGCTCAGCGCCATCACCCTGGCGACGGCCGTTCTCATTTCTGGATGTTCTCCGAGCCAAGGAGGCCAGCAACAAGGACCCGGCGGCGCGCACCTGCCCGTGGTCGAAGTGCTGTCGGTCAAAACTCAGGATGTGGTGCTGACCAGCGAACTCGCCGGACGCACCGCGCCCTATCTGATCGCCGAGGTGCGTCCGCAGGTCTCGGGCGTCATCCAGGCGCGAAACTTCACCGAAGGCGGGGAGGTCCAGGCGGGCCAGGCCCTTTATCAAATCGAGGCGGCACGTTATGAGTCGGCCCTGGACAGCGCCAAGGCCGCCCTGGCCAAGGCCGAGGCGAACCTGACTTCCACCCGGCTGCGCGCGTCCCGCTACGAAGAACTGGCCGACATCGAGGCCGTGAGCAAGCAGGCCCGGGACGATGCGCAAGCCTCCCTCAAACAGGCTCAGGCCGATGTCTTGTCCGCCAGCGCCCAGGTGCGGGCCGCTCAGATCGACCTGGCCTACACCCGTGTGAACGCCCCCATCTCGGGGCGCATTGGCCGCTCCAGCGTGACGCCGGGCGCCTTGGTCACCGCCAACCAGAGCACGACCTTGGTGACGGTGCAACAGCTCGACCCCATCTATGTGGATGTCACCCAGTCCAGCACCGAGCTGATGCGCTTGCAAAAGGACCTGGCCGAAGGGCGCGTCAAGTCTCAGGGCCAGGGCAACGTGAAGCTGCTGCTCGAGGATGGCAGCAGCTACGCCTATGCCGGCAAGCTGCAGTTCTCAGAAGTCTCGGTGGACCCGGCCACGGGCACGGTGACCCTGCGCGCCGTCTTCCCCAACCCCAAGCGCGAACTGCTGCCGGGCATGTATGTCCGGGCCGTGATCGAGAAGGGGGTGAGCCAGCAATCCGTCGTCGTGCCTCAAAAGGCCGTGAGCCGGGATGCCAAGGGGCAGGCCAGTGTCATGACCGTGAGCACGGACGGCAAGGTGCAACCCCGCCCCGTCACGATCGGCCAGTCGCTGGGCAACAACTGGCTCGTCACGTCGGGCCTCCAGGGCGGCGAGAGCGTGATCGTCGAAGGTCTGCAGTCGGTTCAGCCCGGCATGACCGTGCAGGCCACCGCCTGGCAAGCCGATGCCGTGCAAAAGACGGCGCAAGCCACGCGCTGAACCTAGATAAGGAACCTGACCATGTCGCGCCTTTTCATCGACAGACCCATCTTCGCGTGGGTGCTGGCCATCGTCATCATGCTCGCGGGTGGGCTTGCCATCCGCAGCCTGCCCGTTTCGCAATACCCGCAGATCGCACCGCCGCAGGTGTCCATCAATGCCACGTATCCGGGTGCCTCCGCCAAGACGCTCGAAGACACGGTGACCCAGGTCATCGAGCAAAAGATGAAGGGCATCGATGGCCTCACCTACATCACGTCCACCAGTGACTCCACCGGCAGCGCCTCCATCGCGCTGACCTTCGCCGCTGGGACCGACCCCGACATCGCCCAGGTGCAGGTGCAGAACAAGCTGCAGGTCGCCATGCCCCTGCTACCGCAGGAAGTGCAGCGCCAGGGCGTGCAGGTCACCAAATCAACGATCAACTTCCTGATGGTGCTGGGTTTTGTCTCCGAAGACGGCAGCATGGACCAGACGGACCTCTCCGACTACGTGTCATCCAACATCGTGGACGCGCTGAGCCGGGTCGAAGGCGTCGGTGAGGTGCAGCTCTTCGGCGCGCAGTACGCGATGCGCGTGTGGCTGGACCCGAACAAGCTGAACCAATACAACCTGACTCCCGCCGAAGTCGTTGCCGCCATCCAGGCGCAGAACGCTCAGGTTTCGGCGGGCCAGATTGGCGCCGCCCCGGCGCGGGTTGGCCAGCAGATCAACGCCACCATCACCGCGCAGACCCGCTTGCAGACGCCGGCCCAGTTCGAAGCCATCCTGGTCAAGAGCCAGGCGGACGGCGCTCATGTGCGCCTGCGCGACGTGGCCCGCATCGAAATGGGCGCGGAGAGCTACGCGACCGTCTCGCGCCACAACGGCAAGCCGGCCGCTGGCGTGGCCATCAAGCTGGCCGCGGGCGCCAATGCCCTGTCCACGGCCAAGGCGGTGGAAGCGGCGCTGAAAGACCTCGAGAAATTCATGCCCCAGGGCATGAAGGCCGTGATCGCCTACGACACGACGCCCTTCGTCGAAGTTTCGATCCACGAAGTCATCAAGACCCTGATCGAAGCCATCGCGCTGGTCTTCTTGGTGATGTACCTCTTCCTGCAGAACTTCCGCGCCACGCTGATCCCGACCATCGCGGTGCCCGTCGTGCTGCTCGGCACTTTCGGGGTCATGGCGGTGGCTGGCTTCTCGATCAACACACTGACGATGTTCGGCCTGGTGCTGGCCATCGGCCTGTTGGTGGATGACGCCATCGTGGTGGTCGAGAACGTCGAGCGGGTGATGGCCGAGGAAGGTCTCTCGCCCAAGGAAGCCACGCGCAAGTCCATGGGCCAGATCTCTGGCGCCTTGGTGGGCATCGCCATGGTGCTGTCCGCCGTGTTCATCCCCATGGCCTTCTTCGGCGGCTCCACCGGCGTGATCTATCGCCAGTTCTCCATCACCATCGTCTCGGCCATGGTGCTGTCGGTGTTGGTGGCCATGGTGCTGACGCCCGCCCTGTGCGCGACGATGCTCAAGCCGGTTGACGCCTCGCACCACGCGCCCCGGACCGGCTTTTTTGCTTGGTTCAACCGCAGCTTTGACAACGCGACGGGCCGCTACCAGGGTTTCGTGGAACGCATGGTGGGTAAGCGCGGACGCTCGATGCTGGTTTACGGTGCGCTGTTCGTCGGCATGTGCGTGCTCTTTATGCGCCTGCCCTCCTCCTTCCTGCCCGAGGAAGACCAGGGCATCCTGTTCACCATGGTGCAGTTGCCCGCCAACGCCACGCAGGAACGCACACTCAAGGTCGTGGACCGCGTTGAACAGCACTTTCTCCAAACCGAGAAGGACAACGTCGAATCTGTGTTTTCCGTGGCGGGCTTCAGCTTCGCTGGTCGGGGCGAAAACATGGCCATCGCCTTCGTCAGGCTCAAGGACTGGAGTGAACGCCCCAGCCCCATGCAAAAAGTGCAGGCGATCGCCGGCCGCGCCATGGGCAACTTCATGCAGTACCGCGACGCCAGGGTCTTTGCCTTCGCGCCGCCCGCCGTGATCGAATTGGGCAATGCCACCGGCTTCAGCGTCTTCTTGCAAGATCGCGCGGGCCTCGGTCATGAAGCGCTGACGAACGCACGCAACCAGTTCTTGGGCATGGCGGCACAACACCCTGACCTCGTGGGCGTGCGCCCCAACGGGCTGGAGGATTCGCCCCAGCTGCGCCTGGACATCGACCATGCCAAGGCGTCCGCGCTCGGCGTCTCGGTCGCCGACATCAACGCCATGCTCTCCACGGCCTGGGGCAGCGCCTACGTCAACGACTTCGTCGACCGTGGCCGCGTCAAGCGCGTCTACATCCAGGCCGACGCCAACTTCCGCATGCAGCCGGAAGACCTGAACACCTGGCGCGTGAAGAACAGCGCCGGCCAGATGGTGCCCTTCTCCTCCTTCGGCAGCGCCCGCTGGGAAATGGGTTCGCCGCGCCTGGAGCGCTACAACGGCCTGCCCGCCATTGAAATCGCCGGTCAAGCCGCGCCGGGCAAAAGCTCGGGCGCCGCCATGCAGGCGGTCGAGGAGATCGCCGCCAAGCTTCCCCCGGGCGTGGGCCTGGCCTGGACGGGCTTGTCCTACCAGGAACGACTCTCCGGCTCGCAGGCGCCCGCGCTCTACGCCCTGTCGCTGCTGGTGGTCTTTCTCTGCCTGGCCGCGCTGTATGAGAGCTGGTCCGTTCCGGTCGCGGTGATGCTGGTGGTTCCGCTGGGCGTGATCGGCGCGTTGCTGGCCGCCAGCCTGCGCGGGCTGTCCAACGACGTCTACTTCCAGGTCGGCCTGCTGACCACCATCGGCCTCGGGGCGAAAAACGCGATCCTGATCGTCGAGTTCGCCAAGGAACAGATGGAGCATGGCAAGACGCTGATCAACGCCACCTTGGAAGCCGTTCGCATGCGTCTGCGCCCCATCCTCATGACCTCGCTGGCCTTCGCGCTGGGCGTGCTGCCCCTGGCTCTCGCCAGCGGCGCTGGCGCCGGCAGCCAGAACGCCATCGGCACGGGTGTGCTGGGCGGAGTGGTGGCCGCCACCGTGCTGGGCATCTTCTTCGTGCCGGTGTTCTTCGTGGTCGTCAAGACACTGTTCCCGGGCAAGACCGCCCCGGAACACACCCTCCGCATTCCCACGCAAAAATGAAAGAAGCCTGTATGAGCCACACTCGTTTCCCTTTGCGCCTGCTCACCGCGGTCGCCGCCGCCACGCTGCTGGCGGCCTGCTCCACCCTGGCGCCCGACTATGAACGCCCCGTTTCGGTCGTGCCCGATGCCTGGGCCGCGACGCCGGCTGCGGCCACGGCCACGACGGCTGGCGACAGATCTGCCGCTACCGCTGCCGTTCCCGCCGTCGACACGCTGGGCTGGCAAGAGTTCATCGCCGACGACAAGCTGCGCAGAGTCATCGCGCTGGCGCTGCGGAACAACCGCGACCTGCGCGTCTCGACCCTGAACGTGGAGCGCCTCCAAGCCCTGTACCAGGTGCAGCGCGCCGACCTCATGCCTTCCATCAATGCCGGTGTCGGGCAAAGCGCCCAGCGCACGCCGGGCGACCTCAACGGAACCGGGCAATCCACGATCTCGCGCCAGTACAGCGGCACCGTGGGCATCAGCGCCTACGAACTCGACCTGTTCGGACGCGTGCGCAGCCTCAAGGACGCGGCGCTCATGCAGTACCTCGCCACCGAGCAGGCGCAGCGCAGCGCGCAGATTTCCCTGGTCTCGCAGGTGTCCGTCGCCTACATGACGCTGGCCGCCGACCGCGAACGCCTCTCCCTGGCCGAGCAGACCCTGCAAAGCCGAAGGGAGACGCTGCGCCTGACCCAGCGCATGCATGAGCTGGGCGTTTCCTCCGCGCTGGAACTGCGCCAGGTGCAGAGCACCGTGGACTCCGCGCGCGCCGACGTCGCCAGCTACAGCAGCGTGGTGGCGCAAGACCTCAATGCCTTGACCGTGCTCGTGGGCGCTCCGGTGGCCTCCGATCTGCTGCCCACGGCCATCTCGAGCGCGGCGCTCACACTCACCCAAGACCTCAGCGCTGGCCTGCCCTCGGACGTGCTGCTGCGCCGGCCCGATGTGCAGCAGGCGGAAAAATCACTCGAAGCCGCCAACGCCAACATCGGCGCGGCACGGGCGGCCTTCTTTCCGAGCATCTCGCTCACCGCCAGCACCGGCTATGCCAGCACGGACCTGAACAATCTGTTCAAGAGTGACCAGAGGTCTTGGAGCTTCGTGCCTCAGCTCAACATTCCCATCTTCAGCGGCGGCCGCAACCGCGCCAATCTGCGCGTCTCGGAACTGGACCGCGACATTGCCGTGGCCCAATACGAAAAGGCCATCCAGACCGCGTTCAAGGAAGTGTCCGACGCCCTGGCGCAGCGCGCCACCTTGGGCGAGCAGACCGCCGCACAGGAAGCCCTGGCCGCCTCCACGCTGGACGCCTTCCGACTGGCCCGTGCCCGCTATGAAAAAGGCATCGACGACTACCTCAGCACGCTCGACGCGCAGCGCTCCAGCTACACGGCCCAGCAGGCCCTGATTTCCGCGCGCCTGGCGCAACAGGTCAATCGCGTGACGGTCTACAAGGTGCTGGGCGGCGGCGCAAGCCAAGAAAGCGCGGCGGCGCCGGTCATGCCCAAAGGATAATCGGCGGGACCACCATGAGCTCCACCTCAACGACATCCCTCAAAGACCGCGCGCATGAGCGCCGTGAACAAATCCTGGAGGCGGCGGCCGAATGCGTCCGACGCAGCGGCTTTCATGGCGCCAGCATGGCCACCATCGCCAAGACGGCGCAGATGAGCCCGGGGCACATCTACAACCTGTTCGAGAACAAGGACGAGATCATCGCCGCCCTCGTCGAGCGCGATCGCGACGAGATCGTCAGCATGATCTCGGAGAGCGAACAGTCCGAAGACCTCGTCGTCGACATGATCGGATTGCTCGAGAGCTACGTTGAAGACGCCACCAAGTTCGCGGACGCCGCCCTCAGCATCGAGGTGCTGGCCGAAGCCAGCCGCAACCCCAAACTGGCGGCCGTGGTGCAGGCGAGCGAACTCGTCGTTCAGAATCGCGCCGCGGCTTACGTGCGCAAGGCCCTGAGCGAACGAGGCATCGTTTTGAACGACGAGGAGATCATGGCCCGCGCCACCGTCATCGGCGCCCTGTTCAACGGCCTGATGAACCAGAGCATCTCCCTGCCCCAGATGAACAAGGCCGCGGTGACGCAGGTGATCCGGCAAGTGGTGCGCCAGTTGCTGACGACCTGAGTTGCTGCTCCCAGGGGGTCCCCACGCCGAGTTCACGCCCGCTCAGGGCGTGAACTTCAAACCGATGGCGAGAGACTGGCGCTCCTGCGTGTAGTTGGACAGCGTTTGCAGGGGGCCATGGTGGTAGCGGGTGTAAAGGGTCCACCGGTTCTGGGCGGAGAACAGGTAGTCCAGGTCCCAGGAGTCCGTGGCCAAACCTTGCTCCCCGAGGGTCCAGGTGATGCTGGTCTCCCCGGCCTGCGGCCCAAGCCTGCGCACCCAGGTGAGCCGCAGCACGTCATAGTCGGAGATCGTGACGTCTTTGTTCGCCCAAGGCCCCCAGGTGACATCCGTGTCCTTGTGAAAGTAGAACCTGGCCTTGGTGTACAGGGATCCGAAAGTGTCGACCGTGTTGCCCAGACGCACCTCCGTGGACACGAAGTTCATGCCGCGGCTGACCGAGTCGAAAAACTTGTGATCATCCTCGTCGTAGGCCTGCTGGGCACGCGCCGCCTCCGACGGGCTGCGCACCTCGGTCGTCTGCCCATCCGACAGATGCTCCAAGCCCAGGTCGAACCAGCGCAAGGCGGTGAAGCCGTCCAAAGGTTGCCGCCAGCGGTAGTGCATGCCGGGGTTGCTGATGCGGTTGATGACGGGGCCCGACTCCCGGGAGCCCGCGTAGAAATCGAACTCTCCGGTGTACTTGAGGTACCAACCGGCCTCGAACCTGGGCGGGTAGATGCAGGGCTTTCCGGACTCTGTTTCCACCGCGTCAGAGTCTGGCACGGGCGACAGCAGATAGCGAAAAGAATAGTGGGCGCGCAATGCGGCCTCGTCGCCCTCGGCTTTCTGATACACGGCATAGCTCGGCTCGTGGGGTTGCAGGCGCGACACGTCGCAAGTCTTGAGCGGGTGAGCGTTCACCGTTGGCTCCGAACGCTGCACGGCATCGGTAGTGGCCATGGGAGCGGGTTCCGTTTGGGCATGGAGCGGCCCCATCGTCGCCCAGGTTAGGGCAACGCATGCCCCGCGTCTGATCCATCCCTGCAAGTTCAACATCGCCTGGCTCCTTTCGGTCGTTGGGTGCCATGCATGCTAGGCCAAGGCGGGCCCAGCGCCATCCCATGAACACGTGAGCCGACGCGCGCACGGAGATCGGGGGCCATGCTCATCAGGGCGAACCTCCGCGCCAACCCGGCCAAGGTCAGCGCACCGCAGGCCGCGCGAACACAGGCAGCTTCGCATCAACGGAACATTTGAGCCTGATGGGCAAAGCGAAATCCTGCGGTGTTTTTTCTGCCCTGGGCCACCTGCTCGTTCAACTACGCCACGGTCCGATGCGCCAGCAGTTGCACATTGGCTTCGGCGGTGGGCG
>NZ_AEGR01000102.1 GCF_000211835.1 Hylemonella gracilis ATCC 19624 | reverse complement strand
CCTGATTCCGTAGCCTGATTCCCTTTTCCCCTGTTTCCCTTTTTCTCCTGTCCTTCAGCACCACTGCACCTGCATCCTTACCTGCATCTGCCGCTGCGTCATGCTCCTCATTCCCGCGATCGATTTGAAAGACGGTCATTGTGTGCGCCTCAAGCAGGGCGACATGGACCAATCCACCACCTTTGGTGAGGACCCGGTCCAGATGGCCCGCAAGTGGGTGGACGCCGGCGCGCGTCGCCTGCACCTGGTGGACCTGAACGGTGCCTTCGCCGGCAGCCCCAAGAACGAGTTGGCCATCCGCGGCATCCTGAAGGAGGTCGGCGGCGAGGTGGACGTGCAACTCGGCGGCGGCATCCGAGATCTGGACACCATCGAGCGCTACCTGGACGCCGGTCTGCGCTACGTCATCATCGGCACGGCCGCCGTGAAGAACCCCGGTTTCTTGCAAGACGCTTGCACCGCCTTCGGGGGCCACATCATCGTGGGCCTGGATGCCAAGGACGGCAAAGTGGCGACGGACGGTTGGAGCAAGCTGACCCGGCACGAGGTCGTGGACCTGGGGCGCAAGTTCCAGGATTACGGCGTCGAATCCATCATCTACACCGACATCGGGCGCGACGGCATGCTCACCGGCATCAACATCGATGCCACCGTGCGCTTGGCCCAGGCGCTGACCATCCCCGTCATCGCCTCGGGGGGCTTGAAGGGCCTGTCCGACATCGAGCAACTTTGCGCGGTCGAGGACGAAGGCGTCGAGGGCGTGATTTGCGGCCGCGCCATCTACAGCGGCGACCTCGATTTCGAAGCGGCCCAGCGGCGCGCCGACGAACTCAACGGCTGAGCGTGAAGCCCATGTCTCAGTCCATGGCCTCGGGCCTGTCCGAGGAGTCCTTCCACGGCCTGCCGTCCCTGCTGCTGCGCCTGCCCAATGGCGACCACCTGCGCGTGCTCAGGCACGGCGCGCACCTGGTGTCCTGGGTGGCGGGCGGGCAAGAGCGCCTGTACCTCAGCCCCAAGTCTGTGCTGGATGGGCAAGCGGCGATCCGCGGCGGTGTGCCGGTGTGCTTCCCCCAGTTCAATATGCGGGGGCCGCTGCCCAAGCATGGCTTTGTGCGCAACCTGCCCTGGGCGGTCGAGGGAGCCGTCAGAACGCCCGCCGACGCGCTGAGCTTGACGTTGCTGCTCCAGGACGGTGCCGCGACGCGCGCTTACTGGCCCCAGGCCTTCGAGGCGCGTTTGACCCTGCTGCTGCGTCCCAGCGAATTGCAACTGACGCTGGACCTGCACAACACCGACACCCAGCCGCTGAGTTTCAGTGGTGCCTTGCACACCTATTTCGCGGTCGACGACATTGCCCAGACCCAGCTTGAGGGCCTGGGCGGGCAGGCCGAGTGGGACTCGGTGCGTGACGTGCACAGCCAGGGTGCCGAGCCGCTGTGTTTCACCGAGGAATTCGACCGCGTCTACCAAGCTGCTTCCCGGCCGCTGACACTGAAAGACGGTGCCGCGCGCGTCACCATCGCGCAAAGCGCCAGCTGGGGGCACACCGTGGTGTGGAATCCTGGCGCGGGCAAGGCCATCCCGGACTTGACCGATGACGCTTACCGGCACTTTCTCTGCGTGGAAGCAGCGCAGGTGCTGACGCCCGTCACCGTGCCGCCTGGCGGCACCTGGCAGGGTTGGCAGCGGTCCACCGTCCTGGCGCGGTGATCCGCGGTCATGCCGCGGTACACGGCAGCGCAAGCGCGTGGACCGTCAATCCTCCTCGTCCGCGATGAACCCATCCACCTGCCGAGCCCAGAGCCGGGCGTAGGCGCCGCCTCGGGCCAGCAGCGCCTCGTGCGATCCCTCCTCGCGGATCTGACCGCCCTCCATGTACACAATGCGGTCCATGCGGCTCACGGTGGACAAGCGGTGTGCAATCGCGATCACCGTGCGGCCTTCGAACAGCTTCCACAGGGCATCGCGGATGGCGTGTTCGGTCTCGGAGTCCAGCGCGCTGGTCGCCTCGTCCAATAGCAGGATGCGCGCCTGCTTCAGGAAGGCGCGCGCGATGGCCACGCGCTGGCGCTCTCCACCGGACAGCAGCACCCCGCGTTCGCCCACGACGGCGTCGTACCCGTTCGGTCGGCGGCGGATGAAGCCATCGCAATGCGCCTGGCGCGCGGCCCGCAGCACCTCGTCCCAGCTGGCTTCGGGCCGGGCGTAGTGGATGTTCTCGCCGATGGTTCGGTGGAAGAGGCCGGGGTCCTGAGGCACTTCGGCGATGGCGCGGTTCAAGGAGCCCAGCGTGATCTGGGCGATGTCCTGGTTGTCGATCAGGATGCGGCCGGCCTGTACTTCGTACTGGCGCCGCAGCAGGCGAATCAAGGTGCTTTTGCCGGAGCCCGAGGGGCCGACCAGCCCGACCTTCTCGCCCGGCCGGATGACCAGGCCCAGCCCGGTGAAGACCGGGGTACCGTCACCGTGCCGGAAGGTGACGCCTTCGAAAGTGATACCGCCTCGCGGGACCTTCAGGTCCGGCGCACCCGGCAGGTCCGCGATCGCGTGAGGCACGTTCAGCGTTTCCAGCGAGGCGTCGATGATGCCCAGGTTCTCGAACAGGTCGGTGAAGCGGGCGCAGAGGTTCCAGACGTTGTTGCTCAGGATGGCCGCCAGCGAAAAAATCATCACCATGTCGCCCACCCGCATCGTGCCGGACACCACCTGGTCGATGGCCAGCGCGATGAAGCTGATCTGGAAGGCCAGCAGGGCGTTGAACATCAGCAGCCACATCAGGATCAGGAAACGGCGCAGCCGGCGGGACGCGTCGGCTTCCCGCAGCACGGCATCGGCCTGGCGCAGGCATTCGTGCGCTCCGCGCGCGAAACCGCGCACGATTTCTGCGTTGCCGAGGGTGTCCACCATCACCCCGGTGGAGCGCGAGACCTCCTCGGACAGGGCGCGCGACAGGCCCAGACAGCGCCGCGCGAGCAGGATCGACAGGGCCAGGTAAGCCACCGTCCAGCCCAGCAACACCCACAGGAAGATCGAGGCCTGGGGCGCCACGATGGCCACGCCCACGGCGATGGCCACGATGAGGCGGGTGATTTCGTTGAACAGGATGCCGAGCAGGTTGGCGGCGGCCTGGCCCGCCTGCTTGACTTTCTGCGCCAGCCGACCCGCGAAGTTGTCCTGGAAATAAGCGGGCGCGTGCTCCATCAGATAAGAGAAGAGGCAGGTCTGCACCTCCATGCGCAGCGACGGCGTGGTGTGCAAGTCCACCCATTCGCGCAGCCGGTTGAAGCCCGCGGACAGCAGCCAAGCCCCGGCGACCAGGGCGAAAGGCAGCCAGATATCGCTGGGCCAGGGGATGTCCTGGCCGGGCTGGAAGCGCGTCAGAGCCTCGACCAGATCGCGCAGGAACAACGGTTCCAGCGCCATCAGTCCGATGCCGGCGACGCTGGTGGCGGTCAGCGCCAGCACGCGCCAGCGAAACCGCGTCCACAGCAGCGTGAACAGAAAAGTCAGTGCATGCCGGGGGATCGTGCCCCGATGGAACTGACGGTAGTGCAAGAAAGAAGATGGCGGGGTGTCCGCGACGTCTACGCTGGTCATGTGTGCAATGGCGCCCGCCTACAATCCCCGGCATGTTAGCCAAACGCATCATCCCCTGCCTGGACGTCACGGGCGGGCGCGTCGTCAAGGGCGTGAACTTCGTCGAGCTGCGCGACGCGGGCGACCCGGTGGAGATCGCCGCGCGCTACAACGAGCAGGGCGCGGACGAACTCACTTTCCTGGACATCACCGCCACCAGTGACGGGCGCGACCTGATCCTGCACATGATCGAGGCCGTGGCCTCGCAGGTCTTCATCCCGCTCACCGTCGGGGGGGGCGTGCGCACGGTGGAAGACGTGCGTCGCCTGCTCAACGCGGGCGCGGACAAGACCAGCTTCAATTCCGCCGCGATCGCCAACCCGCAGGTCATCCGTGATGCCTCCGAGAAGTACGGCGCCCAGTGCATCGTGGTCGCGATTGACGCGAAGCGGCGCTCCGAGGCGGATGCCCAGCGCCTGGTCGACGGCCGTGCCATCGGCCCCGGCTGGGACGTTTACAGCCATGGCGGGCGCAAGAACACTGGCCTGGATGCCCTGGCCTGGGCGCGCCAGATGGCCGAGTTTGGCGCGGGCGAGATTCTGCTGACCAGCATGGACCGCGACGGCACCCAGAGCGGTTTCGACCTGGCGCTTACGCGCGCGGTCAGCGATGCGGTGAGCGTGCCGGTGATTGCCTCCGGCGGCGTGGGCACACTGGACCACCTGGTCGAGGGCGTGAAAAAGGGCGGGGCGGATGCCGTGCTCGCCGCCAGCATCTTCCATTACGGCACCTACACCATCGCTCAGGCCAAGGCAGCGATGGCGGCGGCGGGCATCCCGGTGCGCCTTGAGTCCACGCAGGAGGTGCTGGCATGAGCGCCCCCGTGACGCCTTCGGTCTCCGTCTCGGCTTGGCTGGATGAAGTGAAATGGGACGCCCAGGGCCTGGTGCCGGTGATCGCTCAAGAGCAGGGCAGCAACGATGTGCTGATGTTCGCCTGGATGAACCGCGAGGCCCTGCACAAGACCGCTGAGCTGGGGCAAGCCGTCTACTACAGCCGCTCGCGCGGCAAGCTCTGGTTCAAGGGCGAGGAATCCGGCCATGTGCAGACCGTGCATGAAATCCGGCTGGATTGCGACAACGACGTGGTGTTGCTCAAGGTGACCCAGCAGGGGCACGCCCATGGTGAACCCGGCATTGCCTGTCACACCGGGCGGCACAGCTGCTTTTTCCAGCGTTACGAAAACGGGGCCTGGCACACGGTGGAACCCGTGCTGAAGGACCCGGCGTCGATCTACAAATGAGCATGAACACCCACGATGCCCTGATGCGCCTGGCGGCGGTCATCGACAGCCGCAGGCCCGAACAAGGCGGCGATCCCGAGAAAAGCTACGTCGCGCGCCTGCTGCACAAGGGGCCGGACGCCTTCCTGAAGAAGGTGGGCGAGGAAGCCACCGAAGTGGTGATGGCGGCCAAGGACGCCGACCACGCCCTGGCGGCCGGCGGATCCGGGGTCGAAGCCGCCCGCCAGAAGGTGCTTTACGAGATGGCGGACCTTTGGTTCCACAGCCTGATCGCCCTGGCCCACTACGGTTTGACGCCCGCCGACGTGATCGCCGAGCTGGAACGTCGCGAGGGCATGAGCGGCCTCGAGGAAAAAGCCCTGCGCAAGGCGCAAGCGCGCAGCGCGACGGAAGCCGCTGACAAGCAACAACCCTGATTTTTCAGACCACCCACAGGAGACGGCATGAGCCACGACCCGAACTGCATCTTCTGCAAGATTGTTGCAGGGCAGATTCCCTCGAAAAAGGTCCACGAGGATGGTGACATCCTGGCCTTCCACGACATCCAGCCCTGGGCGCCGGTGCATTTCTTGATCATTCCCAAGCAACACATTGTGTCGATGGCGCAGATCGGGCCGGAGCACGCTGCACTGATGGGGAAGATGATGACCTTGGCCCCGAAGCTGGCGCTGGAGCAAGGTTGCCGTCCGTATCCGGAGGGGGGCTTTCGCATCATGGTCAACACCGGCGCCGATGGCGGGCAGGATGTGCACCACCTGCACCTGCACGTGATTGGCGGGCCGCGTCCCTGGCTCAAAGGCTGAGGCCTTGAGGGGAATGAAGGGCGGGCCAGTTACCTGGGCTTGACAAACAAGCCCTAGAATCTGCGCCCTGATTCCGGGTTTTTTAGGAGTAAGAGATATGGGTTCCTTTTCCATCTGGCACTGGCTGATCGTGCTGTTGATCGTGGTCATGGTGTTCGGCACCAAGAAGCTCAAGAACCTGGGCAGTGACCTGGGTAGCGCCGTCAAGGGCTTCAAGGATGGCATGCGCGACGGTTCCAGCGACGACAAGCCGGCCGCTCCCGCGCCCCAGCCGCAGCAGGTCGCGAGCGCCGCCGTCGACAAGAAGACCATCGACGTCGAAGCCAAGCAAAAGTCGTGACACGCCCTTCGCGCGATCCGCGTCCTGAGACGGTGGTGCTGCAGCCATGATCGACCTCGGCCTGTCCAAGCTGGCGCTGATCGGCGCGGTGGCCTTGATCGTCATCGGGCCGGAGAAGCTGCCGCGCGTCGCTCGCACCGTCGGGACCTTGCTGGGCAAGGCGCAGCGTTACGTGTCCGACGTCAAGGCCGAAGTCAACCGCTCCATGGAGCTGGAAGAGTTGCGCAAGATGAAGGGCACCGTCGAGGGCGCGGCCCGCGACGTCGAGAGTTCCATCCACAGCGCCACGTCCGGAGTCGAGCGGGAGTGGTCGGCCACGGCTTCGGAGTTGACGTCGAGCTACGAATCGTCCGATGGCGTGATGTCCGAACTCGTCAGCTACCCCGAGTACAAGCACCCAGGCAAGAACTGGCGACTCAAGCGGGGCAGCGTTCCCGCCTGGTACAAGGCCCGTCAGGGCGTGCGCACCAAGGCGCTGTCGGGCGCGGCTCGGGTGGCGCGGCACCGCCCGCCGGGCGCTGTCGGCACGGCGAGGCGGCCGCGCCAGCTGGGCTGAGTTTCTCTTTTGTCCCTTTTGTTCTTCATCCCTCTAAACAAGCGCGTTCCTCCCTCACCGGGGCATGGGGCGCAGCGCTGAACGCATGGCTGATTCCGACGACAAAAAGGACGATGAACTGGCGGGCACCGAGCAGCCCTTCGTCCAGCACCTGATGGAGCTGCGCGACCGGCTGCTCAAGAGCGTGATCGCGATGGGCATCGCCATCCTGGCTCTGGCCCTGTACCCGGGCCCTGCCGAGCTGTACGACCTCCTGGCTGCTCCCCTCGTGGCCCATTTGCCACAGGGGACGACCTTGATCGCCACCTCGGTCATTTCGCCCTTCATGGTGCCGCTGAAGATCTTGCTGATGGCCGCGTTCCTGCTGGCCTTGCCCGTGCTGCTCTACCAAATCTGGGCTTTCGTCGCGCCGGGTTTGTACAACCACGAGAAAAAGCTGATCCTGCCCCTGGTGATCAGCAGCACCGTGCTGTTCCTGACCGGCGTGGCCTTCTGCTACTTCTTCGTGTTCGGCAAGGTGTTCGCCTTCATTCAGAGCTTCGCGCCCAAGAGCATCACGGCCGCACCGGACATCGAGGCTTATCTCAGTTTCGTGTTGACCATGTTCCTGGCCTTTGGGCTGGCCTTCGAGGTACCGATCGCGGTGATCGTGCTCGCGCGCCTGGGCATCGTCAGCATTGAGAAGCTCCAGGCTTTCCGCGGCTATTTCGTCGTGCTTGCTTTTGTGATCGCCGCCATCGTGACGCCGCCGGACGTGGTGTCCCAGTTGGCGCTGGCCATTCCCATGTGCCTGCTCTATGAAGTGGGCATCATCGCAGCCCGGATATTCATCCGGCACACCAAGGCGCCGGAAGAAACCCCTGACGCGCAGGCCGAATAAACCGGCTGAGCAGCCGGCTTGATTCGGATTACTCCTGCATCCTGCGGGGGGTAGGGCGCACGCCTGGCGTGATGTTGATGTCCAGCGCCTGGTTCTGCCGTTGCACCGCGAAGGGGGCGGCCTGTCCCGGCTTGAGCGCGGCGACCCGCGTCAGCAGCTCGGAGACGTTGCGCACCGGCTGACCGCCCACGCGGGTGATGACATCCCCGGGGCGGATACCGGCCTGTGCCGCCGGGCCGTTCTGCAGCACCCCGGTGATGATCACGCCCTCTTCGGTCTTGACCCCGAAGGTTTCGGCCAACTCGGCCGTCAGGTCGCTGGGCTCCACCCCGATCCAGCCGCGCGTGACCTGGCCATCGCGCACGATGCTTTCCAGCACTTGCTGGGCGGTCGCCACGGGAATAGCGAAGCCGATGCCCATGTTGCCGCCCGAACGCGAATAGATGGCCGTGTTGATGCCCAGCAGGTTGCCGCTGGCATCGACCAGGGCGCCGCCAGAATTGCCCGGGTTGATGGCCGCGTCGGTCTGGATGAAGTTCTCGAAGGTATTGATGCCGAGCTGGTTGCGCCCCAGCGCGCTGACGATGCCGCTGGTCACGGTCTGGCCGACACCAAAGGGATTGCCGATGGCCAGCACCGGGTCGCCGACCTGCAGTGCATCCGAATTGCCCAGCACGATGACTGGCAGCTTGTCCAACTCGATCTTGAGCACGGCCAAGTCACTGTCGGGGTCCGAACCGATCACGCGTGCACGGGCGTGCCGACTGTCGTTGAGGATGACGTCGATTTCATCGGCGCCCTCGATCACGTGGTTGTTGGTGAGGATGTAGCCGCTCTCGCTGACGATCACGCCGCTGCCAAGACCCACCTGCGGTTCGCTGTCCTGGTCACCGAAGAAAAAGCGAAACCAAGGGTCGTTGTTCAAGGCGCTGCCCGATTGGCCGCGCTTGGGCGCCTTGCTGGTGTTGATGCTCACCACGGCGGCGGAGGCCTTCTGGGCCGCGAGCCGGAAGCTGCCGGGAGGGCCGCCCGCGGAGCGGTCCGAGGGTGCTTGGAAGAGCGCCACGGTAGGTGCGGCTTGTCCAGAAGACAGCAGCCAGCCGGGTTTGAGCGTGGCGACGATGAACCAGATCGCCAGCAGGACGGTGACGGTTTGCGAGAACAGCAGCCAATAGCGTTTCATGGCTGCAAATTGTAGGGGCGCGGCAGTTGCACGGTTGCTTTCATCGTAGGCGCTTGCCGGACTGGGGCAGGGGACCGCTTCTCATGGGATTTACTGCGCAAATCCAAATCGTCGGGTTCCCCTGCCCCGGTCCGGCAAGCTCGTGCAACTTCGGCGCCTGCGCCTGGCGCCCCGTTCCGTATTACAGCCCAGCCGGATACGTATAGCCCGGGAATTCCTTGTTCAGCACCTGCTTGAAGAAAGGCGACTTGAAGGCGGCGGCCAGGTCCTTGGCCCAGGGCTTGGCCTCGTCACCCTTCTTCACGGCGACCACTTGTTGGTATTGCACGGGGGGCTTTTCCAGGGCCAGTGCGCTGGTGAACTTCAGCCCCGCCGAGGTGGCGAAGTTGCCCGGCACGATGGCCACGGCGACGTCGCCCAGGGTGCGCGGCAGTTGGGCGGCTTCGATGGGCACGAACTTCAGTTTCTTCGGGTTGTTTTGAACGTCGCGTTCGCTCACGCGCAGCGGGTCCACGTCCGCCTTCACGGTGATCAGGTTTTGCTGCACCAGCAACTGCAGCGCGCGGGCCAGGTTGCTCGGGTCATTGGGCAGGGAAACGCGGTCACCCTCCTTCAGATCGGCCAGGCTCTTGCGGCTGTCCGAGTAGATGCCCATGGGTGCCGTGGTGCTCTGCGCCAGATCGATCAGGTCCAGCTTCTGGTCGGTCTTGAAGCGGTTGAGGTAGGTGATGTGCTGGAACAGGTTGGCGTCCAGCGCGCCTTGCGCCAGCGCGAGGTTGGGCTGCACATAGTCGTTGAACTCGACCAGCTTGACC
Organism: Hylemonella gracilis ATCC 19624; assembly: GCF_000211835.1. Taxonomy (GTDB): domain Bacteria; phylum Pseudomonadota; class Gammaproteobacteria; order Burkholderiales; family Burkholderiaceae_C; genus Hylemonella; species Hylemonella gracilis. Next base: position 94,361 of record NZ_AEGR01000102.1, on the reverse strand, counting down.
TTGTAACCCTGCTGTTCGAGTTGAGGCACGATGGCTTTCTTCAGCACGTCGTAGTTGTAGCCTGCGGTCGCGCCCAGGGTGAGGCTGCTCTTGGCCGGGTCGGCGGCTTGCGCATTCAAGGTGAGGGCCGTGGCCAGGGTGGCGAGCAGGGAGGTACCGGCGCGCAGGAATTGGCGGCGCATGTTCGACATGGAAAGCTTCCTTGAGAAAAGTCAGGGTGGAGAAAAGGAGTTCAACGTTTGTCCAGCCGCTGCGCGATCGCGCTGCCGCCGAACTGGATGATCTGGACCAGCACGACGAGCAGGGTGATGGTCAGCAGCATCACGTCGGTCTGGAAACGGTAGTAGCCGTAGCGGATGGCCAGGTCGCCGATGCCGCCGCCGCCCACCACGCCGGCCACGGCCGAGTAGGACAGAAAGCTCACGGCCAGCACGGTCAGCGCCAGCACCAGGCCGGATCGGGCCTCCAGCACCAGCACGCGCCAGACGATCTGCAGCTCCGAAGCGCCCATGGCGTGCGCGGCCTCGATCACGCCGCGTGGCACCTCGCGGATGCTCTGCTCGACCAAGCGCGCGAAGTAGGGGATGGCCGCGACCGACAGCGGCACCGCGGCGGCCAGCGGGCCGATCGAGGTGCCGGCGACGATGCGCGTGAACGGCACCAGGGCCACCAGCAGGATGATGAATGGGAAGGAGCGCACGGTGTTGACGACCCAGCTCAGCACCAGATAGGCCGGCCGGTTCTGCAGCGATTGGCCAGGGCCCAGCAGGAACAGCAGCACGCCCAGCGGGCCACCCAGCAGGAGTGCGGCCGAGAGGCCGATGCCCAGCATCAGCAAGGTCTGGCCGGTGGCGAGCCAGAGTTCGGGCAGGAGTTCGAGGAGGTTGTCGGACATGGTCAGGCGGTGCTCGTCACGGGGCGGGGTTCACAGGGCTGGATTCACGGAAGTCGGGGACGCGGCGGCTGTGCGCGCGGCGTGTTCCGCGAGCACCCTGGTCTTGCCCTGTTCCTGCGCCAGTTCCTGGCCCAGGGCGCTGAGGCGCGGCGTGTCGAGGTCCGCCACGGCGAACTGCTCGACCACGCGGCCACCTTCGACCACCGCAGCGCGGTCGCACAGCGCCTGCACGACGGCGAGTTCATGCGTGACGATCACGAGGGTCACGCCCAGCTTCTGGTTGATCTCGCGCAAGGTCTGCAGCACCGAGCGGGTGGTTTCGGCGTCCAGGGCCGAGGTGGGCTCGTCGCAGAGCAGCACCTGGGGCCGAGGCGCCAGCGCGCGGGCGATGGCCACGCGCTGCTTCTGCCCGCCCGAGAGCTGTGCCGGATAGGCCTGCAGCTTGTCGCCGAGGCCCACCAGAGCCAGGCATTCACGCACGCGTGTGTCGATCTCGGCTTTGCTGCGCTTGCCCTCGGGCCCCGGGTGCAGGCGCAGCGGGAAGGCCACGTTGTCGAACACGGTGGCGTTCTGCAGCAGGTTGAACTGCTGGAAGATCATGCCCAGGTGCTGGCGCGTCGCGCGCAGCTCGCGTTTGGGCAGGGTGACCAAGTCGCGGCCGTCCACCAGCACCCGTCCGGCATCCGGGCGTTCCAGCAGGTTGATGAGTCGCAGCAGGGTGGACTTGCCCGCGCCGCTGCGGCCGATCAGGCCCAATACCTGGCCCGCGGCGATGTCGAGCGTGACGGATTGCACCGCTGGGAAACGTCCGCCGTCCGGCAGGGTGAAGGTCTTGCTGACGGCCTCAAGCCGGATCAGCGGAACAGGCTCCGACGCGGCCGGAGTCACTGGAAGAGGGGCATGCATGGCGAACAAAAAGCAAGAGCCCCGACGCTTGTGACACGGGGCTCGTGGAATCGAGGCGAAAGTGTGCCCGGTCCGGGCGCTCAAGAGAAACAAATTTTCGTCATATCGTCATGCCCGGTGGTTCTATGGCCGGGCAGGCCCAGGCGGTGTGGTCTCTAAGGGATGAAGCACAATCGCACGCATGACTTCCCGCGAGACCTTGCTCCAGAGTTTCGACGCGCTCCTTCAGCCCGAGCGCTTCAAGGATTACGGCCCCAACGGCTTGCAGGTCGAAGGCAAACCCACCATCCGAAAAATCGTATCGGGCGTCACGGCCAGTCGGGCGCTGATCGAGGCGGCGATCGAGGCCCAAGCCGACGCCATCTTCGTCCACCATGGTCTGTTCTGGCGCGGCCAAGACGGCCGTGTCACGGGCTGGATGAAGCAGCGGCTGCGCTTGCTGCTGGCGCACGACATCAATCTCTACGCCTACCACCTGCCCTTGGACGCGCACCCTGAGTTGGGCAACAACGCCCAATTGGGCGCCCGTCTGGGGTTGCGTGGACAAGCGACGTTTGGTGAGGGCTTGTTGGGCTGGCTGGGTGAGCGTGCCGATGGCAACCTCTACGCCGACGCCCATGTGTTGGCTGACCATGTCGCGCAGCGTCTGGGCCAGACTCCCGGCTCCGGCCGTCGGGTGACGCTCGTGGACGGCGGCCGGCGGAATCTGCGCAAGATTGCCTGGTGCACCGGGGGCGCCCAGGGCTATTTCGAGGCCGCGATCGCGGCTGGCGCCGACGCCTACATCACGGGAGAGATTTCCGAGCCTCAGGCTCACTACGCGCGCGAATGCGGCGTGGCCTACCTGGCTTGCGGTCACCACGCCACCGAGCGCGACGGCGCGCCCGCCGTCGCTGCCCATGTCGCGGCGCAGCTAGGCTTGGCGCACGAATTCATCGACATCGACAACCCCGCCTGAACCAGGGCGGCCTTCGCATGAAACCTTTCGCCATCACCCTGGGCGACGCCGCGGGCATTGGCCCGGAAATCATTTTGAAGGCGGCCTGGCAAGCGCCCGAGCTGCTGCGCGGTTGCTTTGTGGTGGGCGATCCTGCGGTGCTGCACCGTGCGGCGGGGTGGCTGCGCGACAAAGTCAGGGCGCCAGCGGCACAACGGCCGACCCTGGTGCAAATCAGTCATCCCGCGCAGGCGCTCACGGTGCCGGCTCACCATCTGCCGGTGTTGCCTGTCGCCGCCTTGCAGGGCGGCTTGGAGGCTGCGCCGCCCGGCCACATCAGCGCTGCGGCCGGGCGGCTGGCGGGCGAGTGCGTGGTCTGGGCCGCGCGTGCGGCCCTGCGCGAGGAGATCGCGGGGCTGGTGACGGCGCCTTTGCACAAGGAGGCATTGGCTGCCGCCGGCCCGCCCTGGGACCGTTATCCCGGCCACACCGAGTTGCTGCAGGCCGAGGCCGCTGCTCATCGTGGCGTGTCGGTGGCGGACATGCCGGTTCGCATGATGCTGGCCAATGAGGAGTTGCGCACGGTCTTGGTCAGCATCCACCTTTCCTTGCGGGAGGCCATCGACGCCGTCACCCCCGACAACGTCCTGCAGACCTTGCGGATCACCGATGCGGCCCTGCGCCCCTTGCTGGGTCGCGCGCCGCGCATCGGCGTGGCTGGTCTGAACCCGCATGCGGGGGAGGGCGGGCGGTTTGGGCGTGAGGAAATCGAGGTGATCGCGCCCGCGCTCGAGCAGGCTCGGGCAGAAGGCATCGACGCGCGCGGGCCCTACGCCCCGGACACCGTGTTCATGCGCGCGCGTCACGCGCCAGGCCACACGGGCGAATTCGACGTGGTGGTGGCGATGTACCACGACCAAGGGCTCATCCCGGTCAAGTACCTGGGCGTGGAGCAGGGGGTGAATGTCACGCTGGGCTTGCCGCTGCTGCGCACCAGTCCGGACCATGGCACCGCCTTTGACATCGCCGGGCGAGGTGAGGCGGATGCGTCCAGCCTGATCGCGGCAGTGAGGGCGGCCCAGCGTTTGGCGGCACGTTGAGTCGGCTAGAATCCCCCTGCTAAAAGTCCGGCCATCGTGGGTCGGCACGATTTCAACCCCGGTAGATTTGATTGAGGAAACCATGAGCGACACGCTTGCCGATCAGAGTCAGATGGACCCGAGCAAACGGACGTGGCTGATCGCCACGGGCGCTGCGGGTGCCGTGGGGGGCGTGGCCACGCTCGTCCCGTTCGTCAGCACTTTCCAGCCGTCCGAGCGTGCCAAGGCCGCGGGTGCCGCCGTTGAGGTGGACATTTCCGCCCTCAAGCCGGGTGAGAAAGTCACGGTCGAATGGCGCGGCAAACCGGTGTGGATCATGAAGCGCACGCCGGAGCAACTGGCGACGCTTGAAAAGGACGAGGACCAGCTGGCCGATCCGAACTCCGATCGCAAGGCCTACCCGACCCCCGAGTACGCCAAGAATCGCCACCGTTCCATCAAGCCCGAGTTGTTTGTGGGCGTGGGCATTTGCTCCCATCTGGGTTGCTCGCCGTCGGACAAGTTCACGCCTGGCGCCCAGCCCTCGCTGCCCGACAACTGGCCCGGTGGTTTCCTCTGCCCCTGCCACGGTTCCACCTTCGACATGGCGGGCCGTGTGTTCAAGAACAAGCCGGCCCCCGACAACCTGGAAGTCCCGCCGCACATGTACCTGTCCGACAGCAAGCTGCTGATCGGCGAAGACAAGGCCTAAAGGTAGGAAGAAGAACATCATGGCTGAATTCAAGGAACTCCCCGCCGACGCGCCCGCTGGCGCCAAGGTGCTGAACTGGTTCGAGAACCGGTTCCCGACCGCCTTCGACGCCTACCGCGTCCACATGTCGGAGTACTACGCTCCGAAGAACTTCAACTTCTGGTATTTCTTCGGCTCGCTGGCCATGCTGGTGCTGGTGATCCAGATCGTCACCGGCATCTTCCTGGTGATGCACTACAAGCCCGACGCAGCCTTGGCCTTCGGCTCGGTGGAATACATCATGCGCGACGTGCCCTGGGGCTGGCTGGTGCGCTACATGCACAGCACGGGCGCCTCGGCCTTCTTCGTCGTGGTGTACCTGCACATGTTCCGTGGTTTGATCTACGGCAGTTACCGCAAGCCGCGTGAACTGGTCTGGGTCTTCGGCTGCGCCATCTTTCTGGTGCTGATGGCCGAGGCGTTCATGGGTTATCTGCTGCCCTGGGGCCAGATGTCCTACTGGGGCGCGCAGGTGATCGTGAACCTGTTCTCCGCCATTCCCTTCATCGGACCGGATCTGGCCCTGCTGATTCGCGGTGACTACGTGGTGGGCGATGCGACACTGAACCGCTTCTTCAGCTTCCACGTGATCGCCGTGCCCCTGGTGCTGCTGGGTCTGATCGTGGCGCATTTGCTGGCGCTGCACGACGTGGGTTCCAACAACCCGGACGGCGTTGAAATCAAGAAGGGCCCCAAGGGTAACCGTTGGTCCAAGGATGCGCCTGCCGACGGCATCCCCTTCCATCCGTACTACACGGTGCACGACATCATGGGCGTGAGCGTGTTCCTGATGGTGTTCTCTGCCATCGTGTTCTTCGCGCCCGAGTTCGGCGGCTACTTCCTGGAGTACAACAACTTCATTCCGGCCGACCCGCTCAAGACCCCGGCGCACATTGCTCCAGTTTGGTACTTCACGCCCTTCTACTCCATGCTGCGTGCCATCACGACCGAGATGATGTACGCGCTGGTGCTGATCGTGGCGCTGGCCGCCGTGTTGGCCATCGTCAAGGGCAACTTGGGCACCAAGGGCAAAGGTGCGGTGGCGGTGGGCGCCCTCGTCGGCATCGCCTTGATGCTGGGGATCGACGCCAAGTTCTGGGGCGTGGTGGTGATGGGCGGCGCGGTGATCATCCTGTTCTTCCTGCCCTGGCTGGACAACAGCCCAGTCAAGTCCATCCGTTACCGTCCGAGCTGGCACAAGTACCTCTACGGCCTGTTCGTGATCGTCTTCCTGATCCTGGGTTATCTGGGTGTGCAGCCGCCGTCTCCGATCGGTGAGCGCGTGTCCCAGGTCGGCACCCTGTTCTATTTCGGCTTCTTCCTGCTGATGCCGTGGTGGAGCCGCCTGGGTGAGCCCAAGCCGGTGCCCAGCCGCGTGACCTTCGAGGCGCATTGAGCAGACGGAGCAACAACATGAAAAAACTGATTCTTGCCCTCTCCACGTTCTTTGCCTTGAGCGCGGGCGCCCTGGCCGCCGAAGGCGGCATCGCCTGGGACAAGGCCCCCGTGAACACCAGCGATACGGTGTCGTTGCAGAACGGCGCCCGCCTGTTCGTGAACTATTGCCTGAACTGCCATTCGGCCGCCTTCATGCGCTACAACCGCTTGCAGGACATCGGTTTCACGAGCGAGCAGATCAAGGACAACCTGCTGTTCACCAGTGACAAGGTGGGTGACCTGATGAAGTCGGCCATCGACCCGAAGCAGGCCAAGGACTGGTTCGGCGCAAACCCGCCTGACCTGACGCTGATCGCCCGCTCGCGTGCGGGCCATGGCGGCACGGGTGCGGACTATCTCTACACCTTCTTGCGTACCTTCTATCCCGATGCCAGCAAGGCGACGGGCTGGAACAATCTCGCCTTCCCCAGCGTCGCCATGCCCCACGTGCTGTGGGAACTGCAAGGCAAGCGCGCCCCTGTCTATGAGACGCGCGAAGAGCATGGTCATGAAGTGCATGTGTTCAAGGGCTGGCAGCAAGTCACGCCCGGCACCTTGACACCGCTTCAATATGACCAGGCCGTTGGCGATCTGGTGAACTTCCTGCAGTGGATGGGCGAACCTGCGCAAAACACCCGTGTGCGCATCGGTGTGTGGGTTCTGATCTTCCTGCTGGGCTTCACTGTCCTCGCCTGGCGTCTGAACGCGGCGTACTGGAAAGACGTCAAGTAAGCTGTTTGATTGAACAAATTTCGCACCAATTTGGTGCGAAATTTGCTTTTTGATGAGTGGGTTTGCGATAATGCAACCCACTCTTTTCGTTTCTGAATTTCCTTCTTTTCCCCATCCTCCCAGGAGCCAACCCACATGATGGTGCTGTACTCGGGCACGACCTGCCCCTTCTCCCACCGCTGCCGTTTCGTGTTGTTCGAGAAGGGCATGGATTTCGAAATCCGTGATGTGGACCTCTACAACAAGCCCGAGGACATCAATGTCATGAATCCCTACGGCCAGGTGCCCATCCTGGTCGAGCGTGACTTGATCCTGTACGAGTCCAACATCATCAACGAGTACATCGACGAGCGCTTTCCCCATCCGCAGCTCATGCCGGGTGACCCGGTGGACCGTGCCCGTGTGCGCCTGTTCCTGCTGAACTTCGAGAAGGAGCTGTTCGTTCACGTGTCCACGCTCGAAAATCGCGCGACCAAGAACAACGAGAAGGCGCTGGAAAAGGCCCGTGGCCACATCCGCGACCGCCTGACGCAGTTGGCGCCCGTGTTCTTGAAGAACAAGTACATGCTCGGCGATAACTTCTCCATGCTGGACGTGGCGATCGCCCCGCTGCTTTGGCGTCTGGATTACTACGGCATCGACTTGTCCAAGAATGCCGCACCCCTGCTCAAGTACGCTGAGCGCATCTTTTCGCGTCCGGCCTACATCGAGGCCCTGACGCCTTCCGAGAAGGTGATGCGCAAGTAAGCGTGTCGCGGGAACACGCAAGATGAGCCAGAGCACGACGACGGGAACTCAGCCACCTCAGGCCACGTCCACCCGTCCTTACTTGATCCGGGCCCTCTATGAATGGTGTGCCGACAACGGCTTGACGCCTTACGTGGCGGTGCGGGTCGATGACAGCGTGCGTGTACCGCGCGAGTACGTGAAGGACGGGGAAATCGTGCTGAACATCAGCATGGATGCCACAAACGCCCTCCAGATCGGCAATGAGTACATCGAGTTCAAAGCCCGTTTCGCGGGGGTGGGGCGAGACATCCTGGTGCCCATCCGCCAGGTCATGGCAATCTACGCTCGGGAAAATGGCCAGGGCATGGCTTTCCCCTTGGAGTCTGCGCCCGATGGCGAGGCGCATGAAGAAAATGGCACAGGCTCTGACTCTGTGTCCGGAGAGACCGTGCCGGCTGCAGGCGCAATTCTGAGCCTCGCGCCTGATGCCGACGCCGTTCAAGACGAGGAGGGTGACCCGGAACCTCCGCGGCCTCCCGTATCGCCTGTGAGTGGTCGGCCAGCGCTCAAGCGAGTGAAGTAGCGCTTGTGGCGCCCGCGTCACGGCGGGCGGCTTTCTCGCATGCGGTCGGTCTCAGTCAAGGCCGTGCACAGACTAGAATGCGGATCACACAAAGGCACACCCGAGCGAAAGCCGGGGTCGCAAAGCTTCCAGTCTAAAGTAGCTCGCGGACCGCGAGCCGCCAAGATCGTGGGGCCGCTGTCTCAGGGAACTTCCGCGAGAGAGCGGTGTTCTTCCCTATTTCCCCAGGTGTCTACTTTGTGAAGCCCATCGTTCCACGATGGAGTGAGTTGATGCGCCCATCCTCGGCGCCTAGGGGTAGCTGAATGAATATCAATAATTTGCGCGTGTCGCAAAAGCTCTGGCTGATCATCATGGGTCTGCTGACCTTGATCGTGGTGGTCGGGATCTGGGGGCAGATCGCGCTGCGCTCCGCCACTGACCGTGCTTCCGAGGTGGTGGCGCACTACGAGTCCGCGATCGCGACGGCGGTGCGTTGGCAGGGGCTGGCCGAACTGGCCACCGCCATGACCCTGAGTCGAGCCAAGGTCACCGACGCCGCCTTGCGCGCCGACTTTGAGGCGCGCTCCATTGAACTCAGCAAGCGCATCTCGCCAGTTCAGGAGCAAATTGCCAAGAGCGCCCGCTCCGACCGGGACAAGGCCGTCCTGGCCGAGATTGGCAAGCTGCGCGTCACCGTGCTGGCCAACCGCGATCAGATGAAGAAATTCGAGGATGCGCAAGACCAAGCTGGTTTGCTCGCTTTCGTCGAAAGTCAGTACCGGCCCACCCAGGCGACTTACCTGGCGACCATCGGCAAGTACGTCAGCGAGCAGGAGGCCCAGCGGGACGAGGCCAAGGCGGAAATGGAAGCACAGCACCGGCGGTTGCTTGTGATCAGCGGTGTGAGTGTGCTGGTCGTGCTGGCTTTGAGCGTGGGGCTGATCCGTTGGTTGGTGTTGTCCGTCACCAAGCCCTTGGACAGCGCGGTCAGCGTTGCACAGGCCATCGCGGAAGGCGACCTAACCCAGACCCTTCAGACCAGCCGCAAGGACGAGTTTGGCCTGCTGCTGCAGGCCCTGGCCGATATGAACGAGCGCCTGCGTCAACTGGTTTCCAAGGTGCGCAACGGCGTCGAATCGGTGTCCAACGCTTCGGACGAAATCGCCAGCGGTAACCAGGATCTGTCCGCGCGCACCGAGCAGACCGCCGCCAATCTGGAAGAAACCGCCGCCAGCATCGAGCAGCTGACCAGCACGGTTGCCCAATCCGCCGACACGGCGCGGCAGGCAAACCAATTGGTGACATCCGCCGCCGACTCCGCCGTTCGTGGCGGTGAAGTGATGGGGCAGGTGGTCCAGAGCATGCAGCAGATCAGCGAGTCGTCCAAGAAGATCAACGACATCATCAGCGTCATCGACGGCATCGCCTTCCAAACCAACATCCTGGCCCTGAACGCTGCGGTCGAGGCCGCGCGCGCTGGTGAGCAAGGCCGTGGTTTTGCCGTGGTGGCCAGCGAGGTGCGCAGCCTGGCGGGACGCAGCGCGGACGCGGCCAAGGAAATCAAGGGCCTGATCGGCGCCTCGGTGGCGACCGTCGCAGCGGGCTCGACGCAGGTTGAGCAAGCCGGTGCAGCCATGGACGAGATCGTCACCAACGTGAAGCGGGTGTCGGACCTGATCGGCGAGATCACCAGTTCTGCGACGGAACAACGCGACGGCATCAATCAAGTCAATCAGGCCATCAGCAATCTGGACCAAATGACGCAGCAGAACGCGTCCTTGGTGGAAGAGTCAGCGGCGGCCGCATCGGCCTTGCGTGACCAGGCCCTGCGCCTGGCCCAAGTGATGGCGGTCTTCAATGTGGGGGCGGGTGCATCGTCGGTGGCTGCGCAGATCAAGCGCCCCGTGTCAGCCGCCGCGCCCATCTCGGCTCCCGCGCCGGCCTTGGCGGCTCAGCGCAAGCCGTTGTCGCCGCGCCCGGCGACCACTCCCCCACGCCTGACCTCCACGCTGGCCACGACCGCTAAATCCAAGTCTCTGCCGGTGTCGGCGAACGGCAAGGACGACGACGGCGAGTGGGGCGTGTTCTGAACTGAGTGCCGCTGAGGCGCTTTCCCAACACGGCGCAGCCCGTTAAGGCCCGGTGGACACCCGTGAAGACGGGCAGCACCGGGTTTTTTGCTTGCGGCGGACCTAGAAAACGCAAAGGCCTCTGAAGTCAGAGGCCTGGGCTGCGTTTGCGAATGGCGGAGAGGGTGGGATTCGAACCCACGGTAGGCTTGCGCCTACGCCTGATTTCGAGTCAGGTACATTCGACCACTCTGCCACCTCTCCGGCTTTTGACGCATGTGTCGAAGCGCCGGATTGTAGCAGCACCGCACCGGCTTTTTCGCCGCGTCCGGGGCCCGGGGCGACTACCTTGCGTACTTCGTTTCTTCCCTTATGCCTCAGCGGCCTCGCGCAGCAGCCGCAGGGCTGCGCGCAGGGCCTCGGCATCGGTCGGCACGGGCAGTTGAGCGAGTGCCGCGTCGTCGGCCTGCAGGGCCTTGATGGCCGCGCCCGCGTCCTTGGGGCTGGCATAGCCCGCGCTTTGCAGCAGCAACTGGCCCTGGGCGTCGACGAACTTGAAGTAGAACTGGCCGTCCGCCTCGCGGTATTGCTTGAAGCTGGGCAGCGCGGATTTGGCCGCCTTGTCTTTCTTGCCCGTGGCTTGCGTGCGCAGGTCGCGCAGCCCCACGGCGTGCCGCAGCTTGGCCGTGAACGGTGTGGCGATGCGGCGCGCTTTGGCGGCGCCGGCCTTGAGCATCTCTTCCAGCCGCTCGGGGTGGTCGATCAGGGCCTGGTAGGTCTCGCGCATGGGCGCGATTTCGCGGTCGATGCGTTCAAACAGCAGTTCCTTGGCCTGGCCCCAGGCGATGCCCTCGGCGTAGGCCCGGCGCAGTTGCGCTGTTTCCTCGGGCGTGGCGAAGGCTTCGTAGATCTGGAACAGGGCCGAGCCTTCAGTGTCCTTGGGTTCACCGGGCGCGCGGGAATCGGTCTTGATGCCGGCAATGAGCTTCTTCAACTGCTCGCGCGGCGTGAACAGCGGAATCGTGTTGTCGTAGCTCTTGCTCATCTTGCGCCCGTCCAGGCCAGGCAGCGTGGCCACGGTTTCTTCGATCTGCGCTTCGGGCAGGGTGAAGTGCTCGCCGTAGAGGTGGTTGAAGCTGGCGGCGATGTCGCGTGCCATTTCGATGTGCTGGATCTGGTCACGCCCCACGGGCACCCGGTGGGCGTTGAACATCAGGATGTCCGCGGCCATCAGTACCGGGTACATGAAGAGGCCGGCGGAGACGCCGGCGTCTTCATCTTCTGTCAACCCCGCGGCGCGGTTCTTGTCCACCGCGGCCTTGTAGGCGTGCGCGCGGTTGAGCAAGCCCTTGCCGCAGACGCAGGTGAGGAACCAGGTCAGCTCCGGAATTTCAGGGATGTCGCTTTGCCGATAGAAGGTCACGCGCTCCGGGTCCAGGCCGGCCGCGATCCAGGTCGCGGCGATTTCCAGCGTGCTGCGCTGCACGCGGGCCGGGTCGCCGCCGGTCTTGATCAGTGCGTGGTAGTCAGCCAGGAAGTAGTAGCCCTCCATGCCCGCCGTGCGGCTGGCGATGACGGTGGGGCGGATGGCGCCGACGTAGTTGCCCAGGTGGGGCGTGCCCGAGGTGGTGATGCCGGTGAGGACGCGCAGGGTCTCTTTGCTCATGTCGCAGGTGTCGTCAGGAGTTAGCGCACAACGGTTAGCGCAACAGGTAGGTGACCGGCGTTAGCAGCAGGTCCAGCAGACTGTAGGTCAGGCGCATCACGGGCTGCATCCAGTAGTTGCTCACCACGCCCAGGATGACCAGGCCCAGCACGATGAAGAAGCCCCAGGGCTCGAGGCGGGCCAGCCAATAAGCGGGTTTGTTGGGCAGCAGGCCTACCAGCACCCGTCCGCCATCCAGCGGTGGCAACGGGAAGAGGTTGAAAGCGAACATCACCACGTTGACCAAGACCCCCGCACGGCACATTTCGAGGAAGAAGCGTTCGCTGGCTTCCATGTTCAAGCCCAGGGCGATGAGCACGAACAGCAACACGGCCCAGAGCAGGGCTTGCAATAGGTTCGCGCCAGGCCCCGCCAAGGCCACCCAGACCATGTCCCGCTTGGGGTGGCGCAGACGGTCGAAGCGCACCGGCACGGGCTTGGCGTAGCCGAAGACGAAGGCACCCGATGTCGCGAAGTAAATCAACACGGGCATCAGCAGGGTGCCCAGGGGGTCGATGTGCTTGAGCGGGTTGAACGTCATGCGGCCGAGCATCCAGGCGGTGTCATCGCCGAAGCGCTTGGCCGCGTAGCCGTGGGCCGCTTCGTGGACCGTGATGGCGAAGATCACGGGCAGGGCGTAGATGAGGACGGTTTGAATGAGGTTATTGAAATCCACGGGGGGATTGTCGCATTCCCGTAAGGGCTGGGTTCTGCGGGGTTGGAGGCCTGCCTTGCTGTGATGGGGATGTCACGTCTCGGGCTTCGGCTGGGGTGGCAGGCGCGTGGGGCAGGGAACCGCTCCTCATGGGATTTGCTGCGCAAATCCAAATCGTCGGGATTCCCTGCCCCGCGCGCCTGCCACAGGCCTGGTCGGTTGTGTCTGTGCCAGTGCGGGTGCTTTGTGCGAGCGCCCATCGATTCCAGCGCGGTGCGGGCGGGTGACCGCGCCGCCGATTTTGATTTGCGCAGCAAATCTCATGAGGCGGACGGTTGCCCGCCCGTGCCTCGCGGGGAGAGTCCACAGCGAACCGTTAACCGTCAACCCTGAACCACCAAGCACCAAGCACCAAGCACCAAGCACCAAGCACCAAGCACCAAGCAGGCCAGCAAGGTGAGGTTCACAACCCCAGCACCGCCGGATCCCCCCGCCCGCGCCGGATGATTTCGGGTTCGTCGCCGGTGAGGTCGATCACCGTCGTCGGCTCCAGTGGGCAGGCGCCAGCGTCGATCACGGCCGCCAGATCGTGCTGGTAACGCGAGCGTATTTCCTCGGCGTCGTTCAGCGGCTCGGTCTCGCCGGCGGGGATCAGTGTGGTCGCCAGCAAGGGCGCACCGTGCAGCGCCAGCAATTCCTGCAGCACCTTGTGGTCCGGCACCCGCAGGCCGATGGTCTTGCGTGCCGGGTGGCTCAGGCGGCGCGGCACTTCCTTGCTGGCTTCCAGGATGAAGGCCCAGGGCCCCGGCGTCGCGGCCTTGAGCAGACGGTACTGGCGGTTGTCGACCCGCGCGTAGTTCGCCAATTCCGACAGGTCGCGACACAGCAACGTCAGGTGGTGTTTGTCGTCGATGCGCCGGATCGCGCGCAGGCGCTCGGCGGCGGCCTTGTCGTCCAGGTGGCAGACCAGGGCGTAGCAGGAATCGGTGGGCACGGCCAGCACCTGCCCCGACGCGAGCAGGGCCACGGCCTGCTTGAGCAGGCGCTGCTGCGGGTTGTCGGGATGAAGTTCAAAGAACTGGGCCATGGCGGGTCAAGTGCTGCCGTGAGAAAGGCGTTGTGGATAGCTGAGTGAGGGACAGGGAGAATGAGGTAACGCTCTCAGACTTCCATCGGCTCGCGCAGCGCGCTGTTTTGGAAGTCCTTGGCTCGCTCGGCGGCTTTCACGCGCAAGGCCAGCCAAGCGCTGGCGGCGCCACAGCTGGCGATCAGCAGCATGCCCAGCAAGCCCCAGCCATCGGCCAAATGGCCGAAGACGAGCCAGCCCGCGAACATGGCGAAGGCGATTTGCACGTACATCAAGGGCATCAGCGAGGACGCGGGTGCGCGCCGATAGGCCTGGATCAGCGCGAAATGGCCGATGGTGCCCGTGAGACCCATGAGGATCAGCGCGCTCCACTGCGGCAATGTCTGCGGTGTGATCCAGATGAAGGGCAGGGCCAGTGAGGCCAGGAGCGCGCCCACCCAGCCGGTGTAGAAGTGCATCGTGACGGCATCCTCGGTTTGCACCATCTTGCCGGTCAGGAGTTGGAAGGCCGAATGCGTGCCTACCTGGGCCAAGGGCAAGAGTACATGCCAGCCGAACAGCTCGCCGCCGGGCCGGATGATGATGAGCGTGCCGATGAAGCCTCCGGCCACCAAGGTCCAGCGCAGGCGCGAGACATGTTCACCCAGGAGCGTGGCTGCCAGCAGGGTGACCACCAGCGGCGCGATCATGGCGATGGCGGTGAACTCTCCCACGGGCATGTACTTCACGCTGAGAAAGGTCAGCAGGCTGGTCACCGCGAGCAAGGCCCCGCGCAGCGCATGCAGGCCAGGGCGCCGCGTATGGAAGATGGCGCTGCCCCGCTGCGGGAGCATGACCACCGTGGTCAGCACGGCCTGGAAGATGTAGCGGAACCACAGCCCCAGCAGCACTGGCAGGGTGAGCGCGACGATCTTGGCGGAGGTGTCCAGCGTCGCGAAGCAGGCCAGCGCGGCCAGAGCGAGCAACATGCCGCCGCCGGTGTTGCGGCGGGCAAGAAGAGAAGTCATGAAAGGCGTGAATCAGTGGTGGATGCGTTCGGACAGCAGTTCCCAGACGGGGGTGAGCTGGCCGGGCAGGTAAGGCAGGGCGCCCAGGTCGATGCGGGACTCGTCGGGGCTGTGAAAGTCACTGCCGCGTGAAGCCGCCAGGCCGAATTCCATGGCCATCTCGGCGTATTTGACGTACTCGCTGGGCAGATGGCTTCCAGTCACGACCTCGACACCCAAGCCCCCGTGGTGCTTGAACTCCGAAAACAGGGCGTATTCCTCATTGGGTGTGAACTTGTAGCGGGCCGGGTGCGCGATCACGGCCAGGCCGCCCGCGCGGGTGATCCAAGTCACGGCGTCACCCAGTGTGGCCCAGCGGTGCGGGATGTAACCGGGTTTGCCTTCCGTCAAAAAGCGGCGGAACACCTCGTTCGTATCGCTGCAGACGCCCGCTTCCACCAGATAGCGGGCGAAATGGGTGCGTGAGATCAGTTCCGGATTGCCCACGTACTTGAGCGCCCCTTCGTAAGCCCCAGGGATGCCGGCTTGCGCGAGTTGCTCGCTCATTTCACGTGCTCGCTCACCACGCCCACCGCGCGTCTGGCGCAGGCCTTCGACCAGCAGGGTGTCAGCGGCATCAAAGCCCAAGCCGACGATGTGCACGGTCTGGCCAGCGAACGTGATGGAGATTTCCACCCCCGTGAGGTAAGGCAGTCCCTGCGAACGAGCCGCGGCCATGGCGCGTTGCTGTCCGCTCACCTCATCGTGGTCGGTGAGCGCCCACAGCTCGACCCCCGCCAATTTCGCCCGCTGGGCCAGGGCCTCAGGCGTCAGGGTGCCGTCAGACGCCACGGAATGGCAATGAAGGTCGGCATTCAGATAGGAGGCCATGGTCTGGATTCTAGAGGGCTGGCTGCGTCCGGTCGGTGTCAGGGTTGAGTTACAGATTTCACGCGGCGCGTCGAAAACATAGGAGACAGAGGCAAAGGGATGAAATGCCACGCTGTGAGACCGCTTGCGTTCGTGAAGCGGTGCCAACGGTGTCTTTTGATAGGTGCCCTCAATCCCTTTTAATAAAGAAATAACTTTCACCAAAGAGAGCAAAGCTCATGAAATTCTTCGACGACCTGCGCGTGGCCCAAAAACTGTGGGCCACAGTGCTGCTATTGATGCTGTCCCTGCTGACGCTATCGGTGGTGACGCTGCTGCGTTTTGAGGATGTGGCCGACTCCGCGCTGCAGCAAGTGCGCACAACCGAGGGGCGCATCACCACCGCAACGCACTGGCGCGACCGCGCGGCACACGCCATGGACATGTCCATGAGCCGCATGGTGTCCACCGACCCGGCCCTGGCCCAGCAGCTGAGCGAGAAGGTGGCGGCCATCACCGCCAGCCTGAACCCGGTGCAGGAGAAGATCACCCAGGAAGCCACCTCACCGGAGGAAAAGGCCGCCCTGGAGGCGGTGGTCGCCGCCCGCGCGGAAGTTCGCGGCCAGACGCCCAAGATCACCGAAATGATCAACCAGGGCGTCGACATGGCCACGCGCCAGGCCTTTGTGGAGAAAGAATACAAGCCGCGAGCGACGGTCTACATCGGTGCGATCAACAAATTCGTCGAAATCCAGGAGAAGAACCGCGATGCCGCCGTGGCCGAGGCCGCAGCCGCGCAGACCCGGTTGCTGGTCATCGCTTTCGCCTGCGCGGCGGTGATCTTCATCCTCGGCATCCTCCTCGCCATGTACCTGATCAGTGCCATCACCAAGCCGCTGGCCCACGCGGTCAAGGTGACGGAGGCGATCGCCAGCGGAGATCTGACGGTCACGGTCATCGTCCGGCGCACCGACGAATTCGGCAATCTCTTGCGCGCGACCGCCTCCATGGTTGAGCGCCTGCGCGGTGTGATCACCGAAGTCCGCTCCAGCGTCGAGGCCGTGAGCTCGGCCTCGGGTGAGATTGCCAGTGGCAACACCGATCTCTCGGCACGCACCGAGCAGATGGCCGCCAATCTGGAAGAAACTGCCGCCAGCCTGGAAGAGTTCACCTCGACCGTGGGGCAGTCGGCCGACACCGCCACCCAGGCCAACCAGTTGGCTTCCAAGGCGGCGCAATCGGCCCAGGAGGGCGGCAACGTGGTGCAGCAAGTGATCGAGAGCATGAAGCTGATCACCGATGCGTCCACCAAGATCAACGACATCATCGGCGTGATCGACGGCATCGCCTTCCAGACCAACATCTTGGCGCTCAACGCGGCGGTGGAGGCGGCTCGGGCGGGTGAGCAGGGCCGAGGCTTCGCGGTGGTCGCGGGCGAGGTGCGCAGCCTCGCGCAGCGCAGTGCCGAAGCCGCCAAGGAGATCAAGGGCCTGATCGGCAACTCGGTGGACGCGGTGCAGATGGGCTCGATCCAGGTGGCCCAGGCGGGCAAGGGCATGGAAGAGATCGTGTCCGGCGTCAAGCGCGTCTCCGACTTGATCGGCGAAATTACTGCCGCCGCCGCCGAGCAGCGCGATGGCATCAAGCAGGTCAATCAGGCGGTGACCAACCTGGATCAAGTCACCCAGCAGAACGCGGCCCTGGTCGAGGAGTCCAGCGCGGCGGCGTCGTCCCTGCGGGATCAGGCCCGTCGCTTGTCGGAAGTGGTTGCTGTGTTCAAGGTCCAGCAGCAGGCCCTGGCGGGAGCTCCCGCTGCGTCGGCGCCTCAAGCCGCGCCGCGCTCGGCCCCCAAGGCACGGCCCGCCGCCGCCGCACCCCTGAAGACGGCGCGCACCTCCGCGCCCCGTCAATTGGGCAACAGCACTGCAGCAGCATCGGAAGACAAAGACGGCTGGGGCCTGTTCTGAGTTGGACGCGGTTCTTTCAACCGCACACGGCATGGGCCCCTGGTTGCCAGACCTGGGTGCGATTGCGGCCCTGGCGCTTCGCGGCGTAGAGGGCCTGGTCCGCGCAACTGATCAGCGCTTCGCCCTGTTCAGCGTGCAGGGGAAAGGCCGCGACGCCGCATGACAGGGTCACGGTCAGAGGGGGCGCCTCCTTGGCGCTGACGCGCATCGGTGTCTGGCCAAATGCCGTGCGCAAGGCCTCGGCGCGCTGGGCCGCGGTTTCCAGGGAGATGTCCGGCAGCAACAGCAGAAATTCCTCCCCGCCATAGCGGAACACCATGTCCTGCGCCCTCACGTGGCGCTGCATGAGCTGGGCCAAGCTTTGCAGCACCAGGTCGCCGACGGCGTGGCCTCGGGTGTCGTTGATGCACTTGAAGTGGTCGACGTCGATCAGCACCACCGCCAGCGAGGAGCGAGCAGCGCGGCAGCGCGCGAGTTCGGGCTCGAGCACCTCACCCAGATGGCGACGGTTGTACAAACCCGTGAGCGGGTCGCGCACGGCCTGCTCGCGCAGGCGGGCTTGCAAAGCGTTGATTTTCTTGTACTGCTCACGCAGTTTCAGATTGCTCTTGCGCCAAGCCAAGGCGCGCTGGTGGCCCGTGTGACCGAAGGCCACCAGATAGAGGGTGAGGGCCACCATGGACAAAACCGTCGCGGCGACGCCGGTGTCCGGATTCAGCGGGTAGTGCAGGCCACTGAACCAGACCACCGCGGCGCCCAAGCCCATGGCGCCCACCAGTCTCGGCACGCCAGTGCGTCCGCCATAGAACGCCACGAAGTTGATGTTGTTGCAAGCGAACAGCACGAAGCTGAGCCAGGTTGGAAAGCCCAGGGCGGCGGCCCAGGCGCCGCTGGCCGCGCAGTCCATCATCAGGTGGGGCATTTCAGCGCGCAACTGATCTCGTGCCAGCCGCGCGCGCCAATAGAGCAGATGGGGGTAGATGTAGAACTGAGCGATCAGCAGCCCCCAAAGCCACGAAGGGGCTCCGATGTCCAGCAGGTGCGCACTCAGAGGAAGTCCCAGCAGCGCGCAAACCAAAAAACGATTGGAATAGTTCATGCGCACCAGCCAATGCGCGCGCGCACGATCCGTCGGGTGTTTCGAGCCCTTGCGCGCGACTCTGCGCGAAGTTCTGGCGGTGAATTCGGGCGCGGTGCCCCCCTGCGCGCTGGTCGCGGTGCGGGGAATCTCTCCCATCAGGTGGATGGGTTGACGGATATTCATGGGGTGCCGGGTGACGAGCAAATCCGGACACTCTAAATTTGAAGTCCCGCTGGGGTCCATCCCAGGAATGGGGGAAGGGCATACCCTCGCGGGGCACCGGTACCGAAGGCCCTCTCTGGCCCGGGAAACACTAAAGCTCGGCGCCTTCGACCAGGAAGCGCAACCGGCGCACCCCTTGCCATTCGTCGGCTTCCAGTCGGAAGGCCAGCTTGACCCGGCTGTGGCTGGGGGGCAACGGTTCGGCGCGGCCAAACCAGATGCCATCAACCGGCTGACCTTGATGCCTGAGCTTGAGCGCCAGATGCTTTTCAGCCACCAGCCGCTGCGAGAGCACTTCCACCTCTTCGCTGAAGGTGGGGGGGGCGAAACCCTGTCCCCAGACCTCGCGTGCCAGCGCGTCCACCACGTCCGTGCGGCGGTACTCAGCGGGCAGCGCGCCGTCGGTCTCGATGCGGCGTGTCAACGTGGCTGCATCCAGCCATTCGCGCGCGACCTCGTCCAGCGCCCGTTCGAAGACCTCGAAATGGGCTTCGGCGATGGTGCAACCCGCCGCCATGGCATGACCACCAAAACGCAGCAGCACGCCCGGATGGCGCTTGGACACCAAGTCCAAGGCATCGCGCAGGTGAAACCCGGGGATGGATCGCCCCGAGCCTTTCAGCTCGCCTTCATGGCCGGGCGCTCGGCTGGCGGCGAAGACGAAGCTGGGGCGGTGCAGTTTGTCCTTCAGCCGCGCGGCGACGATGCCGACCACGCCTTCGTGGAAATCGGGGTCGAAAACGCAGAGCGCTGAGATGTTGGCCCCCACGCTTGGCACTCCCGCGTCCTCGCTGCCCCCAGTCGCAGGCAGGTCCTGCGCGTGGTTCGGACCGGTGGGGCTCACCGTCTTGGGGCGACCTGGCGACGGCTCGGTGGCTCCTCTGCGGGCGAAAATTTGCTCGACGATCTCCAGCGCCTGCGCCCGCATCTCGCCTTCGATCTCGCGTCGCTCGCGGTTGATGCCGTCGAGCATTCGGGCCAGCTCGTCGGCGCGGCCGACGTCGTCGGTCAGGAGCAACTCAATGCCCAGCGTCATGTCCGCCAGCCGCCCGGCGGCGTTGATCCGCGGACCGAGCGCGAAACCGAAATCGAAGGCGCTGGCCTGCGCGGGCTTGCGGGAAGCGACATCGAACAGGGCGCGCAGGCCCTCGGGCATGTGGCCCGCGCGGATGCGTTTCAGCCCTTGTGCGACCAAGCGGCGGTTGTTGGCGTCCAGCTTCACCACGTCGGCCACGGTGCCCAGCGCCACCAGGGGCAGCAGCGCGTCGAGTTTGGGCTGCGTGGCGGGGTCCAGCACCCCGCGCGCGCGCAGCTCCGCGCGCAGCGCCAGCAGCACGTAAAACATCACGCCCACGCCCGCCAGGGACTTGCTCTCGAAGGCATCACCCGGTTGATTCGGGTTCACGATGACGTCCGCCTGGGGCAGTTCGGCCGCGGGCAGATGGTGGTCGGTGACCAGCACCCGCATGCCCAGTTCGCGCGCCAGCGCCACCCCCTCCATGCTGGCGATGCCGTTGTCCACGGTGATCAGCAAATCTGCGCCGCTGTCCTTCACGCGTCGGCTGATGGGAGCGGTGAGGCCGTAGCCGTCCACCACCCGGTCGGGCACGATGTAATGCACGTGGCGCGCACCCAGCATGCGCAGGCCGCGGATGCCAACGGCGCAGGCGGTGGCACCGTCGCAGTCGTAATCGGCCACGATGCACAAGCGCTGATCGGCGGCGATCGCGTCGGCCAGCAGGATGGCGGCTTCGGCCGTGCCCTTGAGCGTGGTCGGTGGCAGCAAGCGCGCGAGGGCGTCGTCCAGCTCTTCCTTGTCGCGTACGCCGCGGGCGGCATACAGGCGCGCCAGCAGGGGATGCACGCCGGCCTGTTCGAGTGCCCACGCCACGCGGGGTGGTACATCACGGGTGACGATCTTCATGCGCGGACCAGCAATTCTGCGAGGGCCTCATTCTTGCGGCGCGGTTGCAGGCGTCGACGCAGGCGACGCCAGAATCCACCAGAGGTGGGCTCGGCGTGGTCCCAGGTGAGGAGGGTGTGGAGACCGCAAAGCACGAGACGGGTCGGTGCGGGCTCGGCGTGCGAGGCCGTCTGCATTCGCGCATCCAAATCGCGCCAGGCGTCGGCCCAGGCCCGCCAATCACCTCGGGTGTAGCCGAGCAACGCAGGCTCACGCAGAGAGTCCAACACGGCCCAGGTGTCCTGCGGCATGGGCGTCGCGTCCAGCGCGCCGCAGCCATGGAGCCAGAAGGAGTTCACCGAGGGCAGGCCCCGTGCCTCGCGTGCGTCGTTGGCGGCGAGGGTGTAGAGCAGCATTTGCATCTCGTTCTGCAGGCGGCGCAGCAGCGGGGCGCCCGGGGATGTGGACGGCAGCCAGGGCGCCACGTCCCCGCCCAGTGCCAGCACGCGCTCGGGCGCGGGGCTGCGCAGGCCACGCAGCGCTTCGCCGCAGACCAGCCACTGCCCGGGGGTGTCGATGTGCAATGTCAGGCCGTCTTCGGCGAAATACGGTCGCATGGCGGCGCAGAAGGCTCGGGCCTCGGCTTCGTCCAGCCGCAATTGCGCCGGGTCACTCAGGCTCACTTGAGTCTGGCCGACGCCCTGGGGCAGCACCCAGTGCGCGGGTGTGAGGAAGGCCCACGCCGTGGTGCCGGCGTCGGGCAAGCCCAGGGCCTGCGCGCGCAATGCGGCCCAGGGCGGGGACTGCGGGTCCAGGCCTTGGGCCCGGGCCAGGACGTCTTCGTGCGCGTTGACCACGCCTTGCGCGGCCAGGCGCCGGGTCTGCGGTGCGGCGTGGTCCAGATGGTTGCGCAGCCAGGTCAGTCCGTGTCCGCGCGCGGCGGGGGCGTTCTTGAAGGCGGTAAACAGCGCCGCACGGGCGGCGGGCACGGCCTCGGCGTCGTCCACCAGGGCATGGGGAATCAGGAACTGCTGAAAAGGCATGCGCCGATTGTCCTGTACAGTCCGACCGCTTCGAGCAATCCGCAAAAGAAACGACGGGACCTGCATGGAATGGCCTTATGAACTGAGCCTGGGCTGGCGCTACACGCGCGCCGGCCGGGCGACGCGGCGCAATGGCTTCATCTCTTTCATTTCTGGGGTGTCCATGCTGGGCATCGCGCTCGGGGTGGCCGCGCTGATCATCGTGCTGTCCGTGATGAACGGTTTCCAGAAGGAAGTGCGCGACCGCATGCTCGGCGTGGTCTCGCACATCGAAATCTATTCCGCCGACGGGCTGGCCCTGCCCGACGCCGGGCGCACGCTGGAGCTGGTGCGCCAGCACCCGCAGGTCGTTGGGGCGGCCCCTTTCATCGCCGCGCAGGCCTTGCTGGCGCGGGGCGAGGACATGAAGGGGGCCGTGCTGCGCGGCATCGTGCCCGGCCTGGAAGGCCAGGTGACCGACCTCGCCGAGGGACTGCAAGGGGAGGCGGGCAACGCCCGCGTGCTGGAGCGGCTGGTGCCGGGGGAATTCGGCATCGTGCTCGGCCGTGAGTTGGCGCGTCAGCTGGGTGTGCGCGTGGGCGATCCGGTGACGCTGATCGCGCCCAGCGGCCAGGTCACGCCCGCTGGCGTGCTGCCGCGCATGAAGCAGATGACGGTGGTGGGTCTGTTCCATTCCGGCCACTACGAATACGACGCGGGCCTGGCGCTGATGCACGTGGCCGACGCCGCGCGCATCTTCCGGCTGGAAGGTGCCACCGGCATCCGCGTCAAGCTCAAGGACTTGCACCAGGCGCGTGAGGTCGCCTCCGACCTGGTCATCAGCCTGACCCGGCAGCAGAACCACGACCTGGTGGTGCGCGACTGGACGCAGCAGAACCGCACCTGGTTCGCCGCCGTTCAATTGGAGAAGCGCATGATGTTCATAATCCTCACGCTCATCGTCGCGGTGGCGGCCTTCAATCTGGTGTCCACGCTGGTGATGACGGTCACCGACAAGCGCGCCGACATCGCCATCCTGCGCACCCTCGGCGCGAGCCCGGCTAGCATCATGGGGGTGTTCGTGGTGCAAGGCTCGCTGGTGGGCGTGATCGGCACCTTGGCGGGCCTGGTCCTGGGCCTGGGCGTGGCGTTCAACATCGACGTGCTGGTGCCCGCCCTGGAGCGCCTCCTGCACGCCAGCTTCCTGCCGCAGGACATCTACCTGATCAGCCGCATGCCCAGCGAACCGCTGGCCAGCGACATCGTGCCCATCGCCCTGATTTCCCTGGTGCTGGCTTTCGCGGCCACGCTGTACCCGAGCTGGCGTGCCAGTCGCGTGAATCCCGCGGAGGCGCTGCGGTATGAATGAGCACCCCCAGGCTCCGCTCCCTTCGTTCGCTGCGCCACCCCCCTCAAGGGGGCGCTCCCAGTGGCCCGGCGAAGCCGGTTCCACGGGAGCCCGCACCTTGGTTTTGGGGAGTATTGGATGAGTGTCCTGAAAGAAACGCTGGTGTTGGCGGCCAATGGTTTGGAAAAGCGCTACACCGAAGGTCGGCTCGACGTCACCGTGCTGCGTGGCGTGGACTTGCGGGTCAGCGCCGGTGAAATTCTCGCCATCGTCGGTGCCTCGGGTTCGGGCAAGAGCACGCTGCTGCACTTGCTGGGCGGGCTCGATGCGCCCAGCGCGGGCCAGGTGAGCCTGATGGGGCGGGATTTCTGCACGCTCACGCCGACGGTGCAGGGGCAATTGCGCAACCAGCACCTGGGCTTCGTGTACCAGTTCCACCACCTGTTGCCCGAGTTCAGCGCCCAGGACAATGTGGCCATGCCGCTGTGGATACGCCGCTTGCCGCGCGCTGAAGCGGCGCAACAGGCTGCGCGCGTGCTGGAGGCCGTGGGCCTGGGCGAGCGCCTGTTGCACCGCCCTTCCGAACTCTCGGGCGGCGAACGCCAGCGCGTGGCGATCGCGCGGGCGCTGGTCACCCGGCCGGCCTGCGTGCTGGCCGACGAGCCCACGGGCAACCTCGACCGCGGCACGGCCGAGGGCGTGTTCGATTTGATGCTGAGCCTCGCGCGCGAACAGGGCACGGCCTTCATCGTGGTCACGCACGACGAGACACTGGCGGCGCGTTGCCAGCGCACGCTGCGGCTGGACCGGGGCTTGCTGGTCACTTGAGGGCGACTGGAGATCAATCCAGGGACGATCAGTCCCACGGCTGCCCTGGTTGACGTCACCGGGGGACCTCCCGATTTACTTTTCCTTTACCCAGGTTTGCACGTGATG
This sequence comes from Hylemonella gracilis ATCC 19624, assembly GCF_000211835.1. Classification (GTDB taxonomy): domain Bacteria; phylum Pseudomonadota; class Gammaproteobacteria; order Burkholderiales; family Burkholderiaceae_C; genus Hylemonella; species Hylemonella gracilis. The sequence continues at coordinate 70,479 of NZ_AEGR01000102.1, read as the reverse complement.
CATCGGGGCGCCACAGCCCTGATTCATCATCGGTTCCGAGCAACTTGACTGGGCCTGACCTCATGCCCAGTAGACAGGTTTGCGATGGAGAGCCTATGAACATGCACCCCCGTGATGCGGCTGTTCAGACCGCGTCGACCTCGGTTTTGCCCGTGACGGTCGACGCGCTGGCCCGCGAAATCTACGAGTCCGCCTCGCCAGCCGTGCGCGCGCACATGAAGGCGCAAGCCTGCGCGCGCGTGGTTCCCGAGTTGACGGTCGAGGACCGCGCCAGGCTGCTGCGCTTGCTGACGCAGCCGAACCCGGCCCTGCTGGACGAAATCCAGAGCGAGGAACCGGATTGGGCCAGCTCCGGCGCTGGAGCGGCCTTGCTGTGGATGGTCGAGGTGGACCACCAGGACCACAGGCCCTCGCGTTTTCCGGGCTGAGGCGGCGTGGTCGTCTGGCCGTGCATCAGGCCACGCGGTGGAACCAGAGCATCGACAGCGTGGCGCTGGCGATCACCAGCAAGGCGCCCAGCAAGGCCAGCAGGGCGGTGATTTCGGTTTCCTTCTTTTCGATCGTCAGGCGCGAGCTCAGGGTTTCGTAGACCTGCGTCAAGGCCTCGGCCGAGGCCGCGTGGAAATACTCCGCGCGCGTCTGCTGCGCGATGTGCTTGAGCGATTCCTCGTCCAGCCGCGCGTGCATCGACCAGCCCTCGAAGCCGACCGTCACGCCCTCGACCGTGCCCACGCCCACGGTGTAGACGCGCACACCCCGCTCGGAGGCCAGTTTGGCGGCTTCCAGCGGGTCTATGCCCGTGGTGCGTTGTCCATCGGTGAGCAGGATGATGGCCGCGGAGCCGTAGGAGCCAGGGGCCACGGGCGTGGGTGGGGGGCCTGCGGGGGGCATGTCCAGCGATGGGCCACGCGGCTGTCCGGGACGGCCATAGGAGAACTGCCCCAGGTCGATGCCGACCTCCGGAAAAATCGCCGCCAGCGACAGCACGATGCCGTTGCCAATAGCGGTGCCGCGTTGCAACTGAAAGCGGTCGATGGCTGCGTTCAAGTCCTCGCGGTTGGTGGTTGGCAGCTGCGCGATCTGCGCCGAGCCCGCGAAAGCAACGATGCCGACCTTCACGTGGCGGGGAAGATCGGCCAGGAAAGCCCGCGCCGCGGCTTGCGCTGCTTCCATCCGGCTCGGCGCCACGTCGGTGGCGCGCATGCTGCCGGACACGTCGATGGCCAGCATGATGGTTTCTTGCTGGGTCGGCAGGGCGATCTTGGCCAAGGGGCGTGCCGCAGCCAACAACAGCGAAGCCAGCGCGAGCAGCAGCAGGGCGGGGGGAAGGTGCCGTCGCCACGTGCGTTGGGGCGTCATGGCTTGTTTGATGAGTGACAGGCTGGCGTACGGCAAGACTTGACGGCGTTTGCGCCGCCACAGCCAGACGTACCAGCCCACCAGCAGGGGCAGCACCAACAGCATCAACAGCAGCGTGGGCCAGAGGAAACTCATGCGACCTCCTTCTCGACCAAGCGCAGCCCGCGGTCGGCCTGCGGGACTGCCCCTGGCCGGTTCGCGCCTGCGCGAGTGCGCTCAGCGCGCAGGCGGACAAAGCGCAGCAGCGCGGGCAATAGATCTTCCTCCGCCGCCAGTTCCAGCAGATCAAGACCGGCTCGGGCCAGGCTGTCTCGGAGGGCGTCCTCGCGCTGGGCGGCCAGGTGCGCGAAACGCTCGCGAAACACCGGGTCTTGTGTGTCCACCAGCAGCACTTCACCGGTCTCCACGTCCTGCAAGGGCAGCAGGCCGAGGTCAGGCAATTGTTGTTCCAGCGGGTCGTACAGACGCACGGCCACCATGTCGTGTCGGCGCGCCAGATGCGCGCACGGGCGTTCCCATCCCGGTTCGCTGAGGAAGTCCGAGAGCAGGAAGACCGCGCTGCGGCGGCGCAGCAAGTGGTTGGCCGCGTCCATCAGTTCATGCAGTCGGGTCGGGCCCGCGTCCGTCTGCGCGGCCTTCTTCGGCGGGCTGTGCAGCAGGTGCAGCAGCCGCAGCACATGCGGGCGGCTGGTGCCCGGCGGCAGGATGGCGCGCACGCCCCGGTCGTAGATCACGGCACCGACACGGTTGCCACGGCGCGTCAGCAGGCGCGCCAGCACGGCGACGACATCGATCAATTGCGCGCGCTTGGGTCGCTGTCCCGAGCCGAAGTCGAGCGAGGCGCTGAGGTCGATCAGGAACCAGGCGCTCAGTTCACGGTCCTCGGCATGGACGCGCACATGGGGGTGGCCCACGCGTGCCGTGACATTCCAGTCGATGTGGCGCACGTCGTCCCCATCCTGGTATTCGCGCAGATCGGCCAAGTCCAAGCCCGCGCCTCGCAGCAGGGTGCGATGGTCGCCCTGCAGCAGGCCATCGAGACGGCGCAGCACCGTCCACTCCAGCCGCTGGAGGGTACGTTCGGGCGCGTACTGCGTTGGCATGATTCAAGCCGCTTTGTCGTGCGCCACGACTTTGGCGGGCAGGGGCACGCGCGACATGATCTGGCCGATCAGCGCGTCGCTGTCCAGCCCCTCGCTCAACGCCTCGTAGGACAGCACCAGGCGGTGCCGCAGCACGTCGGCCGCGAGGTCGCCGAAATCCTCGGGCAGCGCGTAATTGCGACCTCTCAGCAGGGCCAGGGCGCGCGCGCCTTCGACCAAGCTGAGGGTGGCGCGTGGGCTGGCGCCAAAGCTCAGCAGCCTTTCCAGTTCGGGCAGACCCGCGCGTTTGGGCTCCCGCGTCGCGGCGACCAGACGGACCGCGTACTGCACCAGCACCGGATCGACATACACCGCGCGGCACCAAGCCTGTAGCCGGACCAGCTGCGCCGAGTCTGCGACCGCGGCGGGCTGCGCGGGGGCCTCGCCGGACACCGCGCCCGTGACGCGCTGGGCGATCACGAACTCCTCTTCTTCGCTGGGGTAATCCACCAGCACCTTGAACATGAAGCGGTCCACCTGTGCCTCCGGCAGCGGGTAGGTGCCCTCGGTCTCGATGGGGTTCTGCGTGGCCATGACCACATACGGTGATGGCAGGCGGTGGCTTTCACCGGCGATGGTCACTTGCCGCTCTTGCATGGCTTCGAGCAGGGCGCTTTGCACCTTGGCGGGCGCGCGGTTGATCTCGTCGGCCAGCAGCAGGTTGGCGAACACCGGTCCGAGCACCGTGCCGAATTCGCCCGTTTTCTGGTTGTAGATGCGCGTGCCGATCAGGTCCGCGGGCACCAGGTCGGGCGTGAACTGGATGCGCTTGAACTGGCCCTGCACCACCTGGGCCAGCGTCTTGACGGTCAGCGTCTTGGCCAGGCCCGGCGCGCCTTCGACCAACAGGTGCCCCTGCGCCAGCAAGGCCACCATCACGCGTTCCAGAAAACGGTCTTGTCCGACGACCACGCGCTTGACCTCGTACAGCATCTGTTCCGTCAGGCGGGCAGCCTGCGCGGCATCCGCGGGCGTAAGGTTCTGGGAGGGTGCGCTCATGGTGGACCTTTCTGCTCAGAAGGGATGCATGCCCACGGCCGTGGCCGCGTTCTCGATGGGCACGGCGAAGCCGATGCCAATGAAGGTGCGTTGCTCGCTCGGGTTCAAGATGGCGGTCACGATGCCCACCACCTGGCCATCCAGCGTCACCAAGGGCCCGCCCGAGTTGCCAGGGTTGGCCGCGGCGTCGAACTGGATCAGGTTGCCGATGACCTGTTTGCCCTCGGGGGAGCGGAAACTGCGCCCCAGGCCCGAGACCACGCCACTGCTGACCGAGGGGCCGATGCCGAAGGGGAAACCCACGGCGACCACGCCATCGCCGGGCCGCAGACCCGCGGTCGAACGCAGGGTGGCCGGTTCCATGTCGTCGGGTACCCGACGGGCCTGCAGAACCGCCAGGTCGTTCTCGGTTTGGGTGTTGCTGATGTAGGCCGGTGAGCTGCTGCCGTCGAAGAACGTGACCTCGACGCGCTGTGCGCCAGCGACCACGTGCAGATTCGTGAGGATGACGCCGCTGTCGACGATCACCACGCCCGTGCCGACACCGTGGGGCTCCTCCCCCCCCTTGCCATCGGAAGTGAAGCTTTGCACGCGCACGACCGCGGGCGCGATCGCCGCGGCGGCGCGCGCGGCTGGCGAGGGCAGCACGGCTGTCTCCAGCGTCTTGAGCACGGCGGCGTCGATGTCCTGCTGGGTCAGCTTGCGCTCGGCTTGCTTAGGCCACAGCGCTTGAATCATCAGACCGAGCAGGGCCGCCACTGCCAATCCGCGCCAGAAATGCGGTCGCAGCCGCCGTGTCCACCCGGCAAGCAGTCTGGGCAGCGCACTCGATGGCAGATCTGGCGGCACACGCATGATCGGCTCCTGCGTAGGGGATGGAGCGACAGTAGCACGGACGGGTGGTTTTTGCAGCCCCGTGATGTACGGGGGTGAGGTGCGAAACCCTGACCGTTGCCAGCTTGCCTGACTAAAAGCAAGCGCTCATCGGCCCACGCAGGGCGCGGGCGCGGCGTGGCTGCCTGCCCGGCAGCCCCCGGCTCAGGTTCTGAACTTGCCGTCGAGGTAGAACCAGCGGCCCGCCAGGCGGACGAAACGGCTGACTTCGTGCAGCCGGGTCGCGCGTCCGCCCCACTTGCTGCGTGCCACGAATTCCACCGTGGCGTGGTCACCTTCCTCCCGTGCCGCGCGCACCTCCAGGCCCAACCAGCGCACGCCTGTGTCGAATTGCAGCTCGGCCGGGCGGGTGTCCGGATGCCAAGTGGACAGCAGGTAGTCCGCGCGGCCCAGCACGAAGGCGCTGTAACGTGAGCGCATCAAGGTTTCTGCGCTGGGGGCTGGGGGTGCCGTCGGGTGGGCGGACTGCGGGCCGTCAGCCTCTGGGGCCTCGCCATGCCAGCGTCCGCAGCAGCCGGCGTAGCCCAGGCCGCTGCCGCAGGGGCAAGGGTCTGGGTAGGGAATAGGGACCGGTGTGGTCGTCATAGCCGCAGCTCCCAGGTTTCACCGACCAAGCGCTGGCCGAAGCTCTCGTGCGGCTCGCTGGCGATCAACTGGTAGCCGGCCTGAGCGTAGAGCGTGCGCGCGGCGGTGAGGATGCTGTTGGTCCACAGCCGGATGCGTTCATAACCGGCCTCGCGGGCGAATCGCGTGCATTCGCCCACCAATTGCTTGCCGATGCCCAGGCCCCGTGCCGCGGGTTCCACGATCAGCAGTCGCAACTGGGCCACGCCCGGTTCGGGCTGTCCCCGGGTTTCGTCCTGGGCCTGCACAAGGAAGACGCAGCCCAATGGGGGGCCGCCCGCGTCGGTCATCTCGCCGTTTGCCTGCGTGGTTGTCAAAGGGGCGGCAACGCGCTCGGCGATCCAGGCGCATTCGCGCCGGGGGTCGAGGTGATCGATGTAGTCCGCGCCGATGCGCGCCACCATGGCTTCGAAGCGCCCGTCCCAGCCGTATTCCTGTGCGTACAGCGCGGCGTGGCGCGAGATCATCCAGCCGACGTCCCCCGGGCGCAGACCGCGCAGTCGCACGGCGCCCTTCTGATGGCGGTCCAGCAAGGACTCGATGCGTTGGGCCGCGTACAGCAGCTCCTGCTGCTCGCCTTCGGTCAGCGGCGCGAGCAAGGCGCCCATCTGGGCTTGGGCACGCTGCTCCAGCGGCGCCAAGGCGCGTTGGCCCGAGGGCGTGAGAGACAGGAGGGTTTGCCGGCCATCGTGCGCCGCGCGCTCGGCCTTCAACAGCTTGCGGTCGCGCAGGCTGGCGAGCAGGCGGCTCAGGTAGCCCGCGTCCAGCTGCAGGGCCTCGGCCAATCCGCTGGCCGTGAGTCCGGGTGTGTGCGCCAGTTCCCAGAGCACGCGCGACTCGGGCAGCGAAAACGACGATTCCAGCAGGCGGTCCTGCAGCACGCCGATGCGGCGCGTGTAAAAGCGGTTGAAGGCGCGCAGCGTCGCGGCGCGGTTGGACGCGGTCGGTTTGGCGACAGGGGCTACTTGCGGGGCAGCTTGGTTCATGAAACCAGTGTGATGCAAATACTTGCTTTTGGCAAGTATTTTCTCGGACATTCCGCTTGCGGCATCATCCGTGCCATGACGCAGCCCCGCGACACCTTCATCGACACGCACGTGCATCTCGACGCGCCAGAGTTCCTGCAGGACGTGGCCACCGTGCGTGCCCGCGCACGTGACCGGGGCGTGACATGTTGCGTGCTGCCCGCGGTGCAGGCCCGGGACTTCGAGCGCGCGCGGGCCCTGGCGCACGAGTTCGGCGATGCCTATGCCCTAGGCATCCACCCCTTGTTCGTGGCAGCGGCCGAGGACCAGGACTTGGCCCGCCTGGACCAAGCCCTGACTCGGCATCGGGACGATCCTCGGCTGGTGGCGGTGGGCGAGATCGGGTTGGATCTGTTCGTGCCGGCTCTGTGCGAGGAACCTTTGCGGACGCGGCAGCTCTTCTTCTACCGGGAGCAACTCAAGCTCGCGAAGAAACACCGTCTGCCGGTCATTCTGCATGTGCGTCGTTCGGCCGACCTGCTGCTCAAGGGCTTGCGGGATCTGGCCGGGCCGGGCGAGGCCTGGCATGGCATCGCGCACGCCTTCAATGGCAGCCTGCAGCAGGCCCAGGCCTTCATCGACCTGGGCTTCAAGCTGGGCTTTGGCGGCGCGCTCACCTACGAGCGCGCCACCAAACTGCGCGAGTTGGCGCGTGTCTTGCCTCTGGAGGCGCTGGTGCTCGAGACCGATGCGCCGGACATCCCCCCACACTGGCTCTACACCACGGCAGCGCAACGCGAACAGGGCCTGGCCCAGGGGCGCAACGAGCCCGGCGAGCTGCCGCGCATCGCGCTGGTCCTGGCCGAGTTGCGTGGCGTGGACCTCGCCCATGTGGCGCGCGACACCCGAGCCAATGCCTTGGCGGCCTTGCCGCGCCTGGACGCCCTTTTAGGGGCGACCGGCCCTGCCCTGGCATGACACGACTGACCGGTCTGGCGCCCATCATTGGGCCCGGCACCCGTCTGCTGATCTTGGGCAGCTTCCCCAGCGTCGCGTCCCTGCGCGACCAGCGGTATTACGCGCACCCTCGGAACCATTTTTGGAGCATCTTGCAAGCGTTGTGGCCCGGCTTTCCCGTGCCCGAGGCCAGCGATTACGAGGCGCGTTGCGCCTGGGTGTTGGCGCGGGGCTTGGGCATCTGGGATGTGTACGCCAGCTGTGAGCGTGAGGGCAGTTTGGACAGCGCGATCCGCCATGCGGTCGTGAATGATTTTTCGGCGCTGCCGGCCTTGTTTCCGCAACTCCGGCTGATCGCGCACAACGGCGGCGAAAGTTACAAGCATGCGAAGTACACGGCGGGCTTGGGCCTGCCCGTTTTGCGCTTGCCGTCCAGCAGTCCCGCCAACGCGAGTTGGAGCCTGGAGCGCAAGCGCGCCGCCTGGCGCGACGCGGCCGTTCAGGCCGGTCTGCTCTGAGTCAGCGCGGAGAGGGCCACTGAGAGGGGCCGCGGAGATAATCCCCGCACCTTGAAACAAGCAAACGTTCCCCACCTGCCCGACGTCCAGTTTTCCGACGAAGGGCGCATCCGACACCTGCACCTGGACAGCATCTGGATCCAGGGCTCCATGGACTTGCGCGACCCGGTGCGTCTCGTGCACGAGTACGTGCAACGCATGATGGCCTGGCTGCTGTTCGTGGAGCCCGACGGCGTGCCGCGGCGGCGCGCCATGCAACTCGGCCTGGGCGCTGGTTCGCTGACCAAGTTCTGCGTCAAGGTGCTGCGCATGCCGACCACGGTGATCGAGCTGAACCCCGGCGTGCTGCATGCCTGCCGGGGCTGGTTCCACCTGCCCGAGCCAGGGCCGCTGTTGGAAATCGTCCTGGCGGACGCGGAGCAGGAGATCGAGCAAGCCAAGTGGTGGGGCACGGTGGATGCTTTGCAGGTTGACCTGTATGACCACGATGCCGCGGCGCCGGTGCTCGACAGCGTGGCCTTCTATGCCGGGTGCCGGCGTCTCTTGACCGAGCACGGCTGCATGACGGTCAACCTGTTTGGCCGCCGGGCGAGTTTTCACCAGAGCGTGGCGCGCATGGCCGAGGCCTTTGGCCCCTCTGCGCTGTGGCGCTTCAAGGCCACCCGCGAGGGCAATACCGTGGTGCTGGCTTTCAACGGCGCCACGCAAGGCGGTGACCCGGGTTCCGTGCTGCGCCAGCGCGCGTCACGTGTTGCCTTGAGCGCCCGCGCCGAGGACATCGAGGCACGCTGGGGTCTGCCCGCGTTGAAATGGTTGAAAGGGTTGGAGCCGGTGTTCGACACCGAGACCCCCTAGCCCGTGAAGCCCGAGGGGCCTTGGCGTGAACGGCGCTACGCAGCCTTGGCCCGCACCCGTGGAGGCCTTGTTGACGTTCCAGCAGCGGCGATGCAAACGCCCCACACCGGCGGATGGTAAACAGTAAAGAAGCGTAAAGAGGGATTGTTTCCATCGCGGAGTAAGCGACATGATGGGCCAAGATGCCGCCATGGGGACTCGTTTTGCCCGTGAAATGAATGGCCTTGACGCCAGAAGCAAGGGTTTATAGGGAGAATCCAGAACAAATCCCTGGGGCAATCAGGTGCAGAATGTGCCCCTTTTGGGCTGGGGGTTATCCCCGGCTGGTTCAGGAGAAGTGTGCGTGAAAGTGATCAAGAGCGAGAAGGATTTCTTCTCGGGCCTGATGTTCGTCATCGTGGGCGGCGCCTTTGCCATAGGCGCGACTGAATACACCGTCGGAACAGGTGCTCGCATGGGGCCGGGGTACTTCCCGCTCTTGTTGGGCATCCTGCTGACGATTCTGGGTGTGTTTGTCATGCTCAAGGGATTGCGCAAATCCCAGGATGGCGCAGGCGACAAGTTGGGCAAGGTGGCCTGGAAGCCGCTGGTCTTCATCATCAGCGCCAACCTGCTGTTTGGACTTTTCCTGGGGGGCTTGCCCAGCATTGGCTTGCCGTCCATGGGCTTGATCGCTGCCATCTATGCGCTGACCATCGTCTCGGGGTTGGCGGGCGAGCAGTTCTCTCTCAAGGGTTCGCTGATTTTGTCCACGATCCTGGCCGCGGCCAGCTACGTGGCGTTCGTGAAGCTGCTGAATCTGCAGTTCCAGGTCTGGCCCGCATTCATCACCGGTTAAAGGGTCCGTACCATGGAATTGTTTAATCACCTCGCGATGGGTTTTGGCGTTGCCTTCACCTTTCAGAACCTCATCTACGCCCTGATCGGTTGCGTTCTGGGCACCCTGATCGGCGTGCTGCCCGGCGTGGGCCCCGTGGCCACCATCGCCATGCTGTTGCCCGCCACCTACGCCTTGCCGCCGGTGGCCGCGCTCATCATGCTGGCCGGTATTTATTACGGCGCGCAGTACGGTGGCTCGACCACGGCCATTCTGGTGAACTTGCCGGGCGAATCTTCGTCGGTGGTGACCGTCATCGACGGCTACCAGATGGCGCGCAAGGGGCGGGCGGGTCCCGCGCTGGCGGCGGCCGGTCTGGGTTCCTTCTTCGCGGGTTGCGTGGGCACCCTGGTGCTGGCCGCGTTTGCCCTGCCCCTCACGGAGGTGGCCTTCAAGTTCGGTCCCGCGGAGTACTTCTCGCTGATGGTGCTGGGCATGATCGGCGCCGTGGTGCTCGCTTCGGGCTCCTTGCTCAAGGCGATTTCGATGATCGTGCTGGGTCTGCTACTGGGTCTGGTGGGCACCGATGTGAACTCCGGCGTCGCACGCTACAGCTTCGATATTCCTGAGCTGACCGATGGCATCAACTTCATCGTGATCGCGATGGGCGTGTTCGGCTACGGTGAAATCATCCAGAATCTTTCTCACTCGGAGGAGAAGCGGGAAGTGTTCACGGGTAAGGTCAAGAACATCTACCCGACGCTTCAAGACCTGAAGTTGATGGCGCCCGCGGTGTTGCGTGGCACGACCTTGGGTGCCTGCCTGGGCATCTTGCCGGGCGGCGGGGCCTTGCTGGCCTCCTTCGCGGCGTACACGCTGGAAAAGAAAACCAAGCTCAAGCCGGGTGAAGTGCCGTTCGGACAGGGCAACATCCGGGGCGTGGCCGCGCCGGAATCGGCCAACAACGCAGGCGCGCAGACGTCCTTCATCCCCCTGCTGACGCTGGGCATCCCCCCCAACCCGGTGATGGCCCTGATGGTGGGTGCCATGACGATCCACAACATCCAGCCCGGTCCGCAGGTGATGACGAGCAACCCGGAACTGTTCTGGGGGCTGATCGCCTCCATGTGGCTCGGCAATCTGATGCTGATCATTCTGAACTTGCCGCTGATCGGGATGTGGATCAAGCTGCTGTCCGTGCCCTACAAGTGGCTGTTCCCGTCCATCGTCTTGTTCTGCGCGATTGGCGTGTATTCGACCAACAACAACACCTTCGACGTCTGGCTGGTGGCCTTGTTCGGCGTGATTGGGTATGGCTTCATCAAGCTCGGCGTGGAGCCTGCCCCCCTCCTCTTGGGCTACATCCTCGGACCGATGATGGAGGAAAACTTGCGGCGTGCCCTGCTGCTGTCCAGGGGGGACTGGGCCGTTCTCCTGACCCGGCCGATTTCCGCCGGCTTGCTTGCCGCCGCAGCCTTGCTGCTGATCATCGTGCTCTTGCCAGCGGTCAAGTCCAAGCGCGAAGAGGCGTTTGTCGAGGACTGATAAGCTCGGGCAAGCAGACCCCAGATTGAAAAACGGCGCTGCGGCGCCGTTTTTTCTTTCTCCAAGTTCCTCGCAGAGTCACCCCATGTCCTTCAGCTACAGCAATCCTTACCCGAGCACGCGCCTGCCGGTGTTCGCGCGCAACATTGTTTCCACCTCGCACCCGCTGGCGGCACAGGCTGGCCTGCGCATCCTTCAGCAGGGCGGCAACGCCGTGGACGCAGCCATCGCCGCCGCGGCGGCGATGACCATCGTGGAGCCGGTGAGCAATGGTTTGGGCAGCGATGCGTTCGCCATTCTTTGGGATGGTCAGCAATTGCATGGCCTCAACGCCTCGGGCCGCGCGCCTCAGACCTGGACGCCCGACTACTTCCGCCGCAAGTACGGCGCCGATGCGCTGAACCCACCCAAACGCGGCATGGACAGCGTGACCGTGCCTGGCGCGGTGGCTGGTTGGGTGGCGCTGAGCGAACGCTTCGGCAAGCTGCCCTTCGCCGATGTGCTGGCGCCCGCCATCGACATTGCCGAGCGCGGCTACCTGATGCCCGTGGTGGTGCAGCAGAAATGGGCTGCCGCCACGCCCGAGCTGCAAGGGCTGCCGGGTTTCGCCGCGAACTTCCTGCCCTGGGGACGCGCGCCCGAGGTGGGCGAGTTGTTCAAGTTCACCGCTGCGGCACGCGGCCTGCGTGCCATTGCCGCAAGCAAAGGCGCGGCCTTCTACGGCGGTGAAATCGCCGAGGCGATCGTGAAGTTCTCGGCACAGAACGGTGGCAGCCACGCGGTCAGCGACTTCGCGAACTACAAGCCGGAATGGGTGAAGCCGATCTCCCAGGATTACCGCGGCCACACCTTGCATGAGATTCCTCCCAACGGGCAAGGCATCACGGCCCTGATTGCCCTGGGCATCCTCTCGCATTTCGACCTCAAGAGCTTGCCGGTGGACAGCACAGCCTCGCAGCACCTGCAGATCGAGGCCATGAAGCTGGCCTTCGCGGACGTCTACCGTTACGTGGCCGAGCCGGGCAAGATGGAGGTCACGGCGGCGCAGTTGCTGGACCCGGCCTACCTGGCTCAGCGCGCCAAGCTGATCGACATGAAGAAGGCCCAGGACTTCGGCGCGGGGAACCCGGTCAAGGGCGGCACCATCTACCTGACCACGGCGGACGAGAGCGGCATGATGGTCAGCTTCATCCAAAGCAACTTCATGGGCTTCGGCTCGGGCTGCGTGGAACCCACTTTTGGCGTCAGCCTGCAGAACCGTGGCCACGGCTTCACACTGGATGCGAAGGCCGCGAACGCGGCCAACCTGGTCGCGCCGGGCCAGCGACCTTTCCACACCATCATCCCGGCCTTCCTGACCAAAGACGGCCAGCCCGTGATGAGCTACGGCGTCATGGGCGCCAACATGCAACCACAAGGCCATGTGCAGACCTTGGTGCGCATGCTGGACTACGGCCAGAACCCGCAGACCGCCTGTGACGCGCCGCGCTGGCGCTACAACGCGGGCTTGGAGATCAACGTCGAACAGCAGATGCGCGCCGACACCGTGGCCGGCCTGGGCGCTCTGGGCCACCGCATGGAAATCATCAACGACAACTACCAGGATTTCGGCGCGGGCCAGTTCATCTGGCGCATGGGCGATCCGGGTGTCGAGGGCTACATGGCCGCCAGCGACGCGCGGCGCGACGGCTTGGCCGCGGGTTACTGAGTCAGCGCATGCCGAAAGTGTGCTGATGCAGGCGGCTCTCACTCACAAAGGGGACCGGGCCACCGGTCTGATCTATGCCACCGTGGGTGCGGTGGCCTTCAGCGGCAAGGCGATCATCGTCAAGCTGGCCTACCGACACGGCGTGGACGCGGTCACGCTGTTGATGTACCGCATGCTGTTCGCGCTGCCCATTTTCCTGGGCATGGCCTGGTGGAGCGGCCGGGGGCAGGCCCCGCTGACCCGCAAGGACTGGCTGGGCATCCTGGGCCTGGGGCTCACGGGCTACTACCTCGCGAGCTTTCTCGACTTCGCCGGCCTGGCCTACATCACCGCTTCGCTGGAGCGGCTGATCCTCTACCTCAACCCGACGATTGTCATGTTGTTGGGCTGGTTGCTCTACCGCAAGGAGGTGTCCGCGCGGCAGATGCTGGCCATGGCCATCAGCTACGCGGGCGTGCTGCTGGTCTTTGGCCACGAAGTCAGCCTGCAGGGCAGCCATGTGCTCCTGGGTGTGCTGCTGGTCTTCGGCAGCGCGATCAGCTACGCGGTCTACCTGGTCTACAGCGGCCAGATGGTGCAGCGCCTGGGCACCTTGCGACTGGTGGGATGGGCGACCTCGGCCGCTTGCCTGTTCTGCATCGCGCAGTTCCTGCTGCTGCGGCCGATCTCGGCCATGCAGGTCGCGCCGCCCGTGCTCTGGCTCTCGCTGCTCAACGCCACGGCGTGCACGGCGGTGCCCGTGCTGCTGGTGATGATGGGCATCAAGCGCATCGGTCCCGCGGCGGCGGCCCAGGCTGGCATGGTCGGGCCGCTGTCCACCATCCTGATGGGCGCGCTGCTGCTCGATGAGCCATTGACCTTGTGGGTGCTGGCGGGCACGGCGCTGGTGCTCACCGGAATTTTTCTGTTCAGCAAGAAATAGAAATGACTACCCCCAGGCTGCGCGCCCGCTGGGCGCTTCGCCACCCCCTCCCGCACGCGGAGGGGGCGCACTCAGCGGCCCGGCAAAGCCGGTTCCGCGAGCGCCCTGGGTGGGGTATAGGCAGTCAAGTGTTTTTTCATTATTGAAATTTTCTTAAAGAGGAAGCAAATGGATTTGGGCATCAAGGGCAAATGGGCGCTGGTCGGCGGCGCGAGCAAGGGACTGGGCTACGGCTGTGCGCAAGCACTAGCGAAAGAGGGCGTGAACGTCGTCATCGTCGCGCGCGGCAAGGATGCCTTGCTGGACGCCGCCACGCGTCTGAAAGCCGAATCGCCTGGGGTGGAAGTCATCGCCGTGCCGGTGGACATCACCACGCCCGAGGGGCGCGCGGCCATCTTCGCCGAACGCAAGGACTACGACATCGTGGTCACCAACGCGGGCGGTCCGCCGCCTGGCGACTTCCGCAGCTGGGATCGCGAAGCCTGGATCAAGGCCGTGGACGCCAACATGCTCACGCCCATCGAGCTGATCAAGGCCACCATCGACGGCATGGCCGCGCGGGGCTACGGGCGCATCGTCAACATCACCTCCAGCGCGGTGAAGGCGCCGATCGACATCCTGGGCCTGTCCAATGGCGCGCGCAGCGGCCTGACGGGGTTCGTCGCGGGCCTGGCGCGCAACCCGCAAATCGCGAGCAAGGGCGTGACGCTCAACAACCTGTTGCCTGGCGCTTTTGACACCGACAGGCTGAAGGCCACCATGGTCGGCGCGGCCCAGAAGACTGGCAAGCCGATCGAAGCCATTGCCGACGCGCGCCGCCAGACCGTGCCCGCGCAGCGTTTCGGCACCCCCGATGAATTCGGCGCGATCTGCGCCTTTCTGTGCAGCGTGCACGCGGGCTACATCAATGGCCAGAACGTCCTGGCCGATGGCGGTGCGTATCCCGGCACGTATTGAGACTCACCCCCAGGCGCCGCGCCTTGTTGGGCGGGTAAGCCAGGGCATGCGCCCAGTATCGGGCCGGGGACACCGCCGAACCGGCTTGGCCGGGCGGCTGGTGTCGTCCCCCTAGGGGAAGGCGCCGCAGGCGACTCAGGGGGGCTTACCTTTTCGACGCGACCATGACTCCGCCGATCAGCAGCAGGAAGGCCGCGCCGTGGTAGAGCTGCGGCATCTCGCCCAGCAGCAGGGCCGAGAGCAGGGCGGTGAAGAAGGGGATGAAGCAGATGAAGAAGCTGGCGATGGTGGGGCCGGCGCGCCGCACCGCGGCACCCCAGGAACGGTAGGCCAGGACGGCCGGGCCGATGACCACATAGATCAGGGCGAGTACCAGCGGCCAGCCCCAAACGATGGCCTGGTCGGACAGCGCGGTTTCACCCGCCGCGAACATGCCGGCCCAGACCGAGCCGTACAGGGTCTGCGCGAACAGGAAGGCCGCCCAATCGCCACGGATGGCCTGCGGCTCACCCTGAGGCCGAACCAGCATCCAGCTGTAGACGGCCCAGCAGATGGTCGCCATCAGGATGTAGAAGTCTCCCGGCAGCAGGTGGAAGTTGCGCAGCGTGTCCAGGCTGCCGCGGCTGAGCACGAGCACCACGCCCGCGATGGACAGCAGCGAACCCGCCATCTGGCGGCGCGAGACCGGTTCCTTGAAGAAGACGCGACCCACCAATTGCATCCAGATCGGCATGCTGCTGCCCACCAGGGTCATGTTGATGGGCGATGAGGTTTGCAGCGCCATGTACTGCAGCGCGTTGTAGGCGCCCACGCTGAAGAGGCTGAGCCAGGCAAAGCGCCAGCGGTGCGCCCACAAGCCACTGCCGGGCCGCAAGACCCAGGCGGCCAGCGGCAGCAGCACGAGACTGGCCAGCGACCAGCGCAGGAAGTTGAACATCAAGGGGGGCACCAGGTCCACGACCAAGCGGCCGACGATGGCGTTGCCCGCCCAGAGGATCTGGGGAAGGGTGAGTAACGCGAGCGTGGAGAGGGTGAGACTGTGGGAGCGAGGGTTTGTGGTGTCTGACATGGTCCGCACTGTAGCAAGCGTGGGCACACGCCGTGCCTGCGCCATCTTGCCGCGCAGGGGGGGGCTGTCGCCCGCGAAACAGCGGGCGGCCCTTAGAATGCCCCGGCGTGTGCACAGAGGAGATGTTTTCCATGAGTCAGATTCGTTCCCGCGCCGTTCGCATCGACAAGAGCGGCGGACCGGAAGAGATGAAGGTGGTCGAGGTGACGGTGGGCGAGCCGGGCCCAGGCGAGATCCGCATCCGCCACCACGCGGTCGGTCTGAATTTCATCGATGTCTACCAGCGCACCGGTCTTTACCCTTTTCCCATGCCTCTGCAGTTGGGCATGGAGGGCGCGGGCGTGGTGGAAGCCGTGGGCGCGGGGGTCACGCATCTGAAGATCGGAGACCGCGCGGCCTACGCCAGCCAGCCGCCCGGTGCCTATTGCGATGTGCGCGTGATGCCCGCGAAATGCGTGTGCAAGCTGCCCGACGGCATTTCCTTCGAGACCGGTGCGGCCATGATGCTCAAGGGCCTGACCGCGCAATACCTGCTCAGGAAGACGTTGCCGGTCGAGGGACTGCAGCGCGGCGATTTCGTGCTCTTCCACGCGGCCGCGGGCGGCGTGGGCCAGATCGCCTGCCAGTGGGCGCGCGAACTGGGTCTGCAACTGATCGGCACCGCAGGTTCCGACGCGAAGTGCGCCCTGGCCAAGGCCAACGGTGCGGCCCACGTGATCAACTACAACACCGAGGATTTCTTGGTTCGCGTCAAGGAGATCACTGGGGGCCAGGGCGTGAAGGTGGTCTACGACAGCGTGGGCAAGGACACTTGGGACAAATCCCTGGACTGCCTGCGGCCCTTCGGGCTGATGGCGAGTTTCGGCAATTCCTCGGGTTCACCGGCGCCGTTTGCCCCGGGGCTGCTGGGCCCCAAGGGGTCCATCTACGTGACACGCCAAACCCTGTTCACGCACATCGCGACCCGTGAGAGCACCCAGGCCATGGCCGATGAGCTGTTCGCGGTCGTGGCCAGTGGCAAGGTGAAGATCAACATCGACCAGCGCTACAAGCTGGAAGACGTGCAGCAGGCGCATCGCGACCTCGAGGCCCGCAAGACCACCGGCAGCACCATCCTCACGCTGTGAGTCAGGCCGCCTCATGTTGACCTGGAGCCTCCGCCGGTGACTGATCTGCTGCGTTATCAGCGCGCGCCGCTGCAAGCGCGTGACCCCCTGTGGCTGCGCATCGGCGCGGCAGCACCTCTGCGCATCGGTTCGGTCGTGCCGGAGGTGGCGCACGCCCTGGCCTTGGCCTCCTTCGAGGCGGGTTGGTGCATCCACGCCTTCAGCCGTCCCGACGCGACCTTGGCCACGCTGGCGCAAACCTTGCGCGAGCGCGGCCTGCTCGGCGCTTGGCGCGATGAACTGCTGCCGGTGCATGCCGAGTCGGAGGGCGTGCAACTGGGCGAACCCGTGGGTCGGATCGAACGTGCCGCCGTGCGTGCGCTGGGCATCGCCACGCGCGCGGTGCACTTGCACGGTGTATCGGCATCGCTGCGCGAGGACGAACCGCATCGCGTCTGGGTGCAACTCCGTTCCTTGGACAAGGCCAATGACCCCGGCTTGTGGGACACGCTGATGGGCGGCATGGTCAGCGCGGCGGACACGCTGGAACAGGCGCTGGCCCGCGAGACCTGGGAAGAAGCTGGGTTGAGACTGGACGCCTTGCATGACGTGGCTCACGCGGGTGTGCTGGAAATCCGCAAGCCCAGCGATGTCGCTTCGGGCGTGGGCTACACCGTGGAGCGCATCGACTGGTACCGTTGCACGGTGCCGGCGGGGATCGAACCCATCAATCAGGATGGCGAAGTGGAGCGTTTCGAGCTCGTCTCGCCCGATCGCGTGCGCGCGGACGTGGCGGCCGGGCGGTACACGCTGGAGGCCGCGCTGATACTCGCGCCGGACCTGGTTCAGCCTGCGGGCTGAGCGCGCGACGCTAACGCAGCAGCGCCAGCACGCCTTGGGGGATTTGGTTCGCCTGCGCGACCATGGCCGTGCCCGCCTGTTGCAGCACTTGCGCGCGTGACAGCGCGGCGGTTTCTCGCGCGAAGTCCGCGTCCACGATGCGCGAGCGGCTCGCGGTCAGGCTCTCGGCGGAAATCTGCAGGTTGGCGATGGTTTGCTCCAGGCGCGACATCTGCCCCCCCAAGTTGGCGCGCAGGCGGCTGGTGTATTCGAGCGCCTGGTCCATGCGCAGGATGGCCTTGTTGGCGCCGTTGACGTCGCTGATGTCCACGTCCGTGAGGTTGAGGGCGCCCAGGTTCATCCCACCGATGGCGGCGTCGATGGTCTGCTTGGCGTTGGCCCCGATGTGAAAGCGCAGGATGTTGCCGGTGCCGCCCCCGCTGCTTTCTTCCCATTCCTTCCAGACCTCGTTGAAGCCGGACAGCACATTGGTGCTGATGGTGCTGCCCGAATCGTTCACGATGTCTTCGGCGCTCATGGAAGGACCACCATCCACATCCGCGCCTCCGATTGCCCCGGTGTCGGCGTTGCCGAAGTTGAACGTCGAGATGAAGGCGGCCTTGTTGGCGTTGAAGTCGGCCACGAAAGCGGCCGTGCTGGCGTAAGACGTCACGGCCGCGAACGCGTCATCCAGTGTCTGGCCCGGCGTGCCTTGCAGGTACTGCAGCATGTCCTTGACGCCATTGCCGCCGGTCATGGTGTGCAGGTAGCGCACGGCGGTGTAGGCCGAGGAGTAGTCCACGCTCGTGCCGCCCCAGGCGGAGATGTTGTCGGCCAGTGTCGCGGGCACGCCGTCGGCCTGGACCCGTTCATCCGCGCCATGGATGAACTCGGCCACGCCTTCCAGGAACCAAGTGGCGCCGCCATCGTTGACCAGTTCGCCCCAACTCTGCCCCGTGGCCATGATGGCGTGCACCATTTCATGGGCGATGATGCGATCGCTGTAGAACGGTGCCGTGCCTCCGTTGGGCAGGTTGGGCGGAACGAAATCCGCCATGTCGATTTCCAGCGTGATGTTGGTGCCCGGGCCACTGGGGCCAGCGAGCGAAGTGACCCGCGCCGCGGTGCCGCCCGCGCCATCGGTGAAGACACTCAGGTCGATGGTGAAGGTGTTGCCGCTGCCCGCGATGCCATATGCGGCCTGGATCATCTGCTCGGTGTTTTCCAGCCAGCCGCCCTGCAGCCCCTCGATCACGGCGTCCTTGTCCAGGTCGCCCGTGGTGCCGCCGCCGACCATCTTGTTGCGGAACTGATCAAACACCTTGAGCGTGTTGAACTCCGTGCTGACACCCACCCGGTCGATCTCGGCCAGCAACTGGCTGACTTCAAGCTGCAAGGCGCGCCGGTCCGACGCCGAGTTGGTGGCGTTGGCGGACTGGATCGATAGCTCACGGATGCGCTGCAAGCCCCCCGAGACGTTGGAGATCGCGCCCTCCGCCGTCTGCAGCAGCGATACCGCGTCGTTCGCGTTGCGCATGGCCTGCTGCTGTCCGCGGATCTGGCTGGTGAAGCGTTCCGAAATGGCCAGGCCGGCGGCGTCGTCGCGGGCGCTGTTGACCCGCAGGCCGCTGGACAAGCGTTGGATCGTGGTCGTGAACGACGCATCGCTGCCGGCCAGATTCCTCCGGGCCGTCAGCGACAGCATGTTGGTGTTGATCGTCAGCGCCACGGGCAGTCCGGGTGAGGGGTGTCCTGGGGGAACCGTTTTCTTCGATCACTACAACCACGGCACAACCCGCCGGTTGGAAACAGGCGGGCAGAAGACGGGGTTTCATCCTCGTTTTCGGCGCGCCTGAGGGCGACTTGAGGGTTTGATCCGCGGAAAAGCAGGACGCCGGCCCGCGCCGACGGGATGCACCGGGTAAACCCGTGCTCGCCGCGTTCCGGGCTGGATCAGTTTTTCTGCGAGGGGGCTTCGGGCGGCATGCGCAGCCGCGTGGGCGCGAGCGCGCCGGCCGAATCCAGGATGGGGTAGGCGATCGAGCAGATGTGCGAGTTGATGCGCTTGAGGTCGCTGATCAGGTCCAGGTGCAGGGAGCTGGTTTCCATGCTCTGCACGGTTTGTCCGCTCAGACGCTCCAGGTGACTGGTGGCGTAGGCGCGTTCCAGGTCGCGAAAGCGCATTTTTTCCTCGAGCAGGCGCTGCGCGTCGCGCACATTGCCGTTCAGGAACACGCTCATGCCCAGGTTCATGTTGGCGATCAGGCGTTCATGCATCTCGCAGATCTCGGCCATGCCCGCCTCCGAGAAGGCCCGTCCCTTGCGGATCTTCTTGTCCTCGATGTCGAGCAGGATGCGCTCCACGATGTCACCGATCTGCTCCATGTTGATGGTGAAGCTGATGATGTCGGTCCAGCGGCGGCTGTCGGCCTCGTTCAATTGCTGGCGCGAGAGCTTGGTCAGGTAGTACTTGATGGACGAGTACAGGCTGTCCACCGTATCGTCCATCTTGCGCAGTTCCTCGGCCAGCTTGAGGTCGTTGTCCTTGATGACCGCGAGGACCCCGCGCAGCATGGTTTCCACGACGTCGGCCTGGTGCATGGCCTCGCGCGCCGCGCAGGAGATCGCCAGCGAGGGCGTGGCCAGCGCGGAAGGGTCCAGGTGCTGGGGCCGTTCCAGCGCCGAGGCCTTGTTGCGCGGCAGCAGGCGCTCCACCCAGCGCGCGACAGGGTGGGTGAGCCCCACGAAGATCAGCGCCGTGGCGATGTTGAAGCTCAGATGGAACAGCACGGTCAGCAGCGCCGGGTCCTGCACATGGAATTGCGCGCCGCGCAGCCAATACGGCACCAAGGGGATGGCCACCAGCACGCCCAGGCCCTTGAAGATGAGGTTGCCCAGCGGCACCTGGCGCGTGCTGGGGCTGGCGCGCAGGGTGGTCAGCACCGCCAGCAGGCCGCTGCCCAGGTTGGCGCCCAGCACCAGGCCTAGCGCCACGTCGATCGTGATGACCTGCAGCGCCAGGGTGGCGACCAGCAGCACCACCGCCAGGCTGGAATAAGCCAGCACGGTGAGCAGCGCACCGATCACGATTTCCAGCAGTCGGTCGCTCGCGAGCTGGCCGAGTATGAGTTGCACGGCCGGATTGCGGGTCAGCGTCGTCGTGGCCTCGCCCACCAGTTGCAGGGCCAGCAGCATCAGGCCCAGACCGATCAGCACACGGCCGACGTCACCCGTTGTGCTGCCTTGGCGCGCGATGAAGAGCGTCACGCCAAGGAAGATGAACAACGGCGACAGCCAGGACAGATCGAAGGAAAAAACCACCGCCATCAGGCTGGTGCCCATGTCCGCGCCCAGCATCACGGCCAGCGCGGCCGGCAGGGCGATCAGGCCTTGGCCGACGAAAGCCGAGGTGATGAGGGCGGTCGCTGTGCTGGACTGCACGACCGCCGTGACACCCAGGCCCGAGAGCATGGCCGTGAAGCGGTTACCCATGCTGGCGGCGAGGAAGTGCCGCAGGTTGCTGCCAAGGACGCGCAACACGTTGGTGCGCACGAGGTGCGTACCCCAGACCAGCAGCGCAATGGCCGCGAGCAAATTCAGCAGATGTTTCATAGGACGAAGGACCTGAAACTATACGCCTTCGAAGCACGCCCCGGGCACGGTTTACCGGGTGCGCCGCACGCGGCGCAGTTCGTCAATCAGCAGGAAGACCACGCCCAGCGTCAAGGCCGAGTCAGCGAGGTTGAAGGCAGGGAAATGCCAGCGTCCGATGTGGAAATCGATCATGTCCACCACGTAGCCATGGATCAGCCGGTCCAGCACATTGCCCACGGCACCGCCCATCAACAGGGCCAGGGCGAAGCAGAAGAGGCGCTGGCCCGCGTGGCTGAGCAGCAGGTAGACCATGAACAGCACGGCGACGACGCCCAGCACGATGAAGAACCAGCGCTGCCAGCCGTCGGCGTTGGCGAGGAAGGAGAAGGCCGCGCCGCGGTTGTGCACGCGCACGATGTTCAACCAGTCGGTCACGTAGGTGGCTTGACCGTAGTTGTAGTTCATCAGGATCAGCAGCTTGGTGAACTGATCGAGCAGCAGGGTCAGGGCGGCGACGCCGAGCCACTGCAGCAGGCCTTGGCTTCCACGGGTGGACATGGGTACTTTCGCGTTGAGGTTGAGTTTCAGGTTCAGTGGTTCAGGCAAACAGGCGTTTTTCACCCGAGCCAAAGAGGTTGCTCGTGCAACGGCCGCACAGCGTGGGGTGGGCGGAGTCCTGGCCCACGTCATCGCGGTAGTGCCAGCAGCGTTCGCATTTGGTGGCGGAGCTGGGCGCGACATGCACGGCAAAGTCGGCACCAGATTGCAGCGTCACCGCCGAGCTGATGAAGACGAACTTCAGGTCTTCGCCCAGACTGGCCAGCAGCGCATGGTCGGCGGCGTTCGCGCTCAGCGCGACTTCGGCTTGCAGCGAGGCACCCACCTTGCCTTCAGCGCGCAGCGCTTCGATCTCCTTGTTCACCACATCACGGATCTCGCGCAGTCGCTGCCACTTGCCCAGCAGTGCCGAGTCCGGCGCGGGGAAGCTGCGGAAGGTCTCGAAAAAGATGGAGTCATGGCCGGTTTCCGGCTGTCCAACGATCTTCCAAGCCTCTTCCGCCGTGAAGGACAGAAAAGGCGCCATCCAGCGCAGCATGGCGTGGGTGATCTGGTGCAGCGCGGTCTGGGCGCTGCGGCGCGCCAGGGACTTCGGCGCCGTCGTGTAGAGCCGGTCCTTCAGCACGTCCAGGTAGAAACCGCCCAGGTCTTCCGAGCAGTAGAGCTGCAGCTTGGCCACCACCGGGTGGAACTCGTATTTGTTGAAGTGATCGAGGATTTCCGCCTGCAGCTCGGCCGCCCGCGCCAGCGCGTAGCGGTCGATTTCCAGCAGTTGATCGGCTGGCACGGCATCCTTGGCCGGGTCGAAATCGCTGATGTTGGCCAGCAAGAAGCGCAGGGTGTTGCGGATGCGGCGGTAGCCGTCCACCACGCGCGCCAGGATCTTGTCGTCGCCCGCGATGTCGCCCGAGTAGTCGGAGGCCGCGACCCAGAGGCGGATGATTTCCGCCCCGAGCTTCTTGCTCATCTCCATCGGGTCGATGCCGTTGCCCAGCGACTTGCTCATCTTGCGCCCCTGCGCGTCGACGGTGAAGCCGTGGGTCAGCAACCCCTTATAGGGCGCGCGGCCGTAGATGGCGCAGGCCAGCAGCAGGGAGCTGTGGAACCAGCCGCGGTGCTGGTCGTGGCCTTCGAGGTAGAGGTCGGCTTCGGGGCCGGTTTCGTGGAAACCCGGCGCGTGCGTGCCGCGCAGCACGTGCCAGAAGGTCGAGCCCGAGTCGAACCAGACTTCCAGGATGTCGCTGCTCTTGTCGTAGTGGGGCGCGTCGGCGGCGCCCAAAATTTCTGCCGTCGTCACGCGGCTCCAGGCCTCGATGCCGCCCTGTTCGACGATGGCCGCGGCCTGGTCCAGGATCTCCATCGTGCGCGGGTGCAGCTCGCCCGTGGCCTTGTGCAGGAAGAAGGGGATGGGCACGCCCCAGCTGCGCTGGCGCGAGATGCACCAGTCGGGCCGGTTGGCGATCATGTCGTGCAGGCGCGCCTTGCCGTTGGCGGGGTAGAAGCTGGTCTGCTCGATGGCGTCCAGCGCGAGCTGGCGCAGGGTCTTGACCGGCTTGTCGCCCGCCTTGGTGAACACGCCCTCGCCCTCGTCCATGCGGATGAACCACTGCGCGGCGGCGCGGTAGATCACCGGCGTCTTGTGCCGCCAGCAATGCGGGTAGCTGTGGGTGATGGTGGTGGTGTGCAGCAGGCGGTCCGCGTTCTTCAGCGCCTCGATGATCACCGGAACGGCCTTCCAGATGTGCTGGCCGCCGAACAGCGCCAAGTCGGCCGCGTAGACGCCGTTGCCCTGAACCGGGTTGAGGATGTCCTCGTACTTCATGCCGTGCGATACGCAGGAGTTGAAGTCGTCCAGGCCATAAGCGGGCGCCGAGTGCACGATACCCGTGCCGTCGGTGGCGGTGGCGTACTCGGCCAGGTAGACCGGTGACACGCGGCGGTAGCCGGCGTCCACGTCGTGCAGCGGATGCTCGAATTCCAGCGCGGCGAGCTTTTCACCCGGCACCACGGCCAGCACCTGACCTTGCAGGCCCCAGCGCGTCATGCAGGACTCGACCAGGGACTCGGCCACGATGTACAGGCCACGCTCGGTGTCCACCAGGGCGTAGGGCAACTCGGGGTT
Source organism: Hylemonella gracilis ATCC 19624 (assembly GCF_000211835.1). Classification (GTDB taxonomy): domain Bacteria; phylum Pseudomonadota; class Gammaproteobacteria; order Burkholderiales; family Burkholderiaceae_C; genus Hylemonella; species Hylemonella gracilis. The sequence goes on along the minus strand of NZ_AEGR01000102.1, from coordinate 46,928 downwards.
GAGGTTGAGCGCCTGGTTGGCCGGGATGGTCCACGCGGTGGTGGTCCAGATGACGATGTAGGCGTCCTGGCGCAGGGCCGGCAGGCCGAAGGCCGCCGCGAGCTTGGCCGGGTCGTGGGCCTTGAAGGCCACATCGATGGTCTCGCTCTGCTTGTCGGCGTATTCGATCTCGAACTCGGCCAGCGAGGAGCCGCAGTCGAAGCACCAGTACACGGGCTTGAGGCCGCGATAGACGAAGCCGCGCTCGATCACGCGCTTGAAGGCGCGGATCTCGCCCGCCTCGTTGGCGTAATTCATGGTCTTGTAAGGCCGGTCCCATTCGCCCAGCACGCCCAGGCGCTTGAAGTCGGCCATCTGCTGCGCGATCTGCTCGGTGGCGAAGGCGCGGCTCTTGGCCTGCATGTCGTCGCGGCTCAGGTTGCGGCCAAACTTCTTCTCGATGGCGTTTTCGATCGGCAGACCGTGGCAGTCCCAGCCCGGCGTGTACAGCGCGTCATAGCCTTCAAGCTGGCGCGCCTTGGTGATCATGTCCTTGAGGATTTTGTTGACCGCGTGGCCCATGTGCAGCTGGCCATTCGCGTAGGGTGGACCGTCGTGCAGGATGAATTTGGGCTTGCCCGCCCGGGCCACGCGCAGGCGCTTGTAGAGACCCGCGTCACCTTCCTTGGCGTTCCATTCCTCCACCCAGGCGGGTTCGCGCTTGGGCAGGTCGCCGCGCATGGGGAAGGACGTGTCGGGCAGGTTGAGGGTGCTGCGGAGATCGGGGCTTTGTTCAGACATGGGACGGCGGGGAAAAGTCAGAGGGCGGGTCCGGCGTCCGTGACGGGGACCGGGCGGACAGAATGGATCGGGCTGGCGGGACAGTCGGCGAATGACCCAGCGGCGCTGGCGCCTGTGCGCCTTTGGCTCGCCGGGAACCGGCCGCCGGTCAAATTCGGTCGCGCGTGGTCTGGCGGCGCGTCTGGGTGTGGGTGGCGAACCAGGCACGGGCGTGCTCACAGTCCTGGGCGATGCCCGCTTGCAGGGCGTCCAGGCTGTCGTACTTCAGTTCGTCGTGCAGTTTGTGCAGCAGTTCCACGCGAATGATTTTACCGTAGCCCCCTTCGAGGCCCAGTTCGGCGGGCCAGTCGAAGACATGGGTTTCCAGCAGCACTCGGCCCCCGTTCACGTCGCTCGGGTCCAGGGACGGCCGCACGCCCAGATTGGCCACGCCCCGCAATGGCGCCTCTGCGCTGCTGGTCAGGCCGTGCACCTGCACGGCGAAGATGCCGCTGGCGGCGGGTTTCCAGTGCGCGAAGCGCAGATTGAGCGTGCGAAAGCCCTGGCCACCGCCCGGTGCGTTCGGCCCCAGGTTCTTGCCCAGTTCGCGCCCGAGCTTACGGCCATGCAGCACGTGACCACTGATGTGGTAGGGCCGGCCCAACAGCTTGGCTGCGTCGTCCATGCGGCCTTCGGCCAGGGCGGCGCGCACCAGGGAGCTGGACACCCGTTGGCTGGCGCCGCCGGGCGTCGGACCGGGCACGTGCACTTCGTAGCTGTTCATGCGCGCGACATCGAAGCCCTGGGCCTGACCGGCGGCGTCGAGCAGTGCGTAGTCGCCCGCGCGCCGGGCGCCGAAGCGGAAGTCGTCGCCCACCAGCAGGTAACGGGTGTTGAGGCCGCGCAGCAGCACGTCGTCGATGAAGGCCTGGGGCGAGAGTGTGGACAGCCGGGAGTCAAACGGCAGCACGACCACCTGATCGATCCCCGCCCGACGCAAGTCGGCCAGTTTGTCGCGCAGGGTGGAGATGCGCGCGGGCGCCAATTCCGGCTTGCGTGCCTGCGCGGCGAAGTAGTCACGCGGGTGCGGTTCGAACGTCAGCACGCAACTGCGCATGCCGCGCTGTTCGGCCTCGCTGCGCAGCAATGCCAGCATGGCCTGGTGGCCCCGGTGCACGCCATCGAAGTTGCCGATGGTGACGGCGGTGCCGATGGGCCGGCCGCCTGATTCCTCGGGCGCTGGCGCGCCGGCCAGGCCTGGATGGTGGAAACCGCGAAAGATTTTCAAGGCGGGGACGGTCGTGGGACCGTTGCGGGTTGATACGGTTTTGATAGCGTCGCGGCTTGCAATGGCGGGCCGTCAAAGGGTTCTGTGGCGCCACGTTCACGAATTGGGGGTATATTGTCGCATTGCCCGAAATTCCCGTTTGCTGGCTTGGTTTGACCATCAGGAGGCACGTGTTGAAGGTTCTTAAGCTCTCGGCCCAGGGACTGCCCCAGTCCTGGATTTCGCTGGAGGAAGCGGTGCTGCACTATGCCGCCGACGAGGTGCGCTGGGAGGCAGGCGGTGAGGTGGCCGTCTTCCGCGGCGGGCACAACGCCATCACGGGCCTGCAGTCCGTGGTCACGGTCAACAGCATCATTGGCACCAAGGGCGTCCCCAACATCAATCCCTTCGACCTGCGTCCGAGCTTGACCAATTCCAAGCTCTTCGCTCGCGACCGCAATGTCTGCGCCTACTGTGGCGAGCATTTCCATGAAGACGAGCTCACGCGCGAGCACATCATTCCCTTCGCTCAGAACGGCATCGACACCTGGATGAACGTGGTCACCGCCTGCCGCGCCTGCAACCACCGCAAGAGCAGCCGCACGCCCGAGCAAGCGGACATGCCTTTGCTGTACACGCCCTACGTGCCCAGCCTGTGGGAAGACTTCATCCTGCGCAACCGCCGCATCTTGGCTGACCAGATGGAGTTCCTGATGGCGCACGTGCCCAAATCTTCCCGCTTGTTGGCCTGACGGCGCCCCCCGACATCGGCTCCGCCCCGTTCGAGGCGGCCCCTACAATCCGGCCTTCGCGTGACGCGACAGGCCGTTTGTTTTTCCCACGCCCGGAAACAACCCGCGATGAGACAAAGCCTTGTCTGGCACGCTAGCAAGCGCCAAGAGACCGAGACCATTCACACAAAAACCCAGGAACGAGGAGACCTTCCAATGTTTGCACGCCGTACCTTCACCGCCGCCGCCCTGGCCTTGCTGGCCGGCACGGGGCTGGCCCAAGCCCAGACGGCCAAGCCGGTCAAGATGGCCTACGCTTTGGCGCTCAACTCCCATTACGGCGCGGGCGCCCAAGCCTGGGCGGCCCATGTCGAAAAAGCCACGAACAACGCCTTCAAGGTCCAGCAGTTTCCCGCCAGCGCCTTGGGCGGCGAACGCGAGCTGATCGAGGGTCTGCAGCTCGGCACCATCGAAGCCATCCTGGTCTCCACCGGCGCGCTCAGCAACTTCGTGCCCGAGGTCGGCGTGGTGGACGTTCCCTTCCTGTTCCGCGACACCGCGCACGCGCGCAAGGTGTTTGACGGCCCCATCGGCCAGGGGCTGCTGGACAAATTCAAGCAGCGTGGCCTGATCGCCCTGGCCTGGGGTGAGCAGGGCTTTCGCCACTTGAGCAACAACAAGCTGCCGGTGAACACGCCGGCCGATCTCAAGGGTCTGAAGATCCGCACCATGGAGAACCCGGTGCACCTGCTGGCCTTCCGCACCCTGGGCGCTTCGCCCACGCCCATGGCTTGGCCCGAGGTGATCGGCGCGCTCCAGCAGGGCGTGATCGACGGCCAGGAAAACCCGCTGTCGGTCTTCGTCTCGGCCAAGCTCTGGCAGGTGCAGAAGAACTTGACGCTGACCGGGCACGTCTACGCGCCGGTGGCCTTGATCGTCTCGCCGGCCTTTTTCAACGGGCTGACGGACGCCCAGAAGACCGCCTTCATCGAAGGCGCCAAGATCGGCGCCAAGGCTTCGCGCGATTTCGTCGACGACGTCGAGGCCAAGGGCGTGGCGGAAATCAAGTCGCACGGCGTCAACGTCGTGACCCAGGTGAACAAGGCCCCGTTCCAGGCCGCGCTGACGCCGGCGTACCAGCAGTACGCGGCCAAGTTCGGCCAGCAGACCCTGGACCAGATCGCCGCTGTGAAATGAAGCGCCCCCTGAGTCGCTGCGCGCCTTCCTCCTTGAGTGGGACGACGGCCTGGGCTGCGGGGCGGCCCTTGGCTGGCCGTCCGCGCCTTGAGGCCGTGCCAGTTCGGCATGGTGTGACGAAGCCCAGGGGCGGATTGTTCTATGGAGCGTCTTGAGCGTGCCCTGGTCGCCTGCAACCGCGGCCTGCTGATCGTGTTGCTGCTGGTCATGGCCTGCATCGTCTTCTCCAATGTGGTGCTGCGCTACACCACGGGCGACGCGATCTACTGGGCCGAGGAGGTGGCGCGCCACCTGATGGTCTGGATCACCTTCCTGGGCGCGGGCCTTGTGCTGCGTTTTGGCGGGCATGTGGCCATCGACAATCTGCATCAGGCCGTCGGTCCCCGTGGGGCGCGATGGCTGCGCGCCTTCGTGCTCGCCTGCTTGGGCCTGTCCTTCCTGCTCATGGCCTACCACGCCTCGCTCTACGTCTGGGCCACGCGCTTCCAGACCACGGCGGCGACGGGCGTTCCCTTCGCGTGGATCTACGCGGCCATGCCCGTGGGCTTTGTCTTGCTCTTCCTGCACCTGCTCTTCATCGCGCGGACCTATGTGCTGGAGGGCCGCCACGCCGAGTCGTCCGAGATGGACGCCGAAGCGGCCGCGTCGATCTGATCCGAAGCCTCCGCCGTTTCTCGCCGATTCCAGCGCCTCTCACCATGACCCTGACCCTCTTCATCGCCGTCGTCGTGCTGCTGGCCTTGGGTTTTCCGGTCGCCTTCGCGCTGATCATTTCGGCGGCCCTGGCGGTGGCCGTGGGCGGGCGTTACCCGCAGCTCGTGGTGTTCAAGGAAATGTTCACGGGCATCGACAGTTTTCCGCTGATGGCCGTGCCGTTCTTCATCCTGGCGGCGGAGCTGATGTCGGGCGGCGCGCTGACCGCGGTATTGCTGCGCTTCGCGGCCCAGTTCGTCGGCCATTTGCGCGGTGGGCTGGGTTACGCCAACGTGCTCTCGCTCACGCTGTTCTCGGGCATCTCCGGCTCGGCGCTGGCGGATGCAGCCGGTCCAGGCTCCATGATGGTGAAGATGATGGACAAGGCCGGTTACGGCCGGGCCTATGCGGCGGCGCTGACTTCGGCCACGGCCATCGTCGGCCCCATCATCCCGCCGTCCATCATCATGATCATCTACGCCATGCAGGACGAGCAGGTCTCGGTCGGCGGCCTGTTCATGGCGGGATTCGTGCCGGGCTTGCTGATCGCCCTGGCCATGGCCGGCGTCAACTGGCGCATCAGCAAGGCGCGCGACTACCGTTCTGGCGACCCGCGTCCTCCGGCGCGCGAGATGCTGGTGACGAGCATCAAGGCGCTGCCCGCGCTGTTGCTGATCGCGCTCATCCTCGTGGGCATCCGTTTCGGTGTCTTCACGCCGACCGAAGCTTCGGTGGTGGCCGTGTTCTACGCCCTGGTCTGCGGCAAGTGGATCTACCGCACGCTGTCCTGGAAGGCGCTGCCCGCCATCGCCGCGCGTTCAGCCATGCTCACGGCCTCGGTCCTCCTGGTGATGGCGGCCTCGGCGGCCTTTTCCTGGGTGCTCACGGTGGAAGGCGTGCCGCAAGCGCTGTCGCAGACCATCATCGACTGGCAGCTCTCGCCCTGGATGTTCCTGCTGGCCGTCAACCTGCTCTTGCTGCTGTTCGGCATCTTCATGGAACCGCTGCCGGGCGTGATGATCCTGGTGCCCATCCTGGCCCCCATCGCCGCCGCGCTGGGGATCGACCCCACGCATTTCGCGATGGTGGTCATCGTCAACCTGACCCTGGGCATGATCACCCCGCCGGTCGGCAGCCTGCTCTTCGTGACCTCGGTTGCGACCCGCGTGCCCATGAACGCGTTGCTGCGTGAGCTGCCGCCTTTTCTCTGGGCGCACCTCGCGGTCCTGCTGTTGCTGACCTTCGTGCCGGCCCTGTCGACCTGGCTGCCGCACACACTGGGTTTTTGAAGTTCACCCGCCCACGTCGGCGTGCGGGGATGGCTGGGGATGAGGTGGGTCAAATGCCCCCGGATTCCAGCCGGACCGCGCCGCGCGGCGTTTGCAGCACGGCGATCAGATTGGGGCGGCCCTCGTCCACGGTGAGTGGGCTCAAGCCGATGGCCTGGCACGCGGCGCGCAGTTCCTGGGCCTGGGGGTGCGTGGCCTGCAGCGCGCGCAGACGCAGGCCGCGGTCGGGCAAGGAGGCGCTGGGATGGGTCTCGCCCCATTGGATCAGCGTGGGCAAGGCGCCGTGGTACAGGCGCTGCCCGTCCTCGCGCACCGTGATCTGCCATTCCAGCAGGCCATCCGCCGTCTGGCGCGAAGCGCGCAGCAGCGGCCCCCGCTCGATCCCTTGCGCTGACCAGGCCGCGCAGGCCCGCGCAGCGTCATCGCATTGCGCGACGAAGTGGACCAACCGGGGTGCTTCGCGCAGGGCCGCTTGCAGGGTGGGGTCGTCCAGATCGAACCAGCGACGGCGGTCCGGTGCGGGCGCCTGCGGGTTGATCGCGATGATCTCCAGGTAGGCCACCGGATGCGCGCCGTCCTTCAAGGCCAACAGCCGGTTGTGCGTGCCCATCAGCACGTGCTCACCGCCGGGTCCAGGCTCGACGCCCAGCACGGCCTGGCACCAGGCCAGGCCCTGGGCCAGGCTGTGGGCCGCGATCACCAGATGATCCACCCGGGCCGCCAACGCGGCAGCCGATGCGATGCCAGACGCCACGCCGGTCGCCATGCTGGACCTCAGGCGAACACGCCCGCCGTGTCCTGCATGCGCGCGCTGACTTCGCCAAGGGCATGCAGGGTGTCGCCGTAGCTCAGCTCCAGTTGCGTGAGTTTCTTGAAGTAGTGGCTCACGATGAATTCCTCCGTCACGCCAATGCCGCCGTGCAATTGCACGGCCTGCTGACCGATGAAACGCATGCTCTGGCCCAGTTGCACCTTGGCACGCGCCATGGCTCTGCGGCGCTCGTCGGCCGGTGCGTTGAGTTTGAGGCTGGCGTAATAACTCATGGAGCGCGCCAACTCGAGTTGCATCTTCATGTCGGCCACGCGGTGGCGCAGGGCCTGGAAGGTGGCCAGCGTCACGCCGAACTGCTTGCGGGTGTTCATGTAGTCCACCGTGGCGGCCAGGGTCTGGTCCATCACGCCCACGGCCTCGGCGCAGAGCGCGGCGAGGCCGATGTCCACCGCATGTGCCAGCGCGTTCAGGCCCTCGGTCGTGAGGAGTTGCGCCGGGGCCGACTTGAAACTCACCTCCGCCGCGCGCGAGCCGTCCACCGTGCCGTAGCCTTGCGCGGTGACGCCGTTGGCATTGCGCTCGACGAGGAAGAGGGCGATCTTGCCCTGCACCTGGGCCGGCACGAGGAAGGCGTCCGCTTGGTCCCCCACGGGCACGAGACTCTTGAGGCCGGTGATCTCCCAGTGGCCACCGGTTTGCGTGGCCGAGGCCGCGCAGACCTCCAGCCGGTAGCGTGCCTGGCGTTCCACATGCGCCAGCACCACGATGCGTTCGCCGCTGGCGATGCCGGGCAGCCAGGCTTGCCGCAGCTCGCCCGGTCCATGCCCGGCCAGGACGCCGCCCGCGATCAGCGATTGCGCCAGCGGCTCCAGCACGATGCCGCGCCCGAGTTCTTCCATCACCACCATGCCCTCGATGGGGCCCATGCCCAAGCCGCCCTCGTCCTCGGGGATGTAGAGCCCCATCAGGCCGAGCTCGGCCAGCTCACCCCAGGCTTCGCCGGAAAAGCCGCCATCGCGGGCGATGGCGCGGCGGCGCTCAAAGTTGTAGGCGCGGCCCACCCATTTGCGCACGGCGTCGCGCAGCTGCTCCTGCTCGTCGGAAAAATCAAAATCCATGTCGGTCTCCAGCTTCGTTGTTCGAATCAACCCAAGACGGTCTGGGCCACGATGTTGCGCTGCACTTCGTTGCTGCCGCCGTAGATGGTGGTCTTGCGCGTGTTCAGGTAGGTGGCGGCCAGCGGGGCATTGGCCACGTCGCCGCCGGGATAGCCGCCGGGGAAGTCGCCCTGCCAGCCCGCTTCCATCGCTTCCTGGATGAAGGGCAGGCTGAAGGGGCCGGCGGCCAGCATCATCAGCTCGGTGTAGCGCTGCTGGATTTCGCTGCCCTTGATCTTGAGCAGGCCCGCGATGTCCAGCGAGTTCTTGCCGCTCTTCTCGGCCGAGAGCACGCGCAGCACCAGCATCTCCAGCGCCACCACGTCCACCTCGAGCAGGGCGATCTGGTCACGGAAACGCGCATCGTCGTACACGCCCTCGCGCTTGGCGATGGCCTTGACCCGCTCCAACTCGCGCTTGGCGCGGTTCACGTCGGCGATGTTGGTGCGCTCGTGGCTGAGCAGGTGCTTGGCGTAAGTCCAGCCCTTGTTCTCCTCGCCGATCAGGTTCTCGGCCGGCACTTCCACGTTGTCGAAGAAGACCTCGTTCACCTCGTGTCCACCGTCCAGCATGATGATGGGGCGCACGGTCACGCCCGGGCTCTTCATGTCGATCAGCAGGAAGGAGATGCCGGTCTGCGGCTTGCCTTCGGTGCTGGTGCGCACCAGGCAGAAAATCCAGTCGCCGTGCTGGCCCAGCGTGGTCCAGGTCTTCTGGCCGTTCACGATGTAGTGCGGGCCTCGGCGCTCGGCGCGGGTCTTGAGGGAGGCCAGGTCGGAGCCCGAGCCCGGCTCGCTGTAGCCCTGGCTCCACCAGACTTCGCCGCTGGCGATGCCGGGCAGAAAGCGCCGCTGCTGCTCGGGCGAGCCGAAGGCCATGATGACGGGAGCGACCATCACCGGTCCGAAGGGGATGATGCGCGGTGCGCCCGCCAGCGCGCACTCTTCCTCGAACAGGTGCTTCTGCACCGCGTTCCAACCCGGTCCGCCGAATTCCCTGGGCCAGCCGTAGCCCAGCCAGCCCTTTTGGCCCAGGGTGCGGGCCCAGCGCTGGTGATCGTCGCGGCTCAGGTGCAGGGCGTTGCGCACCTTGTGGGCGATGTCGGGGGGCAGGTTCGCGCGCACCCAGGCGCGGATCTCGTCGCGGAATTTTTGTTCCTCGGGGGTGAAGGCCAAGTCCATGGGCTGTCTCCTGAATCGTCGTGTTGGCGCGGGCAGCGGTTTTAGCACGACCGTTCGCTTCGGTCTGTCCAGGCTGCGACAAGGATAATCCCGGGCATGAGAAACATCGTGATCCTGATTTCGGGAGGCGGCTCGAACATGGCCGCCATCGTGCGGGCCGCCGCCCGCGAGGACTGGGCAGCGCGCTTCAAGGCCCGGGTGTCCGCCGTGATCAGCAACAAGTCCGACGCCAAGGGCCTGGTCTTCGCGAAGGAGGAGGGCATCGCCACCGCCGTCCTCGACCACAAGGCCTATGCCAGCCGCGAGGCTTTCGACGCCGCGCTGATGCAGGCCATCGATGCCCATGCGCCCACGCTCGTGGTGCTGGCGGGTTTCATGCGCATCCTCACACCCGGCTTCGTGGACCATTACGCGGGGCGCCTGCTCAACATCCACCCCTCCTTGCTGCCGGCCTTTCCGGGCCTGCACACGCACCGCCGTGCCATCGAAGCGGGGTGCAAATTCGCCGGGGCCACGGTGCACCAGGTCACGGCGGAACTCGACCACGGCCCCATCCTGGCCCAGGCCGTGGTGCCGGTGCTGCCGGACGACGACGAAGACGCGCTGGCCGCGCGCGTGCTCACGCAAGAGCACCTTATCTACCCGCGCGCCGTCGCGGAGTTTCTGAGCGCCACGAAGTGAGGACGACACCATGAACACCGCCACCGTTTCCGCCGCGCCCGTTCCCCTGCGCCAAGACGCCAGCCTGATTGGTCTGATCGGCGTGGCCCACCTGATCAGCCACTTCAGCCAGCTCCTGTTGCCGCCCTTGTTCCCTTGGCTGCGCACCGAGTTCGGCGTCAGTTACGCCGAGCTGGGTTTTCTGATGTCGGTGTTTTTCGTCGTGTCCTGCGTGGCGCAGACGCTGTCGGGCTTTTTCGTGGACCGCTTCGGTCCGCGCCCCGTGCTCTACGCCGGTCTGGGGCTGTTGGCGATGGCCGCCTTTGGCTATGCTTCCAGCACCAGTTACGCGATGCTGCTGGCCTGCGTGGTCATCGGTGGACTGGGCAACGGTGTCTTCCATCCGGTGGACTACACCCTGATCAACCGCAAGGTCAGCGGGCCGCGCCTGGGCCATGCCTACAGCGTGCATGGCATCAGCGGCAACCTGGGCTGGGCCGTGGCCTCGGCCTTGGTGGTGCCGCTGGCCATGCTGCATTCCTGGCGCGTGGCCTTGGCCGTCGCGGGCTGCGTGGTGCTGGGGGTGCTGCTGCTCTGCGTCTGGCAGGGCCGGCGGTTGGCCGCGCCGCCGCCGGCCGCGTCTGCGCGCACGCAGGTCGCGCAAGCCGCGCACGCGGCGCGTTCCGAGGGCGCGTTGGATTTTCTGCGCATCCCGGCGGTGTGGATGTGCTTTGCCTTTTTCTTCATCTTCGCCACGGCGCTCAGCGTGGTGCAGGCTTACGCGCCCGAGGCGGCGCGCCAGTTGCATGCCATGCCCCAGGCTTGGGTGGCGATCTGCCTGACGGCCTACATGGTGGCCAGTGCCTGCGGCATGGTGGTGGGCGGCTTCCTGGCCACCGATGCGGCGCGCAGCGAGCGTCTGGTGGGCGCGGGCTTCGGCGTGGCGGCCGGCATCTCGCTGGTGCTGGGTTTGGCGCCACTGTTCGCGGCGGTGGTGCCCGTGCTGTTCGCTGGCATGGGGCTGGCGGCGGGTTTCGCGGGGCCCGCGCGTGACCTGCTGATCAAGCGCTCGACGCCGGAACACGCCAGTGGCCGTGTCTATGGGGTGGTGTATGCCGGGCTGGACATTGGCCAGGCGGTGTCGCCCCTGGTGTTTGGCTGGCTGATGGACCACCAGGACTGGCGCGCCGTGTTCGTCGGCCTCGCGCTGGTCCAACTGACCTTGGTCGTGACGGCCTTGCGCGTGCGGCACACGCGGCGCACCCTGGTGGCGGCGGCGCGCTGAGGCCCAGCTGCGCTGAACCGATCAGGACGGACGGCCGCCGCAAGTAGCCGTTGCGGCGGACGGTCCTTCGTTCAAGGCGTTCAGGCCGTGGCGTTCACCGTGCTGCCCTGGCTGCTGAACGTGGCGCTGAGTTGGGCGTAGGCTTGCTGCACCAGCAGGGTCAAGCGCTGCGTGCTGGAGCTTGAGCCCTGGCTGCTCTGGGCGGCCTTCTGCTCTTCGTTCAGCTGGTCCAGAAAGCTCTGGGCCTCGTCGTCGCTGACCTGGTGGTCGCCATTGCTGTCCAGGGCGTCGAGCAGCGCTTGCAATGCATCGGTCGTGCTGTCACTGCTGTCGCTGGCGTCCGCGCTCGGTGGCGGCGGCGGGGGCATGCCGCCTTGGGGCCGGCCAGCCTCGAACTCGGTCTGGCTCAGGCTGCCGTCACCGTCGGTGTCCAACTCGGCGAAGCGCTCGGTGGCGTCTTCCTCGACGCCCATCTTGTCGAACAGCGATTGCAGTTCGTCGCTGCTGACCTTGCCGTCGCCATCCGTGTCGATCTTGCCGAACAGGTCGTCGCCGCCGCCTTCGGCGCCGCGCGACTGGGCGAAGTCCATCGTCGACGGCGGCGGCATGATGCTGCGCATGCCCTCGTCGAGTTCGGTCTGGCTCAGGCTGCCGTCGCCGTCGCTGTCCATCTTGCTGAGCATGTCACCGGCGCTGGCGTCGAAGCTCGTGCCGGTTTTCTCAGAGATGTCGTCCAGCATGGTCTGCAGCTCGGCTTCGTCCACGCTGCCGTTGCCATCGGTGTCGACCTTGGCGAACATTTCGGCGGGGTCCTTGCCACCTGGCGGCCGATTGCCGCGCATGGCGATCATGGAAGACCAGGCGCTGCTCGCGCCGCTGATTCCACTGATGCTACTCATGGTGATTCCTTTCAGTTCCAAGAGGGTTGCGTCGCCGGTTCCCAACGGACGCACGGCGACCAGTGCATTGTTCGAAGAGGTCGTAAAGCCCTGTTGTGCGCCTTGTATCGAGGCCGATACGAAAGCCCTTGCTAAGCGACGAACTGCCGGGAGGTCCGCGCCCAGTTTTTTGTTTCGGGACGGGTCGTGCTGCCTACACTTTTGGCCCAATTGCTGCGTTTTCCAACGTCACCCGAATCCCCTTGTCCATTTCGCCTCCCCGTGCCATGAGTTCCAAGCCGCGCGTTCTGCTCGTCGACGACGATGAAAGCATCACCGGACTGCTCTCCGACTACCTAGCTGGCTTTGGTTTCGAGGTGCGCATCGCGAGCGATGGCTCGGCGATGCGCGCGGCGCTGGCGCAAGACGAGGCGGACTTGGTCGTGCTGGATGTGATGCTGCCGGGCGAGGACGGTCTGGTGCTGTCGCGTGAGCTGCGACGGCAATATGCCCGCTTGCCCATCATCATGCTCACGGCCCGCGCTGAGGCCTACGATCGGGTGATCGGTCTCGAAATGGGCGCGGACGATTACCTCTGCAAGCCTTTTGAGCCGCGCGAGTTGGTGGCGCGCATCCGCACGGTGCTGCGCCGCGCCAGCCGGCCCACGGGCGAGCCGCCGCTGATCGGGCGCGTGTGCTTCGATGGCTGGGAGCTGCGCTTGCAAGAGAGAAACCTGCTGTCGCCGCGAGGCGTCGTGGTGCCCTTGTCGAACGCCGAGTTCCGCTTGCTCAGCACCTTTCTGCGCATGCCGCGGCGGGTCTGCACGCGTGACCAGTTGATGGAGCAGGCGCGCGGCCGGGCGATGGACAGCTTCGAGCGCAGCATCGACCTGCTGGTGTCACGCCTGCGCCAGAAGCTGGCCGAGGACACGGAAGCGCCGTCCCTGATCAAGACCGTGCGCGGGGCGGGCTACCTCTTCAATGTGAATTCGGTGCAGGGGATGGCGTCGTGGTAGCCGTGGTCGTGCCAGCCTGGCTGAAAAAAATCTCCGCCCTGGCTTCGCGCTTGCTGCCCGCCACGCTGTTTGGGCGTTTGGCCTTGCTGCTCTTCGTCGCGGTGCTGGCCAGCCATTTGCTGGCGTTGACGCTGATGTTTGAGTTACGCCCCACGCCTCAATGGCGTGCGCCGCCGCCAGGCGGTCCTGAGTTCACTCCTGAATTCCGCCCTGAGTTTGGCCCTGAGTTCGCTCCTCACTCTGACCGGGCTGCCCCTGGGGCGTGGCCGGCCTCGCCGCCTCGACCGGCGGGGCCACCCCCACCGCCCGGCGGGCCTTTGCACCTGGGCGCGAGCATGTTGCTGGACATTGGTGTCCGGCTGGGTGCATTGATGCTGGCCGCCTGGGTGGGGGCTCGCTGGCTGTCCCGTCCGATCCGTCGGCTGGCCCAGGCCGCGCGCGAGCTGGGCCAGGACGTGCACCGGCCCCCGTTGCCGGAGGAGGGCGCCCAGGAGTTCCGGGAGGCCAGCCGGGGCTTCAACCAGATGCAGGCCCAGCTGCGTCGGCAGCTGGAGGAGCGCGACCGTTTCGTGGCCGCCGTCTCGCACGATCTGCGCACGCCGCTGACGCGTTTGCGCCTGCGCGCCGAGTCCTTGGCCGACCCCGGCGAGCGGCAGGCCTTTCAGCACGACATCGACGGCATGGAGGAGATGATCCGCGCCACGCTGGACTACCTGCGCGGCGTGGCCGACGAAGAGCCGGTCGTATGGCTGGATGTCGGCGCCTTGCTCACCAGCCTCGCCGATGACCATCCCGCAGGCCCAGAGGCCGTCTTGGTCGAGGGCTCGGCGCGCCCGGTGCGTGCTCAGGCCTCGGCGCTGCGGCGCGCGTTGGCGAATCTGATCGACAACGCGGTGCGCTACGGCGAGCAGGCCCGCGTTGTGCTGCGCGACGAGCCAGCGTGCGTGCGCATTGAAATTTCAGACCGTGGGCCCGGCATCCCGCCGCATCAACTGGAGCAGGTGTTCGAACCCTTCTACCGCTTGGAAGCCTCCCGCAACCGGCACACGGGCGGCGTGGGCCTGGGTTTGGCCATCGCCCGCGACCTCGTGCGGCGGCAGCGCGGCAGCTTGAGTTTGCGCAATCTGCCCCAAGGCGGCTTGCAGGCGGTGCTGGAACTGCCGCGAGACTGAGCATCGCCCCTGGCCCCTGGCCCCAGGCCCCGGGCCAGCTGGCAGCTCTTCGCGATGCGAGACGGTGTGGGGCGGTTCAGGGCGGCGTAGGGCGGGGTGTGAGCGCCAGAACCCTTCAAGCCGCAGGGCGCGCGCGAGCGGGAGACAATGCGGGCTTGATGCAGGCGGCTCAGGCCGCATCTACAGGAAAAGCCCGTCCCTGGGCTTGGCATCGAGGACATCCGCATGAACCAGACCACCATCCTGCAACAGTTCCCGCTGGGTGCGCCGCCATGGCCGACCCTGGATCCCTTCCTCTTCTGTGTCCACCACAAGGACGCGTATCCCAAGGGCAATGGTGAATTCGGTCCTGCCGCTTCGCTGGCGGGCCGCGCCATCGGTCAGGACTTCGCCAACAAGGACGGCTGGAACATGTACCACGGCGAGACCGTGCCTGGCTTTCCCGCTCACCCGCACCGAGGCTTCGAGACCGTCACCATCGTGCGTGACGGCCTGATCGACCATTCCGACTCCCTGGGCGCGGCCGCGCGTTTTGGCGAGGGCGACGTGCAATGGCTCACCGCCGGACGCGGCATCGTCCATTCCGAAATGTTCCCCTTGCTGCACGGTGATCGTGAGAACCCCGCCGAGCTGTTCCAAATTTGGCTCAACCTGCCAGCGCGCAACAAGATGGTGGCGCCGCACTTCACCATGTTCTGGGGACCGCAGATCCCGCGCATCGAAGGTGGTGGCGTGAGCCTGCGCGTGATCGCGGGGGCTTTTCCGAACGTGGGCCAGCCCCTGGCGCCGCCGCCCGATTCTTGGGCCTCGCAGCCCGAGGGCGACGTGGCGATCTGGACGCTCAAGCTGGCGGCTGGGGCCGGCTTGACGCTGCCCCCGGCGCGGCCGGGCACGCGACGCGTGCTGTACTTCTTCGAGGGGCACAGCCTGAGTCTCAACGGCGAGACGGTCGAGGGGCGCGCAGGCATCGAGACCTCGGTGGCGCAGCCCGTGGCGCTGGTCAATGGCCCCGCGCCAGCGGACATCCTGGTGCTGCAGGGCCGGCCCATCGCCGAACCGGTGGCGCAGTACGGTCCCTTCGTGATGAACACCCAGGCCGAGATTCAACAGGCCTTCACGGACTACCGCCGCACGCAGTTTGGGGGCTGGCCGTGGCCCGCGTCTGATCCGGTGCACGGCGCCGAGGCCGCGCGCTTCGCACGCCATCCCGACGGCCGCGCCGAGGCGCCGCCATTGGCGCAGGCGTGAAACAAAGCCGCGCGTCGCGCGGCTTTGTTGGACCTGTGAGGAACGTCGGGGTGAGGGACGGCCCGGTTCAGAGCCTGGGCTGCACGGGCGCGCCGCTGACGCTGTCGCTGGCCTCCCCGACCCAGGTGAAACGCGGCTGACGCTGTCCGTTCACCACCACCTCTTCCTGGAACATGGCCGCGGGCCGTACCCACAGGCCTCGGTCGCCGTAAAGCGCGCGGTACAGCGTCATGGGTTCGAGCGTCTCGCTGTGGCGCACGGTGCCCAGCACCTCGTAGGGCAGGTTCTTGTAGTGCCGGTAGAGGCCGGGCCGAACCTCGATCAGCGGGGGCAGGCTGTCGTCCGACATGAAGGTCCTCTGCGTCCTCTGGGCTGTATGGGTCGGATCGGTCTGCTTGGCCTTTTCGGCGCCTGGTCTCAGGCCTCGGCCGGGGCAGCGCCTGCGTCCGGGTCTGACACCACGAAACTGTCTTGGAACGAGAACCAGATGGACGTGATGAACATCGCGCCCATCAGCAAGGAGACGGGCATCAGCGCCACGCCCAGCACTGCCGTTTGCCCGAGCACCGCGGTGAGCAGGATCAGACCGAAGGCCACCAGCAGGCCCAGGCCGGACCAGGCCAGGGTGTAGAGCGTGAAGGCCCAGAAGTTGCGCACGCAGGCCACGAAGCTGAAGAACAGGCTGCGCACGGGTGGCACGTCATGCCAGTGCACCAGCGCGGGTGCATGCCAGAACAGCATGTTGAGCGGAATGGACAGCGCCATGGAAATCCACACGGCGTTGCGAAAGGCGCTGGAGTTGGCGAGTTCCGCCGTGATCGGGCCGCCGAAGAGGTACATGCGGGCGAATTGCCCGTCATCGGCCAAGGCGGACACGCCCATCACCAGCACGAGGCCGAGCGCGTAGGCGGCGCCCAGCACCAGCATCGCGCGGGCACGTTGCCGCCCCGCGCGAAAGGCGCTCAGCAAGATGGCCGGCATGGGGAACTTGCCCGAGGCCGCCTCGCGCGTGGCCGCCATGAAACCGAGGGTGGCGGCCGGGAGCAAGGTCAGCGCCAGCACGCCGCCCACATAGGGCAGCATGCCGACGAGGGAGACCATCGCGATGAAGAGCAGGAACAGGCCCGAGAACGCCAGGGGCTGGCGCCAGAAGGTGCGCAAGCCGGCGCGGAACCAGGCGAGGCCGGTGCGGGCGGGGACGAGGTTGAGTTTCATGTGGCTGGGGTGGGAGCGTGTTCGCGCGCTGGCGTCGGCGTGGGCTCCGCGAGCAGATCGGCAGCCTGCAGGGGGCGCGTGACACGCTGGCGCAGCACGCGCTCAAAGTGGGTGGGGTCGTGGGGTTGGAGCAGGCTGGCCTCGCGCGGCAGGTAAAAGTCCCACAGGCGCGAGACCCAGAAGCGCAAGGCTCCCGCGCGCAGCAGCGCGGGCAACAGCGCGCGTTCGGCGGCGGTCAAGGGGCGCACCGCCGCGTAGGCCTGCAAGAAGGCGGCGCTGCGTGGCAGGTCGGTCACGCCCGTGGCCAGGTCGATGCACCAGTCGTTCAGGCAGACCGCCACGTCGAACAGCAGGGTGTCGACCCCCGCGAAGTAGAAATCGAAAAAGCCCGTGAGTTCGGGCGCCTCGCGCGGGCCGTCGAACATCACGTTGTCGCGGAACAGGTCGGCGTGGATGGGGCCGCGCGGCAGGGCCGCGTACTGCGAGGAGGCGGCGACATGGTTCTGGTAGGCCAGTTCACCCAGGATCAAGGACTGCTGCGCCGCGTCCAGGTGCGGCAGCACCAGGGGCACGGTGTCGTTCCACCAGGCCAGGCCGCGCAGATTGGGTTGGTGGCGCGCGTAGTCCTGCCCCGCCAGGTGCATGCGCGCCAGCATGGCCCCCACCGCCTCGCAGTGCGCCACGCCGGGTGCCAGCTCGCTGGCGCCACGCAGGCGATTCACGACGGCGGCGGGTTTGCCGCACAGCGCGTGCAGGATGTCGTTGCTCTCGGTCCCCGGCGCCGCGTCCGGCTTCGGGCGGGCCGCGGGGTTCGGCACGGGGATGCCGGCCCGCGCCAGGTGCTTCATCAGATGCAGGTAGAAGGGCAGTTGCTCGGCGCTCAGGCGCTCGAACAGGGTCAGCACGTGCTCGCCCCGCACGGTCTCACCGTCCGCACCGGTGTGCTCGGTGGTGACGAAATAGTTGGTGTTCTCGATGCCGCCTTGAATGCCGCGCAGTTCCTGCAACTCGCCCAGGCCGAGTTGCTGCATCAATTCGCGGGCCTGGTCGGGCGTGACTTCGGTGAAAACGGCCATGCTGGAAGGTCAGGGAAGAAAGGTGTGAGCGCCGGGGCGTGTGCGGGTGAGAGGAACGGAAGGATCAGGCAAGTTGTGCCGTGAGCGGGGGGCCGGCGAGGAGCGTCTTCAATACGAGAAGATCGTCCAGCGCGCGCGGCCCTCGCCGCTGCCGTCGCTGGTGGCCGGGTTGCGGTTGTTGCTCTCGGGCGTGACCTCGTAGGCCGGGGCCGTGCCCTTGCCGATCTTGGGATTCACGGTGATGCTGCGCGTCTCGCCGCCCACGCGCAATTCATCGATGCGTGAGCCCTGGTCCTCGTGCTGGATCTGCTCGACGCGCTGCTCAATGGCCCGGTCGGTCGACCCGTTTTTCACGGAATCTGGCGCGGGCGCGGCGGGGGCGGTCTGAGCCTGCGCGCAGACCACGCCCAGGGCGAGCAGCGGAACGAGGATGCGGGAGATCAACATGGTGGGGATTGTAGAGCCCGCACCCGGGCGCGCTGGGGGCTTTCCCCTGGCGGGCAGGCACAATCCCCGCCCATGAGCGAAAAGAAAACCTTGCTGCTGGTGGATGGCTCCAGCTACCTCTACCGTGCCTTCCACGCCATGCCGGATTTGCGCGCCGTGCCGGGCGATCCGGCCAGCCCGCCGACGGGGGCCATCCGCGGCATGATCAACATGCTGCAAAGCCTGCGCAAGGAGGTGACCGCCGACTACGCGGCCTGCGTGTTTGACGCCAAGGGCCCCACCTTCCGCGATGCGCTTTACCCCGAGTACAAGGCCCAGCGCGCGCCCATGCCCGACGACCTGCGCGCGCAGATCGAACCCATCCACCAAGTGGTGCGCCTGATGGGCTGGGCCGTGCTCGACGTGCCCGGCGTGGAGGCCGACGATGTGATCGGCACCTTGGCCGTCGCCGCTGCCGCCCAGGGCGTGGAGGTGTTCATCAGCAGCGGGGACAAGGACCTGAGTCAACTCGTTAATGAGCACATCGTCATCGTCGACACCATGAATGGCAAGCGGCGCGACGTGGCGGGCGTGACGGCGGAGTTTGGCGTGCCGCCCGCTTTGATGGTGGACTACCAGACCCTGGTGGGGGACGCGGTGGACAACGTGCCGGGCGTGGACAAGGTCGGCCCCAAGACCGCTGCCAAGTGGCTGACGGAATACGGTTCCTTGGACGCCCTGGTGGCACGCTCGGCCGAGATCAAGGGCGCGGCGGGCGAGAACCTGCGCAAGGCGCTGGACTGGCTGCCCACGGGCCGCCAACTGCTGACCATCAAGACCGACTGCGACCTGAACGGCTGGGTGCCGGGCCTGCCCGCGCTGGACGCGGTGCGTGTCGGCGAGCCCGACAACGCGGCGCTGAAAACCTTTTACGAACAGTACGGTTTCAAGGGCCTCGCCAAGGCTTTGGCCGACAAGGCCTCGGCAGCGGCATCTGCCGCCGAAGCGCCGGGCCTGTTCGACGAGCCCGCGCCGGTGACGCCATCGATCACGCAGGTGGCCTACGACACGATCCTCGATTGGGAGGCCTTCAACACCTGGCTGGCGCGCATCGATGCCGCCGAGTTGGTGGCCCTGGACACCGAAACCACCTCGCTCGACGAGATGGTGGCCGAGATCGTGGGCATCAGCTTCAGCGTCACGCCCGGCGAAGCGGCTTACATTCCGCTGATGCACGACTACCCCGATGCGCCCGCGCAACTGCCGCGCGACGAGGTGCTGGCGAAGCTGAAGGGCTGGCTCGAGAACCCCGCGAAGAAGAAGCTGGGTCAGCACGTCAAGTATGACCGCCACGTGTTCGCCAACCATGGCATCGAGGTGCAAGGTTATGTGCACGACACCATGCTGCAAAGCTATGTGCTGGAAGTGCACAAGCCGCATGGCCTGGCCAGCCTGGCCGAACGCCACCTGGGCCGCAAGGGCATCAACTACGAAGACCTCTGCGGCAAGGGCGCCAAGCAGATTCCCTTCAGCCAGGTGTCCATCGACAAGGCGGCGGAATACTCCTGCGAGGACAGCGACCAGACCCTGGACGTGCACCGAACCCTCTGGCCCCGCCTGGAAAAAGATGCCCAGGAGGGCGGCAAGCTCAGATTCATCTACGAGCTGGAAATCGCCAGCAGCGAGACGCTCTACCGCATCGAGCGCAACGGTGTGCTGATCGACGCGCCCACGCTGGCGCAGCAAAGCCACGAGCTGGGGCAGCGCATTTTGCAGTTGGAGCAGGAAGCCTATGAGTTGGCTGGCCAGCCCTTCAACCTGGGCAGTCCCAAGCAGATCGGCGAAATCTTCTTCGGCAAGCTGGGCTTGCCCATCGTCAAGAAGACCGCCACCGGCGCGCCCAGCACCGACGAAGAGGTGTTGGAGAAATTGGCCGACGACTACCCGCTGCCGGCCAAGATCCTCGAACACCGCGGCCTGTCCAAGCTCAAGGGCACCTACACCGACAAGCTGGCGCAGATGGCCCTGCCGGGCACCGGGCGCGTGCACACGCACTACGCCCAGGCCGTGGCCGTGACGGGGCGGCTGTCCAGCAACGACCCCAACCTGCAGAACATCCCCATCCGCACGCCCGAAGGTCGCCGCGTGCGTGAGGCCTTCATCGCGCCGCCGGGCTGCTTGATCGCCAGCGCGGACTATTCGCAGATCGAGCTGCGCATCATGGCCCACCTCAGCGGTGACGCGGCGCTACTGCTGGCTTTCCACGACGGCATGGACGTGCACCGCGCCACGGCGTCGGAGGTGTTCGGCGTGCCGACCAGCGCCGTGACCAGCGAGCAGCGCCGTTACGCCAAGACCATCAACTTCGGCCTGATCTACGGCATGAGCAGCTACGGCCTGGCCAAGAGTCTGGGCATCGACAACACCGCGGCCAAGAACTACATCGAGCGCTACTTCGACCGCTTCGCGGGCGTCAAGCGCTACATGGACGAAACCCGTGCTTCGGCCAAGGCCAAGGGGTATGTGGAAACCGTGTTCGGCCGCCGTCTCTACCTCCCCGAGATCAACTCCCCCAATGGCCCGCGCCGAGGCGGCGCCGAGCGCGCCGCCATCAACGCGCCGATGCAGGGCACGGCGGCCGACCTCATCAAGCTCAGCATGAACGCCGTGCAGCGCGTGCTCGACGCCGAGGGCCGCAAGACCAAGATGATCATGCAGGTGCACGATGAACTGGTGTTCGAGGTGCCCGAGAACGAGGTGGACTGGCTCAAGCGCGAAGTCCCCAAGCTGATGGCCGGAGTGGCCCAACTCAGGGTGCCGCTGCTGGCCGAAGTCGGCGTCGGGGTGAACTGGGACAAGGCACATTGAGAACTTGGAAAAGATGAGGAAGAAAAGAGGAAGAGACGATGAGTGAACTGCTGTTTTATGACAAGCCCGTGGCCCTGAACCGCGAGCGGCACAAGAACCTGCGCCTCAAGGCGATGGACGATGGCTTCGCGTTTTCGGCGGGCGTGAACTCCGTGCCCCTGGCGGGCATCGAATTCTTCGAGGCCAGCCGTGACATGACGGTGCTGTTCCAGAAAGGGGCGGATGGGCACTTCTTTCCCGTGGTGATGATGTCGCTCTCCAACAGCGGCCACGCGCTGGTGGACCCCCAAGGCCGATGGCAGGGCAGTTACGTGCCCGCCTTCATCCGCCGGTATCCCTTTGCCTTGGCGTCGGATGGCACCGTCTGCATCGACGAAAAGAGTCACGCCTTCTCCGAAACGGAGGGTGAGCTGCTGTTCACGGAGAGCGGCCACGCCCCGGCCTTGGACACGGCGCTGGCCTTTCTGCGCCAGTTCGACACCGAGATGCGACGCACGCGTGACTTCTGCGATGGACTCTCACAAAAGGGTTTGCTCGCGCCGTTCGAGGTGGAAGTGCGGCCCCGGGATGGTGGACGCGCCGTGCGCCTGCAAGGTCTGTTCGCCGTGAACACGCAGAAGTTCTCCGAATTGCGCGGCGACACGCTGGAACTCTGGTTCACCAAGAGCTGGGTGGCCTGGATTTACGCCCACCTGCATTCCATCGGTGCGCTGGGCAAGCTCGCGTCCGACAAGGCGCCGTCGTCCCTGCCGCACTGAGGGCGATCCGCCGCTCAGCCTCGCCGCGTTGGTTGTTCCTTCTGAGGCCGGTGCGCCATGACCCAGTCGTACAGGCCTTGCGCGGCTGGGGAGAGGCCGCGGTCGCGGCGGCGCACCAGGTAGATCCGCCGGTTCAAGCCGGGCCAACGCAGGGGGCGGATGTCCAGTTCGGCCGACCTGAACTGGTAGAGCGTCAGCGCGGGCACGATGCTCACGCCCAGACCCGCCCGCACCATGCCCGCCACCGTGGCCAGTTGATCGACTTCCAGGATCGAGCGCAAAGGCTGCGGGTGGGTCGCCGCGTCCAGGTACTGGCGCACGCTGGACGTGCGTGAGAGGTGGATGAAGGGCCAGGCCGTGACGTCGCGCGGGCGCGGATCACGCAGCTGGGACAGCGGATGCCCGGTCGGGCACACCAGATGAAAGCTGTCGCTGCAGAAGGGCTCGGCGCGCAGCTCGGGTGTTTCCGCGCGCGTGGCCGCGAGCGCGAAATCGAAGCGCCCGCCGCGCACCCGCTCGATGCAGGGTTCGGACAGCACATCGGCCACGTCGATCTCGATGCCCGGGTGGGCGGCATGAAAACCCGCGAGCACCGGCGGCAGCCAGTCCGCCGCCAGGGAGGGCAGCAGCGCGATCGACACTCGGCCGCGTTCGCGCGCGGCCCGCTCGCGCATGCCCAGCACCAAGGCATCGAGTTCGCCCAGCACGCGGCGCGCCGAGCGCTCGAACTCCACCCCTTCCTGGCTCAGCTCCACATGGCGGGTGCTGCGGTCGAAGAGGCGCACGCCCAGGCTGTCTTCCAACTGCCGCACCAAGGCACTGAACGCCGGTTGCGAGAGGTGACAGGCCGCCGCGGCGCGGGTGAAGTTGCGTTCGGTGGCCAAGGCCAGGAAGGCCCGCAGGTCCCGGGATGAGACATTCATTTGATGTGCAGATGAATTAATTTGAATATTCGATTTCACGGATGACAGCGTAGCGCCTAGAGTCCTCCTTCGACAAGGCATCAAAACCCCGGCGCCGCACCGCTGCGCGGGGCGCCGCCCCTCAGGTGGGGCTGCTTTTTGCCCTGGCGCGGCCCGGCGGGCAGGTGGCACAAGTCCCGCTCCCGCCAGTCCAGCGTTCAGTGTTTGGCGTTGCTTGCGAGGAGACATGAAAGAACCCCTGTTGCGCATCGGCTGTGCCGCCGGCTTTTCCGGCGACCGCGTGGACGCCGCCGGCCCCGTGGTGGAAGCCCTGATCGCCGCCGGCGGCCCCGCCGTTCTCATCTTCGAGACCCTCGCCGAGCGCACCCTGGCGCTGGCGCAATTGGCGCGCCGCAACCAGCCCGAGGGCGGCTACGAGCCTTTGCTCGTCGAGCTTCTGCGACCCGTGCTCGCGCGCTGCCTGCAGGCGGGCGTGCGCATCGTCAGCAACTTTGGCGCGGCCAACCCGGTTGGCGCCGCCCGGCGCATCCACGCCCTGGCGCGTGAACTGGGCTTGCCGAGCCCGCGCATCGCCGTGGTCGAGGGGGACGACCTGAACCTGCCGGACCGGCGCGCCCTGTGGGCCGACGCCGCCACCGGCTTGCGGGTGGTCTCGGCCAATGCGTACCTGGGTGCCGAGGCCATCGCCGACGCCCTGCTGGACGGCGCGCAGATCGTGGTCTGCGGCCGCGTCGCGGACCCCTCGCTCACCGTCGGACCGGCCCTGGCCCACTACGGCTGGCGTCGCGACGACTGGGACCGCCTGGCCCGCGCCACCATGGCCGGCCACTTGCTGGAATGCGGTGCCCAGGTCAGCGGCGGGTATTACGCCGACCCCGGTTTCAAGGATGTGCCTGGCCTGGCGAACCTGGGCTACCCCATCGCGGAGATCGACGCCGAGGGCGATTGCACGATCACCAAGCCGCCGGGCACCGGCGGGCGCATCGATGCCCACACCGTCAAGGAACAGCTGCTCTACGAGGTGCACGACCCGCTGGCCTACCTGTCGCCCGACGTGGTGGCCGACCTGGGCGAGGCCGAGGTCACGCAGATCGGGCCAGACTGCGTGCGTTTGACGGGCGTGCGCGGCCATCCCCGTCCAGCCACCTTGAAAGTCAACATCTGCCACGAGACCGGCTGGCTGGCCGAAGGGGAGATGTCCTACGCGGGCGCCCGGGCCGAGGCGCGCGCGCGGCTGGCCGCGCAGGTGCTGCGGGAGCGCCTGCAAGGGCTGGGGCCGATGCGCGTGGACCTGATCGGCGTGAGCAGCCTCTTTGGCGATGACGACGGCCGCTGGCTGGAGGCGCAAGCCATGGGTGAGGCGCGCGACGTGCGCCTGCGCGTGGCCTGGCGCCAGGCCGACCAGGCCAGCGCCGAGCGCTTGCCGCGCGAGGTGACGGCGCTGTACACCTGCGGACCGGCGGGCGGCGGCGGCGTGCGCACGGCCTTGCGGCCCCGCCTGGGCACGGTGTCTTGCCTGGTGCCGCGCGAGCAGGTGTGGGCCACCCACCGCTTCATCGAGGAGGCCGCATGAGCGCGCCCATGCTCCGCGTGCCCCTTTACCGCCTGGCCCACGGGCGCACAGGTGACAAGGGCGACCGTTCCAACATCAGCGTGATCGCCTGGCACCCGGCGCTCTGGCCGCTGCTGGTCGAGCAGGTCACCGAAGCGGCCGTGGCGCGCCAGTTCGCCCACCGTCGCCCGGCGTCGGTGCGGCGCCATCTGTTGCCGCGTCTGCAGGCCATGAACTTCGTGATCGACGCCGTGCTCGATGGCGGTGTCAACGACGCGCTCAACCTCGACAGCCACGGCAAGGCCTTGTCCTATCTGCTGCTGGATTTGTTGATCGACGTGCCGGCGCAGCACGCCGCCCTGTTGATCGGACCCGATTGAGTTTTTCAAACCATCCACCTGAAGGAGACAGACATGAACATGACCCCTTGGACCCGACGATTCGCGCTGGCCGCGAGCACCCTGCTGCTGTGCCTGGCACACACCCAGACCCAGGCGCAAAACTACCCGAGCAAGCCCATCACCTTCGTGGTGCCCTTCGCCGCCGGCAGCGCGACCGACCTGTTGGCGCGCGCGCTGGGCAAGTCCATCACCGAGCAGACCGGCCAGGCGGTGGTGGTCGAGAACAAGGCGGGCGCCAGTGGCATGCCCGCGGCGGCGGGCGCGGCGCGCGCCGCGCCCGATGGTTACACCGTGCTGATCACGACCAACACCACGCACGCCGCCAACGAGCACCTCTACAAGAAGTTGCCCTATGACCCCGTCAAGGACTTCGCGCCCCTCACCGGTCTGGGCAAGGGCGGTCAAGTGTTGGTGGTCAACGCCAACTCGCCCTACCAGAGCCTGGGTGACTTGTTGGCCGCGGCGCGCCAGTCGCCTGGCAAGCTGACCTTCGGCAGCGGCAGCTCGTCCAGCCGCGTGGCCGGGGAAATGCTCAAGCAGATGGCGGGCATTGACCTGCTGCACATCCCCTACAAGAGCAACCCCTTGGCCATCACCGACCTCTTGAGCGGCATGATTGACCTGATGATCACCGACGCCTCCACCGGCGTGCCCCAGGTCAAGGCGGGCAAGCTGCGCGCGCTGGGCTACTCCACCCCCGCCCGCAGCCCGCTGCTGCCCGAGGTGCCCACCATCGCCGAGGCTGGCGTGAAGGGCTACGACATGGGTTACTGGTTCGCCGCTTATGCGCCGGCCGGCACGCCGGCTGCCGTGGTGTCCAAGCTGAACCAGTTGCTGGTGACCGCGGTCAAGAGCGAGGCCAGCAAGTCCTTCTTCGAAGCCAGCGGCGGCGAAGCCTGGACCAGCACCCCCGCCGAACTGGCGCGCTTCCAGGCGGCCGAGACCGCGAAGTGGGGCAAGGTCATCAAAGCGGCGGGCATCACCCCCGAGTGAGCCCCGACGTTGCCGGGCGGCGTCGCGCGGGGGAGTGCGCGGGCCGCTTGCTTGTGGCGCAACCGGCCTGGCCGCGCCGCGCTTCAGGGTAGCGCGCGGACCTGGTGCGCCGCGCGGTGCAAGTGCGCGATGAAGTGGCGTATGGCTGGAGAAATCACGGAGTCGCGGCGAATCATCGCGCCGATGGTCAACGGCAGACCATCTTCCGCCAGGCGCAAGATGCTCAGGTGCTGCGCGGCGAGCGGATGCTCCGCGATTTGGCGCGGGAGCAATCCCACGTGGTCGCCCGTGCCCACCAGTGAGATGAGCGCCAGCGTGGAATTGACCACGGCCCCCGCGGGCGGCGCGGGCAGCCCGTGCCGCTCGAACAACTGCAAGGCGTAACCCGTGACCGTCGCGGCGCTGGCGTCGAAGCCACCGGTGTACACCCATTTGGCGTCGGCCAGTTGCGCCAAGTGCCGAGCCTTGGCACGGGGATGGCCCTTGCGCACGACGACCACCATGGTCGTGCTCATCAGCTCCTCGGTGACGAACTCACCGCTGGCGAGATCGCCGGGGATGCCGCCCACGGCCACGTCCACCAGGCCCGAGCGCAGGCGCTGAAGCTGGGCGAGGTAGAGCTCCTCGCTCACGCGCAGCTTGATGGCGGGAAACGCGCTGCCATAGGTGCGCAGCGTCTCGGGGATCAGCAGCATCACGGCCACCGGCACCGCGCCGATGGTGAGTTCCCCGCGCATGTCGCCGCCGAGTTGGCTGATCTGCTCGGTCGCGGTCTGCAACTCGCGGGCCACCTTGCGCGCGTGTTCGAACAGCACCTGGCCCTGGGCCGTGGGCAGCACGCCTTGCGTGGTGCGCACCAGCAGCGGCGCCGCGAGTTCGATCTCGAGTTCCCGGATGACTTTGGTCAGCGCGGGTTGCGACAAGCCCAGCCGCCGCGCGGCGTTGCGCAGGCTGCCGTCCTCGACGGCGGCGACCAGGGCTTGCAAGGCGTGGAGTTTCATGGGGGAGGGGTGATAACCAGAAGTTATCGCGGGGCCGATTCTGCCATCTGGGCAAAAGCCGGGCCGCTTCCCAGAATCGCGGGGCTCTTTCAGGAGACAAGTGTTTCAACACCCCAAGAAGGAATCTTCATGCGTTCATCGATCTTCCCCAAGTTGCTGACCAGTCTGGGCCTCGCGCTGGCCTTGGGTGCGTCCTGGGCCCAGGCCCCGGCACCCGTCTTTCCCACCAAACCGGTGCGCATCCTCACGCCCTTTCCCGTGGGCAGCGGCCCCGAGGGCGTGGCGCGTCTCGTCGCCGACAAGCTGTCCCGACTGTGGGGCCAACCCGTGGTGGTGGAAAACCGCCCCGGCGGCAACGGCTTCATCGCCATCGATGCGTTCAAGCGCGGGGCCAGCGATGGGCATGACCTGATCCAGCTCGACAACGTGCACCTCACGGCCTACCCGCATCTGTTCAAGAAGCTGCCCTACGACCCCAAGGCGGACTTCGAGCCCTTGCTGCCCCTGTTCAAGACCTATTTCTTCCTGACCACATCGGTCAACAGCAAGCACGCGAATGTGGCGGACCTGATCGCCGATGCCAAGGCCAATCCTGGCAAGCGCTACTACGGCTCCTGGTCCGTGGGCAATCCCGTGCACCTGGGCTCGGCCTTGTTCGAGACCATCACCGGCACGGAGATGCAGCACGTGATCTTCAAGGAGACCTCGCAGCTCTACACCTCGGTGGCCCAGGGCGATCTGGATTTCGCCTTCGGCTCCAGCGCCACCGCCGGGCCGCTCTACCGCGCGGGCAAGCTCAAGTTCATGGCCGTGGCTGCGCCCCGCCGCATCCCGGCGTACAAGGACGTGCCCACCGTGGCCGAGGCGGGCGGGCCCTCGGGCTTCGAGGTCAGCGGCTGGACCACCATCGCCGCGCCCAAGGGGCTGCCGCGCGCGGTGGCGGACAAAATCACCCGCGACATCGAGAAGGTGTTGGCCGAAGCCGACGTCCGCGACAAGTTCCTGGCCCTGGGGTACGAACCCTTCCCCGCCACGCGAGAACAGTTCGTCCAATACGTGCAGGCCGAGTCGACCCGGCTCGCGGCCGTGATCCAGAAAACCCAGGCCGCCCTGGACTGACCTTTCCCGTGCGCGGATGGCGGCGCGGCGGCGCCGTCCGCGCGTTCTCGTCCTCACCGCCTGCCTGAGAGGAACACCATGGCCCGGATCATTGGCGCGATCGCCACGTCCCACACGCCCACCATCGGCTTCGCCTACGACAAGAACCAGAAGGACGACCCGGTCTGGGGCCCGATCTTCCAGGCCTTCGATCCCATCCGCGCCTGGCTGGACGAGAAGAAGCCCGACGTGATGTTCGTCATCTACAACGACCACATCACGTCGTTTTTCTTCGATCACTACTCGCCCTTCGTGCTGGGCGTGGGGGACAGTTACCCGGTGGCCGACGAGGGCGGCGGCGCGCGCGCCCTGCCACCCCTGCCAGGGCATCCCGCCTTGGCGCGGCACATCGGCCAGTCGCTCGCCTGCGAGGAGTTCGACCTGTCCTTCTTCCAGGGCAAGCCGTTGGACCATGGCTGCTTCTCGCCCATGTCCATGCTGTGCACGCCGGGGCAGGACTGGCCCGTGCCCATCGTGCCGCTGCAAGTCGGCGTGCTGCAGTTGCCCGTGCCCACGGCCCAGCGTTGCTACAAGATGGGGCAGGCGCTGCGGCGCGCCATCGAGAGCTATCCGGAGGACCTCAAGGTCGTGATCGTCGCCACCGGAGGCTTGTCGCACCAGGTGCATGGCGAGCGCGCGGGCTTCAACAACACCCCCTGGGACCGGCAGTTCCTGGAGCTGATCGAGAAGGACCCGGTGCGTGTGACCGAGCTGACCATCGCGGAACTGGCCGAGCTGGGCGGCGTGGAGGGCGCTGAAATCATCATGTGGCTGATCATGCGCGGCGCGCTCTCAGCTTGCGTGCGCCGCTTGCACCAGTCCTACTATCTGCCGTCCATGACCGGCATCGCCACCCTGATCCTCGAGAACGAGGCGGCGCCCCCCGTGGCGGGGGAGGTGTACCGTCATCGCGCCCGCATGGGCGAGCAACTCGCTGGCGCCGAGCGGCTCAAGGGCACCTACCCCTTCACGCTGGAGCGCAGCGTGAAGACGTACCGCCTCAACCGCTTCTTGCGTGACATGGTGATCCCCGCGCACCGCGAACTGTTCCTGCAGGATCCGGAGGCGGCCTACGCCCGGGCTGGACTGACAGAAGAGGAACGTGACCTGGTGCGCCGGCGCGATTGGCGCGGCTTGATCCATTACGGCTGCATCTTCTTTGGCCTGGAGAAACTGGGGGCAGTGGTGGGCGTGTCCAACCTGCACATCTACGCGGCCATGCGGGGCCAGAGCCTGGAAGAGTTCCAGAAGACGCGCAACGCCCAGGTGCTGTACTCGGTGGCCAGCACCGACGCCAGCAAGAAGGACTGGGCTGGGACCTGAGGACTCCGCGGCTGCAGCAGCAGCCGCGCGCTCAGGCGTTGCCCGTGTCCGCGTCCTCACGCAGGCTTTGCTCCACTTTCTGTAGCAGCGCCACCAGCAAGCGGTTTTCCTCGGCGCTCAGGCTCGCCATGCCCTGGCGCGCCAGCTTGCGCCATCGCTCCTGCTGCGTTTCGTGCAGGCGCTGGCCAGCGGCGCTCAGTTGCAGGCGCTGGCTGCGGCGGTCCTGCGCATCGACCTGGGTTTCAATCAGGCCGCGCTCGCGCAGGTGGCCGATCAGCCGCGCGATCTGCGCCTTGTCGCGCCGGCTGCGCGTCACCAGTTCACTTTGGGTCGCGCCTGGATGACGGGCGATGAACCCCAGCGCCTTGCCTTCCATGTGCGACAACTCGGATGGACCCTCGGGCAACCCGCGCAACTGCTGAGCGCGATGCAAATGCATGATCGCGTGGATCAGCTCAAAAGCCTGCTCGGCCGGCGGCAAATCCTTTCGGTTGACATTATCAACTTGTTTTGACATGATGGTGGACATTATCAACCAATGGAAGCCCCATGGAATTGCATGCACAGACACGCCGCGTTCAACGCGTGCGGCACGAACTCAAGGTGCGCGAGCTGACCGTCGCGCGCATCGAATCCCCCAGCCCGAATTTCGTCAGCGTCACCTTCGCGGGCGAGTCCCTGCACGATTTCGTTTCGGACTCCTTTGACGACCACGTCAAATTCATGCTCGCGCCGGGTGGCGCGGAACCCGTTCGCCGTGACTACACGCCGCGCGCTTTCGACCGTCGCACGGGCGAGCTGACACTGGAATTCGCCTTGCACGGCCACGGTGCCGCGTCCGACTGGGCGCGCCAGGCCCGTGTCGGCCAGACGGCGCTCATCGGTGGCCCCCGCGGCTCCATGATCGTGCCGCTGGACTACGACTGGCATCTGCTCGTGGGCGACGCGACGGCCCTGCCCGCCATCGCCCGGCGGCTGGAGGAACTGCCGGCGAATGCGCGGGTGGAGGTGTTCGTCCACCTGGACGACGTGGCGGACCAGCGCGAGCTGACCAGCGCTGCCCAGGTGCGCGTGCACTGGTGCGCCAGTGCCGACGCGCTGGTGGACGCCGTGCGCGCTTGGACGGTGCCCGCCGGTGAGGGCTTCGCCTGGTGCGCTGGCGAGGCCGCGAGCATGGCCTCCCTGCGTCAGGTGCTTCTGCAGGACAAAGGCCTGCCCAAGGAAGCCGCCCGGATCGCGGTCTACTGGAAGCAGGGCGCGAGCGATTTCCACGAGCGGTTGGAGGGCTGAGGAAGCAAAAAGCCCGCGATCCAAAAGATCGCGGGCTTTCTGTTTCGGGCCATCGGCGTTGGCCCGTTCCACTGTCGTCTACTTGATCTGGACAACAACCTTGCCCTTGGCGCGTCCCTGGGCCAGGTACCCGAGCGCTTCGCGTGCGTGCTCGAAGGGGAAAACCTGGTCGATCACGGGGCGGATTCGTTCGGACGCGAGCAGCTGGCCGATCTCCGCCAATTGGGCGCCGTCCGGGCGCACGAAGAGAAATGAGTAATCCACCTCGCGCTGGGCCGCGAGCCGCATGATCTTGCGACTCATCAGACCGAAGACCAACTTCAGCACGACGTTCAGTCCGCGCGTGGTAGCAAACGCGGCGTCCAGCGGTCCAACCAGGGAAACGATCTTGCCGCCGGGCTTGAGGATGCCGATGGATTTTTCGATCTCGTCGCCCCTGAGCGTGCCCAGCACCATGTCGTAGCCGCGAAGCTCCTTTTCGAATTGTTGCTTCTTGTAGTCGATCACTTCGTCTGCGCCCAGGCCGCGCACCAATGAGACGTTGCCGGTGCTGGTGGTCGTGCCGACCTTGGCGCCAAAGTGCTTGGCCAACTGGATGGCGAAGCTGCCGATGCCGCCGGAGCCGGCCGGGATGAAGACCTTCTGACCCGATTGAATGCCTGCGCGCTCCTTCATGGCTTGCCATGACGTGAGGCCGACCATGGGAATCGAGGCCGCCTGCACGAAGTCGAGGTTCTCGGGCTTGGGCGCCGCCACATGCTCAGGCACCACGGCGAACTCCGCCAGTGAGCCGATACCCAAGTCAAACAGACTGGCGAAGACGGCGTCACCCGACTTGAACCGCGTCACGCGGCGGCCGACCTCTTTCACCACGCCAGACAAGTCACTCCCCATCGTGGCGGGCATTTGAAACTTCAGCACGGGCTTGAACATGCCCGTCGTGATCATGTTGTCGATCGGGTTCAAACCCACCGCGTGGACTTCGACCAACATTTCGTCATCCCGCAAGCTGGGGCGGGGAAGCTCGGACAACCCGATCTCGGGTGATTTGCCGTAGCGCTTGAAGGTGAGGGCTTTCATGAGAGTCTCCTGGGGTCCGCTGGGTCGACGACGGGTTCGGGTGCGTGCTGGATCCTATGACGGGCTGTTGGATGTCGTTTCGGTTTACGCCATCCCGAACATCTTGTGCAGCGACTTGTCGAACAGCGAACGCGGAAGAAAGCGACGCGCGAAAGCCGCTTGCCGTGCGGACTTGCCGGAGGGGTATCGGAGCAACGGGCTCGTGTTGAGCGCTGCCTTCACGATGGTCTCGGCCACGCTTTCCGGCGTATCCGCCTCCGCCATGGCGCGCTCATAGGCCGCGAGGTAGTTGGCGCGGAGGGTGTCGTAGGCGGGCAGTGGCTGGTCTGCGGCTGCGGTGCTCGACTCGAACGAGGTTCTGGTCGCGCCGGGCTCGATCACCGCAATGCGAATGCCGAAGCCCCGCACCTCGTGATCGAGCGATTCGGAGTAGCCCTCCAGGGCGTGCTTGGTCGCCGAGTAATAGGCACTGAACGGCGACGGAATCAACCCGAGGCCCGACCCGACGTTGAGGATGCGCCCGCTGCGTTGTTTGCGCATCAGTGGCAGCACCGCGTTGGTCACGCGCACGACGCCATGGAAATTGGTCTCGAAGAGCGCCCGCACCTGTTCGATGGAGCTTTCTTCGGCGGCACCCGTGATGCCGATGCCGGCATTGTTGACCAGCAGGTCGATGCGTCCCTCCCGCCGCACCAGCTCGGCGATCGCGGCCTGCACGGACGCATCATTCGTGACGTCCAGGGCCAGCAGGGGAAAGGCCCGGTGAGCGCCTGCCGCGCCGCGCCGACTGGTTCCGTAGACCGTGAAGCCTGCGGCGATGAGCTGCAGTGCGGTGGCCTCGCCGATGCCCGAGGAGGCGCCGGTCACCAGCGCCACGCGCCGAGTCGTTTTGGAGTGGTTCATGGAATGTCCTGGTGGATGGGGTGTGTTCGGGCTGCGTCGAAATGGGCACGCACGCTCAAGCGGCGCGCTGGTAACGCGTGGCCGCATGGGCCTGGTGCAGGTCCGACAGCAGACCTTGCCGCGCTGCTTCCAGCGCGTCCCAGCGCCCGGCGTCGGACAGCGGTGGAATCGTCACCGGTTCGCGACGGTCAAAACCGACCAGGGCCGCGTCAACCAGTTCACCAACGTCCATCAGATCGCGCATGGTGTTGATGTCGATGCCGGCGCGTTCCCAGATCTCGGTGCGCGTGCCGGCTGGCAGCACGGCCTGGACGTACACGCCCTTGGGCGCGAGCTCCACGCGCAGCCCTTGGGACAGGAACTGCACATAGGCCTTGGTCGCGCCATAGATGGACATCCCGAACTCGGGTGCGAGGCCGACCACCGAGCCGATGTTGACGATCGCGCCTGCACCCGCTTGGGCGAACCGTGGCGCGACGGCGGCCGCGAGCCGGGTCAGCGCGGTGATGTTGAGCGCGATCAGGCGTTCGATGCTCTCGGGCTTCTGTTGCAGGATGCCGCCTGACTGGGCCATGCCGGCGTTGTTGATCAGGATGCCGATGCGGGCATCGTCGCGCAGGCGCTCTTCGATGGTGGACAGGTCGGATGGGGCCGTGAGGTCGGCTTGCAGCGCGGTGACTTCGACCTTGTGGGCGGCGCGCAGCTTCGCGGCGAGCGCATTCAGGCGGGTGATGTCCCGCGCGACCAGGACCAAGTCGTGGCCGCGTTGCGCGAAACGTTCGGCATAGGTGGCGCCAATGCCGGTGGAGGCGCCGGTGATGAGGACGGTAGGGGTGTTTGCCATGGTGGGACTTTCGTGGAAGGAAGTTGAACCTGGCCTTATGATTTCACTCATAATCAAAAAAGTCAATAGTTTTGATTTCAAACGACATCAATGTATAGTGCGGCGCTGTTGTTGGACGAGGTACAGGATGAAGATCACCAAGGCGCAGTCGCAAGAGAATCGTGCGCGCATCGTCGAAACGGCTTCCACGCTATTCCGTGAGCGTGGTTTCGACGGCGTGAGCGTGGCGGACCTGATGGTCGCCGCGGGGCTCACGCATGGTGGCTTCTACAAGCATTTCGGATCGAAGGCAGACTTGATGACCGAGGCGACCGCGCAGGGACTTGTCGCCAAGATGAGCGAGTACCAGGATCTGGACACCGCCGAGTTCATTGCCCGCTATTTGTCCAGGGAACACCGGGACGAACGGGGCGATGGCTGCACGATGGCGGCCTTGAGCGGTGACGCCGCGCGTCAACCCCCGGCGGTCCAGGCGGCGTTCGCGTCAGGAATCGCCAGCATGCTGGCGGCGGTTGAACGCGGTGCGATGGCGGCGGGTGCGGATCAAGGCGCAGCCCGCGCGAAGGCGATCAGCCTTTTCTCGCAGATGCTCGGGGCGCTGGTGTTGTCTCGTGCCTGCCCGGACGATTCGCCACTGTCCGACGAAATTCTCGATGTCTGCCGCCGTCAGATATTGACCGCGCTTGTGCCCGTGGGCGGAATTCCTCGGTCCAGAAAACGCTGATCAAGGGCAGGAATGCATGCTGCGGATGCGCAGTCATGGGGTGACAAGCACCCGTGGAATACTAGGAACTGTGCTCAGGGCGCAAAAAAAGCCCGCTATCTTTTGGATAGCGGGCTTCCTGTTTTCTTGGTGCCGGAGAAAGGAATCGAACCCTCGACCTTCTCATTACGAATGAGCTGCTCTACCAACTGAGCTACACCGGCGAAGCCTCGGATTATAGGGTATTTGGGATGGCTTTCGACCCGCCCCGGCTGGGCTGCGGCGTCGGGGCAGGGGCGCTGGGCCAAGTCCGGCGGGCTCTCCCGGTGGTCCCGGCGCAAGGGTCGTGTTGGGCGTCTTGGCTAAGCTTGCGCCCATGCGAGCGAACCCGAACCCACCTTCTGGCGAGTACCTGACGGCGCGCGAGGCCGTGCAATGGCTCGACGTGCAACGCCAAACGCTCTACGCCTACGTGAGCCGTGGCCTGATCCGCAGCGTCATCCGCCCGGGTCAGAAGGCGCGCCTTTATCTGCGCGCCGACGTGGAGCGGGTGCACGCCCGGGCGCTGGCCCGCGCCGGGCATGGCGCAGTGGCGGCCGATGCCATGAACCATGGGCAGGCGATCATCTCGACCTCGATCACGGAGATCACGCCCCAGGGGCCGCGCTACCGGGGGCGCCTCGCGACGGAACTCGTGGACGAAGCCGCGTCTTTCGAGGCCGTGGCCGAGCTGCTCTGGCGCGGGCAGTGGGAGCCTCAGGCGCCAGTCTGGCCGGTGGCGGCCACGCCGCGCATGCTGGTGGGCATGGTCGAGGCGCTGCGCGACGCGGCGGGGCGGGACTCCCTGCTGGAGGTGTTCGCCTTGGTGGTGCTGCAGCTGGGTTTGCAGCGGCGTGCGCCGCGAAACGCGCAGGAGAGCGTGCACGACCACGCGCGCGAGATCTTGCAAGTCCTGGTCGGCTGTTGCGGCCTGGCCTCGCGCGATCCGCATTACGTGCCCATGGTGCGGGGCGAGCGCATCGCCGATGCCCTGCTGAGGGCCTTGGGCGGCGAACCCAGCCCGAGCAACCGCGCGGCCATCGGCTTGATGTTGACCTTGCTGGCCGACCATGAGCTGATGCCGGGAACGTTGGCGGTGCGGGTGGCCGCCTCCAGCGGGGCGACTTTGCATGCATGCATCGCCGCGGCCCTGTGCAGCAGCTCGGGCATGAACGTGGCGCACCTGTACGACGATGCCCACGCCTTCCTGGGCGGCGGCGGCAAAGCCGCCTTGCTGCGGCGCGCCTTGGAACGGCATGCCTCGGGCCGGCCCTTGCCGGGGTTTGGCCACGCCTTGTACCCGCAGGGCGATCCGCGGGGCCGCGTGCTGCTGGCATTCATGCGCTCGCACTACCCGCAGCGGCCCCTGCTAGCGGTTTGCGAGGCCATCGAAGAGATCGAGCGTGCCACCGGCCTGCGCGTGCGGCACGAGTTGCCGATGGTGGCGCTGACCCGCGCCATGGGCCTGGGCCAGGAGGCGGCCAGCGCGATCTTCGTCGTCGCGCGCGTGGCGGGGTGGGTGGCGCACATCGAGGAGCAGCGCCGCAGCGGTCAGCTGATGCGACCGCGCGCACGTTTTGTTACGCCTGTTGCGCACGACTCAGCGTCCCCCATCGCGCCGAGGACGGTGCCGAATGCTGGATTGAACAATCAATCTTGACCCTGCCGCGCGGGCCGCTTACCGTGCGTGTGTCCCCGGTTCGCCCAGCGCGCCCGGGGCATGGAACACCTCGGAGACTTCGTGAGCAGGCTGACCCTTTCCGTCGCCATGGGCGACTACGACCGCACGCGTGCGCTGCTGGATGGCGCGGTCCTGATCGACGCCGTCGATCCTCTCTTCATGACCCTGTCGCCGGAAGAGGCCTTCTTCCGTGCCTTCCGGGGCGCCGAGTTCGACGTCAGCGAACTGTCCTTGTCCAGCTACACGCTCAAGGTCTCGCAAGGTGACTGCGCTTATGTCGCGGTGCCCATCTTCATGTCGCGCGCCTTTCGTCACACCGCGATCTACGTGCGGCGCGACCGCATCCGCCAGGCGTCCGACTTGCGTGGCAAGCGCGTGGGCCTGCCCGAGTACCAACTCTCGGCCAATGTCTGGGCGCGCGCGCTGTTGAAGGAGGACTTCGGCATCTTGCCCAGCGACGTGACCTGGGTGCGTGGCGGCATCGAAACACCGGGGCGTCCCGAGAAGCTGCGCATCGAATTGCCCTCGGGGGTGAAGCTGGAAGCCGCCGACGAGACCGACACCTTGTCGGCCATGCTGGACCGCGGTGACATCGATGCTTTCGTCGGCCCGCGCGCGCCCTCGTGCTTCGGCCGCAATCCGGAAGTGGTCTGGCTCTACCCGGACCCGACCGCCGCGGCCCATGACTATTACCGCCGCACCCGTGTCTTTCCGATCATGCACGTGCTGGGTGTGCGCAAGACGCTGGTGGCGCAGCACCCCTGGTTGCCGGTGGCGCTGTACAAGGCCTTCGACGCGGCCAAGAACCTGGCGCTGGAACGGCTGGCCGATCCCTCCGCGCCCAAGACGTCCCTGCCTTTCCTGGAAGAGCAGATCGCGGCGGCGCAACAACTGATGGGGCCGGACTACTGGCCCAACGGCGTGGCCGCCAACCGCCACACGCTGGAGGCCTTCCTGGCTCACCATCATGACCAGGGCCTGTCGAAACGCAGGGTGGCGGTGGAGGAGCTGTTCGCGCCGACCACCTACGAAATGGCCAAGATCTGAAGGACAACGACACCATGACCGCGCACATGACGGCCCAGTCTCCCTCTGCCTCGCTGGTCGCGGACCTCGTGTCCGCCAACCACATCCTGTTTGACCAGGGCGTGGTGGATGCCTTCGGCCACGTCAGTGTGCGCCACGACGTGCATCCCCAGCGCTTCCTGCTGGCGCGCAACATGGCGCCTGGGCAGGTGCAGGCCGAGGACATCGTGCAGTTCGCGCTGGACGGCACGCCCCTGGACGCCGGCGACCGGCGCGTCTACTTGGAGCGCTTCATCCATGGCGCGATCTACCGCGCCCGTCCGGACGTGATCGCCGTCGTGCACAGTCACTCGGCCTCGGTCGTGCCCTTCACCGTGTCGCGCCGCACTCGGCTGGCGCCGGTCTGCCACATGAGCGGTTTCCTGGGCGCGGGCACACCCTTGTTTGAAATCCGCGAGACCGCGGGCGACGCGAGCGACCTGCTGGTGCGTGACGACCGTTTGGGCAGCGCGCTGGCCGAGCGCCTGGGCAGCGCGCACATCGTGCTGATGCGCGGCCATGGCTCCACCGTGGTGGCGCCCTCGCTCAAGCTGGCCGTGTACCGCGCGGTCTACGCGGAGATCAACGCGCGCCTGCAACTGCAGGCCACGCAGCTGGGCGACCCCGAGTTTCTGACGCCGGGCGAATGCCAGGCGTCCATGGACAGCACGGAGGGGCAGGTCGAGCGCCCCTGGAACCTCTGGAAACAAGCGGCCGAACGCCGGCGTTCGTGACGAGGGCGGCGGCGATTCACATCACAACCACACCAGGAGATCACCATGCAGACTTTGTTTTCCCTCGCACGCCGCCACGCGGCCGCAGCGGTCCTGTTGGCCGCGGCGGTGGGGTTGCCGTTCGCGGCGCAGGCGCAGCAGGACTGGCCCTCGCGTCCGGTGCGTGTCATCGTGCCCTCCTCACCAGGCGGCGGCACCGATGCCTTCGCGCGACTGCTGACGCAGGCGCTGTCGGAGCAGCTCAAGCAGTCCTTCGTGGTGGACAACAAGCCGGGCGCTAGCGGCAACATTGGCGCCGATCTGGCGGCCAAGTCCACGCCCGATGGCTACACCTTGCTCATCGCGTCCAATTCCTCGCTGGGCATCAACCCGGTGATCATGAAGAGCATGCCCTTCGACGCCGAGCGTGACCTGATGCCGGTGAGCCGGGGCGTGATGGCGCCCATGGTGCTGGTCGCGTCGCCGTCCACGGGTTGGAAGACGGTGAAGGACCTGATCGCGGCCGGCAAGCAAGAAAGCGCCAAGTACTTTTATGGCTCCGCTGGCGTGGGCAGCCCGCCCTACATCGGCGTGCGCATGCTGGAAGAAGCCTCGGGCGCGCGCTTCACGCATGTGCCTTACAAGGGTGTGGCGCCCGCCTACCAGGACCTCTTGGGCGGTCAGCTCCATTTCATGTACACCGACCTGGCCACGATCGACCAGTACATCAAGGCGGGCAAAGTCGTCGCGCTGGCGGTGAACGAAAAAACCCCGCTGCTGCCCAACGTGCCGACCTTGCAGGAAGCGGGTCTGAACGTGCGTGCCTGGACGTCCTTCAGCATCATGGCGCCGGCCAAGACACCCGCGCCCATCATCAAGAAGCTCAGCGCGGAAATCAGCAAGGCTTTCCACAATCCGGCCGTGCGCCAACGGCTGGAGCAGCAGGCCCTGATCCCCGTGCTGGACACGCCCGAGGCCTTCGCAGTCGAACTGCGCAAGGAGCGTGAGCACTGGGGCCAGTTCATCAAGCGCAACAACATCACGCCTGAATGAGCAAGCGGTGCCGCAGGCACCGCGTGAGGAATACAGCCAAAACTGTGAGAGAGACAGAGAGAGGCGACGTCGATGGGGGAACCTGAGCGGGCAGTGGCTCCCTGGGTTCCATAAAAAAAACCGATGCCCGGCTTGTCCGGGCATCGGCCTTTGTGCGCCGTGCTTGTGCGCCTCGCTTGGGCTCAGGCCTGGTGGTAAGCCGTCACCCGTTCCACTTCGTTCTTGCTGCCGAGGATGACGCTCACGCGTTCGTGCAGCTTCTGGGGTTGGATGTCCAAGATGCGCTGGCGGCCGTTGGTGGACGCGCCGCCGGCCTGCTCAACCAGCCAGCTCATGGGGTTGGCCTCGTACATCAGGCGCAGCTTGCCCGGCTTGTCCGGCTCGCGCTTGTCCCAGGGGTACATGAAGACGCCGCCGCGCGTGAGGATGCGGTGCACATCGGCCACCATGCTGGCGATCCAGCGCATGTTGAAGTCCTTGCCGCGCGGGCCTTCCTTGCCCTGCAGGCATTCGTCGATGTAGCGTTTCACCGGCGCATCCCAGTGGCGCATGTTCGACATATTGATGGCGAATTCCTTCGTGTCCTCGGGAATGCGCACGTTCTCCTGCGTGAGCACAAAGGAGCCTTGCTCGCGGTCCAGCGTGAACATGGCCACACCGTCACCCACGGTCAGCACCAGCGTGGTCTGAGGGCCGTAGACGCAGTAGCCCGCCGCGACCTGCTGCTTGCCGGCCTGCAGGAAGTCGGCTTCGCTGACCGCCTCAACCTTGCGCGGGTCATCGTTCGGCTTCTTGAGCACGCTGAAGATGGTGCCGATGCTCACATTCACGTCGATGTTGCTGCTGCCGTCCAGGGGGTCGAACAGCAGCAGGTACTCGCCCTGCGGGTAGCGGTTGGGCACGGCGTAGATGCTGTCCATCTCCTCGCTGGCCATGGCGGCCAGGTGACCGCCCCATTCATTGGCCTCGATCAGCACCTCGTTGGCGATGATGTCCAGCTTCTTCTGCACCTCGCCCTGCACGTTCTCGCTGTCGGCGCTGCCCAGCACGCCGCCGAGTGCGCCCTTGTTGACCGCGTGGCTGATGCTCTTGCAGGCGCGCGCCACCACCTCGAGCAGCAGGCGCAGCTCGGACGGGATGTGGCCGTGCACGCGCTGCTGTTCAACGAGGTAGCGGCTGAGGGAAATTTTCTGGCTCATGTTCGGGTCTCGTTCATTCTTCGGCGAGTGCGCGGCTCACGACTTCACGCACGTCGTTGCTCAGGTCCGGCTTGGCGGCCACGCGGGCGATGGCTTCGCGGGCGGCGTGGCGGTAGGGCTCGGCCAGCTTCTTCCAGCGGTCGAGAGCGCGCGCCAGACGCGCGGCGACCTGCGGGTTGAGGGCGTCGAGCTCCAGCACGCGCTCGCTCCAGTACACATAACCGGCCGCGTCGGCGCGGTGGAAGGCGCCGGGGTTGGCGCTGCAGTAGCTGAAGATCAGGCTGCGGGCGCGGTTGGGGTTCTTGAGCGTGAAGTCCGGGTGCTTCATGAGTTGCTTGACGGCGGGCAGCACGTCGCCACCGCGGTCCGATGCGCCAGCTTGCAGGGCGAACCACTTGTCCAGCACCAGCGCCTCGTTCTTGAAGAGGGCGTGGAAGCGCTGCAGGGCGTCACGAGCCAGGGCGTGGCCGCTTTGCACCAGCGCGGCCAGGGCGTTGAAGCGGTCCGTCATGTTGCCCGCGTCCTTGAAGCGCTGGTAGGTCTTGCCGGGCCAGACCACGTCGCCGGTTTCGCGCGCGGCCAGGCAGAGCATGGCCAGCGCCAGGCCCGCCAGCGCGCGCCGGCCCGAGGAGACGGCATCGGGCCGATAGGCGCCGGTGTCGTGGTGCTGCTCGTAGGCCCAGGCCCAGTCCTCGCGCAGCTCCAGCGCCAGCTGGCCGCGCATGGCCTCGCGCACGGCATGCACGCGTTGCGGGTCGACGACCTCCAGCTGCTCGGCGATGTAGGTCTCCGAGGGCAGGGTGAGGACGAGTTCCTTGAAGGCCGCGTCCAGCTG
Organism: Hylemonella gracilis ATCC 19624; assembly: GCF_000211835.1. Lineage (GTDB taxonomy): Bacteria > Pseudomonadota > Gammaproteobacteria > Burkholderiales > Burkholderiaceae_C > Hylemonella > Hylemonella gracilis. The sequence goes on along the minus strand of NZ_AEGR01000102.1, from coordinate 6,524 downwards.
CGGGTGGCGCAGCACGGCGCGCATCGCGTCCAGGTAGGCCGCGTCCAAGGGCTGCTCGGTGGCGCCGCTGGCGATGGTCGCCAGGGCGCGCTTGAGCGCCAAGCGCTGGCCGGCTTCCCAGCGGTTGAAGGGATCGCTGTCGTGGGCGAGCAGCGTCAGCAGCTCGGCATCGCTGTAGTCGTAGCGCAGCACCACCGGCGCGCTGAAGCCGCGCAGCAGCGAGGGCACGGGCTCGGACGCCACGCCCTCGAACACCACCTCGGTCTGCGCGTCGCTGAGCACCACGGTGCGAGCGCTGCCGGGGATTTCAAGGCCGTCGGCGTACAGCAGGCCCAGGGCCACGGGGATGACGAAGGGCAGCTTCTCGGCCTGGCCGGGCGTCGGCGGGCAGCTTTGCGTGAGCGTCAGCGTGTAGCGCTGCGCCGCCGCGTCGTAGTGGCCGCGTGCCGCGACCTGGGGCGTGCCCGCCTGGCTGTACCAGCGCTTGAATTGAGGCAGCAGGCGCGCCAGCTCAGAGCTGGGGTTCGCGTCGGCTATGGCTTGGGCGAAGTCGTCGCAGGTCACGGCCTGGCCGTCGTGGCGCTGGAAGTACAGGGCCATGCCCTTGGCGAAGCCTTCGCGTGACGTCAGCGTCTGCTGCATGCGCACGACTTCCGAACCCTTTTCGTACACCGTGACGGTGTAAAAATTGTTGATCTCGATGTAGCTGTCGGGCCGCACCGGGTGGGCCATGGGGCCCGCGTCCTCGGGGAACTGGGCGGTGCGCAGCACGCGCACGTCCTCGATGCGCTTGACCGCGCGGGCGCTGGCCTCGCCGGCCAGGTCCATGCTGAACTCCTGATCGCGGAAGACGGTCAGGCCTTCCTTGAGCGAAAGCTGAAACCAGTCGCGGCAGGTCACGCGGTTGCCGGTCCAGTTGTGGAAGTATTCGTGGCCCACCACGCTTTCGATGTTGGCGTAATCGACATCGGTGGCGGTGGCCTGGCTGGCCAGCACGAACTTGGTGTTGAAGACGTTGAGGCCCTTGTTCTCCATCGCGCCCATGTTGAAGTCGCTCGTCGCGACGATCATGAAGCGGTCCAGGTCCAGCGGCAGCTTGAAGCGTGCTTCGTCCCAGGCGATGGAAGCCATCAGCGAGTTCATCGCGTGCTCGGTCTTGTCCAGGTCGCCCGGGCGCACGTAGACCTGCAACAGGTGCTCGCGGCCGTTGCGCGCCTTGATGCGCTGCTCGCGCGCGACCAGCTGGCCCGCCACCAGGGCGAAGAGGTAGCAGGGCTTCTTGTGCGGATCGACCCACTTGGCGTAGTGACGGCCGCCGTCCAGATCGCCTTGCTCGACCAGGTTGCCGTTGGACAGCAGCACGGGGTACTTCTTCTTGTCCGCTCGCAGGGTGACGGTGTAGCTGGCCATCACGTCCGGGCGGTCCAAGAAGTAGGTGATGCGGCGAAAGCCCTCGGCTTCGCATTGCGTGAAGAACGTGCCCTGGCTCACGTACAGGCCCATGAGCTTGCTGTTTTTCTCGGGCGCGCAGGTCGTGAAGATTTCGAGGTCGAAGGCGTCTGTAACCGTGGGCAGGTTCTCCAGCACCAGCTGGTCGCCCTCGGTCTTGAAGCTCGTGCCCTGGCCGTTGACCAGCACGCGCGCCAAGTTGAGTTCCTCGCCATCGAGCTTCAGGGCCTGGGCCGCGACCTCGGGGTTGCGGCGCAGGCGCATCTTGTTGAGCACGCGGGTCTTGGCCGGGTCCAGGTCGAAAGTCAGCTCGACGCTGTCGATCCAGTAGGCGGGGGCCGCGTAGTCCTCGCGCCGGATGACGGTGGTTTGTCCTTCACGCATGATTTCAGACTCCCTGCTTCAGTGAGGCTTCGATGAATGGGTCGAGATCGCCATCCAGAACCTTCTGGGTGGCCGAGGTCTCGTAGTTGGTGCGCAGGTCCTTGATGCGGCTCTGGTCCAGCACGTAGCTGCGGATCTGGTGGCCCCAGCCCACGTCGGTCTTGGTGTCCTCGAGCTTCTGCTGCTCTTCCATGCGCTTGCGCATTTCAAAGTCGTAGAGACGGCTGCGCAGGCGTTTCCAGGCCACGTCGCGGTTGCTGTGCTGGCTGCGGCCGTCCTGGCACTGCACCACGATGCCGGTGGGGATGTGGGTCAGGCGCACGGCCGAGTCGGTCTTGTTGATGTGCTGGCCGCCCGCGCCGCTGGCGCGGAAGGTGTCGGTGCGCACGTCGGCCGGGTTGATTTCGATCTCGATGGTGTCGTCGATTTCCGGGTAGACGAAGATCGACGCGAAGCTGGTGTGGCGCCCGCCCGAACTGTCGAAGGGCGACTTGCGCACCAGGCGGTGCACGCCCGTTTCGGTGCGCAGCAGGCCGAAGGCGTAGTCGCCCTCGATCTTGATGGTCGCGCTCTTGATGCCAGCCGTGTCGCCCGGGGTTTCGTCTTCCACCGTGGCCTTGAAGCCCTTGCGCTCGGCGTACTTGAGGTACTGGCGCAGCAGCATGCTGGCCCAGTCGCAGGCCTCGGTGCCGCCCGCGCCGGCCTGGATGTCCAGGAAGGCGGGCAGGGGGTCGGCCGGGTTGTTGAACATGCGGCGGAATTCGAGCTTCTCAACGATTTCCGCGAGCTTGCCAGCCTCGGCCTGGATGGTCCGCAGGCCCGCTTCGTCACCGTCTTCCTTGCTCATCTCGAAGAGCTCGGAGTTGTCGGCCAGTTCGCTGGTCAGCCGGTTGAGCGTGACGACCACTTCGTCCAGCGACTTTTTCTCCTTGCCGAGTTCCTGCGCCTTCTTGGGGTCGTTCCAGACCGTGGGGTCTTCCAAGGAGGCGTTGACCGTCCTCAGCCGTTCAGCCTTGGCATCGTAGTCAAAGATACCCCCGAAGTTCGACCGTGCGCTGGCTGAGGTCGGCCAGTTGAGCGCCGATGGCGTTGATCTGTTCTGCGTCCATGGTGGGGAGTCCTGTCGTGTTCCGAGGTGTTCTGAGCGGGCTGCCGACGGCAGCGTTCCGATTCCGAAAACCCCGTATTTTAGGTTCCCAAGGACGCCCGCCGGACACCCCGGACCGGCCAGGGATGTTTCAGAAGCTGTGGTCGAAGCCCAGGGCAAAACCCGCGGTGCCCAGCACCATCAACTGCACGCTGTCGCGGGTGCTGACCTGGTAGCCCAAGGCTGGGACGATGCCGGGGGAAAAGCCGTTGTGGTTCAGCGGCACTTTGTCGGCGTATTGGCCTGTGTAGCCGTAGATGATGCCCGCGGTGACCTTGGCCGACAGCCGGGGCGTGTCCAAAAAGTCCTGTTGCTGGTAGCCCGCGTAAGCATAGGCCGAGGGCTGGCCAAAGGAGTTGCGGAACACGGCCAGACCGAGCAACTGCTGGGTGTCTTGCTGCTTTTCCAGGGAGAGGATGAAGACTTCCCGATGCTCCGGGTTGTGATGCCAGTGGTAGGCATAGGGCACGGCGGTGAGCTTCCACGGAAATTCCAGGGGCTCATCGGTGGCGTCAGAGGGCACCGCGCTGTCTTGCGGGGGCAAATCCCGCGCATGACTGTGACTGTGGAGGGCGCCCAGCATCAGGGCGGCAAGGGCGAGACGAGACAAGAGAGCGTGCATGGACCGGATCGGGGCGGACAGGGGCGTCCGAGAGCAGGTGAGGGCCGTATTCTCAGGGCACTTCGCAGCGCTTCAGGGCAGCGGAGCTTCCGCCGTGAGGAAATCTTCGATCAAGCTGGCCAGCTGTTCGGGTTGATCGTGATGCAGCATGTGCGCGGCGTCTTGGATCACTTCGCGGTGCAAGCGAGGCACGGACTGCAGCCGCTCATGGAATTCCGCCAGGCTGTAGCGGCCTTGCCACCACTGTTCCATTTGTGTCTCGGAGGCCTCGACGACCAGCACCGGGGCAGTGATGGCGGCGTAGGCGGCCCGCACTTCCTCCACCCGGTAGAGCTGGGGGTTGACAATCTTGTGCGCGGCGTCGCCCAGGATTTCCCACGAGCCCTGGTTCGGCCCCTGCGTGATGGGCCGAGCCCATTGCCGCGCCAGCCATTGCGCCTTGTCCTCGGGCAGGCGCGGGTTGGTCTTTATGAGCCGACGAGCCACGCCGTCAGCGTCGGCATAGGTTTTGAGCGCCAACTCACCGCGATGAAATTGCTTCAGTTCATCCATCCACGTGGCGTGACGCGCGGGGGCCTGCTCGGGCTGGGTGGCGGGCAGGCCAAAGCCTTCGAGGTTGATGAGGCGGCGGATGCGTTGGGGCCGAGCACCCGCGTACAGCATGACTACGTTGCCGCCCATGCTGTGGCCCAGCAAGTCCACCGGCTGGCCGGGGGCGATCTGGTCCAGCAGGAAGTCCAGGTCGGCCAGGTAGTCGGGGAACCCGTAGTGGTCTTGCACGGGACCTTGGGTCAGGCCAAAGCCGCGCCAGTCCGCCGCGATGATGGGACGACCCTGCACGAAGGACTCACTAAAGGCGTCCACCACGAACTGGAAGGACGCGGCCACGTCCATCCAGCCGTGCATCAGCACCAGGGGTGGTTGGGCGCCGGCCTGCGCGCCCGCGTGTGTTCCTTCGGGTCCCCAGCGCAGCACGTGGTAGTTCAGGGTACGGACGGGGACATGGCCGCTGTGGGCAACGCGACGAGGCTGGTACATGGCCTGATCATACGAAGGCCTGCCGACGCGCTCAGTCAATGGCGTGACTCCGGCGCCGCGCCGTGGCTGGCCGTAAACTCGCCGGGCATTCCTTCGAACCCGAGAAAGAAAGACACCATGACCCCTGCGATGAACCTCGTCCCGCTTGGCACCAGCGACCTGCGCGTCACGCCCATCTGTCTGGGCACGATGACCTTTGGCGAGCAGGTGAGTGAGGCGGACGCGCACGCCATCCTGGACCGTTCCCTGGACCGTGGCGTGAACTTCCTGGACACCGCCGAGATGTACTCGGTGCCCGCGCGGGCTGAAACCTTCAACGCCACCGAGAAAATCATCGGCAATTGGCTCGCCAAGCGCCCCGACGCCCGCAAGAAGATGGTGCTGGCGACCAAGGTGGCCGGGCCCTCGCGGGGCATGCCTTGGGTGCGCAATGGCGCGACGGACGTTACGCCCGCCGACATCATCGCGGCCTGCGAAGGCAGCCTCAAGCGGATGAAGACGGACGTCATCGATCTCTACCAGATCCACTGGCCGGTGCGCCACGTGCCGGCTTTCGGCGCCATGTATTTCGACGTGGAGAAATCCAAGAAGGAAGACGCGAAGCTCACGCCCATCCTCGCTCAGCTGGAGGCGATGGACAAGCTGGTGAAGGCCGGCAAGGTGCGTGCCATCGGTCTGTCCAACGAAACGCCTTACGGCGTGCACGAGTTCGTGCGCCTGGCCGAGCAACATGGCCTGCCGCGCGTGGCCACGGTGCAGAACCCCTATTGCCTGAGCAACCGCACGGTGGAGAACGGGCTGGACGAAACGCTGCACCGTCTGAACGTGGGATTGCTGGCCTATTCCCCGCTGGGCTTTGGCGCCTTGACGGGCAAGTACGACGCGAGCGGCTTCATCGGCCCCGGCGCGCCGGAGCAGGCTCGTCTGACCAAGTTCGAGTCTTCGCGCAAGCAGCGCTGGGGGCGCCCCGAGGCGCTGGAAGCCGCGCGCCGTTACAACGCGCTGGCCCGCGCGCATGGCCTGACGCCGACGCGCATGGCGCTGGCGTTTTGCTACACCAAGTGGCAGGTGGCGAGCACCATCATCGGCGTGACCTCGGTGGCGCAGCTGGACGAGGACCTGGACGCCTGGGGCACGACGCTGTCGCCCGAGTTGCTGCAGGCGATCGACCAGATTCGCAAGGAGATCCGCGACCCGGCGGTCTGAGCGGGCGTTCGTGCATGGCGAAGAAAGAGCACGTTTCAGAAACCCCTGCGACGGCCTTGCTCAAGGCGCGCGGCGTGGTGTTCACCGAGCATCTGTACGACTACGTGGAGCACGGCGGCACGGCGGAATCGTCGCGGCAGCTTGGGTTTCCGGAGCACGAGGTGGTGAAGACGCTGGTCATGCAGGACCAGGACGCCAAGCCCTTGATCGTGCTGATGCATGGCGACCGCAAGGTGTCCACCAAGAACCTCGCGCGGCAAATCGGCGCTAAGTCGGTCGAACCCTGCAAGCCCGAGGTGGCGAACCGGCACAGCGGTTACTTGGTGGGCGGCACCTCGCCTTTCGGGACGAAGCGCGAGATGCCCGTCTACATCGAGGAAAGCATCCTGGCCTTGCCCAGGATCGCCATCAATGGAGGGCAGCGCGGGTATCTGGTGGGGATTGCGCCGTTGGTGTGCGTGGAATTGCTGAATGCCAAGACGGTGAATTGCGCGTTGGTGGATTGACGGGTTTGTTGGCGTTTGGTGTGCTTGCTGGGGTGGCGTTGCGCAAGCCGGGCTGTGCGCCAAGTCGCTCATACGGGGCCGGTCGGCTTTGCCGACTTCGCAGCGTCAGGGCGGCGCACGCCTGTCCGGCATAACTCACTGCGCGCCTGCGGCGCTCCGTTCAGACAGGATG
>NZ_AEGR01000103.1 GCF_000211835.1 Hylemonella gracilis ATCC 19624 | reverse complement strand
TGCTATAGTTGCGGTCTTCGCTGCTGACGGCGGTCTTCTTCGGGAAGGCGGTTGGAGGTGGATGAAGGTGGTGCGGTGATGAAGAAATTTGTTGAATGATTTGACGGTTCTTCAAAATCTGTGCTACAGTCTAGGGCTTCGCTGATCGCGGCGGAGTTAAGAAAAAAACGGATCAAGTTTTGGTTTGTTTTAGTTGGATCTTTAACAAGATACAGCCGATAAGCGTGGGCATTTGGCGAGATTGCAAGTTCTTCGGAACAAAGTGCAATGCACTAAATGCTCATGAGAAGTGAAGTTCACTTCAATTTCGAATGAGTAGTCTTTGCTGAAAAGCGAGGACGTTAAATTCAAGATCGAACTATAGAGTTTGATCCTGGCTCAGATTGAACGCTGGCGGCATGCCTTACACATGCAAGTCGAACGGTAACAGGTTAAGCTGACGAGTGGCGAACGGGTGAGTAATACATCGGAACGTGCCCAGACGTGGGGGATAGCTCGGCGAAAGCCGGATTAATACCGCATAAGCTCTGAGGAGGAAAGCGGGGGACCGTAAGGCCTCGCGCGTTTGGAGCGGCCGATGGCAGATTAGGTAGTTGGTGGGGTAAAGGCTTACCAAGCCTACGATCTGTAGCTGGTCTGAGAGGACGACCAGCCACACTGGGACTGAGACACGGCCCAGACTCCTACGGGAGGCAGCAGTGGGGAATTTTGGACAATGGGCGAAAGCCTGATCCAGCAATGCCGCGTGCAGGATGAAGGCCTTCGGGTTGTAAACTGCTTTTGTACGGAACGAAAAGGCGCCTACTAATACTGGGCGTTGATGACGGTACCGTAAGAATAAGCACCGGCTAACTACGTGCCAGCAGCCGCGGTAATACGTAGGGTGCGAGCGTTAATCGGAATTACTGGGCGTAAAGCGTGCGCAGGCGGTGTTGTAAGACAGTTGTGAAATCCCCGGGCTCAACCTGGGAACTGCATCTGTGACTGCAATGCTGGAGTGCGGCAGAGGGGGATGGAATTCCGCGTGTAGCAGTGAAATGCGTAGATATGCGGAGGAACACCGATGGCGAAGGCAATCCCCTGGGCCTGCACTGACGCTCATGCACGAAAGCGTGGGGAGCAAACAGGATTAGATACCCTGGTAGTCCACGCCCTAAACGATGTCAACTGGTTGTTGGGTCTTTACTGACTCAGTAACGAAGCTAACGCGTGAAGTTGACCGCCTGGGGAGTACGGCCGCAAGGTTGAAACTCAAAGGAATTGACGGGGACCCGCACAAGCGGTGGATGATGTGGTTTAATTCGATGCAACGCGAAAAACCTTACCCACCTTTGACATGTACGGAAGTTGCCAGAGATGGCTTCGTGCTCGAAAGAGAGCCGTAACACAGGTGCTGCATGGCTGTCGTCAGCTCGTGTCGTGAGATGTTGGGTTAAGTCCCGCAACGAGCGCAACCCTTGCCATTAGTTGCTACGAAAGGGCACTCTAATGGGACTGCCGGTGACAAACCGGAGGAAGGTGGGGATGACGTCAAGTCCTCATGGCCCTTATAGGTGGGGCTACACACGTCATACAATGGCTGGTACAGAGGGTTGCCAACCCGCGAGGGGGAGCTAATCCCATAAAACCAGTCGTAGTCCGGATCGCAGTCTGCAACTCGACTGCGTGAAGTCGGAATCGCTAGTAATCGCGGATCAGCTTGCCGCGGTGAATACGTTCCCGGGTCTTGTACACACCGCCCGTCACACCATGGGAGCGGGTTCTGCCAGAAGTAGTTAGCCTAACCGCAAGGAGGGCGATTACCACGGCAGGGTTCGTGACTGGGGTGAAGTCGTAACAAGGTAGCCGTATCGGAAGGTGCGGCTGGATCACCTCCTTTCTGGAAAATGGCAATTAAGCCAAATGCTCACACTTATCGGTTGTTGGAAGGTTGTCGCCAACGATCAGGCGTTGCTTGATTGAAGCGACCGGCTTGGGTCTGTAGCTCAGTTGGTTAGAGCACCGTCTTGATAAGGCGGGGGTCGTTGGTTCGAGACCAACCAGACCCACCATCCCGTTCCATCGAACTGGGGGATTAGCTCAGCTGGGAGAGCACCTGCTTTGCAAGCAGGGGGTCGTCGGTTCGATCCCGTCATCCTCCACCAATAACAATCAACATCAAAGCGGCTTCGTTCAGGTACTGATCGAGGCTTTTTTGATGTTGGTCGATATCAATCGATCAACAACGAGTCGCGAGACTCACGGCTGTTCTTTAACAATTTATAGAGTCGAATCAGCGTTGCCAACGGAAAGGATAGAAATATCCACCGTGCCGTTGGCAACAATTTAGATTGCGTCAAAACGAAATTCAAACTTTGTTTGTATTTCAAGTAATGACGAATCGTTCTCTGACATGCTGGGCAGTAATGCTTGGCGTAGTCGAAGAATCATTCACATTACGGCATAACGCGCCAGGTGAAAGACCTGGCAAGTCCTTGATTGGCTTTGAGAACTCGTGAGAGTGATCAAAGTTATAGGGTCAAGTGACTAAGAGCATGTGGTGGATGCCTTGGCAATGATAGGCGACGAAGGACGTGATAGCCTGCGATAAGCTTCGGGGAGCTGGCAAATAAGCTTTGATCCGGAGATTTCCGAATGGGGAAACCCACCTGCAAAGGTATCGCATACTGAATACATAGGTATGCGAGGCGAACCGGGTGAACTGAAACATCTCAGTAGCTCGAGGAAAAGACATCAACCGAGATTCCGAAAGTAGTGGCGAGCGAAATCGGAGAAGCCTGTTAGTGATAGCACGACTCTTAGCGGAACGGTCTGGAAAGGCCGACTATAGAAGGTGATAGTCCTGTACGCGAAAAGAGACGTGTGGTACTGAGCTAACGAAAAGTAGGGCGGGACACGTGTAATCCTGTCTGAATATGGGGGGACCATCCTCCAAGGCTAAATACTCATCATTGACCGATAGTGAACTAGTACCGTGAGGGAAAGGCGAAAAGAACCCCGGGAGGGGAGTGAAATAGATCCTGAAACCGCATGCTTACAAAAAGTAGGAGCCCGCAAGGGTGACTGCGTACCTTTTGTATAATGGGTCAGCGACTTACATTCAGTGGCAAGGTTAACCGAATAGGGAAGCCGTAGAGAAATCGAGTCCGAATAGGGCGAATTAGTCGCTGGGTGTAGACCCGAAACCAAGTGATCTATCCATGGCCAGGATGAAGGTGCCGTAACAGGTACTGGAGGTCCGAACCGACTAGTGTTGCAAAACTAGCGGATGAGCTGTGGATAGGGGTGAAAGGCTAAACAAACTTGGAAATAGCTGGTTCTCTCCGAAAACTATTTAGGTAGTGCCTCAAGTATTACCGTCGGGGGTAGAGCACTGTTTTGGCTAGGGGGTCATGGCGACTTACCAAACCAAGGCAAACTCCGAATACCGACGAGTACAGCTTGGGAGACAGAGCACCGGGTGCTAACGTCCGGACTCAAGAGGGAAACAACCCAGACCGCCAGCTAAGGTCCCTAAAATTGGCTAAGTGGGAAACGAAGTGGGAAGGCTAAAACAGTCAGGATGTTGGCTTAGAAGCAGCCATCATTTAAAGAAAGCGTAATAGCTCACTGATCGAGTCGTCCTGCGCGGAAGATGTAACGGGGCTAAGCCAGTTACCGAAGCTGCGGATTTGCACGCAAGTGCAAGTGGTAGGAGAGCGTTCTGTAAGCCTGTGAAGGTGGCTTGTAAAGGCTGCTGGAGGTATCAGAAGTGCGAATGCTGACATGAGTAGCGTTAAAGGGGGTGAAAAGCCCCCTCGCCGTAAGCGCAAGGTTTTCTACGCAACGTTCATCGGCGTAGAGTGAGTCGGCCCCTAAGGCGAGGCAGAGATGCGTAGCTGATGGGAAACAGGTCAATATTCCTGTACCGATCAATAGTGCGATGTGGGGACGGAGAAGGTTAGCTCAGCCAACTGTTGGATGTTGGTTCAAGCCTGTAGTCGTGCCTGGTAGGCAAATCCGCCGGGCTTAGATGAGGGGTGATAACGAGTCTGCTTGCAGACGAAGTGAGTGATACCCTGCTTCCAGGAAAAGCCACTAAGCTTCAGCTATTGACGACCGTACCGCAAACCGACACTGGTGCGCGAGATGAGTATTCTAAGGCGCTTGAGAGAACTCAGGAGAAGGAACTCGGCAAATTGACACCGTAACTTCGGGAGAAGGTGTGCCCTCAGTAGGTGAACCTGTACAAGGGGAGCCCAAAGGGGTTGCAAAGAATCGGTGGCTGCGACTGTTTATTAAAAACACAGCACTCTGCAAACACGAAAGTGGACGTATAGGGTGTGACGCCTGCCCGGTGCTGGAAGATTAAATGATGGGGTGCAAGCTCTTGATTGAAGTCCCAGTAAACGGCGGCCGTAACTATAACGGTCCTAAGGTAGCGAAATTCCTTGTCGGGTAAGTTCCGACCTGCACGAATGGCGTAACGATGGCCACACTGTCTCCTCCTGAGACTCAGCGAAGTTGAAATGTTTGTGATGATGCAATCTCCCCGCGGAAAGACGGAAAGACCCCATGAACCTTTACTGTAGCTTTGTATTGGACTTTGAACGGATCTGTGTAGGATAGGTGGGAGGCTTTGAAGCAGGGTCGCTAGATCTTGTGGAGCCAACGTTGAAATACCACCCTGGTGCGTTTGAGGTTCTAACCTGGATCCCTGATCGGGATTGGGGACAGTGCATGGTAGGCAGTTTGACTGGGGCGGTCTCCTCCCAAAGCGTAACGGAGGAGTTCGAAGGTACGCTAGTTACGGTCGGACATCGTGACGATAGTGCAATGGCATAAGCGTGCTTAACTGCGAGACTGACAAGTCGAGCAGATGCGAAAGCAGGACATAGTGATCCGGTGGTTCTGTATGGAAGGGCCATCGCTCAACGGATAAAAGGTACTCTGGGGATAACAGGCTGATACCGCCCAAGAGTTCATATCGACGGCGGTGTTTGGCACCTCGATGTCGGCTCATCTCATCCTGGGGCTGTAGCCGGTCCCAAGGGTATGGCTGTTCGCCATTTAAAGAGGTACGTGAGCTGGGTTTAAAACGTCGTGAGACAGTTTGGTCCCTATCTTCCGTGGGCGCTGCAGATTTGAGGAAGCCTGCTCCTAGTACGAGAGGACCGGAGTGGACACACCTCTGGTGTACCGGTTGTCACGCCAGTGGCATCGCCGGGTAGCTATGTGTGGAAGAGATAACCGCTGAAAGCATCTAAGCGGGAAACTCGTTTCAAGATGAGATCTGCCGGGGCCTTGAGCCCCCTAAAGAGTCGTTCAAGACCAGGACGTTGATAGGCTGGGTGTGGAAGCGCAGTAATGCGTTAAGCTAACCAGTACTAATTGCTCGTGCGGCTTGACCCTATAACTTTGATCTCAATGCAGATCAAATGACGGTTATGCCTAGACGCAATCCAAATAAGCTGATTCAAGCTCTATAAATTGGTCCTCTTGACCCAGTCAAGATGACAAAAAGTTATGCCTGATGACCATAGCGAGGTGGTCCCACTCCTTCCCATCCCGAACAGGACAGTGAAACGCCTCTGCGCCGATGATAGTGCGGGTTCCCGTGTGAAAGTAGGACATCGTCAGGCTCCTATAGCCTCAGACCGCCCTCTCGGATAACCTCCGACGAGGGCGTTTCTGTTT
>NZ_AEGR01000104.1 GCF_000211835.1 Hylemonella gracilis ATCC 19624 | reverse complement strand
CCCCCCCGCCTGCATGTCGCTGTGGAAACCGATGCGGGTCAGCCATTGCGCGAAGACCTCGCGCTGGGGCAGCGGATGGCGGCCGCCCGAGGCCGCCATGGGAGCGGCCTTGCCCACGCCATGGGTCTGTGCTGCTTCCTTGGCGCTGAGGTGCCGATCCAGGTCGGCACGCACGGCGCCCGCGATGCGCAGGCGCTCGAACTGTGCGTCGCCTTCCGCGGGCTGTGCCAGGTCGAAGCTGCAGTCGAAGATCATCACCGGCTTGCGCTCGCGCAGCAGACTTTGAAGTTCGGTGGCGGAGATCAGGGTCGTGTGGCGCATGGTGGGTTCGGGCAAAGGCAGGGCATCAATGTTCTTCGGCGGGAGTGTTGGGCACGGTGCGTTCGCGCAGCAGAATCGCGGCCACTCCAGTGGCCAGGATCAGTGCGATGCCCATCCAACCCGAAAGCGGCAGCTCGTCGCCGAACAGCATCAGGCTGTAGAGGCAGGCAAACACGATGCCGGAATATTGCAGGCTGGCCACCGTGAGTGTGTGGCCCCGGCTGTAGGCGCGGGTCATGCACCATTGGCCCAGCGAGGCCAGGATGCCGATCGGCACCAGCCAGGCCGCGGCCCGCCAGCTCACTTGCGACCAGGGCGTGAAGCCCACGATGGCGCAACCAATCAGACCCATGACCAAGGTACCGACCGCGAAGTAAAACACCGTGCGTCCTTCTGGCTCGCCCACTTTGCCCAGGGCCGTGACTTGCATGTAGGCCAGCGCACCCCCAATGCCGGACAGCAGGCCGATCAGGCCGGCCAGCAACTGGTCGTGGTCGATGGTGGGACGCAGCACCAAGATCACGCCGCCGAAACCCAGCAGAACAATGAACAGCATGGGCCCCTGGCGCTGCGCCTGGGCCAGACTGACCGTGGTCAGCAGCGCGCCGCCGATGATGAACGCCGCCACCCAGATGCTGCTCATGTAGTTCAGCGTCATGGCCGTGGCAAGCGGCAAGTGGGCGATGGCGTAGAACCACGAGATCATCGAGAAACCGCCGACCAGGCTGCGCCAGACATGCATGCCCGGCACGGGGGTGGGCAGCTTGACGCCTTGCCTGCGCAGCACCAGTCCCAGGAAGACCATGCTGATGATGCTGCGGTAGAAAACCAGTTCGAAGGTATTGAACGAGGTGGACGCGTACTTCACCGCCACGCCCATGGTGGCGAAGAAGAAGGCACCCAGAACCATCCAGAGGGCTTGCATAGGAAAGCGGACCGGGAGGGCACCGCAAAGTTGCTAAGTCTGTATTACACCCGGAAATGGGTTCGCGCCGCGTCACCCCGTGTCCCCGCACCCAGCGCTCGGCAGACCCAATGCGGGTCTGGCCATGGGCGCTTGCGTGCCGCGCCGACTTTCGCCTCGGAGTCTCAGAGCCCCAATTGCCTGCGATACCACTCGTGGAAATGCTGCATGCCGTCTTCCATTGGGCTCTGGTAAGGACCGACTTCGTTCTGTCCGCGCAGCATCAAGGCTTTGCGGCCCGCGTCCATGCGCTCGGCGATCTCGTCATCTTCGATGCAGGTCTCCATGTAGGCGGCCTGCTGGGCTTCAACGAACTCGCGTTCAAAAGCGGTGATTTCCTCGGGGTAATAGAACTCCACCTTGTTCAGCGTCTTGTCGACGCTGATGGGGTGCAGGGTGGAGACGGTCAGCACATGCGGGTACCACTCCACCATGATGTGAGGGTAGTAGGTCAGCCAAATCGCACCGCGTTCCGGCTTCTGTCCGTTGCGGTACTTCAGCAGTGCATCGTGCCAGCGCCGGTACGTTGGTGAGCCGGGGCGCTCGAACGCCTCGGACACGCCCACGGTCTGCACGGAGTAATGCTCCTTGAACTCCCACTGCAGATCGTCGCAAGTCACGAATCGGCCCAGCCCCGGATGGAAGGGACCGACGTGGTAGTCCTCCAGATAGACCTCGATGAAGGTCTTCCAGTTGTAATTGCACTCGTGCAGTTCCACCCGGTCCAGCGTGTAGCCGCTGAAGTCCAGTTCCGCGCGCGGGCCCATGCCCGCCAGGTCAGCGGCGATGTCACGGCCGCCGCCCGTCGGGCTGTTGAGCAGACCATCCTCGAACAGCAGACCATTCCATTCCTGCAGCCGATACTGGCTCAGGTGCAGGCAGGGATCTTGCGCGAAGTGCGGCGCGCCAATGAGCTGGCCGCTGCCTGAATACGTCCAACGGTGCAGGGGGCAGACGATGTTGCCTCCCGCATGGCCCTTGCCTTCGTGCTGGAGATTGCCCCGGCCCTGAAGCATCACCGCCTGCCGATGGCGGCAGACATTCGATTGCAGGGTGATGGAGCCATCGCGCTGGCGCACCAGCACGCGTCCATTGCCTTCGTGGGTCAGTACGTGGTAGTCCCCGACCTCGGGAACGCTGGCCGCGTGACCCACGTAACGTGGGCCACGGCCAAAGAGCTCTGTCATCTCACGCTGAAACAGCGCCTCGTCGAAATAGCTGGTGACGGGTAACTGGCTGTGCGCCTGCTGCAGTCGAAGGCTTAAATCAGACATGGTGTCCTGACCTAAAGCTCCCCCCTTCTGGTTGGAAGGTACTGGAGGTTGGCACGCTTGGGAGCGTGAGAGTGAGGGAAAAGTTCGCGGCGATTTGATCCTCGGGGCTCCCCGCGTGAGCTAGAGCCCAAGTGCGCCACGAACCAAGGCGAAAAAGAGGCGCGATTGTACCCCCGGGGTTGTCGGGGGCAAGCTTTATCTCGCAGCGGGGCACAAGGGCTTTGCACATCGTGCGCTTTGAGGTCCCGGGTGAGTCCGTTCCATGCGCCGTAACGCCTAAAATGCCCGATCCTTTAGTTCCACACCCTTTACATGCCGAAGGCACCCTCCCCATCCGCCGCCGCTTCCGAGTCCGGTACCCCCGCGATGCCGGCCACTTACGAAGAAGCGATGCGTGAGCTCGAGCAGCTGGTGGTCCGCCTCGAGTCTGGCGAGTTGCCCCTGGAGCAATTGCTGGCTGCGTACCAGCGCGGCGCCGAGATCTTGCAGTTTTGCCGAGGCCGGCTCGAAGCGGTGGAGTCGCAGATCAAGGTGCTCGACGACGGCATGCTCAAGACATGGACACCCGAGTGAAGCCCGTGCCTGAGTGGAGCATGCGCGCCTGGATGGACGAGCGCCTGACGCGCGTCGAGCACGCGCTCCAGGAGTGGGTGGGCGTCGACGAGCCCGAGCACCTGGATGTAGTGCTCGGCTTGGCCATGCGCTACGCAGTGCTCGACGGCGGTAAGCGCCTGCGCCCATTGCTGGTGCTGGCCGCCTGCGAGGCTGTGCGCGGGGAGGCGGACGCTGCCTTGCGCGCCGCGTGCGCGACGGAATTGATCCACGCCTACTCCCTTGTGCACGACGACATGCCGTGCATGGACAACGATGTGCTGCGCCGGGGCAAGCCCACCGTCCATGTCCAATTCGGCGAAGCCCAGGCCTTGCTCGCGGGGGATGCCTTGCAAGCGCTGGCGTTTGAATTGCTCACGCCGGACGACGAGGTCGCCGTGCCCGTGGGCATGCAGGCCCGCTTGTGCCGACTGCTGGCTCGCGCGGCGGGCAGTTCGGGCATGGCGGGCGGACAGGCCATCGACCTGGCCAGCGTGGGTGTGAAGTTGGACGAAGAACGACTGCGGCAGATGCATCGCCTGAAAACGGGCGCTTTGCTCCAGGCCAGTGTGATGATGGGCGCGGCCTGTGGTCATCCGACTCAGGCGCAGCAAGCGGCGCTGAGCGATTACGGCGCGGCCATCGGCCTGGCCTTCCAGGTGGTGGATGACATCCTGGATGTCACGGCCGACAGCGCCACCCTGGGCAAGACAGCGGGCAAGGACGCCGTGCAGGACAAGCCCACCTATGTGTCCTTGCTGGGCCTGGCGCGCGCCCAGGCCCATGCGCGTGAACTGCATGCGCAGGCCCTGGCCGCGCTGGCGCGTTTGCGGAACTTGAGTCCCAACCAGTCCAGCGAGTTGGACCAGACCCGTGCCCTGCGGGCGCTGGCCGATCTCGTGGTGGAGCGCGCGCATTGAGAGTCGAGGTATCGGACATGAGCCATTCCCTGTTGAACACCATCAACGATCCCGCGGACCTGCGCCAGTTGCCGCGCTCGCAGCTCAAACCCCTGGCCGACGAGTTGCGCGCCTTCGTGCTTGAAAGCGTGTCCAAGACCGGTGGTCATCTGAGCTCCAACCTTGGCACGGTCGAACTCACCGTGGCCTTGCATTACGTCTTCAACACGCCGAATGACCGGCTGGTGTGGGACGTGGGGCACCAGACTTATCCGCACAAAATCTTGACTGGCCGGCGCGAGCGCATGGGCAGCCTGCGTCAGTTGGGCGGCATCAGCGGCTTTCCGCTGCGCAGCGAGAGTGCCTACGACGTCTTCGGCACCGCGCACAGCAGCACCTCGATTTCCGCCGCGCTGGGCATGGCACTGGCGGCGCGGCAGAAGGGCGAGGACCGCCACGCCATCGCCGTGATCGGCGACGGCGCGATGACGGCCGGCATGGCCTTCGAGGCGCTCAATCACGGGGGCGTGGAAGACTGTCGCCTGCTCGTCATCCTCAACGACAACGACATGAGCATCAGCCCGCCCGTGGGCGCGCTCAACCGTTACCTGGCGCAGTTGATGAGCGGCCGTTTTTACTCGGCCGCCAAGCAGGTCGGCAAGAGCGTGCTCAAGGCCGCACCGCCGTTGTTTGAGCTGGCCAAGCGCCTGGAGGAACAGGCCAAGGGCATGGTCGTGCCCGCGACCTTGTTCGAGAAGTTCGGCTTCAATTACATCGGCCCCATTGACGGGCATGATCTGGATTCGCTGATCCCCACGCTCGAGAACATCAAGCAGCTCAGCGGGCCACAGTTCCTGCACGTGGTGACGAAAAAAGGCCAAGGGTACAAATTGGCCGAGGCCGATCCCGTGGCCTACCATGGCCCTGGCAAGTTTGATCCAGCGGTCGGTCTGGTCAAGCCCACGACGCCGCCGAAGCAGACCTTCACCCAGGTCTTCGGCCAGTGGCTGTGCGACATGGCCGAGCAGGACATGCGCCTGGTCGGCATCACGCCGGCCATGCGCGAGGGCTCGGGCATGGTGGAATTCCACCAACGCTTCCCCGGTCGTTATTACGACGTGGGTATCGCCGAGCAACACGCCGTCACGCTTGCGGCCGGCATGGCCTGCGAGGGGATCAAGCCCGTCGTGGCGATCTACAGCACCTTCCTGCAGCGCGGTTACGACCAGCTCATCCACGACGTGGCGCTGCAAAACCTGCCCGTGGTCTTCGCGCTGGACCGTGCGGGCCTCGTGGGCGCGGACGGCGCCACGCACGCTGGCGCCTTTGACATTCCTTTCCTGCGCTGCATCCCGAACATGGCGGTCGCCTGTCCAGCCGATGAGCGCGAGTGCCGCCAGTTGCTGAGCACGGCCTACGCCCAGAATCATCCCGTGGCGGTGCGCTATCCGCGCGGCGCGGGCGCGGGAGTGGCACCCCTGTCCGATCTCGAGCCTTTGCCCTACGGCAAGAGCGAAGTGCGCCGCTGGCGCGCGGGCGGTGAGTCCGAAGCAACGAAGAGGGGCATCGCCATCCTGGCCTTTGGCACCTTGCTGTATCCGGCGCTAGAGGCCGCCGAAAAACTCGATGCCACCGTCGTCAACATGCGCTGGGCCAAACCCTTGGACACCGACATGCTGCGGGATGTGGCCGCAAGGCACGAGGCGCTGGTCACGGTCGAGGAGGGCGTGGTCATGGGTGGCGCGGGCAGCGCCGTGAGCGAGGCGTTGCAGGCCGCGGGCTTGTCCATGCCCTTGCTGCAGCTGGGCCTGCCCGATCGTTTCATCGAGCACGGTGACCCGGCCAAGTTGCTGGCGCTGCAGGGGCTGGATGCCACCGGCATCGAAGGCGCCATCGTGGCGCGTTTCCCTGAACTGACCGCGGCCACGGCGCACAAGCCCGCGTTGAAGGTGGTCGCGCGCTGAAGGCGTGAACGGACCGTGGCCACGGTCCGTGGATGCCGCGCCGATCGCGCGTGCATGTCCCTTGGCGCCCAGGTGGAACGCACCCGCAGCGGCGCGCGACAGAGGGGGCACTTATAAAATCGTCGCCCTTTGTGTCATCTCTTTGGAGATTGTTTGAATGGATCGTCGTTCCCTCATTAAAAATACCGGCCTCGCTGGTGTACTGGCCGCAGGCGTGGCCCCGGCCGTGCAGGCGCAGACGCCCGCCATCCGCTGGCGCCTGGCTTCCAGCTTCCCCAAGGCCCTGGACACCATCTACGGTGGCGCCGAAGTGTTTGCCCGCAAGATCAAGGAAATGTCCGGCGGCCGTTTCGAAATCTCGGTGCACGCGGCAGGTGAATTGATGCCCGCGCTGGGCGTCGTGGATGGCGTGCAGAGCGGTACCACGGAAATCGCGCACACCGCCCCGTATTATTTTTTTGGCAAGAACGAAGCCTTCGCCATCGGTGGCGCCATTCCCTTTGGCATGAACAGCCGCCAGATGACGGCTTGGATGAACCATGGCCATGGTCGTAAGCTCGTCAACGAGTTCTACGCCGCCTACAACATCATCAGCTTCCAAGGCGGCAACACCGGTGCGCAAATGGGCGGCTGGTACCGCAAGGAAATCAAGAGCCCGGCCGACATCAAGGGTTTGAAGTTCCGCGTGGGCGGTTTCGCTGGCCGCGTGATCGAGCGCATGGGCGGTGTGCCGCAGAACATTCCCGGCGGTGAGATCTACCAGGCGTTGGAGAAGGGCACGATCGACGCCGCCGAATGGATCGGTCCCTACGACGACCAGAAGCTGGGCCTGGGCAAGGTGGCGCCCTTCTACCACTACCCCGGCTGGTGGGAAGGTGGCCTGGAGGTCAGCTTCTATGTCAACAACAAGGCCTATGAAGCGCTGCCGGCCGAGTACAAGGCGATGATCGACGCTGCTTCGGGGTATGCGCACGTGGACATGCAGGCCAAGTACGACGCCTTCAACCCGACGGCACTCAAGCAGATCGCCGCTTCGGGCGTGAAGGTGCTGCCGTTCCCGACGACGGTGCTGCAAGCGTCGTACAAGGCGGCGATGGAGGTTTACGCGGAGCTGGACCAGAAGAACCCGCAGTGGAAGAAGATTTACGACGACTACCGCAAGTTCCAGCGTGACCAACTGTTCTGGTTCCGCGTGAACGAAGCGCGTTTTGACGGCTTCATGCAAAGCATCAAGGGCTTCTGAGGAGGCGGGCCGCATCGGCCCGTCCCCTTAACCCTAAGATTGAGACTCTGAATCAAGCCCCGCTGGGTCACCGGCGGGGCTTTTTTTGCCGTCGAATGAGGTTGGCCAGACAGCGCCGACCGGGCCAAGGCATGAAAAGGGCTGGACGGGACGCCTGCACGATGAAGACGTGTCCCCGTTCCTTTCGGATGTGCGCAGTCCGCGCGGTCCAGTTGCCGAGAGGCAATGTGTGGGCGGGCGGCCATTTCGAGGGCAAGGTTCCTCGGGTCATTCCTACCGAGCTCGGCGGTGTGGGCCCTGCGGCGTGCACATCACGCGCCCAAGGGTCAAAAAAAAGGACGCCTTGCGGCGTCCTGCGACCCTGGAGGGGCGACCCGCGGGGCGGGTGGCTGCATCGGATCCGACTTACTCCTTGGGAATCTCCAGCGGCGCGTCGTCTTTGAAGTTCGGGGTTTCGAACTGAGGGTCTGAACCCGAGTCCGGGTTCAGCGGGTCGCTGCCGCCGGCGCCCCCGAAGTCAGCGTTGGGGATGTTGATCTCCACATGCTCCAGGTCCAGCACTGGCGGCTTGTCGCGGGAGACGATGCCGGGGAAGGCGATGATCAGGCCCACCATCACCAACTGGATGAACACGAAGGGCAGGGCGCCCATGATGATCTGGCCCGTCGTGACCGGCGCGATGCGCTTCTTCGTCACCTTGTCGGTGTATTCCTTGTCGGGCGCGACGCTGCGCAGGTAGAACAGCGCGAAGCCGAAGGGCGGATGCATGAAGCTGGTCTGCATGTTCACCGCCAGCAGGACGCCGAACCACACGAGGTCAATGCCCAGCTTATCGGCCACCGGGGCGACCAGAGGCACCACGATGAAGGCCAGCTCAAAGTAGTCGAGGAAGAAGGCCAGGAAGAAGACCATCAGGTTGACCACGATCAGGAAGCCCAGCTGGCCGCCTGGCAGGCCGGACAGAAGGTGTTCGACCCAGCGCGGGCCGTCCACGCCTTGGAAGGTCAGGCCGAAGATGGTCGCGCCGATCAGGATGAAGAGCACGAAGCAAGACAGCTTGGTCGTGGCGTTCAACGCCTGCTTGAGCAGGGTCAGAGACAGGCGGCGGCGCGCGACGGCCAGGATGAATGCACCGACGGCACCCATGGCGCCACCTTCGGTTGGCGTGGCCACGCCCAGGAACACCGTGCCCAGCACCAGGAAGATCAGCAGCAGGGGCGGCACCAGCACGAAGGTCACGCGCTCGGCCAGCTTGGACAGCAGGCCCAGGCGTGCCACCTTGTTGGCCAGCGCCAGCACGAAGGCCAGCGCCACGCCGGCGCAGAGCGAGACCACGATGGTTTCGTCCTTGGCGACGTGCTCGACCACTTCACCCTTCCACCAGCTGTGCACGGCGGCGTAGTGATCGGCGAAGACCAGGGCTATCGCGGTTGACGCGATCGTCAGCAGCAGCAGGGACAGGTAGCCGCTGTCGCCGTTGGGCTCGCGGAAGGTGCGTGCTTCGGGCGGCAGTGCGGGCACCATCTTGGGTTTGAAGATGGCCAGCAAGACGATCAGCAGCACGTAGAAGCCCACCAGCATGAAGCCCGGCACGAAGGCGCCCTTGTACATGTCGCCCACGCTGCGGCCCAGCTGGTCGGCCAGCACGATGAGCACCAGGGACGGCGGGATGATCTGCGCCAGCGTGCCCGAGGCCACGATGGTGCCGGAGGCGATGCGGCGGTCGTAGCCATAGCGCAGCATGATGGGCAGGGAGATCAGGCCCATCGAGATCACGGAGGCGGCCACCACGCCGGTGGTCGCGGCCAGCAACGCGCCGACCAGGATCACCGCGAAAGCCAGGCCACCACGCACCGGGCCGAAGACCTGGCCGACGGTGTCCAGCAGGTCTTCCGCCATGCCCGAGCGCTCCAGGATGAGGCCCATCAGCGTGAAGAAGGGAATGGCCAGCAGCGTGTCGTTCTGCATGATGCCGAAGATGCGCAGCGGCAGGGCCTGCATCAGCGCCTCGGGCAGGATGCCCATCTCGATGCCGATGAAGCCGAAGAACAGGCCGCAGGCGCCGAGGCTGAAGGCCAGGGGAAAGCCGATCAGCAGAAATGCGATCAGGCCCGCGAACATGATCGGGGCCATGTTGGTTGCAATGAATTCCATGATGATGGTCTTTCGCGCTTCAGTTCTTGGCGGCGGCTGCGGCGGCCGCTTCGGCCTCGCGCTGGCGGATCACTTCGGCCAGCTCTTCCTCGGCGGTCTTCTCGCCTTTCTTGAGAGTGGGGTCGTCGATCAGACCCTTCAAGAAGGCCAGACGCTTGATCAGCTCGGACCACCCTTGCAGCAGCAGCAAGGTGAACCCCAAGGGCAGCATCAGGTACACGGGCCAGCGGATCAGGCCACCGGCATTGCCCGAAACCTCACCGGACCGAAAGGCTTGCCAGAAGAAAGGCAGGCTGAAGTACAGCACCGCCAGGCACACGGGGGTGAGGAACACGGTGAAGCCGAACACGTCGATCCACATCCGCGCGCGCTTGGACCAGCGGTTGTAGATCAGGTCGATTTTCACATGCTCGCCATTGAACAGGGTGTATCCAGCGGCGAGCAGAAAGGACGCCGAGAACAGGTACCACTGGATTTCAAGAAAGGCATTGGAGCTGTTGTCGAAGGCTTTGCGCACGATGGCGTTCGCGGCGCTGATCACCGTCGAGCCCAGGATCAACCAGATGATCAGGCTGCCGAGCTTGCTCGTCACGGTGTCCACCAGTCTGGAGAACTTCAGGAGTTTCTGCATGGGATATCCCACTGTGAGGGGTCACTGAAAACCGCTGGCCGACCTTGGGCTTTTTTGTGAAAAGACAAACGAACAGCGGGCAAACCGGCCATTCTACGAGACAGATTGTTCGGGTTTTTACGGGGTGGTTACGTGCCTTGGGAGGGCCGTTCTCCTCATGTCAGAGCCTGGATAGGCAGCCAGGCAAGGCCGACATGAATCGGCCCATAATGGTTCGCATGGCGCAAGAACTTCCCCTGCCGTCTTCCACGTCGCACCTCAGTCGGGCCGATCTGCGCCGTGCCGGACGCGACGTGCTCAGCCTGGCGCTGATGGACGCGCGTAACCACACGCTCTTCCTGATGGGCGAATTCCAGAAGGCCATGGAAGAGGGCGGGGAGGAGCTGGAGTTGCCGAATGTGCCGGGCCTGCACCTGCCGGGGCTTGCGCCCGTGCTCAACCCACCCCTGTGGGAACTGGGCCGCATTGGCTGGTTTCAGGAGCGCTGGATTGGCCGCAATCTGCAGCGCCACCAGGGCCCGCGCGCTGACCCGCAGGCACCGCCCCTGGCCTCGGCGTTTCCGCGCGGTGATGCGCTCTGGGGAGAGCCCGGTCTGCCGCCCGCGCGCCGCTGGGAGGCCGCCTTGCCCCCCTTGGACGACATCAAGGCTTACTTGCTATCGACGCTGGAAAGCACGCTGGATTTGCTGGCCATGACGCCGGACGAGGCCGACGCGCTGTATTTCTATCGCCTCGCGCTGTTCCACGAAGACATGCGCGGCGAGGTGCTGGTCAACATGGCGCAAACCTTGGGCTGGCCGCTGCGCGTGCCCTTGCCAAAGCCTGGTCTCGTGCTCGATCCGATCACGGTGCCAGCGACCCGCTGGAAGCTGGGGTGGGACGACAGCCGCAAGGCGGAAAGCGGCTGCTTCGCCTTCGACAACGAAATGCCGGCCCACGAGGTGGCCGTGCCCGAGTTCGAGATCGACGCCCAGCCCGTGGGCTGGAGCCAATACGTCGAGTTCGTCATGGACGGCGGTTACGACCGACCCGAGTTCTGGTTGCCCGATGGCTGGGACTGGCTGCAGGTGCAGCAGAAGCAGGACGAAGGCCGACGCGCGCCGCGCCATGTGCAGCAAATCGGCGCGGTTCGCGGAGACGCGCTCAATGGCGGCGTCTTCCAATCCTGGTTCGGCCAGACCTTGCGCATGGCCCTGTGGTCGCCCGTCATGCACCTGTCCTGGTGGGAAGCCGATGCCTGGTGCCGCTGGGCGGGGCGCCGTCTGCCGACCGAGGTCGAGTGGGAACTGGCCGCGCACCAAGCCTCTGGCCGGGGTTTTCGCTGGGGTGATGTGTGGGAGTGGACGGCCAGCACTTTCGAGGGCTATCCGGGTTTTGCCTCTGGCCCGTGGCGTGCCTATTCCGAGCCCTTTTTTGGGCGGCACAAGGTGCTGCGCGGCGCTTCGCTGGCCACGCGCCTGCGCTTGGAGCATCCGAAGTTCCGCCACCACGCCGCGCCCGAGGCGGACCACCTCTTCTGCGGCTTCCGTTCCTGCGCCCTCTGAGTTCTATAAAAAGTGGCGCTGTAGGCTGAGCGCGTAAGGCAGGCTCAGCACGCCCAGGGCGGTCGACAGCGTGACCATGCTCGCCACCAGCGCCCCGTTGTAGCCCATGCGCGCCGCCAGCACGTAAGCGCTGGAAGCCGTGGGCAGGGCGGAGAACAGCAGCAGCGTTGCCGCTTGCACGGTATCCAGACGCAGCGTGATGCACAGGCCCAAGGCCACCAGGGGCAGCAGCAGGTGACGCACGGTCAGCACGCCCGCGGCGAGTGCCTTGCTGCGTGCCAGTGTGCCGAACTGCATGCCCGCGCCCGCCGCCATCAGGCCGAGCGCGAGTGAGGCCGCACCAATGCGCGAGAGACTGGGCGCAATCCAGTCGGGCACGCGCAGCCCCAGCAGGTTGCAGGCCAGACCCGAGACGGTGGCAATGATCAGGGGGTTGCGAACCAGTTCACGCAACACGCCGCGCCCCGCGTGCCGCGCCATGGGCCAGACCGCCGCCACGTTGACCAGGGGCACGCACACCCCGATCAGCAGGGCCATCAACAATGGACCGCGGCCGTCCTGCCCCTGTGTGGCCAGTCGCTCGGCCAGGCCCAGCGCGATGAAGGAATTGAAGCGGAAGGCCACCTGCGCACTGGCCGCGTGGTCGCGCGCGCTGAAGCCCTCTCGCGTGCCTGGCCACCAGCGCATGAGCCAGGGCAGGGCGTGGGTCAGCAGCACTCCGACAACCGTCATGAGCAAGCCGCCCAGCACCAGGCTGGCATCGGCGTCGAGCTGGATCGGGCTCTTGACGATGCTGTGGAACAGCAGGACTGGAAACAAAAAGTAGTAGACCAGGCTTTCCACCGGTTCCCAGACCCGCCGGTTCAAGGCGGTGTAGCGGCACAGCAGCCAGCCGCAGAGGATCATGGAGAAGTCGGGGAAGAGCAGGACGGCGTAGTTCACGCGCTCGAGGATAGCAGTCGCTGTCATCTTGCCTCATGCCTTAAGCCTCTTGTCTCACGCCGGCAGGGCCAAGCGCGCACCGAACCGATGCGGGGCCTGTCAGGCCATCGTCAGATTCAAGGGCCAAAGTCCAAGCGCTCGGCGTCATGCGCGCAGGGGGCAATCGAGCAACTTCTGCAATTCCCTTTGGAGCGCGCGTTTTTGCGGAGTGCGCGGCGCGATGCCCCAACCTAGAATGCCCGCTCCTCTTCCATCCTTGTTTTCAGGAGACCTGATCATGCTGCTGCGACGTTCCTTCGTCACCGCCCTTTCGTGCGCCGCCGCCCTGGCTGCCCTGGCCTACGGTCCGGCAGCTCATGCACAGGCTTGGCCGGCCAAGCCCGTGACCTTGCAGGTGCCTTTCGCGCCGGGTGGCACGACGGACATCATCGCGCGCACCATTGCCGAACCTCTGGGCAAGGAGCTGGGTCAGAGCGTGGTGGTGCTGAACAAGGCCGGCGGTGGCGGTGTCGTCGGCGCGACCGAACTGGCCCGTGCGGCGCCGGACGGTTACCTCATCGGCATGGCCACCGTGTCCACCACGGCCGCCAACCCGGCCATCAACACCAAGATCCAGTACAACCCGTTGACGGACTTCGTGCCCATCGTGAACATCGCGGCCACACCCAATGTGATCATGGTCCACCCGAGCTTCCCGGCCAAGGACTTCAAGGGCTTCGTGGAGGAAATCAAGAAGAACCCCGGCAAGTACTCCTACGCCTCCTCGGGCACGGGCGGCATCGGCCATCTGCAGACCGAGTTGTTCAAGAGCCAGAGTGGCCTGGACCTGGTCCACATTCCCTACACCGGCGCGGGCCCGGCGCTCAACGACATCGTGGCCGGTCACGTGCCGATCATGTTCGACAACCTGCCCTCGGCCTTGCCGCACATTCTCAGCGGCCGCCTGGTGGCCATCGCCGTGGCGTCGCCCCAGCGCGTGGCCAGCTTGCCCAATGTGCCGACTTTCAAGGAGGTCGGTTTCGAGGCCGTCAACCGTCCGGCTTATTACGGCCTGCTCGCGCCCAAGGGTACGCCGGCGGCCATCGTCAACAAAATCAACGCCGCCACGCTCAAGGCCCTGCAGGACCCGGCCGTGCGCAAGCGCATCGAGGAAACCGGCTCCTTCGTCGTCGGCAACTCGCCCGCGCAATTCGCCGACCAGATCAAGGCTGAACTGGCCGTCTACAAGAAGGTCGTGGAGACGCAAAAGCTCACGCTGGACTGATGCGACTGAGCGCGTTCCCGCGCACGCAAACGCCGCGCTGCCGCATGCAGCGCGGCGTTTTTTTATGATCGCGCCCATGACTTCCGCACCGCTCGCTGCCTCGCTCGATGCCGTGGACGCCTTCATCGACGCGCTCTGGCTCGAGGAAGGCCTGTCGCGCAACACCCTCGCGGCTTACCGCCGTGATCTCGCGCTGTATGCCCGATGGCTGGCGGAACCGCGCGAGGGAAAGGCGTCCCAAACCCTGGATGCCAGCGGTGAGCCGGACCTGAACGCCTACTTCGCCGCCCGGCATGCCCAGACGCGCGCCACCACCGCCAACCGGCGCCTGACTGTGTTCAAGCGTTACTTCCGCTGGGCCGTGCGTGAGCGCCGCATCCAGGCCGACCCGACCTTGCGCCTGCTCAGTGCCAAGCAGCCCCTGCGCGTGCCCAAGACCTTGAGCGAGGCGCAGGTCGAGGCCTTGCTGGCCGCACCGGACGCGGCCACGCCGCTGGGCTTGCGCGACCGCGCCATGCTGGAGCTGATGTACGCCAGCGGCTTGCGCGTGAGCGAGCTGGTGGGGCTCAAGATCTTCAACGTCGGACTGAACGAACATGTGCTGCGCGTGACCGGCAAGGGCAGCAAGGAACGCCTGGTCCCCTTCGGCGAGGTGGCCGCGGATTGGATGCGCCGTTATCTGCACGAGGCGCGCCCCGAGCTGCTGGGCCAGGTCGGGGCATCGCCGCGCGCGGCCAAGCAGACCGATGACCTCTTCGTCACCTTGCGCGGCAGCCGCGCGGGCGAGGCCATGACCCGCGTGATGTTCTGGTCGCTGGTGAAGAAGTACGCCGTGATCGCGGGCGTCACTTCGCCCCTGTCGCCCCACACCCTGCGCCACGCCTTCGCCACGCACCTGCTCAACCACGGTGCCGATCTGCGCGCGGTGCAGATGCTGTTGGGGCATGCCGACATTTCCACCACCACCATCTACACCCACGTGGCGCGTGAGCGGCTCAAGACGCTGCATGCGCAGCATCACCCGCGAGGGTGAGGTGAGCACGCGAGGGCCAAGGTAGGCTCCGATGCATTCCAACAGTTCAGCCGAGAGGCAGGGCGCAGGCCGCGCCGCCGATTTCGGAGCGCGCAGCGCTCTATGAGGCGGACGGCCTGCGCCCTGCCTCTCGGCGTGCGCCGCTAACATCGATAGCCATGAACAGCGCCCCCGAACTCCGCGCCACCTGCCTGCGCCTGCTGACCCTGGCCGACCCCGTTGCCAAGGCCGCCGAAGTGCTCGCGCTGGATCTGTGCGCCGGCCGCCTCGACCCAGACACGGTTTTCAACACCCAAGCCCCCGAGGGCCAACCCGGCCGGGGCGAAAAACCACCCTTGCTGCCGCACACGCAGATCAAGCCCGGGGCCTTGAATACACCACGCGGTCATGCGGCCTTGGTGCATTCCATCGTCCACATCGAGCGCAACGCCATCGACCTGGCGCTGGACATCTGCTGGCGCTTTCCAGGCCTGCCCGAGGCTTTTTACCGCGACTGGCTGCAGGTCGCGCGGGAGGAGGCGAACCATTTCACTCTCTTGCGTGCCCATCTGCGAACACTCGGTTTCGACTACGGAGACTTCCCCGCCCATGACGGCCTGTGGCAGATGGCCGAGCGCACCCGGGATGACCTGCTGGCGCGGGTGGCCTTGGTGCCGCGCACCCTGGAAGCGCGCGGCCTTGATGCTTCCCCCGCCGTCAAGGCCAAGCTCCTGTCCATCGGTGACGCGCGCGGCGGTGAAATCCTGGACCTCATCCTGCGCGAAGAGATCGGTCATGTCGCCACCGGCAACCGCTGGTACGCCTGGGCCTGCGCGCAGCGCGGTCTGGACCCGGTGCGAACCTACGC
>NZ_AEGR01000105.1 GCF_000211835.1 Hylemonella gracilis ATCC 19624 | reverse complement strand
GCCCACCTGGGACACGCCCGCGCTCTGCTCGCTGCTGGCCGCGCTGATTTCGCCCATGATGTCGGTCACGCGACGGATGCTGGCGACGACCTCGTTCATGGTCTTGCCGGCTTGGTCCACCAAGGAGGTGCCCTGGTCGACGCGGCCCACGCTCTCGGTGATCAGGGCCTTGATTTCCTTGGCCGCGTCCGCGCTGCGGCCCGCCAGGTTGCGCACTTCGCTGGCGACGACCGCGAAGCCACGGCCCTGTTCGCCCGCGCGGGCGGCTTCCACGGCGGCGTTGAGCGCGAGGATGTTGGTTTGGAAGGCGATGCCGTCGATCACGTTGATGATGTCGGCGATCTTCTTGCTGCTGTTGCTGATGCCCTTCATGGTGTCGACGACCTGGGAGACCACCTCGCCGCCTTGGACGGCGACGGTGCTGGCGCTCTGGGCCAGCTGGTTGGCCTGACGGGCGTTGTCGGCGTTCTGCTTCACGGTGGAAGACAACTCCTCCATGCTGGCGGCGGTTTCCTGCAGGGCGCTGGCCTGGCTTTCGGTTCGAGCGGAGAGGTCTTGGTTGCCTTCGGCGATCTCGGCGCTGGCCGTCGACACCGATTCGCTGCCTTCACGCACACGTTGCACGATTTGTGACAGGCTGGACTGCATCTCGGACAGCGCCTTGAGCATCTGGGCCACTTCATCACGGCCTTCGGCCTCAATGCGGCGATTCAAATCACCCTGGGCGATGGCCTGGGTGCTGGCAACCGCCAGGCGCAGCGGGGGCACGATGGAGCGGGACAGAACCATGACGGCGCCAATGCCCAGGAGGATGGCCGTGACGGCCGATCCGACGATGATCCAGCGGCTCAGCTCCGCCTCGCTCGCCGCTTCCTCGAGCTTGTCGTCGTACAGCTTCAATTGACGGTCCTCGAGACGTTGCAGGGCGGCGATGTACACCTCCGACAGAGGTTTGAGCCGCTGTTCGACGAGCGCCGAGACGTCCTCACCGGCGAGCCGGCGCTTCAAGGCATCGGCGCGCGGGTCGCGGTAGTTTTCGCGGGCCTTGAAGACCTCGTCCACCAAGGCCTTGTCTTCCGGGGACGTGAGCATCGCCACCGCCTTCTTGCTGACGTCCGTGACGAGCGCGGAGGTCTTGTCCATCTCCGCCTGCCACCCCTTGATGCGGGCCGGGTCGGTTTCGTCCAGCGCGGCGCGCGTGCGCACCCAGTTCAGCTCGATCGCGCTGCGCCAGGTGCTGACTTGGCGCAGCCGATCGTTGTCCGTGGTGCCCATCACTTCGGCGGTATGGGCCAGCTCTTGCAAGCGCCACACGCCGATCGACGCACACAGCGCGAGCAGGATCAGGATCAGGCCAAAGGCGGAGCTCAGACGGGTGCTGATGGAATAGTTGTTCAGGAATTTCATGATGTTTCTCCAGTTCAATGTTTAAAACGCTTCGGCTTACTGCACTGAAGAAGCGTTCATGACGCGTTCAATGTCGAGAAGGATCAGCATGCGGTCGTTGACCGTGCCCAGGGCGAGCACCGCGCTCGAATCGATGGCGCCCGAGATCTCCGGTGCCGGGCGCAGCTGCTCGGGCGCCAGGGTGATGACGTCGGAGACGGCATCGACCACCATGCCCACCACCTTGCTGCCAATGTTCAGCACGATGACCACGGTGAAGCCGTCGTACTTGACGTTGTGCAGGCCAAACTGGATGCGCATGTCGATGATCGGGACGATCACGCCGCGCAGGTTCACCACGCCCAGGATGTGCTCGGGCGCGTTGACCATGCGGGTGGGCTGCTCGAAGGAGCGGATTTCCTGCACCCGAAGGATGTCCACGCCGTATTCCTCGTTGCCCAGCTTGAAAGCCAGGAACTCGCGGATGGACGTGGGCGCTTCGGTGCGGGCGTCGTGCGGGGCGTGATTCAGAACGGTGCTCATGGGTTACTCCGGGGAAAAGTGGGGTCAGGCGATGCAGGGTCAGACAATTGGCGCAGCAGCGTCAGCAACTGCTCGAACTCGGTGGATTTATCGAAGAACCAGTCGGCGCCCGCCTGCAAGCAGCGCTGGCGGTTGTAGTCCGTCGCGTCGTTGGTCAGCACCGCGACCTTGAGGTCTTGGTGCTCACCCTTGAACTGCGGGATCAGGCGCACGGGGTCGCCGTCGGGCAGGTGCAGGTCCAGCACCAGCACCGTCAGCGCGGCCTGCATGCTGGACACCAGGTGCTTGGCCACCATGCAACCGGAAGCCGTCAGCACGCGCTCGACGCCAGGGATCGCTTCCATCTGGCGGACCAGGCGGAAGCGGATCAATTCGGAGTCATCGACAACAAGGATCTTCATGACCCTCATGGTGCCGAGGCGGGCCCCGCCGCACCATCGGACACGGCCGGTTTGCGTGTCGGAATCGGATGGTGCGGGTAGGACGATTCCTACCCAGATGGGGCAGGACCGACCCGAGCGGGACTCCGTTCAGCCCGCCCCGTGGCGGGGCAGACCACACCCTTGAGGCCGCGCTCCGGGGTTGGAAATGAACATGCCCCAATCCGATGACGGAAGGGGGCTGGGGTGCTCAGACGGAGATGGGGGGCAAGGAGGCTGGGGTGGCTTAATTCGTGAGCCGAGGGGCATCACGCCGCCCATCTTCGCGGGCGGTTGACATCAGCGCAATCGCTGCCACGGGCCTGCGCGTCATTCGGGAGCACTCCAGTGAAACGCAGGCCGACCTTGCTGACATCGGGTGTCTTGAAGAGCTCAATGCCGATGTGAATGGAGGAGGGCGACCGAGGAGGACGGCGCACGGGCGAGGGCGCTCATGACTTCGTGTCCGCTGTCGCCGTTGTCGTCGAGCTTGAAGACCGCCACGGCCTGCACCAGGTCCTGGGCCTGTCCCTTGAGGCTGCTGGCCGCGGCGGCCATCTCTTCGACGAGCGCGGCGTTCTGCTGCGTGGCCTGG
>NZ_AEGR01000106.1 GCF_000211835.1 Hylemonella gracilis ATCC 19624 | reverse complement strand
TTGGTCGGCCCTATCGCGTCGCCGCCACCCTTGGCCGAGGCAAAAGTCCCATCGATGAAGGCTTCGCGCTCATCTATCACGCCCGCCGCTCTCAGCTCATTGGCCAGATCGGTTAATACCTGACGCAGAACTTCACTCTCGCACCAGTTCTGAAACCGACGATGTACCGTCTTGTAGTTGGGGTAGGACTGCGGCAGTATGTGCCATTGCGCGCCTGTGTTCAGAATCCAGAGCACGGCTTCGAGCACTTTGCGTCTCGGCACCGGTTTGCGTCCAGGACGGCCTTAGGGGGTGTTCTCCTCAGGGAAATGCCCCCTGATTCGTTCCCATTGCGCATCCGTCAATTTCAGTATGCGCGCAATTTTCCAAGCCCAGTTTCAGCGCGTCAACAATTTTGAGATAGGTTCTAGTATTTTTCCGACAGTTGCTCAACAGTTAGTGACTGGCTCACCCGCGTGCTGGCAGGCGGGTGAGCGGCCCCGGGTCTCATGGGTACGATGAACTTTCCACAGTTTTCCGTATTCAGGAGAAGAATCCGTGACCGCTCAGACACAGAGTATCAAACGCAAGCTCAGCTTGCTGCAACTGGCCGAGGAACTCGGCAACGTCGCCAAGGCGGCCCAAATCATGGGCTTTCACCGCGACCCCTTCTACGAAGTGCGCAAGGCCTTTCAGAGCGGTGGCGTGGCCGCTCTGGTCGAGCAGCGCCGCGGCACCCGCAGCCCCTTCCCCAACCGGGTCAGCCCAGAGGTCGAGGTGACCGTGCTGGACCATTGCCTCAAGTACCCCACCTACGGTGCCGCCTGCGTGGCCAACGACCTGCGCCTCGAAGGTGTCAACGTCTCGCCCTCGGGTGTGCGCGGCGTGTGGCTGCGAGCCGATCTGGAGACGCGCTACAAGCGCCTGATGCGCCCGGAGATGACGGCACACGCGAGGAGCAGACCACCTACGTCATCAACGAGGACCGGATCCGTCTGCTGGAGCGCCACAGCCCCGAGTTCCGCACTTGCCACATCGAGTCCAGCGCCCCTGGCGAGCTGCTCAGTCAGGACACCTTCTACTGGGGCACGATCAGGGGCGTGGGCAAGGTCTACGTGCAGTTGGTGATCGACACCTTCTGCAGCTTGGCGTTCGCCAAGTGCTACATCTCCAAGATGCCGGTGATGGCGTGTGACCTGCTGTACGAGCGCGTGCTGCCCTTCTACGACGCCTTAGGCGTGCCGGTGCAGGCCATCCTCACGGACAACGGCCGCGAGTTCTGCGGCAAGCCCAAGAGCCACCCTACGAGCTGCTGCTGGCGCTGGAGGACATCGAGCATCCCAACACCAAGGTCAGGAGCCCGCGCACCAATGGCTTCGTCGAGCGCATGAACCGCACGCTGCTGGACGAACACTTCCGCGTCAAGGGCCGGGAGAAGTGGTACACGGCCATCGAGGAGATACAGGCCGATCTGGATGCGTTCATGCTGTTCTACAACACCCAGCGCACCTATCAGGGCTACCGCGTGCAGGGCCGAACTCCTGTTCAGGCGCTCAAGGACGCCACGGGGAAAAAGAAGCTGCCGAGCCTGGACTTCTGCACAACCAGCCCACAACCCTCAAGCACCGAACAGGAGGAACCCAGCGGCGCAAACACCATCGCTTAAACTCGCCTCGTCCATGAGGCCCGGTGTCGGAGAATTATTAAGCCAGAACACCATCGCACATCTTGAACGGAGAAAACCATGGGCCTCCTGACCTTCAGCCTCAACCTCACCCTGGATGGCTGCATCGACCACGAGGAAGGCATCGCCGACGACGAGACGCACGCCTTCTACACCCACCTCATGGACGAGAGAGGCGCGATGCTGTGGGGCCGCGTCACCTACGAAATGATGGAGGGCTACTGGCCGGCGGTGGCCCGGGGCGACATGAAAGCTCCGGCGGCAATGCGCGAATGGGCGGTCAAGCTGGAGGCCAAGCCGAAGTACGTGTTCTCGTTGACGCGCAAGCACTTTCCGTGGTCCCACAGCCACCACCTCACTGGCGACCTTCGCACGGCAGTGGGCAAGCTCAAGGACGCGACGCCGGCCGGTGTGCTCCTTGGTAGCGGCAAACTGGCGACCGCGCTGGACAGGTTGGACTTGATCGACGAGTACCAATTTCTCGTTCACCCCAGGATCGCAGGCCACGGCCCGACCCTGTACCAAAGCGGGCTCGCCAGCACACGACGGCTCGACTTGGTCTCGGCCAAGCCGCTGCGCTGCGGCGCGGTCGTCATGCACTACCGGCGCGCGCGCTGACGCCGATGGCATCGATTTTCACGCCACCACACGATTTAACGAGGACAAAAGCAAAAGCCCGCTTGGAAAGCGGGCTTGAGCGTGCGCCTATAGGCCTGAATCGAACCCGCGTACGTCTGTGCGCCTCAACAATTCGGCCGCACGCAAGGCGTGCCGGTTCGGTTACGGCTGTAGGCACAAAGCAAAAGCCCGCTGAACGCGGGCTTGAAGCGTGGTGCCGGAGGCCGGAATCGAACCGGCACGCCTTGCGGCGGGGGATTTTGAGTCCCCTGCGTCTACCAATTTCACCACTCCGGCACGGAAAGGGAAGGCGCGAATTATGGCACAGTGCTGCCCATGAATGACGCAGCACAGACTCAGAAATCCGGCTACCCCAGCATTGAGGATGCCATCGGCAAGACCCCCCTGGTGGCCCTGCAGCGCATCGGCGCGGCGGACAACGCCCAGCGCGGCAACGTGATCCTGGGCAAACTGGAGGGCAACAACCCGGCAGGTTCGGTGAAGGACCGCCCGGCGCTGTCCATGATCCGGCGGGCGGAGGAGCGCGGCGAGATCAAGCCGGGCGACACCCTGATCGAGGCTACTTCGGGCAATACCGGCATCGCCCTGGCCATGGCGGCGGCCATCAAGGGCTACCGCATGGTGTTGATCATGCCGGAGGACCTGTCCATTGAGCGCGCCCAGACCATGAAGGCCTTCGGCGCCGAGCTGATCCTCACACCCCGCGCCGGTGGGATGGAATACGCCCGCGACCTGGCCGACAAGATGGTGGCCGAGGGCAAGGGCCGGGTGCTGGACCAGTTCGCCAACCCGGACAACCCGCGCATCCACTACGAAACCACGGGGCCCGAGCTCTGGGAGCAGACCGGCGGGCGCATCACGCATTTCGTGAGCGCCATGGGCACCACGGGCACCATCACTGGCGTGGCGCGTTTCCTGAAGGAAAAGAACCCGGCCATCCGCATCGTCGGGGCCCAGCCCGCCGAAGGCGCGCGCATCCCGGGCATCCGCAAATGGCCGCAGGAGTACCTGCCCAAGATCTACGACGCCAGCCTGGTCGACGAACTGATTTACGTGGGCCAGGACGACGCGGAAGACATGTGCCGGCGGCTCGCGCGGGAAGAGGGCATCTTCGCCGGCATCTCGGCGGCCGGAGCACTTTGGGCGGCTCAGCAGGTCGCCCAGCAGGTGCGCAACGCCACCATCGTCTTCATCGTCTGCGACCGGGGCGACCGTTACCTGTCCACCGGCGTTTTCCCGGCCTGAGGCCGGGGCAGCAACCAGGGCGCGGGCCGGAAGACTTTTCGCCCTGCCCGTCGGTGCACGCAACCGGGGCAGACCCTGAGATGCCTCCGGGGAACATCGCCGCAGCGCCCCCCACAAGAGGCTCTACACTACCCGTCTCCC
This sequence comes from Hylemonella gracilis ATCC 19624, assembly GCF_000211835.1. GTDB lineage: Bacteria > Pseudomonadota > Gammaproteobacteria > Burkholderiales > Burkholderiaceae_C > Hylemonella > Hylemonella gracilis. The sequence goes on along the minus strand of NZ_AEGR01000106.1, from coordinate 2,241 downwards.
CGCGAAAAACACCGCCCGCGCATGGACGGACGCCGCGCTGACAACAAAAAGGAGTGTTATCCCCATGTCGGAAGAAGAGGCAAGCCAACCCCAAGGCATCGACAGCTTGGTCCTGTCGGAGCAAGGCGTGCGCGTTGTCGCGCAGGTCAGCCCGGCCGAGAGCCGCACCCCGTTGACGGGCGGCACGGTGCGCAACCTGTTGGATCAGGCCGGTTATGGCGCTTGGCTGATCCTGGACGATGGCATCGGCGTGCTGGTCGAACGCTGGGAAGGCTCCCCGGAGGGCTTTGAGGTTCCCATCGCTGAAAAGCGGGACGCTTCCGTCATGGTCGGCGTTGCCGCCGACGGCTCCGTGGCTTGGTTGCAGGTGGCGCCCGCGCGCGGCGGCAAATCGCTGCAACGCGCCGACGTGGCGCGCGCCATGCAACAAGCCGGTGTCGTGTTCGGCATCGATGAAAAAGCCGTGCTGTTGGCTTGCAAGGCCGTGATGCCGACGAAGATCGAGGTGGCGTTCCAAAAGCCGCCCGTGGACGGCGCCGACGCCGAGTTCAAGCTGCTGATCAAGACCGTCGCGGTGCGCGTGCCCCAGGTGAACGAGGACGGCTTGATCGATTTCCGCGAACTGGGCGACATCCCCTTCGTGCAACCGGGCACGCCGCTGATGCGCCGCATTCCTGCGACCCAGGGTGTGCCAGGCCGAGACGTGCGCGGCAACGCCGTGCAACCCACTCCGGGCATCGACACACCGTTCGCCAACGTGCTCAAGGGCGTGCGTTATTCCCCGGGCGACTTCAACGTGCTGGAAGCCGACATCAAGGGCCAGCCCGTGCAGGTGGAAAACGGCATGCTGGTCGAGGATTTGCTCTCCATGGACTCGGTGGACATGGACAGCGGCAACGTCAGCTTTGACGGCAGCATTCAAATCAAGGGCGACGTGCTGGCCAACATGAAGGTCAAGGTGACCGGCAACATCGTCGTCGGCGGCACGGTCGAGGGCTCCGAGCTCGAGGCCGGTGGCGACATCCAGATCGGCCGCGGCATCATCGCCCACGCCAAGGTCAAGGCCGAGGGCGCGGTGTCGGCCAAGTTTGTCGAGAACTCCGAGATCTCGGCTGGCACGGTGATCTCGATCGATGACATGGTGCTGCAAAGCGATTTGCAGGCGCTCAACCAGGTGATCGTCGGTGTCAAGGCTCAAAAGCGCGGCCGCATCGTCGGCGGCACCACGCGCAGCATGATGCTGGTGCGCGCGCCGCAAATCGGGGCGGACGACGCCAGCGGGTTGACCACGGTGCAGGTCGGCGTGAACCCCATCCTCGAAGCCAAGCTGCTGGAAGTGCAGGCCGAGATCGCCAAGATGGAAGCCGAGCAGGAAAACCTGAAAAAGGCCGTGCAGCACCTGAGGGCCAATGGCGACAAGAACAACGTGTTGCCGCGCGCGCAGGCCGCGTTGCAGCAGGCGCTGCAGGCTTGGGCCAAGATGCTGAAGGAAAAGAACAAGCTGGAAGAGCAGCTGGCCATGTTCCAGGATGCTCGCGTTGAAGTCACGCAAAGTGTGGAGGGCTCGGTGGCCCTGATCTTCGGCAAGCGCTCACGCCGGCTGCAGAAGCCCTATGACGCCGGCGCCTTCACGCTGGACCCGACGGGTCATATCCTGCACATCGACTCGCGCGGCAGTTCCACGGTGGTCACCTGAGCGGACCGCGAGTCATCCGATGCAGATCGACCGTGAGTTGGACACGCGGGGACTGAACTGTCCCCTGCCCATCCTGAAAGCCAAGAAAGCTCTGTCGGAGATGACGAGCGGCCAAGTGCTGCGCGTGGTGTCGACCGACCCTGGCTCCAAGCGTGACTTCGCCGCCTTCTCCAAGCAGACCGGCAATGAGTTGCTGGAACAAAGCAGCGAGGGGGCGGACTTCATCCATGTGCTGAAGCGGCGCTGAGCTTGCTTGCGCACCGCCATCCGTCAGCGGGACGGCGGCGGGGGCACGGACGCACGAGAGCACCCCGGGCAGGGGGCCGCTCCTCATACGATTTGCTGCGCAAATCCAAATCGTCGGGCTCCCCTGCCCGGGGTGCTCTCGTGCTTGTAGGTTTGTGGTCAACCTCGACCAGCAAGTGCGCTCTCAGCGCTATTCCTGCGGCGCAGAGCCTACCGCGTCAATTCAAGCGAGTTGGGGGAGTGCCGACCGCCGATTTCGATTTGCGCGGCAAATCATATGAGGCGGTTGGGACTCCCCC
>NZ_AEGR01000107.1 GCF_000211835.1 Hylemonella gracilis ATCC 19624 | reverse complement strand
CGACCCGCGTAACCGAGCTTCTGGCCATCCAGCATGTTTTCGTGGATGTTGTGCTGGATGAAGAACCAAGCACCCTGGTTCTGCGGTTCATCCTGGCACCACACGATCTCGGTGGCGTTCGGGTACTTCTTGAGTTCCGCGCCGAAGACCTTGTGCGGGAAGGGATAGAGCTGCTCGATGCGCAGAATGGCGACGTCGTCCAGTCCCTTTTCCTCGCGCTTCTTGACCAAGTCGTAATAGACCTTGCCCGAGCAGCAGATCACGCGCTTGACCTTGGCGTCGTCCGCGATCTCCTTCTGCTCGCCAATGACGGTCTGGAAACCACCCTTGGTGAACTCGGACAGCGGTGACGTGGCGTCCTTGTTGCGCAGCAGGGACTTGGGCGTCATGATGACCAGCGGCTTGCGCAGCGGGCGCACCATCTGACGGCGCAGCACGTGGAAGATCTGGCTGGCGGTGGTGGGCTGCACCACTTGCATGTTGGTGTCGGCGGCCAGTTGCATGAAGCGCTCCAGGCGCGCGGAGCTGTGCTCCGGGCCTTGGCCTTCGTAGCCGTGCGGCAGCATCAGCGTGATGCCGTTGACGCGGCCCCACTTCACTTCGCCCGAGGCGATGAACTGGTCGATCACGACCTGCGCGCCGTTGGCGAAGTCACCGAACTGGGCTTCCCAGATCACCAGGGTGTGCGGATCGTTGGAGGCGTAACCGTATTCAAAGGCCAGCACCGCCTCTTCCGACAGGATGGAGTCGATGACGGTGAACGGCGCCTGGCCCTCGCCCACGTTTTGCAGCGGGATGTAGATGCCTTCGTCGTACTTCTCGCGCTTCTGGTCGTGGATCACGGCGTGACGGTGCGTGAAGGTGCCACGGCCGCAGTCCTCGCCCGACAGGCGCACGGGGTAGCCCGCTGCGACCAGGGAGGCAAAGGCCATGTGCTCGCCCATGCCCCAATCCACGGGCATGTCACCACGGCCCATCGCGGCGCGGTCGTCGTACACCTTCTTGACCAGTTGGTGCGGTGTCACGCTGTCGGGAATGGTGGTCAGCTTTTCAGCCAGGCGCTTCCACTCGGCCAGGGGCAGGGCCGTGTCAGCGGCGTCCGTCCACTTCTTGTTCAGGAAAGGCGACCAATCGACGGCAAACTTGCTCTTGAAGTTGGTCAGCACCGGGTCCACCGTGTGCTTGCCAGCGTCCATGGCGGCGCGGTACGCCTTGACGTACTCATCCGGACCATCGGGCGGCAAGATGCCCTGCGTGACCAGCTTGTCACCGTAGAGCTTGCGCGTGCCGGGGTGCACGCCGATCTTCTTGTACATCAGCGGCTGGGTCAGGCTCGGGGTGTCCTGCTCGTTGTGGCCCAGCTTGCGGAAGCAGACGATGTCCACCACCACGTCGCGGTGGAATTCCATGCGGTATTCCAACGCCAGCTTGGTGGCCAGCACCACGGCTTCGGGGTCGTCGCCGTTGACGTGCAGCACCGGCGCTTCGATCATCTTGACGATGTCCGTGCAATACAGCGTGGAGCGGCTGTCGCGCGGGTCGCTGGTGGTGAAGCCAATCTGGTTGTTGATGACGATGTGCACCGTGCCGCCCGTGCTGTAGCCACGGGTCTCCGAAAGCGCCAGCGTTTCCTGGTTCACGCCCTGGCCAGCAATGGCAGCGTCGCCGTGCACCAGCACCGGCAGCACTTGCTTGCCTTCAGCGTCACCGCAGCGGTCCATGCGCGCGCGCACGGAACCTTCCACCACGGGGTTGACGATTTCGAGGTGCGAGGGGTTGAAGGCGAGGCTCAGGTGCACCGGGCCGCCAGGGGTGGTCACGTCGGAGCTGAAGCCCTGGTGGTACTTCACGTCACCGGCGGGCAGTTCCTCGGGCGCGGTGTGATCGAACTCGGCGAACAGGTCCTTGGGCATCTTGCCCAGGGTGTTGACCAGCACGTTCAAGCGGCCGCGGTGGGCCATGCCGATCACGACTTCCTGCACGCCCTTGGCGCCAGCCTGCTGGATCAGCGCGTCCATGGCGGCGATGAAGCTCTCGCCGCCTTCGAGCGAGAAGCGCTTCTGACCGACGTACTTGGTGTGCAGGTAACGCTCCAGACCCTCGGCGGCCGTCAGGCGGTCCAGGATCTGCTTCTTCTGCTCGGCCGTGAAATTCGGGTTGGCGCGGGTGCTTTCCAGCTTTTGCTGCCACCAGCGCTTCTGCGTCTGGTCGGTGATGTACATGTACTCGACACCGATGGTGCCGCAGTACGTCTCGCGCAGCGCGTTGAGCAGCTGACGCAGCGACATCGTCTCACCCGGGAAGAAGGTGTTGCTCGTGTTGTAGACGGTTTCCTGATCACCGTCGGTGAAACCGTAGAACGCGAGGTCCAGTTCGGGGATTGCGGGACGCTCGGTGCGCTTGAGCGGGTCCAGGTCGGCCCAACGTGCGCCGACGTTGCGGTAGGCGGCGATGAGCTGCTGCACCGCGGTGCGCTTGCGCCCCATCTCGGAGTCGGCGCCGGTGGCCATCACCACCTGGGTGACACCCTGCTTGGCGCGTTCCGCGAATGCGTTGATGACGGGCAGGTGCGGCACGTCGCGGCTGTTGCTGCCGTCCACTGCGGGCACGTGCTGCAGCGCGTCGAAATAATCGCGCCAGTTGTCGGGGACGCTGCCGGGGTTGGCAAGGTAGTTCTCGTACATCTCTTCGACGTACGGGGCATTGCCACCGAACAGATAGGTGTTATCGCGGTAAGTCTGATAGACAGACGACGCGGAGCCGTTGGATTCGCTCATTGCGCTGACCTCCGTTTCCCTGCAGGAAACTTTGACTGGTTTAAGAAACCTTCCGCGGCACGGCTGAACCGGTTAGCGGATGCGACTGTGGCTGGAAGGGCCCAAGGGCGGCTCCATGTGGATACCCCGCCCCTCAGTACGGACGGGATTGTGCCACCGAAACAGCGCTGCAACGCAAACGGAGGGGAACGAATTCACGGAGCAGGGAAATAAGCGGCCTCTCAACCAGCGTCTCACCGCGTCTCGGGCACGCTGCGTTCGATGATCGCCCCGCTGCAGGCACGCGCGGATGGGGCAACCCACCGCCCAGCCCGCCGTTACCGGGGTTTCACAGGGTTACGTCAGGCATCAAGCTGGCATTGGCGTCGATTTCGCCTGCTGCCCCAGATAAGCCTGGGCCAGCGCACCGTCCGCCGCGATGTCGGCGGCCGTGCCCTGCGCCACGACGCGACCACCCTCGATGACATAGGCGCGGTCCGCCAGGGCCAGGGCCAGACCAGCCATCTGGTCCACCAGCAGCAAGGTCATGCCCTCGCGGCGCAATTGGTCCAGCGCGGCGAACAGCTCGGCGATCACCTTGGGTGCCAGGCCCAGCGAGGGCTCGTCCAGCAAGAGGATGCGCGGGCGCGCCATCAGGGCACGCGCGATGGCCAACATCTGCTGTTCGCCGCCCGACAGCAGGCCGGCGCGCTGGTGCAGGCGGTCGCGCAGGCGCGGGAAACGCCGCAGCTGCTCCTCCACCCGCGCATCCCGGTCCGCAGGCTGCAGGAAGGCGCCCAGGCGAATGTTGTCCAGCACGCTGAGCTCGGGGAAGACTTGGCGCCCCTCGGGCACCAGCACCACGCCCCGGGCCACCACTTGCTCGGCGCCGAAGTTCTTGAGTTCCAGGCCTTCGAGGTGGATGCCGCCCTGCACCGGCCGGTGCAGGCCTGCCAAGGCCTTCATCAAGGTGGACTTGCCCGCGCCGTTGGCGCCCAGCAGGGCCACCACCTCCCCTTGGCGTACTTGGAGATCGATGCCATGCAGCACGGGCTCGGCGCCGTAACCCGCCACCAAGGCGCCCACACCCAGCATTTCGCGACCTTGCCCGGTGCCGGTCGAGTCGGCCGCGCGGGGCTCGGAGCCGCCTTCCAGAGTTTCGCCCAGATAGGCTTGCTGCACCGCCGGGTCGGCCTGCACCTGGGCGGGCGTGCCCACGGCCAGGCGCACACCCGCGTCCAGCACGACCACTTGGTCGCTGATGCCCATGACCAGGGCCATGTCGTGCTCCACCAGCAGCACCGTCACCCCCGCGTCGGCGATGCGGCGCAGCAACGTGCCCAGGCGCTCCTTGTCTTCGCGAGAGAGGCCGGCCGCGGGCTCGTCCAGCAGCAGCGCCTCGGGGTCGGCGGCCAGGGCGCGCGCGATCTCCACCAGGCGTCGGTCCACGTGCGGCAGGTCGGCGGCCAGTGTGCGGGGATGCCCGGTGTAACCACACCAGCGGATCAGTTCAACGGCCCGCGCGGTCAACGCAGGATCCAGGCGACCGGTCGATCCCAGCAGCGGCCCGAGCCGGCCCCGGTGCAGGGCCAGCACCACGTTGTCCAGCACGCTCAGGCTTCCGAACAGCTGCGAAGTCTGATAACTGCGCGCCACGCCCCGGCGCGCGATGCGCATGGCGTCCAGGCCCGTCAAGGTCTCACCGCCCAGCGCGAAATCACCCTCGGTGGGTTGGTAGAAGCCACCCAGCATGTTCAAGGCCGTGGACTTGCCCGCACCATTGGGGCCGATCAGACTGGTCACGGCGGCGGCGGGCGCCTCGAAATACAGATCGGACACGGCACGCACGCCGCCAAACCGCATGCTCAGGCCTCGTGCGGTCAGCGGCAGGCGCACACGCGGGGGTAAGGCAGGCGCCTCGTCCACTCGCATGCTGGAAGGCGCGGACGCCGAGCCCGCAACGGCCCCTGCATCGGGCATGACATCCGGGATGACATCCGCGCAGGACGGCCGCTGCAGAGTTGGCCGCAGACCCGGCCGCAAAAGTGACTGAAAGCGGCGCAACATCCCCGCCACGCCGTCCGGCGCGGCCCACAGCACCACCAAGAGCAGCACACCGAAGAAAAGCAGCCGGTATTCCTCCAAACCCGAGAGCAGTTCCGGCAGCAGGCCCACGATGACCGCGCCGATCATCGGCCCCGCCACCGAGCCCGCGCCGCCCAGCATGACGACCAGCACGAAGAGGATGGACTGAGCGAAGCCAAAGGTGTGGGGCGTCACGAAGCCCGACAGCGGCGCGAACAGCGCGCCCGCCGCCGCCGCGCAGAGCGCCGACAGCGCGAAGGCCACGGTCTTGATCACCAGCGGGTTCAGGCCGATGGATTCGGCGGCCGTCTCGGCGTCGCGCACCGCGCGCATGGCCGCGCCCCAGGTGCCACACGCCAGCCAGGCGTACAGCGCCAAGGCCAGGCCCGCCGCCGCGATGGCCAGCAATGCCATGGCGCGTTCGCCCTGGGCCAGGCCGCCCAGCACCGGCCCGCTGATGCCCATGATGCCGTTCTGCCCACCCGTCAGCGCGCCCGCCTCGACGATGCCGTGTTCCACGATGAAGCCAAAGGCGATGGTGATCATCGCCAGATACGGCCCCTTCACGCGCAGCGCGGGCAAGGCCAGCAAGGCGCCGCAGACCGCGCCGAGCGCAGCCGCGATGGGCCAGGCCACCCAGAAGCTGACCCCGGCCTTGGTGGTCAGGATGGCCACCGTGTACGCGCCGATGGCGTAGAAACCGACGTGGCCAAACGACATCTGACCGGTCAATCCAATCAGCACGTTCAGGCCCACGCCGACGATGGCCAACAAGGCCACCTGGGCCAGGACAAACACCCAGTAACCATTGAGCGAGAGCGCAAGGCCTGCGCCGAGGACCAGCACGGCCAGGAAGGCCGCAATCTGCAGCGGCGTGCCCAGGCCGAGCGCGACACCGCCCTGCTTCTTTTTGTTGATCCAAGTCACGGGCTCATCTCCCTGCCAAGCATTGCGGCGCGAGTGCCTTCAAACATCTGACAGGCCTTCATACCTTCTTCACTTCCGCGCGGCCGAACAGGCCATTGGGGCGCCAGGCCAGCGCCGCGATCACCAGCGCGAAGGTCAGGATCTGGGTGTAGCCCGAACCCAGCGTGGTCGTGATGGTGGCCTCCACCAGGCCAAAGATCAGCCCGGCGATCATCACGCCCCAGGCACTGGTGATGCCGCCCAAGATGGCGACCGCGAAGGCCTTGAGGCCGAACAGCGTGCCCATGTCCGAATGCACATTCATCAGCGGCGCGATCAGCACGCCAGCGATGCCCGCGAACAGGGCCGAGAGCGCGAAGGCCAGCGCCACCGCGCGGCGGATCGGAATGCCCATGAGGCGCGCGGCCGCGCGGTTCTGCACCACGGCCAGCATGGCCGTGCCCCAGCGGGTGCGGCGCGAGACCAAGTGCAGCGCCGCCGCCAAGGTCAGCCCCACGAGCGGGATCAGCAGTTGCAGCGGGTAAACGCCCAGGCCCAGCCCGCCCACCTCGATCGGCGACTGCGCCAGCGGCGACGGCAGGCTGCGCGGCTCCTTGCCGTAGGTGGCCATGACCACGTTATCGAGCACGATGCCCAGGGCCACGGTGGCCATCAGCCAGGCGTCCGAACCACGGTTGACGAAAGGCCGCACGGCCAGCAGTTCCACCAGCAAGCCGTAGACCGCGCACAAGGCCAGGGCCAGCAGCACGGCGGCGTAGCCGGGCCAGCCCAGGGTCTGCGCGAAGGTGTAGGTGAGCACCGCGCCCAGCATCATCGAACTGCCCTGGGCGAAGTTGACCGTGCCGCTGACGGCGTAGGTCACGTAAAAGCCCAGGGCCATCAGCCCGTACATGCTGCCCAGGCCCAGGCCGCTGACCAGCGCGGATAGCACCAGCATGAATCTTCCCTCTCCAAAAAATCAAACGGAAATCCTCCGCCGGACCGTCCCTGTGATCACGTCAAGGCAAGGGCTTCGGAACTGGTGAAGAAATCGTAGCGAGCGGCCCGAGCGCAAGGCGGACGGAGCACAGCCACCGGAACGTACTTGAGGTACGTGAGGATGGCGAGCACCGCCCAACGCGGCGATCGGGTTGCGCAGTAGATTTATTCACCAGTTCTCAGTTCAGGCCCACCGGCACGATCCTGTTGTCGATGAACTGCGCCCAGACATAGTCATCGGCCAACACGGCGTCATGCACCTCGGGGCTGAAAGGCTTGTTGTAGGTCTTGATCAGACCTTCGTACTTGCCAATCTTGTAGAAGCCCTGGCGCACGGCGTCGCCCTCGGTCGAGCCTGCAGCCTGGATGGCCAGCGCCGCCAAGTGCACGCCGTCGTAGGCGTTGGCCACGCCCACGGCCGGGGTGATGTCGCCGGGGCCCTTGACGTTGGGGTACTTGGCCATCATGGCCTTGATCACGCGCTCACCCACGGGCGACTGCTTGCCGAAGAAGCTGTAGGTCTGCACGAAGTGCACGTCCTTGGCGTTCGGACCGGCCAGCTCGGTGAAGCGACCACCGGCAGGACCCCAGTGCGAGACCACCGGCACCTTCCAGCCCATGCGCTCCAGCGACTTCACCACCTGGGCCGAGGGGCCGACGTTGCCCACCAGGAACAGGGTGTCGGCTCCCGCCGCCTTCAGGCGCGTGAGCTGGGGCACCATGTCCACGTCGTTGGCCTCGTATTTCTCGATGCCGACGGGCGTCACGCCCTTGGCGGCCATGGCGGCCTTCAGCCCCTTCTCGTTGCTCTCGCCCCAGGGATTGTTGACAAGAATCAGGCCGGGCTTGGCCGTCTTGAAGGTCTTCTGCGCATAGGCCAGCATGCCCACGTCCACGATTTCGTCCACGGCCGAGACGCGGAAGGCGAAATTGGGATTCGCGCCATTCTTGGTGATGCCCGTGCCTGCGGCCCAAGGCCCCATGAAGGGCACTTTTTCCTGATTGATCAGCGGCACGATGGCCATGGAGACCGGCGTGTCCAGGCCGCCGAAGATGACCGCCACCTTCTCGCGGTAGATCAGTTCGCGCGCGGCCACCACGCCCTTGGCGGGGTTGGCCTCGTCGTCACGGCGCACCAGCTCCAGCTTGCGCCCGCCCAGCAGGCCGCCCTTGGCATTGATCTCGTCGATGGCGAGTTGCATGCCGCGCGTGATGGCCTCGCCTGCCAGCGCCGACTGGCCCGACAGCGCGGTGACCAAGCCGATCTTGATGGGCTCGGCGGCGAGGGAAGGCGCCGAAACGGCGGCAGCGGCCAGGCTCAGGCCGGCGGCCAACAGGCCGCGACGACCGAGGGAAAAGGAAAAGCGGTTCATGGCATGACTCCAGGTAAGGGATGGGAAAGGACGGCCTCGCGGGCTTCGCCTCACCATGCAAGCGACGTGCCAATGTCGCCAATCCTTGTTTTTTCTTGTATTCACCTTAACAACAATATTGTCAACAATATGGCATGTCTTTTGCGAGCACGATTTTGAAACGTCCCGCCCCACAGCCCTTGGTGCATCCGGCACCAAAACAGGGACGACCGAGAGGAATCCCCCCATGACCCCACCCACCCCCGCCGCCATCGTCGACGAATACCTGCGCCTGCTGATGATCCCGGACCCGGCCGCCGCCAGCCAGTTCATCGCGCCGGAACTGCGCATCCGCTTCACCGGCGCCCGCTCCATGCAGGCGCCCGCCGAATGCGCGGCCTTCAACGCCACGCGCTACCAATGGGTCAAGAAAAAAGTGGAAGCCACCGAGACCGTGGCAGGCGGCACGTCCGAGCACACCGTCGTCTACAGCCTGGGCACGCTCTACGGCGTGTGGCCGGACGGCACGCCTTTCGAAGGCAACCGCTACGTGGACCGCTACGTGGTGCAGCATGGACTGATCACGCAGATGGACGTGTGGAACGACAGCGCCGAGTGGCTGCTGGTGCGCGCCGGATTGGCCACCCTGTGAGGTACAGCCCCATGCCCGCCCTCTACCCCGGCCAACTCCCCGACCACGGACGCTTTCCTTACCAGGCCATCACGCGGCGCGCCGACTACCACTGGCCGGGCGGCGCACGGCTGGCGGTCTACTTGGCGTTGAACATCGAGCACTTCGCCTTCGGTGAAGGTCTGGGCGCGATGATCGGACCCGCCTCGCCCCAACCCGACGTGCTGAACTACAGCTGGCGCGAGTACGGCAACCGCGTGGGCGTGTGGCGCTGCCTGGAACTCTTTGACGAATTGAAGCTGCCCGCCGCCGCGCTCATCAACACCGCGCTCTATGACCACTGCCCCGAGGTGGTGGTGGCCTGCGCCGCGCGCGGCGACGAGCTGGTGGGCCATGGCCACAGCAATGCCGAGCGCCAGGGCGTGCTGGACGAACAGGCCGAGCGCGAGCTGCTGGCCCTGTGCCGCGACCGCATGCGCGCGCGCAGCGGCGCCGCCCCCGCGGGCTGGCTCTCGCCCTGGATTTCCGAGAGCAAGCTCACGCCCGATCTGCTGGCCGAGGCCGGCTACCGCTACACACTCAACTGGTGCCACGACGACCAGCCCGTGCGCATGACGACGCGCGGCGGCCAGGGCCTGTGGTCCATCCCCTACCCGCAGGAACTCAACGACATCCCCATGATCGTGGGGCGCCAGATGGACGGCAAAGACTTCGCACAGATGATCGTGGACAACTTCGACGAGATGCTCGAACAGTCGCGCCAGCAGCCGCTGGTGATGGGCATCGCCCTGCACCCCTACCTGGTCGGCCAGCCCTACCGCCTGCGCCACCTGCGCCGCGCCCTGCAGCACCTGGCCGCCGCGCGCGGCACGGGCGGTGCGGGCGGCGACGTCTGGTTCACCACGCCCGGCGCCATCTGCGCGCACATGGACCGCCTCGCCCACACCCACACCGAAACCGCCGCATGAACGCCCCCCTGCCCTTCCCCCTCACAGACACCGTTGGCGCCTGGGTGCCGCACGGAAAATTCAGCATCGCTGGCCAGGCCGAAGGACCGCTGGCGGGCCTGACCTTTGCCGCCAAAGATTTGTTCGATGTGGCCGGCCAGCCCACGGGCGCGGGCAACCCCACATGGCTGGCCACCCACCCCATGCCCACGCAGCACAGCGCCGTCGTCGCCCAGTTGCTGCAAGCCGGGGCCACGCTCATGGGCAAGGTGCTGACCGACGAGCTGGCCTACAGCCTGCACGGCGACAACCTGCACTACGGCACACCGCTCAACAGCCTCTACCCGGCGCGTGTCACCGGCGGGT
>NZ_AEGR01000108.1 GCF_000211835.1 Hylemonella gracilis ATCC 19624 | reverse complement strand
GGCGATCTCAGCCAGCGCCTGGAGTCGAACGCCAAGGACGAGACCGGCCAGCTGCTGCGGGCCCTGGGCACCATGAGCGAGCGTCTGCGCAAGGTGGTGTCGGAGGTGCGCAGCGGGGTGGAGTCCGTCTCCTCGGCCTCTGGAGAAATTGCGTCCGGTAACCAGGATTTGTCGGCCCGCACCGAGCAAACTGCGGCCAGTCTGGAGGAGACCGCCGCCAGCATCGAGGAACTCACCAGCACGGTCGCGCAGTCCGCCGACAGTGCCATCCAGGCCAATCAGCTGGCCGGTGGCGCTGTCCAGGCTGCGCAGCGTGGCGGCGAGGTGGTGCAACAGGTCGTGACCAGCATGGCCCAGATCACCGAGTCGTCGCGCAAGATCGGCGACATCATTGGCGTGATCGACGGCATCGCCTTCCAGACCAATATCCTGGCCTTGAACGCGGCGGTGGAGGCCGCCCGCGCTGGCGAGCAAGGCCGAGGCTTCGCCGTGGTGGCCAGCGAAGTTCGCGCCCTGGCGCAGCGCAGCGCTGATGCGGCCAAGGAGATCAAGGGCTTGATCGCCAACTCCGTGCACACGGTGGACGCGGGCTCCCAGCAGGTGGCCGAGGCGGGTGAACGCATGGAGGAAATCGTCTCCAGCGTGCGCCGCGTCAGCGATTTGATTGGCGAGATCAGCGCCGCCGCCGCCGAGCAGCGCGATGGCATCAACCAGGTCAACCAGGCGATTGGCAACCTGGACCAGATGACGCAGCAGAACGCCGCTCTGGTGGAGCAGTCCACGGCCGCGGCCACCAGCATGCGCGATCAGGCGCAACGCCTGGCGGACGTGGTGGCGGTGTTCAACGTCGGCGCCGACGCCATGGCGCCGGGCGCGATGGCCAAGCTGGCCTCCGTGCCTCGCGTGAGCCCCCCGGCGGTTTCCGCTGCCAGCTCCACTGCTGCGGCCACGCCCACGTCTGCGGCACGCCCGGCTCGGTTGCAGGCTGCGAAGTCGGCGGCTGGGAGTGCGCCTGCTGGCCAAACATCCGCCAGCACCTCGTCCCGGTCTGCGCCGTCTCTGGGGCTGGCGGCCAAGAGCGGGCCGAGCAAGGGTGCGGGGGC
>NZ_AEGR01000109.1 GCF_000211835.1 Hylemonella gracilis ATCC 19624 | reverse complement strand
CCGCTCCTCATACGATTTGCTGCGCAAATCCAAATCGTCGGGTTCCCCTGCCCCAGTCAGCCGTGTGCGGTGGCTTGCCAGCGGTACTCACGCCACGCATCTTTGGCGCTTGATCTCCAGATTTTCCGATGGTGCGCAAACCACAATGGTTCCAGCGAGTCGGGGGTAAGCCGCGCCGCCGATTTGGATTTGCGCAGCAAATCGTATGAGGCGGACGGCTTACCCCCGACTCGCGCAGCCACAGAGCTGCGCGCTGCTAAGAGCGCTGTGTGAATTGCTCAGGCCACGCGGCAGATCTTGAGCATGTTGGTGCCCCCCGGCGCGCCCATGGGCTCACCGCAGGTGATGACGTAGATGTCGCCGCTTTGCACGATCCCGCGCGCCTTGAGGTGCCTCTCGGCCTGTTCCAGTGCCGTGTCGCGGTCGGCGCTGGTGTCCATGAGCAGGGGCGTGACGTTGCGGTACAGCGTCATCTTGCGTTGTGTCGTCACCCGGGGCGTGAGTGCGTAGATCGGAATGTGAATGCGGTGGCGACTCATCCAGAGCGCGGTGGAACCGGAATCGGTCAGCGCCACCAGGGCCTTGGCGCCCAGGTGGTAGGCCGTGAACAGCGCGCCCATGGCGATGGACTGGTCGATGCGCGCGAAGGTCATGCCCGAGAAGTCGGCATCGAGCTTCACCTCCTCGGCGCCCTCAGCCGCCAGGCAAATGGCGGCCATCTCGTTCACGGTTTCGAGCGGGAACTTGCCACTGGCGGTCTCGGCCGAAGTCATCACCGCGTCGCTGCCGTCGAGCACGGCATTGGCCACGTCGCTGACCTCGGCGCGCGTGGGCATGGGGTTGTGGATCATGGACTCCATCATGTGGGTGGCCGTGATCACGGTCTTGTCCATGGCGCGCGCCAGCTTGATCATGCGCTTTTGCAAGGCAGGCACCGCCGCATTGCCCACCTCAATGGCCAAGTCACCGCGCGCCACCATGATGCTGTCGCTGGCACGCAGAATTTCTTCCAGGTTCGGGATCGCCTCGGCGCGCTCGATCTTGGCGATCAGGTGCGGCTTGTGTTTGTATTCGGCCGCCGCGACGTTGCAGAGCCGGCGTGCCAGTTCCATGTCGGCGGCGTTCTGCGGGAAGCTCACGGCCACGTAGTCGGCCTGGAAGCTCATGGCGGTCTTGATGTCCTCCATGTCCTTGGCCGTCAGGGCCGGCGCGGTCAGGCCGCCGCCTTTCTTGTTGATGCCCTTGTTGTTGGACAACTCCCCGCCTTGCACCACCTTGCAATGCACTGCCTGGCCCTTGACGGCTTCGACCTCCATGACGATCAGGCCGTCGGCCAGCAGGAGCACGTCACCGACTTTCACGTCCTGCGGCAGTTCCTTGTAGTCCAGCCCCACGGCGTTGCCGTCGCCGGGTTCGGCGCGGCTGGCGTCGAGCACGAACTTCTGCCCGTTCTGGAGCAGCACCTTGTTCCCAGCGAACTTGCCGACGCGGATCTTGGGGCCCTGCAGGTCGGCCATGATGCCCACCTCGCACCCGGCACGCGCCGCCGCCTCGCGCACCAGGCGCGCGCGGTCGATGTGGTCCTGCGCCGTGCCGTGACTGAAATTGAGGCGAACGACGCTGACCCCGGCACGGATCATCTGTTCGAGCAGGGCCGGGTCGCTGGACGCGGGGCCGAGGGTGGCGACGATCTTGGTCGCACGACGTGTCATGGTGTTTGTCTCCTGATGGGTTGGCTCGCGATTCTTTCACGAAGCGGGCGGATCGGTGCGACAAGACGACAACGGCCCCGGGGTCACCCCGGGGCCGTTGACCTTGGACGCACTGAAGCTCAGCCGAGTGCCCGCTTGCCCAGGATCTCGAATGCCGGCAAGGTCTTGCCCTCCAGCACTTCCAGGAAGGCGCCGCCGCCCGTGGAGATGTAGCCCACGTCTTTCTCGATGCCGTACTTGGCGATCGCGGCCAAGGTGTCGCCGCCGCCCGCGATGCTGAAGGCGCTGGACTCGGCGATCGCGCGGGCGATGGTTTCGGTACCGTGGGCAAAGGCGTCGAACTCGAACACCCCGACCGGGCCGTTCCAGACGATGGTGCCTGCCGCCTTGAGCTGCGCCGCGAGCTGCTTCGCGGTCTCTGGGCCGATGTCGAGGATCAAATCGTCGTCGGCGACCTCGGTCGCTTTCTTGATCGTGGCCTTGGCGTCGGCTTTGAATTCCTTGGCTGTCACCACGTCCACGGGAATGGGTACGGCCGCGCCGCGGGCTTTCATGGCTTCGATGACAGTCTTGGCCTCGTTGACGAGGTCGGGCTCGGCCAGGGACTTGCCGATCTTCAGGCCCGCGGCCAGCATGAAGGTGTTGGCGATGCCGCCGCCCACGATCAACTGGTCCACGTTCTTGGCCAGCGATTGCAGGATGGTCAGCTTGGTGCTGACCTTGCTGCCCGCGACGATGGCGGCCAGCGGGCGCTTGGGCGCGGCCAGCGCCTTGCCGATGGCGTCCATTTCCGCCGCGAGCAGCGGGCCCGCGCTCGCGATCTTGGCGTACTGGGCAATGCCGTAGGTCGAGGCTTCGGCGCGGTGGGCCGTGCCGAAGGCGTCGTGCACGAAGATGTCGCAGAGCGCGGCCAGCTTTTGCGCCAGCGCGGGGTCGTTTTTCTTCTCGCCCTTGTTCAGACGCACGTTCTCCAGCATCATGAGCTGGCCCGGCGCAACCTGCACGCCATCCACCCAGTGGGCGACCAGGGGCACGTCACGGCCCAGCAATTCGCCCAGGCGTTTCGCCACGGGCGCCAGCGAGTCTTCGGGCTTGAACTCACCTTCCGTCGGACGGCCCAGGTGCGAGGTGACCATGACCGCAGCGCCCGCGTCCAGTGCCAAACGAATGCAGGGAATCGATGCACGGATGCGGGTGTCTTCGGTGATGTGGCCGGCATCGTCCTGCGGCACGTTGAGGTCGGCGCGGATGAAGACGCGCTGGTTCTTGACGCGGCCTTGGGCGCAGAGGTCGGAGAAACGGATGAAATTCATGGCGTGGGTCCGGCGAGGGCGCGCTGCGCTAGGCGGGGCGCGGGGTGGTGTGGCGAAGTCAACCCGCGATTTTAAGGGGCCGTAACAGCAGGACTCGGGCCGCGCGTGGCGGCCCGTTGGTTTGGATCCTAGGGGGCGGGCGTTCAGGGCGGACCGAGAACGAACGCTCGGCCTAGGGGCTACCAGCCCAGTCCGATGTGCAGCGGCAGGTAGATGGCCATGCCGGTGACAATGGTGCCCAGCACACCGCGCTTCCAGAAATAGTACAGCGAGGCGCCCAGCACCGCGGGCAGTCGCGCGTCTTGCCAGGTCCGCAGGAACTCGCCCTGAGTCATCAGGATCTCGGGTGCGATCACGGCCACCAGCGCGGCCAGGGGCGCGTACTTCAGGCCACGCCTGAGCCAGCCCGGCATGGGCAGCTCGCGCTCGGGGATCATGAAGAAGGCGCGCGTGACCACGGTGATCACGGTCAGGCCGATCACGGCGATGATGATTTCCAGCGTGCTCATGCCGCAGCTTTCATGGGTGACGTTCCTCGCGCAGCGGGACTTCGTCCCCCGACTTGATGCGCTGGCGTTCCTCGGGCGGCAGGCGGCTGTCGGCGGGCACCAGCACGACCTCGGGCAACTGCCGGTGTTTTTCCAGCGCCTCGATCAAGAGACCCACGGCCACCGCGGCGGCGATGGCCACCAGGATGTTGAGTTTGAGCGGCAGCGCGAATGCCGCCACCGCGGCCGTGGCGGCGACGCCTGCCGACATCCAGCTCGCACGGTCGAACAGCATGGCCAGCAGCACGCCCAGCAGGGCCAGCGTGCCCGCGAAGCCCAGGCCCCAGGACAGCGGCACCTCGTTCGCGAGCAGGATGCCAGCGATGGAAAAGCTTTGCCAGGCCAGCCAGTTCGTGGCCGCCGCGCCGCAGAAGAAGGGCAGCTGGTCGGGCGCGGGGCGTTGGTCCGGATAGCGCTTCATGAAGGCGGCGAAGATCACGTCGCCGCTGAAGTAGGCCAGCCACAGGCGCTGGCGCCGTGGCAGCCAGCCAAAGTAAGCGCGCCAGAGGCTGCTGAAAATCACGAAGCGCAAGTTCACGCAACTGGCCGTGAGCCACACCACCCACAACGGCGCGCCCGCGATGATCAGCGGCAGCGTGGCCAACTGGGCGCTGCCCGCGTAGACGACCAGGGACATGAAGATGGCAATCCCGACGCCCATGCCGCTCTTGACCATGGCCACGCCGGTCACCAAACCCCAGGCGCCCACGCCCAAGGCGGTGCCGAACATCTCACGCATGCCGTCGCGGAAAGCGGGGTGGCGTGTGTTGGTCGCGACCGCGAGCCGCAGGCGACGGAAAGTGGATGTGGAAGAGGCTGGGGCGTTCATGGCGACGTGCTCCCCAGCAGGGCGCCGATGCGCAGGGGCGTGCCGCGCAGGAAGTCCGCCGCAGCCAGGCGTTTGCCGCCCGCTCGCTGCAGCTCGGTGATCAGCAATTGGCCTTGCCCGCATTGCACGGTGATGCCTTCGGCACCCAGCGCAAGGACTAGTCCGGGAAGCGATGGGGCTGATGTTCCCGGCGCATCGGTCGCATGCGATGCCTCGGCCGCTTGCGCCTGCCACAGCTTGAGCACCTCACCGCCGTGTTCGCCGTCCAGCAGTGTCTGCGCGCCGGGCGCGGGGTTGAAGGCGCGGATGCGCCGCGCGATCAACTCGGCCGGCTGCGACCAGTCGATGTGGGCCTCGGCCTTGTCGATCTTGTGGGCGTAAGTAACGCCTTGCTCGGGCTGTGGCGTGGCGCGCAACTCGCCACCCTGCGCCAGCGCCAGGCTGCGCACGATCAGCTCGCCGCCCAGCGCGGCCAATTTGTCATGCAAGGTTCCGGTGCTGTCGTCCTGCGCGATGGGCAAACGGTCCATCAGCAGCATGTCGCCCGTGTCCAGGCCGGCGTCCATCTGCATGATGGTGACACCGGTCTCGCGGTCACCGGCCTCGATGGCACGGTGGATGGGCGCCGCGCCGCGCCAGCGCGGCAAGAGGCTGGCGTGGATGTTGAGGCAACCGAACTTTTGGCCTCCCACGCTTCCCGCCGAGCGAGGTTCACTGCCCTCCAAGGCTGAGCTCATGTCATCGAGCACCCACTGCGGCAGGATCAGGCCATAGGCCGCGACCACCATCACGTTGGCCTTCGCCGCTTCCAGCGCGGTGCGCGCCGCCGCCGCGTCGTCGGGGAACTTGCCATCCAGTCGCAAGCTGCGTGGCTGCGCGACGGCGATGCCGTGCTCCAGCGCGAACTGCTTGACCGGTGAGGCCTGCAGCTTCATGCCGCGACCGGCGGGCCGGTCGGGCTGGGTCAGCACCAGGGCGATCTCGTGCCCCGCCGCGTGCAGGGCTTGCAGGGCCGCCCGGGCGAACTCGGGCGTCCCCGCGTAAACAACTCTCATCGATGTCCCATTCAGGCCCGCGCGCCCTCGCGCTGGTTTTCACGTTGCAGCTTCTGCATCTTGGTCTTGATGCGGTTGCGCTTGAGCGGCGAGAGGTATTCGACGAAGACCTTGCCCATCAGGTGGTCCATCTCGTGCTGGATGCAAATGGACAGCAAGCCCTCGCACTCAACCACGCGGGACTGGCCCTCGCCATCCAGCGCGCGCACGTGCACGCGCTCGTGCCGTTCCACGCCGTCGTAGATGCCGGGCACGGACAAACAACCCTCTTCGTTGATCTTCGTTTCGGGACTGGCCCAGACGATTTCCGGGTTGATGAAGACCTGGGGCTGGTCGCGACCTTCGGACACGTCGATGACCACCAGCCGCTCGTGCACATTGATCTGGGTCGCGGCCAAGCCGATGCCATTCATGTCATACATGGTTTCAAACATGTCGGCGATCAGCTGCTTGATGCGCGCATCCACGGCTTGCACGGGCTGCGCCACGGTGTGCAGGCGGGGATCTGGATAAGTCAGGATGGGCAGCAAAGCCATGGTGGGGTTCCTCCGGGGGCTGTATTTTCCGCGCTTTTTGCACCGCATTGTCGGCATGGGGGCTTGCGCGCACACTGAGGCGCATGAAGAAGCAGCGTCTACCGATGATTTGCGGGGCCAGCCAAGGCGGTGTGCCCCGATACCTTGATCCCTTGGTCGTGGCGTCGGCCTCCCTGTCTCGCGCACACAGCGCTAGCGCTCCGGCCGGGGCGGTGTGAGCATGGAGCGCGAGGAACTGGGGGCATGGCTGCGCCTGTTGCTGGCACCCGGTCTCGGGCCGGTGAGCACCCGCCGCTTGCTGGCGGCCTTCGGTTCGCCCGAGGCCGTCTTGACGCAAAGTCCGACGGCCCTGCGCGCGGTGGTGAACGCCCGTCAGGCCGAGGCGCTGCAGGGCGGCGCGGACTCCGCCCCCGAGGGCTGGCGTGAGCTGCTGGTGCGCAGCTGGGATTGGTTGCACGCGCCCGATGCGACGGAGCAGCGCGCCATCGTGGCCCTGGGGGATCCGGGCTATCCCGCCGCCTTGCTGAACATGGAAGACCCGCCCCTCTTGCTGCACCTGATGGGACGCCTCGAGGGCCTGTCTGAAGGCCGTCTGTGGACCGGCCCACTGGCCGAGCGCCGTTGCCTCGCGGTGGTGGGCAGCCGCAACCCTACTCCCCAGGGCGTCTTGAATGCCCAGCAGTTCGCGCGCAGCTTGGGCGATGCGGGTTTGGTCATCGTTTCAGGCCTGGCTTTGGGGGTGGACGGTGCGGCTCACGAGGGCGCGCTGAACGCGCAAGCCACGCACGCGAACCCGGCAGGGCCCGCGACACTCGCCGTCGTCGGCACGGGGCTGGACCAGGTCTATCCCAAGCGCCACGCGGCGCTGGCGCGGCGCATCGCCGCGCAAGGGGTCATTCTGAGCGAATACCCGCTGGGCACTCCGCCTCTGGCGGAAAACTTCCCGCGACGCAACCGGCTGATCGCTGGTTTGTCCTGCGCCACCCTGGTGGTGGAGGCGGCACCCCAGTCCGGCTCACTCATCACGGCGCGCCTGGCCGTCGAGCAGGGCAAGGAGGTGCTGGCGATCCCCGGCTCCATCCACAACCCACAGTCCCGAGGCTGCCACGCGCTGATCCGGCAAGGGGCCAAACTCGTGGAGTCGGCCCAGGACGTCCTGGAGGAGTTGCCCGCCTGGGCGGGTGTCGCGTTGCAGACGCCCGCTTCGGCTGCTTCGGCCACTTCTGCTAAATCGACGGTCGCGGTCGATGGGGAGGATGCCGTGGATGCGGACGAAGCGGAAGCTCATGGGTCCGAGCCGCAGGACGCCTTGCTCGCCGCCTTGGGCGCCGACCCCGTGAGCCTGGACGCGTTGCAAGCGCGCACAGGCTGGCCCACCGCGCAACTGCAGGCCAAGCTGATGGCGCTGGAGTTGAATGGCGAGGTGGCGCGCATGCCGGGGGGCCTGCTGCAGCGCCTGGTGCGGGCTTGAGGACACCGGTCTGTCAACGTCACGGCGGGGGTCATGGCGCTGACGCCTGCGAGAGCGGTGTGTAGGAAAAAGCCTGACAAGCTTGTCTCCTGAAACCCTGCAAGCCGCTGTCTCCGAAACTCTGTAAAGAAATCCGAAAAAGGCTGGGGGAAAAGAACGGGAAAAGTGCCTCATTACCCGTTGTCACACTTCGAGGTTCTTGAATACAGTCCCTCACATGTTCGATGTGCTTGTCTACGTCTACGAAAACTACTGGCAGGGCGATGCTTGCCCGGAGTGGTCTCAGCTTGAACGCACGCTGAGCACTCTGGGCTTCGAGCCCGAGGAGATCGAGGGTGCCTTGTACTGGCTCGACGGCTTGTACGACGCGGTGCAGGGCCAGTTGGAGCATCCCGAGCTCCAGCATCCGGCCAGCATGCGGGTCTACCTGCCGCGCGAGCAGGAGCACCTGGGCGAGGAATGCCTGGGCTACCTGGGTTTTCTCGAGTCTTCCGGCCTGTTGCCTCCCTTCATGCGTGAAGTGGTGGTGGACCGCGCCATGGTGCTGCCCTCCGAATACCTGTCGCGGGAGATGCTGCGCCTGATCCTGCGCATGGCTTACTGGAGTTTCGGCACCGAGCCGCAGGAGCATCTGGTGCTCAGCGAACTGTCCGACGACGGCGTGCTGCGCGTGCTGCACTGAGGCCTGGCGCGCGGCTTGAACCGGCACGCGCGCTCGTGCAGCGCGCCAGACCGGCGCGCGTGGGGTCTTGCCCATGGGCGGCTAGTGCGGGGCGGATAAAATCGAAGGCTGTTCAAACAGTCAACCATCTCCCCAGGGGACTCCCATGCCGCTCGTTTCCATGCGCGAACTGCTGGACCATGCCGCCGAAAACGGCTATGGCATTCCGGCCTTCAACGTCAACAACCTGGAACAGGTCCAAGCCGTGATGGCCGCCGCGGATGAAGTGGGTGCTCCCGTCATCCTGCAGGCCAGCGCTGGCGCGCGCAAGTACGCGGGCGAGCCTTTCATCAAGCACCTGATCCAGGCCGCGGTGGAAGCCTTTCCCCACATCCCCCTGGTCATGCACCAAGACCATGGCACCACGCCCAAGGTCTGCGAAGGCGCGATCGCCCTGGGCTTTGGCTCGGTGATGATGGACGGCTCGCTCAAGGAAGATGGCAAGACCCCGGCCGACTTCGCCTACAACGTGGACGTGACCCGCAAGGTCGTGGACATGGCCCACAAGGTGGGCGTGACGGTCGAAGGCGAACTGGGCTGCCTGGGCAATCTGGAAACCGGCGAAGCCGGCGAGGAAGACGGCATTGGCGCCGAAGGCAAGCTGGACCATAGCCAGCTGCTGACCGACCCGGAAGAAGCCGCCCAGTTCGTCAAGGCCACCCAACTCGACGCCCTGGCCATCGCCATCGGCACCAGCCACGGCGCCTACAAGTTCAGCCGCCCGCCCACCGGCGACATCCTGGCCATCAGCCGCGTCAAGGAAATCCACGCCCGCATCCCCAACACCCACCTGGTGATGCACGGCTCGTCCTCCGTCCCGCAGGAACTGCTGGCCCTCATCAACCAGTACGGCGGCAAGATGAAGGAAACCTACGGCGTGCCGGTGAGCGAGATCCAGGAAGCCATCAAGCACGGCGTGCGCAAGATCAACATCGACACCGACATCCGCCTGGCGATGACCGGCGCGGTGCGCAAGTTCCTGGCCGAGAACCCGGACAAGTTCGATGCCCGTGAATGGCTCAAGCCCGCGCGCGAAGCCGCCAAGCTGGTGTGCAAGGCGCGTTACCTGGAGTTCGGTTGCGAAGGTCAGGGCGCCAAGGTCAAGAGCCAGGGCCTGGCCGTCATGGCGCAGAAGTACGCCAAGGGCCAGCTGGCACAGGTCGTGCATTGAGCACAGGCCCTCGCTCGCGCAGCTTGCGATAATCCACAGCCCGGCAGCGCGCCGGGCTTTTTCTTTTCCGGGAACCTGTTCATGACCAGCGCCTTGCACACTTCCAGCCTCCGATCCCTGCCGCTGCTCGCGCGCGGCAAGGTGCGCGACAACTATGCCGTGGGCGAGGACCGCATCCTCATGGTCGCCTCCGACCGCATCAGCGCCTTCGACGTCATCATGGGCGAGCCCATTCCCGGCAAGGGCGAACTGCTGACGAAGATGGCGCTCTTTTGGTTCGACAAACTCGGGCACATCGTGCCCAACCACCTCACGGGCGCGGCGCCCGAAAGCGTGGTCCAGCCTGACGAGGTGGGACAGGTCCGGGGTCGCGCCATGCTGGTCCAGCGCCTCAAGCCCATTCCGGTCGAGGCCGTGGTGCGCGGTTACCTCGCGGGCAGCGGCTGGAAGGAGTACCAGGAATCGCAGGCCGTCTGCGGCGTGAAGCTACCCGCCGGGCTGAAGAACGCGAGCAAACTGCCCGAGCCCATTTACACCCCGGCGCACAAGGCCGAGATGGGCGAGCACGATGAGAACATCAGCTTCGAGAAAACCGTGGAACTGATCGGCGCCGAACTCGCGGCCAAGATCCGCGACGTTTCCATCGCCCTCTACACAACCGCGAGCGAGATCGCCTTGAAGCGAGGCATCATCATCGCCGACACCAAGTTCGAATTCGGCCTGGACCCGCAGGGCCGCCTGGTGCTCATGGACGAGGTGCTGACGCCCGACTCTTCCCGCTACTGGCCGGTCGAAGGGTATGAGCAAGCCTTCAAGGCCGGCGCCAATCCGCCCAGCTACGACAAGCAGTTCCTGCGCGACTGGCTGGAGCAGGCCCAGGTGGATGGCAAGCCCTGGGGCAAGACACCGCCTGCGCCCGCCCTGCCCGCCGAGGTGGTCGCGCAGACGGCGGCCAAGTACCAGGAGGCGTTGACCCGCCTCACGGGCGCCTGAGCACCCGCGATTGACTTCATTGATTCTTCAACAAGAGCGCGCATGACCATCGAAACCCAAGAAGATCTGGAAGGCTTGCGCCGTGTCGGCCGGGCCGTGGCCATCGTGCGCGACGAGATGCTGGCCCGTGCCCAGCCCGGCATGACGACGCGCGAGCTGGACGCGATCGGTGAGCAGCTGTTGGCGCGCCAGGGCGTGCGTTCCGCGCCGCGCCTGGTGTACGACTTTCCCGGCGCCACCTGCATCAGCGTGAACGAAGAGGCCGCTCACGGCGTGCCCGGGGACCGCGTGCTCCAGGCCGGCGATGTGCTGAACGTGGACGTGTCGGCCGAGCTGGGCGGTTATTTCGCCGACACCGGCGGCACGACCGTGATCCCGATCGGTTCGCCGCAGAAGGCTCGGCTGTGCCACGCGACGCGCGAGGCCCTGTCGAACGCGCTGCAGGTGGTCCGGGCGGGGCGCCCGATCCGCGACGTGGGCGCGGCCATCGAGCAGACGGCGCGGCGTTATGGATTTCGCGTGATCGAAAACCTCTGCGGGCATGGCGTCGGCCGGTCTCTGCACGAGGAGCCGGAGTACATCCCCGGCTACTTCGACCGGACGGACACGCGGGTGCTGCAGGAGGGCATGGTGATCGCCATCGAACCCTTTCTGTCGACCAAGAGCCGCACGGTGAAGGAAGCCGCCGACGGCTGGACTTTGGTGGGTGCGCCGGGCAATCTGTCGGCGCAGTTCGAGCACACGCTGGTCGTCACGCGCGGCGAGCCCATCTTGCTCACAGTGCATTAAAAACGGCGTCCGAGGACGCCGTTGCGCGCGAGGTTCGCAGGGGAAATGGAGCTGCGGCGGGGGCTGCGTCTGCGGGCTCAGTTCAGCGCCATGCTCAGCTTGCGCCGGTAGCTGGACACCATGGCCGCCTGTTCGTCTTGCTGCACGGTCGTGTGGCCCGCGAGTTCGATGCCGCCCGCGCTCTTGCCGCTGGCTGCCTCGGCCCCCTTGTCTTTCGGTGCGGCAGGCGTGAGCAATTCGAGGATGGCGATGTAGGTCTTGCGCGGGGCCTCGTCGGCCCACTTCTTGTCGCGCAGGATGATTTCAAGCAGTTCGTCGAGCGCGTCGGCCCATTCCTGCATGGCGATCAGCACCCTTGCCTTGGCGAAGCGGGCGTCGAAGTCGCGCTTGTTGGCCGCGATGCGCGCGTCGAAGGTCTCCAAGGGCTGCTGGGCCTGCGGGTCGCCGGTCACGAACTCCAGCGCGTTCAGCCACTGACGCAGGGCCTCGAACTGCAAGGGTACGGGGATGCGCGTGAGGGTGGGCGCCAACACCGCGCCCGCCTGCTCCAGCTCGCCCGCGCTGATCAGCAGCTTGGCGTAGTCGTAGCGCACGGTGTCGTTGCCCGGATCGGCCTGGAAGGCCTCGCCCAAGCGAGCCAGGGCACCGTCGATGTCACCAGCTTCCAACGCTTCCTGGGCTTCCTCGGCCTCGGCCTGGGCCGCGAGCTCGTTGTCGCCGGGCAGGTGCTTGTCGAGGAACTCGCGCAGCTTGCCTTCGGGCAGTGCGCCCATGAAGCCATCCACGGGGCGGCCACCGATCATCAAGATGCAGGTCGGGATGCTGCGGATGCCGAAGGCACCGGCCAGTTCCTGCTGCTCGTCGGAATTGACCTTGGCCAGGGTGAAGCGCCCGCCGTAGGCCACTTCCAGTTTTTCCAGGATGGGGCTGAGGGATTTGCAGGGGCCGCACCAGGGCGCCCAGAAGTCCAGCAGCACGGGCGTGGTCTGAGAAGCGAGGATGACCTCGGTCTCGAAGTTGTCGGCGGTGATGTCGAGCATGGAAAGACGGCAGGGGATAATCGGGGCTTATGAAAACACTCATCGGCGTGGTCATGGGCTCCAGCTCCGACTGGGACACCATGCAACAGGCAGTCCAGATTCTCCAACACTTTGGCATCCCGCACGAAGCCAAGGTCGTCTCCGCGCACCGCATGCCGGACGACATGTTCGCCTACGCCGAAGCCGCCACCGAACGCGGCCTGAAGGCCATCATCGCCGGCGCGGGCGGCGCGGCACACCTGCCCGGCATGCTGGCGGCCAAGACCGTGGTGCCCGTGCTGGGCGTGCCGGTGCAGAGCAAAGCCCTGTCTGGCGTGGACTCGCTGCACAGCATCGTGCAGATGCCCAAGGGCATTCCCGTCGCCACCTTCGCCATCGGCGCGGCGGGCGCGGCCAACGCGGCCTTGTTCGCCGTGGCCATGCTGGCCAACGAAGACGCCGCCCTGCGCCAGAAGCTGAACGCCTACCGCGCCGAGCAGACCGCGCATGCGCGGGCGATGACGCTGCCGCCCGCTCTTTGATGGGCACGCGCGAGATGAAAACCATCCTTCCGGGTGCCACCCTGGGCGTCATGGGCGGCGGCCAGCTCGGCCGCATGTTCGTCCACGCCGCGCAGCAGATGGGCTATTTCACCGCGGTGCTGGACCCGGACCCGACCAGCCCCGCAGGGCGGGTGAGCCACCACCACCTCCAGACCGGCTACGAAGATCCTCAAGGACTGGCCGAACTGGCGCGCTTGAGCGCGGCCATCACCACCGAATTCGAGAACGTGCCGGCCCAGGCCTTGCGTCAACTCGCCGCGCTAAAGCCCGTGGCGCCCGGCGCGGATGCCGTGGCCATCGCGCAGGACCGCGCGCAAGAGAAGGCGCATTTCACGCGCTGCGGCGTGCCGGTGGCGCCGAATGCCGTGATTGAAACGCCGGGTCAGCTTGCGGCGGTCACGAATGATCTGTTGCCCGGCATCCTGAAGACCGCGCGCCTCGGCTACGACGGCAAAGGGCAGGTGCGCGTCACGACGAAGGCCGAACTCGCCGCCGCCTGGGACGGTTTGAAGCGCGTGTCCTGCGTGCTGGAAAAGATGCTGCCGCTGGTGGCCGAGGTGTCCGTGATCGTGGCGCGCGGCGCCGACGGGACCATGGTCAACTTCCCCGTGCAGCGCAACCTGCACCGCGCGGGCATCCTGGCTGTGACCGAGGTGCACGAGGGCAACATCGAACCGGCCCTGGCGCGGCAGGCGGTGTCCGCGACGAAATCCATCGCCGAAGGCCTGGGCTATGTCGGCGTGCTCTGCGTCGAGTTCTTCGTGCTGGCCGACGGTAGCCTGGTGGTCAATGAAATGGCGCCCCGTCCGCACAACAGCGGGCACTACAGCATCGACGCCTGCGACCAGTCGCAATTCGATCTGCAGGTGCGCACCCTCGCGGGCTTGCCGCTCACGCAGCCGCGCCTGCACAGCCCCAGCATCATGCTCAATCTGCTGGGCGATCTGTGGGGCCAGCACGGTGAGTCGCCCGCCTGGGACCGCGTACTGGCCTTGCCCGGCGCCCACTTGCACCTGTACGGCAAGCACGAGGCCAAGCCTGGGCGCAAGATGGGCCACCTCACTCTGACCGGCCCCAGCGTGGCCGAGGTGCGCCAAACGGCCTTGGCCGCCGCGGCCCTGCTGGGCATCGCCCCGTTCTGAGCATGATCCTCGACGGCCGCGACCCGTCTGCCGTCCAGCGCGCGGCCCAGGCCCTGCGCGCGGGCGAGTTGCTGGGCCTGCCGACCGAGACTGTCTATGGCCTGGCAGCCGATGCGGGCAGTGACGAGGCGGTGGCGAAGATCTACGCGGCCAAGGGCCGTCCAGCGGGCCACCCGCTCATCGTGCACCTCGCCGATGAATCCGGCGCGCGTGAGGGTCTCGCGCACTTTGCCGCCGAGGTCCCGGCTTTCGCGCGCGCACTGATGGAGGCCTTCTGGCCTGGCCCGCTCACCCTCATCCTGCCGCGCCGCGCGGGCGTGGCCGCCGCCGCCGCGGGTGGGCAGCACTCCATCGGCCTGCGCTGCCCCGCGCACCCGGTCGCCCAGGCCGTGTTGCAAGCCGCGCGTTCCCTGGGCGTGCTGGGTCTGGCCGCGCCCAGCGCCAATCTGTTCGGTCGCGTCAGCCCCACGACGGCGGCGCATGTGCAGGCTGAGTTGGGCGAAGGTTTGCTCATCCTGGATGGGGGCCCCTGCGAGGTGGGCATCGAATCCACCATCGTCGACTGCACGCGAGGCGCGCCGGTGTTGCTGAGGCCCGGGCAGATCACCCGCGTGCGGATCGACGAGGTGCTGCTGGCCGCGGGCACCGACATGCGCTTGCGCAGCGCGGACGAGGTCCAGGCCCGCACGGCTCAGGCCGCGCCCCGAGCCTCGGGCATGCTCGAATCGCATTACGCGCCACGCGCCAAGGTTCGTCTCCTGGACGCGGTCGCCTTGCAATCCGCGCTGGCCGCGCGGCACAGCGACGCGGGCGCGGCCCGCCTTGCGGACGAGGTCCAGGCTCCTCCAGTCGCTGTCTACGCGCGCACGTCTCTACAACTGCCTGCCGGCGTCGTGCATCGCCCCATGCCGGTCGAGGCGGCTGTCGCGGCGCACGAGCTGTTCGCCGCCCTGCGTGCCTTGGACGAGGCTGGCGTGCGTGAGATCTGGGTCGAGACCCCCCCCGACGCGCCGGCCTGGGAAGGCGTGATGGACCGCTTGAGCCGCGCCGCCGCCTGAACTGGCGACGGCTTGCGCACCGGCGGGCTCAGTCCTTGCGAGGGGCGCGGCCGTAGCGCAGCTTCATCACCAAAATCGCCAGCGCCAGCGACAAGGTGACGATGTTGGCCGCCAGCAGCGGACCCGAAGCCATGAGGGCGCCATAGGCCACCCACAGCGCGACGCCGGTGGTGAACAGCGCGTACATGCCGAGCGAGATGCCACTGACGTCGCGTGTGCGGAAGGTGTGCAAGGCTTGGGGCAGAAAGCTCAGGGTGGTCAGGCCAGCGGCGAGGTAGCCGATGAGGTCGGTCATGATGAAAAAGTGCTTGAGAGGGCTTCGGCTCAGAAATCCACCAAGCTCAGGCCGATGCTGAGCACGGTGCGGCGGTAGTTGTAATCGATCAGCGAATCGCCATAACCGCTGAAAAGCTGCAGGTGCAGGCGCAGGCCCGGGGCTTGGCTGTCCAGGGGGCGCAGCCACTCCATGCGCCAGGACGTCAGGCCATTGCGTTCCGAATCCGGGCGCAGGTTATGACGCAGGGTGAGGACGAGATTGTGTCCCCGATTCAGATGCCAGGCGGCCATGACCTCGGCACGTCCGTAGGTCTCTTCAATGCCAGGGTTGTCGTCTTGGGCGTTGATGTCGGTGCTGCTCTCGCCATCGCCATCGCCGAGGCGCTCCCACACACGCAGACCCACTGAAAACTGATCTTTCTTCTCCAGTCCGGTCATCAGGATGGCGCGGTTCCAGCTGCGCGACAGGGGCAAGGTCTGGCCGTTGGACTGGTGGTTGAGGGCCAAGCCGGTGTAGATCCATTGCCAACCCCAGGGCAGGGTCAGCGGCGTGGGGGCGATGTAAATCAGCTCAGGCTCGTGGTCCGTCGTGCGGAAGGGCCGGGACAGCTCCGAATTGAAGAGCTGCCAATAACTCTGCTGGGTGTAGGCAAACCAGAGTGAATCGCGCGGTCCGCCGGCTTCCCAAAAGAGCAGCCCCGTGGCGAGTTTGCTGCGCACCGAGAGCTGGATGCGCATTTCGTTGTTTTCGTAATCCTGGGCGTTGGCGGCAGCGACGTCCCGGGTGTCATTGTCCGATTGGGGCGCGTTGTTCACGCGACTGCCGTGGACCCAAGACAGGCTGATGGGCTTGTAGCCGCGGATGTTGTAGTTGCCGCAGTCCGTGTCGGAGTCCAGCTCCCAATAGCGGGCGAAGGAGGACAAGTTGCCACGGCAGTTCCGCGTGGCGCCGGGTGGCGGCGCGGGAGGGGCCTCAAGGCTGGCCGTGGTGGCCTCGGTGGTGGGCTCGGCACCCGCTGCGTTGGGTGCTTGGGACTCGGGGGATCGTTCGGGGACAGGCAGCGTGGTCTGCGCCTGGGCATCCGCCAGGAGGCCCGCCGTGCCGAGCAGCAGCCAGGCGCCTGCTCGGGCGAGCAGGTGGCTCACACCGGGCTCCCGCTGGCCTGCTGGCTGGCCGCGGCGGCCGCCGTGGCTTCCGCTTTCTTGGCGAACTCGGCGCGCAGCGCGCGCAGTTTCTCGCGCGGGTCTTCTTTCACCGTGGCCTGGCTCAGGGCCATCTCGGCGATGAAGCGGCTGGGTTGGGCGGCGATCATCTCGCGCCCCTTCTTGCGACGCTTGGGCCAGCTCACGGCCAGGGTGCGCTGGGCGCGGGTGATGCCCACGTACATCAGACGACGCTCTTCCTGCAGGCGTTCGGCGATCGCGGCCCCCATGACCGCATCGCTGGCTTCGTGCTCGCGCTGCGAGCCGCCGGCCGAGTCCGCGCCATCGTCCAGCTTGAAGGGCAGCAGCCCCTCGCACACACCGATCAGCATGACGTGCGGCCACTCCAAGCCCTTGGCGGCGTGCAAGGTGGACAGGGTCACCAGGTTCTGGTCCTGCTGGCGTTCGGACAGCGTGGAGATCAGCGACACGGTCTGCGCCACGTCCAGCAGGCTTTTCTTCTCGCTGGCGAAGTTGTTGCCGAAGTTGGCGCCGTTCTCGTCCTCGATCTCGCCGCCGCAGCGCCCCGCCATCCAGTCGCAGAAATCGAGCACATTGGTCCAGCGCGACTGCGCGGCCTTCTCGTGCTCCTCGCTGTCGTAGAGGAATTTTTCGTAGCCGATGTCCTTGAGCCACTCCAGCAGGAAGGCCAGCGCGGCTTCCTTGCCCTCGGTGTGGCGCGCACGGTACTCGAGGTCGTTCACGTAACGGCCGAACTCGTGCAGGCTGTCCACCGCTCGGCTGTTCAGCACCGAGGGCAGCGAGCTGGAGAACAGCGCTTCGAATAGGCTGACCTTGTACTTGCCGGAGAAGGTGCCCAGGGCCTGCAGCGTCTGGTGACCAATGCCACGCTTGGGCGTGGTGATGGCGCGCAGGAAGGCCGGGTCGTCGTCGTTGTTGACCCACAGGCGCAGCCAGGCGCAGAGGTCACGGATCTCGGCGCGGTCGAAGAAGCTGATGCCACCCGACACCTTGTAGGGGATGTTGGCCTTGCGCAGCGCCTGCTCAAGAATGCGGGACTGGTGGTTGGCGCGGTAGAGCACGGCGAAGTCCTTGAACTCCTTGTGCTGCGAGTTCTCGCGCAGGCTCTGGATGCGCGCCACCATGCGCTCGGCCTCGTGCTCCTCGTTGTCCGCGTCCACAACGCGCACGGGTTCGCCCTCGCCCAGCTCGCTCCACAAGGTCTTGGGGAAGAGTTTGGGGTTGGGGCCGATCACATTGTTCGCGGCCTGCAGGATGGCGCTGGTCGAGCGGTAGTTCTGCTCCAGCTTGATGATGCGCAGGTTGGGGAAATCGATGGGCAGCTTCTTCAGGTTGTCCAGCGTGGCGCCGCGCCAGCCGTAGATCGACTGGTCGTCGTCGCCCACCGCCGTGAAGTGCGCGCGTTGTGGGTCGTCGGAGGTCAGCAGCTTGAGCAGCTCGTACTGCGTGGCGTTGGTGTCCTGGTACTCGTCGACCAGGATGTGACCCATCATCTGTTGCCACTTGGCGCGCACCTCCGGGTGTTCGCGCAGCAGCTTGAGCGGCAGGCCGATCAGATCGTCGAAGTCCACGCTCTGGTAGGCCGTCAAGCGCTCCTCGTAGCGCGCCATGATCTTGGCGGTGATGCGCTCGTTGTCGCCCGCCGCCTGGGCCTCGGCTTGCGCTGCCGTCAGGCCGGCGTTCTTCCACTTGCTGATGGTCCACTGCCATTGCCTTGCGGTGGCCGCGTCGGTGCTCCCGCCCGCATCCTTCAGGATGCTGGTCACATCGTCGCTGTCCATGATGGAGAAGTTGGCCTTCAAGCCCAGCGCCTCGCCGTCGCCGCGCAGCAGGTGCACACCCAGGGCGTGGAAGGTGCAGATGCGCACCTTCTTCGCGTCCCGGCCGATCAGCCCCTTGGTCCGCTCGCGCATTTCGGCGGCGGCCTTGTTGGTGAAGGTGATGGCCGTGATGCGCTGCGGCTCCAGTCCGGCCTGGATCAGCCGCCCGATCTTGTGCGTGATGACCCGGGTCTTGCCCGACCCCGCACCCGCCAGCACCAGGCAGGGCCCATGCAGGTGGTTGACGGCGTCTTGTTGGGCGAGGTTGAGACCAGCGGACATGCGGATGGCGAACGGAACACGGAGTGGCAGGGCGAGCGATGATACCCGCGCACATTCTGTTGCATGCGGCCTTGCACAATGAGGGCCATGCAGAACCTGCTCCAGATTTTCTCGGTCACCTTCCCCTTCTTCGCCCTCGTGCTCTGCGGCTACCTCGCCGCCCGCCGTCGCTTGTTGCCGCTGGAGGCGATACCGGGGCTCAATGGTTTCGTGCTGTTCTTCGCGCTGCCCTGCATGCTGTACCGCTTTGGCGCCAGCACGCCCATCGCGCAGTTGCTGGACTATTCCGTGTTCTTGATCTGGCTGCTGTGCGCCTTGATCATGGTGGGCTTCACGGTCGCGGTGACCCTGAGCCGGCGCATCCGCTGGAACGACGCTGCCTTCGGCGCCCTGGTGGCGGCGTTTCCGAACTCCGGCTTCATGGGCGTGCCCCTGCTGGTGGCCTTGCTGGGCGCGCAGGCCGCGGCTCCGGTGATCGTGGGCATGCTGGTGGACATGGTGATCACCACCTCGCTGTGCATCGCGCTGTCGCGCCTGGACGGCGCGGACAAGCATGGCATGGCCGTGGCGCTGAAGAGCGCGCTCAAGGGCATGCTGACCAACCCCATGCCCTGGGCCATCCTGCTTGGCGGGTGGGCGTCCTACCTCCAGTTCAAACTGCCTGGCCCCGTGCACCAGACCGTGGGCCTGCTGGCCGACGCGGCCTCGCCCGTGGCCTTGTTCACCATTGGCGCGGTGCTGGCGCGTTCGCAAATCCTCAGCACCGAGAGCAAGCACCCGCCTATTCCCTTGCGTGACTTCGTCCCGGTCGCGGCATTCAAGCTGCTGCTGCACCCGGTGTTGATGCTGGTGGTGGGGCTGGCCGCCATGCGCCTGGGCGCGCCGCTGTCGGATTTCTCGCTCACCGTCATGGTGCTGGCCGCGGCCCTGCCCAGCGCCAGCAATGTGTCTTTGCTCGCCGAGCGGTTTGGCGCCGACAACGGACGCATCGCCCGCATCATCCTGGTGTCCACGGCCGTGGCCTTCCTGAGTTTCTCGGGGGCGGTCAGCCTGCTGCGCTGAGACCGGGTTATTACCTATGACTATCCATCCATGGATAGATGCCGCCTATTTGATAGATAAACTCAATCAAATGGCTTCTGCAATAGATGACTTTTAGACTGAGCGCTCGTCAACACCAAGGAGCCTCTCATGTCGCTGTCTTTCATCGATCGGCAGTCCTGGATGGAAACCCTGGCTGCCCTGGCGCAGGCCTATTGATCGGCCTATCCTGTTCCTCCAACCTTTCCGACGCGCCCAGCGCGCACCCCACCAAGGAGAGTCCCCATGTCCGATGAAGCCAAATGCCCTTACCACCACGCCGCCGGGGGCGGTACCAGCAACCTGGACTGGTGGCCGAACCAGCTGCGCGTGGACCTGCTGAACCAGCACGGAGACCGTTCCAACCCCCTGGGCGAGAAGTTCGACTATGCCCAGGAGTTCAAGAAGCTGGACTACAAGGCGCTCAAGGCCGACTTGGTCAAGCTCATGACCGACAGCCAAGACTGGTGGCCCGCTGACTTCGGCCACTACGGTCCGCAGATGATTCGCATGGCCTGGCACGCGGCCGGCACCTACCGCACCACCGACGGCCGCGGGGGCGGTGGCCGGGGTCAGCAACGTTTCGCGCCGCTGAATTCCTGGCCCGACAACGTCAACATCGACAAGTCGCGCCGGCTGTTGTGGCCCATCAAGCAGAAGTACGGCCAGAAGATTTCCTGGGCCGACCTCTTCATCCTTGCGGGCAACGTGGCGCTGGAGTCCATGGGCTTTCGCACCTTCGGCTTCGCGGGCGGCCGTGAAGACGTCTGGGAACCGGACCAGGACGTGAACTGGGGCCCCGAGATGAAGTGGCTGGGTGTGGACCCCAAGCAGCGCATCGGTGACAAGCGCGAGCTCAACGGGTCCTTCGGTGCTTCCCACATGGGCCTGATCTACGTGAACCCCGAAGGCCCCAACGCCAGCGGCGACTACCTGCTGGCGGCCAAGGACATTCGCCAGACCTTCTACCGCATGGCCATGAACGACGAGGAGATCGTCGCGCTGATCGCTGGCGGCCACACCTTCGGCAAGGCCCACGGCGCCGGGCCTGAATCCCACAAGGGGCCCGAGCCCGAGGCCGCGCCCCTGGAAGCCCAGGGCCTGGGCTGGAACAGCAACTACGGCCAAGGCCATGGCAAGGACACCATCTCCAGCGGCATCGAGGTCACCTGGACCAAGACGCCCGCGCTGTGGAGCAACAACTTCTTCGAGAACCTCTTCAAGTACGAGTGGGAACTGGAGAAGAGCCCGGCCGGTGCCAAGCAATGGGTGGCCAAGAACGCCGAGGACATCATTCCCGACGCGCACATCAAGGGCAAGTTCCACAAGCCGAAGATGCTGACCACCGACCTGACGATGCGCTTCGACCCGGAGTTCGGCAAGATCTCCAAGCGATTCCTCGAAGACCCGCAGGCCTTCGCCGACGCCTTCGCCCGCGCCTGGTTCAAGCTCACGCACCGCGACATGGGTCCCAAGGCGCGCTACCTCGGCCCGGAAGTGCCGAAGGAAGACCTGATCTGGCAGGACCCGCTGCCCGCGCCCACGCACAAGCCGACGGCCGCCGACATCACCGACCTCAAGTCCAAGATCGCCGCGTCCGGCCTCTCGGTCAGCGAGCTGGTGTCCGTGGCCTGGGCCTCGGCGTCCACCTTCCGCGGCAGCGACAAGCGCGGCGGCGCCAACGGCGCGCGCATCCGTCTGGCTCCGCAGAAGGACTGGGCCATCAACAAGCCCGTGCTCAAGACCTTGGCCAAGCTGGAGGACATCCAGAAGGCCAGCGGCAAGGCCTCGCTGGCCGACGTGATCGTGCTGGCGGGTGTGGTGGGCGTGGAGCAAGCCGCGAAGGCCGGTGGGGTCGCGGTGGAGGTGCCCTTCGCACCGGGCCGCGTGGACGCG
The DNA here is from genome assembly GCF_000211835.1 of Hylemonella gracilis ATCC 19624. Classification (GTDB taxonomy): domain Bacteria; phylum Pseudomonadota; class Gammaproteobacteria; order Burkholderiales; family Burkholderiaceae_C; genus Hylemonella; species Hylemonella gracilis. The sequence goes on along the minus strand of NZ_AEGR01000109.1, from coordinate 116,645 downwards.
ACCCAGGCGCAGACGGACGTCGAATCCTTCGCCGTGCTGGAGCCCGTGATCGACGGCTTCCGCAACCACGGCCGCGGCCAGGACGGCACGCCGACCGAGGCGATGCTGATCGACAAGGCCCAGCTGCTGACCCTGACCGCGCCCGAGCTGACCGCCCTGGTCGGTGGCCTGCGCGTGCTGGGCACCAATGCCGACGGCAGCAAGCACGGGGTGTTCACCGACAAGCCGGGCGCGCTGACGAACGACTTCTTCGTCCACCTGCTGGACATGGGCACGCAGTGGAAGGCCACCGACGCCAGCGCCGAGGTCTTCGAAGGCAAGGACCGCAAGACGGGCAAGGTGAAGCACACCGCCACCCGCAACGACCTGGTCTTCGGTTCCAACTCGGTGTTGCGCGCCTACGCCGAGGTCTATGCCGCGGCCGATGGCCGGCAGAAGTTCGCGCAGGACTTCGTGGCCGCCTGGACCAAGGTCATGAACCTGGACCGCTTCGACCTGCGCCAGTGAGCCAGCGCCTTCGGGCGTGACCGTGAGCCGAAAGCCGCCGGGCTAAACTCCGGCGGCTTTTTCCTTCACGACGGCAGATTCCAAGGAGACTTTCATGCGACGCTTCCTGAAACCGATCTGGCTGGGGCTGTTGAGCCTGGGCGTGGTCCTTGCCACCGCCGCGCAGGCACAAGGCCCGGCGGCCAGCTACCCCGACAAGCCCATCCGCCTCATCGTGCCTTTCCCGCCCGGCGGCGGCACGGACATCCTCGCGCGACTGGTCGCGAGCGAACTGGGTGCCCGCCAGGGTTGGACCATCGTGGCCGACAACAAGGCTGGCGCGGGCGGCACCATCGCCATCAGCGAAGCCGTCAAGGCCGCGCCCACCGGCTACGAGCTGGTGATTGGCCAGAAGGACAACCTCGTCATCGGCCCCTGGCTCTACAAAGGTTTGCCTTGGGACCCGACGCGAGACCTCGTGGCCGTGGCGCACGTGGCCTACACGCCGGTGCTGATCGCGACCAGCGCCAATTCCAAGTACCAGAGCCTGGAGGACGTGATCGCCGCGGCGCGCAAGGACCCAGGCAAGATCAGCTACGGTTCGCCGGGCAACGGCACGTCCATCCACCTGGCGGCGGAGCTGTTCCAGAAAGCTGCCGGCATCCAGCTCACGCATGTGCCTTACAAGGGCTCCAACCCCGCGCTGATGGACGCGCTGGCCGGCAACATCGACCTGCTGGTGTCGTCCGTGCCCTCGGCCATGGGTCAGATCAAAGCGGGCAAGCTGCGTGCCCTGGCTGTGACCTCCGCCGCGCGCAGCTCGTCGCTGCCCGAGGTGCCCACCGTGGCGCAGGCGGCGCGCCTCAAAGACTTCGACGTCAGCACCTGGTACGGCCTGTTCGCGCCCGCCGGCACGCCCGCGCCCGTGGTGGACAAACTGCATGCCGCCGTCAACCGCCTGCTGGAAGACGTGACCGTGCGCGCCGCCATCCAGGCCCAGGGCGCCGAGCCCCAGGCCAAGAGCGCAGCGGCCTTTGCCACGCAGCTGCGCACCGAGTACCCGCAGTGGAAGGGCATCGTCGAGGCGGCGGGCGTCAAGCTGGATTGAAGCGCCGTCCAGCGGCTGCCGTTCCTGGGGCAGGCCCGCTCGGCCAGGCGTGATGGCTTGGGTGTAGCGTTGACCTGTCCTGGGCTCGGATCACCGCCCAGCCCAAGTTCAGATCGCCAGCGGGTCCACATCCACCGCCCAGCGCAGGATGCCCTGCCCTTCGGGCGTGCCACGCAGGTCGTGCAGCGTGGCCTGCCAATCCGAGAGAAAGCGTTGCAGCGCCGCGCGCGAGGCGCTCTCCACCAGCATCTGCGCCCGCTCCACGTTGGCCACGCGTTGCACGCTCATGGGCACCGCGGGGTACAGCGTCACCGCAAGCGGGGTCGCCGCGTCCTGGCCCAAGGCGCTGGCAGCGTTGAGGAAGGCCTGGGCGCCCTCCTGAGTGCGGGCTTCCGTCCGCACCAGGGCCTGGAAGCTGAACGGCGGCAGGCCCGCCTGCTCGCGTTCCAGCAACTGTTGCGCCGCGAAAGCGGGGTAGTCGTGCCGCTTCAACGCCTCGTAGAGCGGGTGCGTTGGTTGCTCGGTCTGGACCCAGACTTCGCTGGCCCCGGCCGCGCTGTCCCGCCCCGCCCGGCCCGCAACCTGCATCAGCAGGGAAAACAGGCGTTCCGGCGCGCGGAAGTCGCTGGAGAACAGCGCCGTGTCCGGGTTGATGACGGCGACCAGGGTGATGCGCCGGAAATCATGGCCCTTGGCGATCATCTGCGTGCCCACCAGCACGTCCACCTCGCCCTCGTGCACTTGAGCCAGCTGGGCTTGCAGCTCGCCCTTGCGCCGCGTGGTGTCGGCGTCGATGCGCGCGATGCGCACCGGGCCGCCGCCGGTCCCCGCTTCGCCGGTCGCCGCCGCGCCCAGAGGACGGCGCACATCGGCCAGCAGCTCGGCCAGGTGTTCCTCGATCTGTTCGGTCCCGCGTCCGATCGGGCGGATGTCCGGGCTGCCGCAGGACGGGCAGGCGCGCGGCACGCGCTCGGTGTAGCCGCAGTGGTGGCAGCGCAGCGTGCGGTCGATCTTGTGGAAGACGCGGTAGGCGCTGCAGTGCGGGCACTCGCTCTTCCAGTCGCATTCGGCGCAATGCAGCACGGGGGCGTAACCCCGCCGGTTCAGGAAGACCAGGCACTGCTCGCCGCGCGCGATGCGTTCCCGCATGGCCGCGAGCAAGGGGGGCGAAACAACCGCGCCCTTGGGCTGGTGCCGCATGTCCACCCGCCGTACCAGGGGCAGGCCGCCGCCCGGCGCATCGGGTCGGGCGATGGCGCCCACGCGGTTGGGCATGGCCAGGCGGACGTAGCGCCCACCCTGTTCGGCGGGCCGGCTGTGGTGCCAGCTTTCCAGCGAGGGCGTGGCCGAGCCGAGGATGACTTGGGCGTTTTCCAGCCGGCCGCGGTAGATGGCGAGGTCGCGCGCCGAGTAACGCGCGCCCTCCTGTTGTTTGTAGCTGGGGTCGTGTTCCTCGTCAACCACGATCAGCCGCAGGCGCGGCAGGGAGGCGAAGATGGCCATGCGCGTGCCCAGCACGATGCGCACCGGGCTCGCGATGACGCCCGCTGCCTCGCCCTCTTCGGTGGGCCGACCGTGCGCCGCCAGCCAGCTCTGCAAACGCTGTGGGTTGGTCATGCCGCTGTGCAAGGAGACCACGGCGGCTGCGCCGAAGCGTTCGACGAAGCGGGCTTCCAGCTGCGGCGTCAGGTTGATCTCCGGCACCATCACCAGCGCCTGGGCTTGCGGGTCACGCGCCAACATCGCCTGCACGGCGCGCAGATAAACCTCGGTCTTGCCGCTGCCCGTGGCGCCGAACAGCAAGAAGGGTGCGCTGGCATCACCCTGCGCCAGGGCCTCGAGCGCGGTGGCCTGTTCGGCCGTGAGCGTGGGCAAGTTGCTGACGGGCGTGCCGGCTGACTCAGGGTTGGGGCCAGCGCGGAGCTGCTTTTTGAGCCGGCGCGCCAGTTGCTCGCCGCTGAGCTCTCGCAGCGCGGGCGGCAAGGCGGCCAGGGCCACCTCGCCCGCCGAGCGCTGGTAATAACGCGCGGTGAAGTCGACCAGCCGCCGCCAGCTCTCGGACAGCGGCGGCAGCGCCGTCAGGGCTTCGGTGATCGGGCGCAGCTTGTCCGCATCCACCGCGTGCGTGGGCGTGTCGCGGGTCTCGGTGGGGCGATCCCACACCATGCCCAACACCTCACGCTTGCCCAAGGGCACGCGCACCAGCATTCCTGGTGAAAGTGTCTGCTCACTCAACCAGCTCAGCATGCCCCCGGCCAGGTGAATCTTGCTGTGCGCTGGCGTGGGAACCAGGATGGGGAGCAGGTGCGCCATGCGTGAGCGGGTGTGATGCGACTTAGGCCGTGATCTTGGTTCGGTTTGGCGAAAGCGCGGCTAAGTGCTTGATCTGCAAGGGTTGCAAAACTAATCCAGTACTTCTGTGGATAACTTTGTTGAAAGCTGACCTGACAAACGCGCGCAAGCCTTGTAAATCAAGGCTTCCAACAGATTGCCTTTGAAAAAAGCAATTTAGGATTTCTATCTGAATCAACAACTTAGATGCGCTATGGCTTTTGTAGCGAGGCGAGTGCCGTTGGGCTGAGCCAGGTCACAGTGCTTACGGATTTTGTGCATAAGTAAGCCCGCGCCCCCTTGACAAAGCCCGTTCCGAGGTGTGGTCGAATTCGCCCACGCCCCGGCCGTGTTTCAGGCGCGCCGCAGCGCACGGGATTGCGTGTGCACGGCTTCCACCAAGGCCGTCACATGCTCGGGCGGGGTGTGCTGGCTGATGCCGTGGCCCAGGTTGAAGATGTGCGTGGGGCCGGGGCGCGAGGGGTCGGTGTGGGGCGCGCCGAAGCTGGCCAGCACCTTGGCCACTTCCGCCTCGATGGCGGTGGGCGGCGCGAACAGCACATTCGGGTCCAGGTTGCCTTGCAGCGCCTTGCCCCGCGGACCCTCGCCCACCAAAGCGCGAGCCGTGCCGAGGTTCACAGTCCAGTCCAGGCCCAGCACCTCGCAATCCAGCGCGCCCATTTCATGCAGCCAGAGGCCGCCGCCCTTGGTGAAGACGATGCGAGGCACCACCTGGCCATCCACGCCGGTGCGTTTCAGCTGGGCCAGCACGCGCGCCGTGTAGGCCAGGCTGAACTGCTGGAACACCCCATCGGCCAGCACGCCGCCCCAGCTGTCGAAGACCATCACCGCTTGCGCGCCCGCGTCGATCTGCGCGTTGAGGTAGGCCGCCACGGCGTCGGCGTTCACTTGCAAGATGCGGTGCATCAGGTCGGGGCGCGCGTAGAGCATGCTCTTGACCAGGCGGTAGTCGTCCGAGCCCGCGCCTTCGACCATGTAGCAGGCCAGCGTCCATGGGCTGCCCGAGAAGCCGATCAAGGGCACGCGCCCGTCCAGCGCCTTGCGGATGGACGTCACGGCGTCGAAGACGTAGCGCAGCTTGTCCAGGTCCGGCACGGCCAGTGCCGCCACGGCAGCCTCGTCACGCACGGGCGAGGCGAACCTGGGTCCTTCGCCCTGGGCGAAGGACAGGCCCAGGCCCATGGCATCGGGCACGGTGAGGATGTCGGAGAACAGGATGGCAGCGTCCAGCGCGTAGCGGTCCAAGGGCTGCAAGGTGACTTCGGTGGCGTAGTCCACGTTCGTGGCCAGGCCCATGAAGCTGCCCGCGCGCTCGCGGGTGGCCCGGTATTCGGGCAGATAGCGTCCGGCTTGGCGCATCAGCCACAGCGGGGTGTAGTCGGTGGCCTGGCGCAGGCAGGCACGCAGGAAGCGGTCGTTTTTCAGGTCGGCAAAGCGGGTCATGCCGCGATTGTCGCAAGGATTGTGAGCCCCCACCTTCGCGCACGGCGAGTGGCTGGATGCCCCCGGTCGCAGGCATGCACCGCGCTTTGCCAGAACTGGGGTGTTCGTCCCCTTGGTGTGGCCCCGTGGCGACCCGTTGGTCCCCGCACTCGAGGACTCAGCGGGCGCGGCGCACTTCCAGAATCTCGAAGTCGATGGCTTCGTGGTAGATCTTGGCGTCGCGCAAGGCCATGTGCAGCAGGATCTTGGGCGCCTGGCGCGCGACGATGCGGTGCGCCACCACGCCCAGCAACACCATCACCAGGCCGATCCAGGGGTAGCCGTACCAAGCCATGCCGATGCCGGCGCCGACAACGGGCAGGATCAACGCCGTCAGCATCAGGCGGTGCTTGACGTATTTGCTGGCGCGCTCAGGGTTGACGATCAGCCGGAACTGTCCGGCCGGCAGGCCGGCACGGAATGCTTCATGGGGCACGTAGATGGGCTCTTGGGCCTCTGGGGTCGTTTGGGTCTCGCTCATGGACGGATTCTGCCCCAGGCCTTTGGGCTCATTTGTATTTGATGCTGCAGCCGTAGGCGCGGGTCGTGGCCTGGCTCAGGGGCTGGCCAGCCAAGGCCTGGGCCAGGCCCACGCGGATGTAATTGGTGGCGGCGGGGATGTCGCTGGCGCGCGCCGAAGGCTTGTCATCGATGCCGCCCGCGTAAATCAAGCGGCCTTGCGGATCGGCGATGTACATGTGCGGCGTGACCCGCGCGGCGTAGGCCCTGCCCGCCACGCCCTCGGCGTCCATCAGCGTGGCTGCGGGCGCGCCGCCTTGCTCGCGCATCCAGCGTGCCAGCTGTGCCGGGGGCTGGTAGTCGCCATGACCGACCTCGGTCGAGTTGATGGTGAGCCAAGCGACATTCTTGGCGGCGGCTTCCTTCTGCAGCTGCTGCATGTTGCCGCTGCCGTAATGCTTCTGCACGAAGGGGCAGTTGGGGTTGTTCCACTCCAGCACCACGTAACGCCCGCGGAAGTCTGAGAGGCGCACGGTTTTGCCATTGACGTCCTGCAAGGTGAAGTCGGGCGCGTTTTGCCCGACGGATGGTGCGGTGCTGGCGCTCGCGATCAGCGGCACCGAGGTGCTGGCCAGCACGGCAAGCATGAGTAAGAAGCGGCGTGGCAGGGAGTTCAGCATGGCGGGCTCCAGAGCGCAGCGTTTCACAGGGTGTCCAGGGCGCGCTGCACCTCGCCTGGACTCAGCAACTCAGACAACACCAGCGGCGCCCGGGGTTCGGGGCGCGCCGGCCGGTGCAGCACGTACACGGGCACGCCGCTGCGCCCCAGCGCCGCCAGTGCCGCGCCGATGGCCGGGTCGCGTCGCGTCCAGTCGGCGCGCAGCAGCACGACGTCGCGCGCGGCGAAGGCTTTGAGCACCTGCGCGTCATTCAAGGTGGTGCGCTTGTTGACCTGGCAGGTCACGCACCAGGCGGCCGTGTAGTCGACGAAGACGGCCCGCCCCTGCGCGAGCAGGGCTTGTTCACGCGCCGGGCTCCAGGTTTGCCAGCCTGCATCGTCACGGGTCTGGGATTCAGCGACGGACGCCGCGTCGGAGAACATGGAGGGACCGAAGGTGGCCCCGAACCAGCCGCCCACGGCGAGCAGCACGACGCACAGCATGATGCGCGCGCGGCCCTGCAGCGTCAGCACCCACACCAGGGCCGCAAGCAGCACCAGCAGCACCAGCAAGGTCGCGGCGCCGTCCACGCCGCTTTGGTGGCCGAGCACCCAGACCAGCCAGACCACGGTCAGCAACATGGGGAAAGCGAGCACACGGCGCAGCGTCAACATCCACGCGCCAGGCCGGGGCAGCAGCCGGGCCACGGCCGGAATGAAGGTGGCCGCGAGGTAGGGCAGGGCCAGGCCCAGACCCAGCGCACCGAAGATGGCCAAAGCCTGGGCGGCGGGCTGGGTCGCGGCCAGGCCCAGGGCGGCGCCCATGAAGGGCGCGGTGCAGGGCGATGCCACGATCACCGCCAGCACACCCGTGAGCGCTGCATCCAACATCGGGTGGCGGGCCTGCAGGGTGGCCAGTCTTCCTGGCGCCATCTGCCCGAATTCGAACAGGCCCGCGAGGTTGAGCGCGATCACGGTGAAGAGCGCGGCCAGCGCGGCCACCATGACCGGGCTCTGCAACTGGAAACCCCAGCCCAGGCTTTCCCCCGCGCTGCGCAGACCCAGCAGAGCGAGGCCCAGTGCGAGGAAACTCAGCAGCACGCCCACCGTGTAGGCCAATCCGCTCAAGCGCAGGGTGCGCCGGTCTTGGGCATGCTGGGCGAAGCCCAGCACCTTGATGGCCAGGATGGGCAGCACGCAGGGCATGAGGTTGAGGATGAGCCCGCCCAGCAGGGCCAGCGCCAGGGCCGCGCCGAAAGTGAGGGACGTCACGTTGGCGGCGCTGCGCGTGCTGGCGGCCTTGGCGTCCAGCGCCTCCTGCAGCGCGGGCGAGAGGGTCACGGGTGCGGCGGCCGCAGGCCAGGCACCGCGCACGGGCAGCTCGACGCGCCAGCCTTCGCTGGCGTTGCGGTGCGCGGAGCCCGAGCCCGAGCCCTGTGCCAGGGTCAGCACCACCGGCAGCACGACCGGGCTGGCGCTGCGTTGGGCCGAGAGGGGCAAGGTGGCCGTCCACAGCGGGCCTTGCCAAGCCTGTGTCCAAGGGGCGGAAGGATTCAGCACATCGACTGTTTCCGGAAAAGCATCCAGCTTCTGCCCTCGCAGTCGCTGCGGCAGGTCGGCCACGGTCAGCTTCAGGTGGTCGCCCTCGATCTGGATGTGGCTCTCGCCCGCGGCCACGTCGCGCGGGTGCGCCCGTCGCGCGGCTTCAAAGGCCTGGGCGTCCAGGCTGGTCGCGCCGCGCAGCGGAATGCGCAGGGTGTAGCGGCCTTCCTCGGGGATGCATTCGCTGCGGCAGATCAGCCAGCTGGCTTGCAACTGGAGGGTCAAGTCGTTCTGCCCCGGCGCCACTTGGAAGTCCTTGCTGACCGTCAGAGGCACGGGCAGCAGCACCGTGTCCTCGTAGCCGTAGTTGATCAGCGGGTCGCTCGCGCCGATCGCGAATTTCTTGGGGGCCGGCCACGCGATGTCGCCGGCCTGGATGCCGGGCGGCAGCGTCCAGCGCAGCTCCGTGGGCAGACCTGAGTCGCCGGGATTTTTCCAATAGGTGTGCCAGTCCTTGGCGTGCGTGATGCGCAGGCCGGCCCAGAACGTCTGTCCAGGCGCGATGCCCTGGGGCGCATGAGCGACGAGTTCAGTGCGCGCCTGGCCGGTTTGCACCACCGCCCCTGCTGCCGTGACTGCACTGCTCAGGAACGCTTGGGCATGCGCCGCGCCGTGCAGGGCCAGCGCAATCAGCAGAGCCAGGGGACCGAGACCGCCGACGAGGAAGGAGCGGGTGAGAAGCGAAAGACGCGAACGACGCAGCATGGTGCGGTCGATGTTAAGCCAGCCTCTTGGGGGGCCAGCAATCTCACAAACCTGTGAAGGAATAAGCGGTCTGCAAACCTCGGTTACATCCTTGGGGCTGTGTCGTCCGTGCCTGGTGGTCATAATCTTCCATCGGTCCCAATCCTGTAACAAAACCCGTGTTCGTGGAGAGTTGTAGTGATGGTTGCAGCCAGCAAGATGGAAGCCGCGTTGACCCCCTGGGTGACGAAGTTCAAGAAGAAAGTCAATTTGCCGGTGCTGGTGCAGTTCGGCGAAAAGCACGGTGAAGGCGGCGGGATCAAGCTCGGTGACTTCGACACCCCGCTGGTGACCCTCCGCTTGCTCAAACCCAGCGCGGTGAAGCACCTGCTGAGCCCCAGCCTGGACAGTCTGGGAGAAGCGTACGTGGAGGGGCTGCTTGACGTCGAGGGCCGCGTCGACGACATCCTGGCGTTGGGACACCAGATGGCCGAGGCCGGTAGCCGGACCGAGGGACGGTTGACGCGCATCGTGCGGCGTTTCAAGCACACGAAGAAGAGCGACAGGGAAGCCATCCAATACCACTATGACGTGTCCAATGCCTTCTACCAAACCTGGCTGGACCCGCGCATGGTCTATTCCTGTGCCTACTTCGAGAATGGCGACGAAACCTTGGAAGAGGCGCAGCTCAAGAAGATCGACCACATCCTGAACAAGGTCCAGGTGCGGCCCGGGCACCGCCTGCTGGACATCGGCTGTGGCTGGGGGGCCCTGGTGATCCGCGCCGCGCAGAAGTACGGCGCGCGGTGCGTGGGCGTGACGCTGTCGCAGAACCAGTTTGACCTGGCCACCGAGCGCGTCAAGGCGGCCGGCCTGCAGGAGCAGATCGAGATCCGCTTGCAGGACTACCGCGATGTCGAGGGGCAGTTTGACCGCATCACCAGCGTCGGCATGTTCGAGCATGTGGGCTTGGACTACTTGGAAGCCTACTTCGCCCAGATCCGCAAGCTGCTGACCGACGATGGCTGGGTGCTCAACCACGGCATCACCTCGACCGACCCGAACAACGGCGAAACCTCGCATGGCGGCGGGCGCTTCGTGGATCGTTATGTGTTTCCGCAGGGCGAGCTGCCGCACATCAGCACCGTGCTGCGCACCATGCAGCTGGGTGGCCTGGAAGCCCTGGACGTGGAAAGCCTACGCCGCCACTACATGCACACCACCGGGCTTTGGAGCCACACCTTCGAGGCCAGCTCCGACCGCTTGCGCAGCATGGTCCCCGAGAAAACCTGGCGCATCTGGCGCATCTACCTTGCCGGCTGCCAGTGGGCGTTCGACAATGACGAAATTTCGCTCTACCAGGTCTTGTGTGGGAAGTCGGGGCGGCTTTCCACGAACCTGCCCTGGTCTCGGCGCTGGATGTACGCACGATGAACCCTTTTGCCCCCAGCCATGCCTGGGCCGACCTCACGACTCAGGATTTCGTCCGGATGGACGAGGCGCAACGCGCGCGCGTCATCGCTGTTCTGCCGCTGGGCGCGACGGAGCAGCATGGCCCGCATCTGCCCCTGAGCGTGGATCACGACCTGGTCAATGGCGTGGTGGCCGCCAGCCTCCCGCACCTGGGTGATTTGCCGGTGTTGTTCCTGCCCACGCAGGACGTGGGGTTCAGTCCCGAGCACCAAGCCTATCCCGGCACCCTGACCTTGCCCGCGTCGCTGGTGATTGGTCTGTGGACGGCCCTGGGGGAGTCGGTCGCGCGCGCGGGCGTGCGCAAGCTGGTTCTGCTCAATGCCCATGGTGGACAGGTGGGCCTGCTCGACGTGGTGGCGCGCGATCTGCGCGCTCGGCTGGGCGTGCTGGTCTACAGCGTCAACACCTTCAATCTGCCCCTGCCGCCCGAAGTGGACGGGCTGTTCAGCGCGCAAGAACACCGCTATGGCATTCACGCGGGGCAGATCGAGACGGCCATGATGCTGGCCCTGACGCCGCAGCGGGTCCGCATGGCGCAGGCCCGGCGTTTCGATTCCGCGTCCCAGGCGCGCGCGGCGCGCTTTCCCATCCTGGGCAACGGCCGCAGCGCCAAGCTCGCCTGGCAGATGCAAGATTACAACCCTGCTGGTGCCGTGGGCGACGCGGCGGCGGCCACGGCCGAGCAGGGTCACGCGTTGCTGGAGGCCCAAGGACGGGCCTTGGCCGCCCTGCTGGACGAAATTGACCGCCTGCCCGCGAACACTTTGGTGGAAGGGCCTTTGGCCTGACAATAGCCACCCATGTTGCGTGTCCTGAAGAAAATCTTTTCCGCACCCTTCACCCCCTCATTGGGGAAGACCGATCTGATTGAGCTCAAGCCCATGGCACTGACCCAACAACTTGCTTACCGGCGCTTCCTGCGTTCGGTGTTCCAAGCACCGGCCCGCCTGACGTTGAGCAGTGGCGTGCTCGACGTGCAGGTGGTGGACATCTCGCTCAAGGGCGCTTTGACCGAGTTGCGCGCGGGCGCCGGCACGACCCTGCCGACGCAAGGCGGACGAGGCAGACTGCGCCTGGCCCTGTCGGCCACCGACTACATCGCGATGGACGTGGCCGTGGCTCGGGTGCAGCAAGCAGGCCCGGCCGCCGATGGCTTTGGCACGGTCTGGCAGGTGGGCCTGCAGTGCGCGCACATCGACTTGGACAGCGTGACGCACCTTCGGCAACTGATCGAACGCAATATGCAAGACCCTGCCCTGCTTGGGCGCGAGCTTGCCGTGCTGATCGGATATTCCCCTGACGCCTGATAGTCGCGCGCTCAGGCGTAGGTGACCCAGTCTCCGAGACCGGGCTCGTCCAGGTGCGGAACCGCGTTGAAGCTCACCAAGCTGAAGCGGCGTGGCGTGTAATCGAACTCGGTGATGGCGCTGTTGCGCAGCCGCAGATTCAGCTCAATGCCAGTCTGCGCCGGCGCGCCCAGGATCTGGGCGACGGCGTTCGAGATGGGCCCCCCGCTGGAGATCATCAACACATCCCCCGTGCAGTGGCTGCGCACATGGTCCAGGGTGGCGCGCACGCCCGCCGAGAACTCGGCGTGGGAAGGCATGCCGCGCGGCGCGATGGCGCCCTCCGCCCATTGTTGAAGGGCGCTGCGCAGCAAGCGGAAATGCGCGCGGCGTGTGTCTGCTGTGTCCGCCACACCAGGCTGTGGCGGCACGGCGCCCAAGGCTTCGATCAGCGCGCCGCTGTCGTACTCGTCGAGCCCCGGCAAGCGTAAAGGCGTTTGTCGCGCATCTTCGCGGGTCAGGGTGAGACCGAATCCCCGGGCGATGCCCGCCCAAGTCTGGGCATGTCGTCGCAGCGTGCCAGTCAGCACCGTCTCGAAACGCGGTTGATCGCCCCGTTCGCGAGCGCGCCAGTACTGGCCCAATCGCTCGCTCTGACGTTCGCCGAGCTCGCTGAGCCGGTCGTAATCGGCGGCGCCGAACGAGGCTTGAGCATGGCGCACGAGGTAGAGGGTCGGCATGCGGGCCAGTATGCCCGCGCGTGCCGCCATCGGCACCGTCCCTTGTCGCGCGCGTGTCAGTTCAAGGCGGCCGCGCCCGGGATCAAGCCCAGGCTGTGCGGGCGGGTCAGCGCCTGGGCCAGCGTGCGCAGCACGGCGCGGCTGAGATCCTCGTTGGCGTAGCCATAGCTCTCGGCCAGCAGACGCTGGCCCCGTGCGTCGCCCGCCTCGATCGTCTCGGCCAGTTGCAGCGCCGGATAGTAGGGACCGCTCCTTTCCAGCAAGGCCTGCTGGATGCGCTGCGACAGCGGCAGGCCGCGCAGCAGGCTGGGCAGCGACTCGCCGACCAGGCGTTCCATTTGCGCATACAAGCCACACAGGTAAATCTCGCGGCGCAGGTCTTCCTCGTCACCCGGGTCCAGCAGATGCTCGACCAGGTGCGCGTGCACGGCCATGCCGATGCGCACGGGACGCAAGTCCGGCAGGTCGTCCGAGTTGGCCTGTTGCGCGTGCAGCCAGGCATAGACGTGCTTGAGACCCCAGACCTGCAGGCCGCGGCGTACCGTGTCGATGGAGCCGCGTTCTCGAGCCGCCGCCTTGTTCACCCGCTGCAGGAAACGATGGCACAGCACCGGATCGGCGCAGAGCAGGGCCTCGATGTCGTCGTCCGAGGCGTCGTCCTCGATGGCCTGCAGCACGGCCAGGATGGAAGAACGCGCGGGCGCGCGGGCCGCGTCTGGCAGATCACGCAGCGTGTCTTCCACCGGCCAGCCAGCGACCGCCCAGGTCTGCGCGTTCTTGTCGCTCATGTCCAGGGCTTGCGCGGCCAGCAAGCGCCGCTCGGGCGCCTGGAGAATGAACTGCGCGCCCGTATCCTGGCTGGTGGTCCACAGCACGGGCAGTCCGCGCGCGGCCGCCTGACGCGCGCGTGGGCCCAGCACTGGATCGCGCTGCGCTTCCGGGCCGAGGGCGATCCACAGACCCTGCGGCGCATCGCCGGCCTTTGGAACCACGCGGCGTGCGTCCGACTTCTCCGCAGCTTGAGCCTGGGTCAGCATGTCCAGCAGCAGGGCCGGGTCACGCAAGGTCAGCAGCAGCGGCGGCGCATGCGGCGGCCACAGATCGGCCAAGGTGGCGAAGAGGTAGCGGGCATAGCCGGCGCCGGAGATGTCGGCGTCGGGCAATGTGTCGATCAGCAGCTGGGCACCGGCCAGCGCGCGCTGGCGGTCCCAGAGCAGTCGATGGCTCAGAGTCAAAGAGGCCAGGGGGGACGCGCTCATGGTGAGGTGTCGGTGGTGGCGCGTTGAAGCAGTCGCTGCCCGACCGGAGGGTGAAGGTCGGACAGCGCTCGCAGGGTTGGAGTGGGGCGGACCGCGGGGTCAGCTGATGAAGTTGAACAGCGAGAGCCGCTGGACTTGCGCGTACGTCTGCAGCGCGGCCTGGTAGCCGACTTGCATGTTCTGCATGTCCGAGATGCCCTTGATCATGTCCATGTCCTCGGCGCGTGAACGGTCGGCGGCGAGTTGCAGGGTCTTGTCGCCCTGCGTGGTTTCGATGATGTCGGTGCGGTTGAGCAACACCCCCGCCTCGCTGCGTGCCGAGGACAGGCGCTCCTTGCCACTGTCGAGCTGCGTGAGCGCCACGGCCAGGTCTTGCGACAGCTGGTAGCCGTTGGCGGCGCCATCGATCGCGGCGATCGCGTCGTCCAGCACGGCGAAGAGGTCGGTGCGTTTGCTGGCCTGGATGCTCAAGGTGTCGCCGTCGGCGGGCTTGCCATTCGGCGTGATGGAGACGCCGTCGAAGATGATGTCTTGCCCCTCGGTGTAAGGCTGGTCGGACGCCACGGCGACGGCCGCCGCGCCGGTGGGGTCGGCGATGGGGTCGTAGCGGTAGACGTCATACGTCACGACGGCGGGCAGCGTCCAGTTGTCCGGATTGGTCGAGACGGGGGCGGGCTCGGCCAGTTGGGGCGTGACGTTGAAGCGGACGATGTAGTTGTTGCCGGTCAAGGCCGCGGGGTCCACCACTTGGCCCACACCTGCCCAGACCTCGCCCTTATTGACCGTGTTCATGGTCTTGTCGTAGGTCCAGTCCGGGTCAGTCGGGCTGGCGGGCACGCCGGTGGTGAAGTTACCAATCAAGGCCGTCGGCGAGGTTGGGATCGTGCCCATGCCCAGGTCGGTGGTGAAGATGCCGTTGCCCGTGGGCACGTTCATCCAGACGGCCTGACCATCCATGGTGCCGGGCACGCTGACCAGGGTGCTGGCGCGGTTACCGGTGGTGCCGTTGAAGGTCACGCCAGTGACCTCGTCGGTGAAGGCCTGCGGCGCGCTGCCCAAGCCACCGAAGAGCGGAATGCCGTTGCTGTCTTGTTTGATGGCGTAGCCGAACAACTGGTCGCGCATGCCCTTGATTTCCAGCGCCAGGGCGGCGCGGTCGTCGGGAGTCAGGGCGCCATCACCCGCATAGACCAGTTTCTCTCGGATCTTCTGCAGCAGGTCCATGCTGTTGCCCAAAGTGCCCTCGGTCAAGGCGACCGTGTTGCGCTGCAGGTTGAGCGCACGCACTTCCACGTCCACGCGGGTCGAGCGCGTCATCGCGCGCTCGGCCTGGGCGGCACCCGTGGGGTCGTCGCTGCCACGCAGCACTTTCTTGCCCGCAGCCAGCTTTTCCTGCTGCTGGGACAGTTCAACCTGGCGCTGGGTCAGGATGCTGAGCGTGCGGTCGTAGGAGTTGGCGGTGCCAAGTCGCATGGCCATGGTGAGGTCCTTTCCGGTGGCGGGAGATGCCGAGTTTCAGTTTGGAGTATTTCGTGCCGTTATCAGTTCCGGGGGCAAGCAAGCTCGCACATCAAGCCTGCACGGAAGCAATCAGGGTGTCAAAGAGGGTCTGCGCCACCTGCATGGCCTTGCCCGCAGCCTGGTAGGCCTGTTGGAACTGCAGCAAGCGCGCGGCCTCCTCATCCAAGTTCACGCCGCTGATGGCGGTGCGGTCCTGCTCGATGCTGACGGCAATTTGTTCTGAAACTGCCGCAGTCTGCTTGGCACCTAGGGTCTTGGTGCCGATGTCGGCAATCAGGCTCGCGTATCCATCGGTCAGCGGAGCCTTGTCGAACAGCTTCATGTCCCGCAGATCCATCATGGCCTGCGCGTTCGCGGCGTCCAGCTGGGTGTAGGGGTTCGTCTTGACCGTGAAGCTGTCGCCGGGTTGCGGCACGCCCTTGAGCGTCAGCGACCAGCCCCACTCCGTGGTCGGGTCGAAAGGCAGGTTGGTGGTGCGACCGTCCGCCTCGATGGGGTTGCCCGGCGTGTAACTGTAAAGCTCACCTGCGGTGGCATTGGTCTGGTAGTCCACCACGGCGGCGTCATAGACCGGGTCGCCGGCCCTCAGGCCCGCCGTGATCGCCGCTTCGAGGGGCGAACCGGTGTAGTAGGCATCGTCCGTGCGGATGTATTGGGTGGACGTCAGGAAAACCAAGCTCACGTCCGGCCCGGGCGTGGTTGGCACGCTGCGCGTGGCCAGACCCGAGAGCGTGAGCGCCCCCTTGTTGTAGGAAGCCGCTTCGGCCGTGATGGGACGGGCCATGGCCAATTCCTTGGGCGACGTGAACGCCACGGTCAGGCTGCGCGATGCGGCAGAGTAGGGCGCAATCACGAAACGGTCGCCCACGGCGGGAACATCCGCGGCGGCGAAGGACAGGCGCAGGCCGTCGAATTCACCTTCCAGGTTGGTCGAGGCATTGGCCACGTTGTCGGCGAAGCTGACGGTCTGCTGCACGCCATCGGACAGACGGGTGACCACGGCCGTGAACGGCGCCGCGCCGGTGCTCGTGAAGGTGATCTCGTAGTTGCTGGCGAGAAAGTCCTGCATGCCGTCGGGCGTGCCGGTGCTGTCGTTCAGTGAGATGCCCACCGACAGGTTGTTCAAGGTGCCGGTGTTTTGCTTGGCGGAATAGGCGGCGGGCAGGCTGGCCAGGTTGAACAGTGGGTTGCCCGTCTTGCCATTCAGGTCCAGGCCCAGGGCCTGCTGGTTGTTCATCACGGTACCGATGGACAGGGCCATGCGGCCCAGCAGGTTCTCGGCCTGCACCAGATCTTCGTTGGAAAAGCGCAGCAGACCCGTGACCTCGCCGCCCCCCAGCAGACCGGTGTCGATCACGCGTTCCT
Source organism: Hylemonella gracilis ATCC 19624 (assembly GCF_000211835.1). Taxonomy (GTDB): domain Bacteria; phylum Pseudomonadota; class Gammaproteobacteria; order Burkholderiales; family Burkholderiaceae_C; genus Hylemonella; species Hylemonella gracilis. The sequence continues at coordinate 100,170 of NZ_AEGR01000109.1, read as the reverse complement.
TGCCATTGAAGGTGATCGCGAACTTGCGTTGATTCGGATTGTTGAAATCATCACTCACCAGCGCGACCGTGGACGCCGTGTTCCCCATCACCAGGGGCTGACTGCCTCCGACAAACAGGGTCAGTGAGCCATCGTCCGCCGTGACGCTGGAGGTTTGAATGTACTTGTTCAAGTCGCGCACCAACTGGTCGCGCTTGTCCATGAGGTCGTTCGGCGTGTGGCCGCTGCCCAGGGCCTGCGTGATCTGCTTGTTCACCGCGGCGATTTGCTGGGACAGGTTGTTGATCGCGGCGATGTCCACGTCCAGCTGTTGGTTGACGCCGATGCGCAGCTCGTTGATGGACTCGGCCGTGGATTGGAAGCGATTGGACAGCTCCTCGGCGCGCGCCAGCGTGACGCCTCGGGCGGTCAGGTCGGTCGGCGCGTTGGCGATGTCGGAAAAGGAGTTGAGCAAATCGCTGACCGATGCACCCAGACCGCTTTCGCCACCGGGGAACAGGCTCTCGAGCTGCTGCATGTAGGTGGAGCGCACGCTGTCACCCGCGGCCACCGACTTGGTGGTGGCGGCCTGGCGGGTCAGGAACGTGTCGTAAATCCGGGTGACCGTCGAGATCTCGACCCCCTTGCCGTAGTAGCCGGTGCCCATGTATTGGCCGGGGATGGACTTGAGGATCGCCTGCTGGCGCGAGTAGCCTTCCGTGTTGACGTTGGCAATGTTGTTGCCAATCACGTTCAAGACGTTCTGGTTGGTGGTCAAAGCGCTGGCGCTGATGCTGAGGAGGCTGCTCATGGCGGGTTCCTGGTTTCTCAGTGAAAAATCTTAGGCTGTTTTCCTGTGTCGCGCTGCGTGAATCACATGCGGCGCTGCAGGAGCAGGGTGGTGTTGATGGCGCGGCTGAGTTTTTCAGCGTATTGCGGGTCGGTCGCGTAACCGGCGTCTTGCAGGCCTTGTGTCCAATTCTGGACGGACTCGACACCGTCTGGCGTGTCGGCTTGCAGGGCTTGGTCGCGCGCGTCGGCGTAACGCGGGCTGTTGCCAATCAGGCGCGCGAAGTCGCGGTAGGACTCCGCGTAGGAATCGTAGGCGCGGAATTTCGCCGTCACCTTGCGTGGCGAGCCATCGACGTATTCCGTCGTGGTGACCTCGGCGACCTTGCCGGTCCAACCCGCACCGGCCTTGATGCCGAACAGGTTGTGCGAGTTGCTGCCGTCGGCCATGCGGATTTCACGGCGGCCCCAGCCGGTTTCGTGACCGGCCTGACCGAGCAGGTAGCTGGCGGGCAGGCCGCTGCTGCGTTCAACCTGCTTGGCCATGTCGGCGTGCTGCATCACGAAATCGCGCGCGGCCTCTGGGATGCGGGCGGCGGGAATCAGCGGCTCGGCCTGCGCCGCCTCGATCGGCGCGGCCGACGCCGTGGACGGGGCCGCGAGCGCCGCCGCTTGCGCGGCCTTGGCCGCGTTCAAGCTTGCCGCCCCAGGCGGGGCATCCATGGAAGCGGTCGCACCGGTGTCATTCACGTTCATCTGACGCATGAGTTGCTTGGCGATCAGCTCGCTCAGGCCACCCGGCATGCCACTCATCTGCAGCGCGTACTGCTCGTCCAGCATGTTCGTGCCCATGTCTCCCATGGGGCTGTCGAGCATGCCGCTGCTCATGGTGGTCTCGCGCATGCTCTTCATCAGCTCGCGCATGAAGAGAGCCTCGAACTGCTTGGCGGCCTCGCGGATGGTTTGCGGCGTGTTCGCCTGGCCGGCCTGGTATTTCAGGCGGTCCAGGCTGGAGCCGTCAACGGCCAGCGCTTGCGAATTGGAAACCAGGTCGGCACTCATGGTCGAAGGCCTTTCAGATCACCTCAAGCTCGGCGTTCAGAGCGCCCGCCGCCTTGATGGCTTGCAAAATCGCCAGCAGGTCTTGCGGGGTCGCGCCCAGGGCGTTGAGCGCGCGCACCACTTCCTGCAAGGTCGGCGACCCCGGCACGTTGATCAGGTTGCCGGGCTCCTGCGTGACCTGGATGCTGGCCTGCTCGGTCACCACGGTCTGGCCTTGTGACAAGGGCGCGGGTTGGCTGATCACGGGTGTGCTGTTGATGCTGACCGACAAGTTGCCATGCGCAATGGCGCAAGGCCCCAGCGTCACGGCCTGATTCAGCACGATGGAGCCCGTGCGGGAGTTGATGATGACCTTGGCGGCGGGCGTCGTGTCCTGCACATTCAGCTCTTCCATCTGAGCCAGGAAGGCGATGCGATCGTTGGGTGCAGTCGGAGCGCGAACGTCGATGGAGCGGCCGTCCATGGCGTTGGCCACGCCGGTGCCAAAACGTTGGTTGATGGCTTCGGCCACGCGCGAGGCGGTCAGGAAATCGTCCGAATTCAGCGACAGGCGCACGCTGCCGCCTTCCATCAGGGGCGTGGGCACCGAGCGTTCCACCAGCGCGCCACCCGGCACGCGGCCGGCGCTGAGGTGGTTGATCTGCACGCTGCTGCCAGCGGCGGAGGCGCCCGCCCCAGCCACCACCAGGCTGCCTTGGCCCAGGGCGTAGATTTGGCCATCCGCGCCGCGCAGCGGTGTCGCCACCAGCGTTCCGCCCTTGAGCGACTTGGCGTTGCCCAATGACGACACGGTGATGTCGATGCGCTGGCCGGGGCGTGCAAAGGCCGGGAGCTCGGCCGTGACCAGCACGGCGGCGACGTTCTTGAGTTGCAGGCGAGACGCCAGGGTGGGGTCCAGTGTGATGCCCAGTTGCTGGAGGTAGTTCGCCAGCGTCTGCGAGGTGTAGGGCATCTGCGTCGTCTGGTCGCCCGTGCCGTCCAAACCGATCACCAGGCCGTAGCCCGTGAGCTGGTTGCTGCGCACGCCTTCGATGGAGGCGACTTCCTTGATGCGAGCCGCATGGGCGGTGGAGTACAGGCCGACAAGCGCGGCGGCGCCGAGCAGCAGCGCGGCTGGGCGGAGGAGACGGGACAGTGTGTTCATGGCGCGGGCCTCGAGGTTCTCGACGGGATCAGAACGGCGACAAGGTATGGAAGAAGCGCGTCAGCCAACCGACGGTCTGCGCTTCGTATTGCGGACCGCGGCCCCTGGACTCGACACGAACGTTCGCCACATTGGTGGAAAGCACGACGCTGCCAGGCTGGATCGCCAGCGGATCGACGGTGCCCGTGAAGCGCAGCACGTCCACGTTCTGGTTCAGACCGATCTGCTTTTCGCCGACCACGACCAGGTGGCCGTTGGGCAGGACTTCGGAGACGATGGTGGTGATCGAGCCCGAGAACGTGTTGGTGGCCGAGGTGCCGCCCTTGCCCGAGAAATCAGACTTGTTTTCCGCGCCGATGTCGAACTTGCCCAGCGTGCCGCCCGACAGGCCCGGAACGGCCGTGATGCCACCGCTGATGCTGCCGCTGCGGTTGGCCGTCGAACTGGATTGCTGGCTCGCCGAGACGTTCTCGACGATGCGGATCGTCACCGTGTCGCCCACTTGGCGGGCGCGGCGGTCCTCGAAACCCACCCGGTAGGTGGCCGATTGGAACAAGCTCCCGCTGGCCGGACCGGCGGGGATGGTCTGAGACGGATAGGCCGCCATGGTCGGGGTCGCGAAATCCACTTTGGCGGGTTGCGGCGCCGTGACCGTGCAGCCCGCGAGGAGGACCGCGCCGAGCGCGAAAGACAACGCGCCAAGACGCGCCACATGCGGCGTCAGAGTGGAAATGAGTTGTTTCATCACAGCTGTCCCAGCTTTTGCAGCATTTGGTCCGAGGTCTGGATGGCCTTGGAGTTCATTTCATAGGCGCGTTGGGTCTGGATCATGGTCACCAGTTCCTGCACCACATTGACGTTGGAGGACTCCAGGTAGCCCTGCATCAGCTTGCCGATGCCGTTGGCACTGGGCGCGCCCGTGTTGGGCGTGCCGCTGGCGGCGGTCTCGGCGAACAGGTTCTGTCCCTTGGCTTCCAGGCCGGCCGGGTTGATGAAGGTGGCCAGGGTGATGTTGCCGATGGTTTGCGCCACCGTTTGCCCGGGCAGCTTGGCCGTGACCGTGCCATCGTCGGCAATGGACAAATCGCTCGCGTTCGGGGGGATCACGATGCCGTCGGCCAGCGGCAGGCCGTTCGAGGTGACCAGAGCGCCCGTGGCGCTGATCTCCAGCGCGCCGTCCCGCGTGTATTGGGTGGTGCCGTCGGGCATGGACACCTGGAAGAAGCCGTTGCCATTGATGGCCACGTCCAGCGGACGGCCTTGAACGAGGTTGCCCTGGGTGTAGTTGCGGCTGGTGGCGACCGCGCGCGCGCCCAGACCGACTTGCAAGCCCGTGGGGAGGTTGGTCTGTTCGCTGCTGGGGGAGCCCGCGGTGCGCAGGTTCTGGTACATCAGATCCTCGAACACGACGCTCGAGCGCTTGAAGCCATTGGTGGACGAGTTGGCCAGGTTGTTGGAGATGGTGTCCAGCTGACGTTGCTGGGCTTCCATGCCGGTCTTGGCGATCCACAGGGAGTTGAACATGGCGTCTTCCTTCTAGATTCGGTTGAGGGGTGAGCGTCTTGGTGCCACGGAGCAAGGGTCCGCGTCAGCCTTCCAGGCTCAGCAGCTTGGCGGCGCTGCGGTCATCGGATTCAGCGGTCTGCAGCATGCGCATCTGCTGCTCGAACTGGCGCGCGGTCTGGATCATTCCCACCATGGTTTCCACGGCATTCACGTTCGAACCTTCCAGCACGCCCACGTCCATGCGGGCGTTGGTGTCGCTCGGCAGCTGCCCGCCGGAAACCGGACGAAACAGGCCATCGTCACCGCGCTTGAGTCGGTCTTGCTCGGTCGGCGTGGCCAACTTGATGCGGCCCAGCGTGGTGGGGGGTTGGCCCGCGCTCTGCGCGCTGATCGTGCCGTCGGAGCCCAGGCTGACGACCGCGTTCTCGGGCACGGTGATCGGGCTGCCGCCGTCGGACAGCAGCGGCAAGCCGTTGCTGGTCTGCAGAACACCTTGGGGGGAGACTTCGAAGCTGCCGTTGCGGGTGTAGGCCTCGCCGCCATCGAGCCCCTGCACCGCGAACCAGCTGCTTTGCTGCGGCATCGCGTCCAGATCGCGGCCCGTGCGCATCGACGGCCCCGGCGCATCGCGCTGGCCAGCCGTCGCCTCCAAGGCGAACACGCGGGTGGTCGCGCCCTCGCCGCGCAGGGGCACCGCGCGGTAGGTGGACAGCTCCGCTCGGAAGCCGTTGGTCGAGACATTGGCCAAGTTGTTGGACAGCACCGATTGCCGATGCTGCGCGGCATTGGCCCCGGTCATGGCGGTGTAAATGATGCGGTCCATAAGTTCGAGCCTTTCAAATAGGGGCGGGGCAAGGAAGCCAGATCAAAGGAATCCAAAGGCCATCCTTTTCGCCTCGTGCAGGGGATTGTGGAAAAACTTGAGGTCCGGGGCGAGGGAATAAGAGGGTAAAAGGCGCGGTAATTGGGCGCTTTGGGGCTTGCCAGGGTGGGGGTCTTGAATTAAGCGGACCCAGGCATCGAGCCTGTTGCGTTTGCGCCCGACGGAGCAAAAAAAAACCGCTGGCAGGGCCAGCGGTGGGGAAAGGAGATCTGCTTTTTCTTAGTATGGGCCGCGCGCTGCCAGGTGACGCCATCACCCGGCGGCGCACGGAATTGGAAAGAAACCACGCGGAAAAACCGCGGGATTCCTTACCGCATATTGACCAGGGTCTGCATGACCTGATCCTGTGTCTTGATGGTCTGCGCGTTGGCCTGGTAGGTGCGTTGCGCCGTCATCATGTTGACCAACTCCTTGGTGAGGTCCACGCTGGACTCTTCTAGCGCACCGGAACGCAGCTCACCCAGGTTGCCCTCGGTGGGGCCGCCGAAGATGGGCTGGCCGCTGGCTTGGGTCTCGATCCATTCGCCGTTGCCGGTGGGTGACAAGCCTTGCACGTTGCGGAAGTTGGCCAGCGCCAACTGGCCGAAGGCCTGGGTTTCGCCGTTCGAGAAGCGGGCGGTGATGATGCCGTTGTCTTCGATCTTCAGGCCCACCATGTCGCCAGGCGGGTAGCCGTCCTGCGACAGGTCACCGGCCGTAAAGCGCGTGTTGTGTTGGACGATGCCGGACAGATCGATCGAGATATTGCCCGTGCCGTTCAGACCAATGGTGGTGACATTGGGTGAGGGTGGCAGCGTGACATTGATGATCATCGAGGCGTTGGTCGAGCTGGTGGTCGTACCACCGACCGCGCCATCGGGATCAATGGTGCCGACGTCAACCGAGTAGTCTGCAAAGGCCAAGGCGGTGTTGTTGTTGGCGTTGGTCAGATCGAGGGCCGCGAACGTGGTGGGCAGCGTTGCGATGGCCGTGCCTGCGGGATAAGTGACGGCGTTGATGGTGATGGCCGTGGACGTGTTACCCGTGCCATCGTTCAACTTGTTCCAGTTGTTGACAGTGATGTCGGCTTGAGGGCCTGTCGCGGGCAGAGCGCCCGATGCCGTGCTCGTGGTGTAGCTGGCGCGCAGCGAGCCATCGGTGTTGAATTCCAACAGACCCAGCTGACTTTGGTTCGCGCCAGCGTCGCCGTTGTCCGAGTCGGTGTAGACCTGCCAGACGTTGGGTGCGACCTTGCGGAAATAGAGTTCCACCGGGACTTCATTGCCCTGCGAGTCATAGTTGGTGATGGCCGTGCCAAAGCGCGCCAGCGAGGTGCTGGGAGTGGACTGGTTCCAGACCGTGGCGGCTGAATCCAGGGTGAACTTCGAAGCCGTGATCGCCGTGGTCTGGTTGGCGGCGATACCTTGGCTCGTGGGCATGCGCATGGGTTGCAGCGTGACGCTGGTGCGATTGCCTGCCGGGTCCGTGGGGAAACCCATGACTTGGGCGCCGGTGTTGGTGACGACGTAGCCCAGCGGATCCAGCTTGAATTCACCGGCACGCGAATAGGCCCTGGAACCGTCTTGCAACTGCAGCGCGAAGAAGCCGCTGCCATTGATGGCCACGTCCAGGTCGTTGTTCGTGATGGCGATGTTGCCTTGCGTGAACTGCTGGCTGACGGTGGAAACCTCCACGCCGATGCCGATGGTGCCCGCGCCCGAGGCGCCGATGGAGGACGCGAACACATCACCAAACTCCGCGCGACCCGACTTGAAGCCGGTGGTGTTGGCGTTGGCGATGTTGTTGCCGATCACGTCCAAGCTGCGGCTGGATGCGTTCAGGCCGGAGAGACCTTGTTGGAAGCCCATGGTGTGTTTCCTTCGTGGGGGTGAAAAAGGGGGTGAGGGGAGGAATAGCTGGCGCGCAGTTCAGGGGTTCGTGCCGTGGGTTTCTCGGGTGACGTCCAGACGTTGCGCGTGGAAGACTGTTAGAGAATCGCCAGGACGTCGCTGTAGTTGACGCTCGCTGCTCCGATGAGGTCGATCTTCATCATCCCGTTGGACATGCCGACCGACTGCACGTAGTGGCGCGCATAACCCGTGGCCTCGACCGTGGCGCTGCCGTTCGTGGCCACGACACGGAAGCTGGGTGCACCAGAGCCGGTGTAGTCGGTCGCGTCCCAGGTGAAGTAATGCCGCCCCTCAGGCAGCGCACCCGCGTCGATGGTGTCAATCACTTCGCCGGAGGGACTCAGGATCTCGACCGTGACTTTGTCGGCCGTGCCGCCGAGGTCGATGGCGCCGTTGGCGTAGCGGATCGTCTCGGTATCGCCTTCTTCCGCGTCTTCCGCGGTGCTTGGACGCGTCCCTTCGTTGATCGAGAGCGTGGTGTCGGCGACCATCACCTCTCGGCCCACGAGCGCCGTGCCCTGCAGCACCTGCATGGACGTGAACTGGTTGCCCAGGTTTTTCACCGTTTGATTCAGGTTCTCGATGCCGGTGACGGTGTTGATCTGCGCCATCTGACTGGTCATCTGGGCGTTGTCCATCGGATTGAGCGGATCCTGGTTGCTGATCTGGGCGACCAACAGTTTCAGGAAACGGTCCTGCATCTCCGCCGAGTCCGTGCTGGAGCTGGTCGTGGTGGTGGTGCCCTTGTTGACCAAGCTATTGATGTAGTTGGTGCTGTCTACGGAAGCCATGGGTGTTCCTTCGCGGGGGTGTCAGGTCCAGGGGGGGCGGCTCACTGGCCCATTTGCAGCGTCTTGAGCAGCAGTGTCTTGGCGGTGTTCATCACCTCGACGTTGTTCTGGTACGAGCGCGAGGCCGAGATCATGTTGACCATCTCCTCCACCGGGTTGACGTTGGACTGGTTCACATAACCGTCCGCGTCAGCGGAGGGGTGCGTGGGCTCGTAGGTCCGGCGCGCGGGCGCTTGACTCTCCGTCACCGCGTTGATCTTCACGCCGGCCGCGCCGGGCGTGGCTTCGTCAAAGGGCAGGGTCTCGAAGACGACCTGCCGTGCCTTGTAGAACTGGCCATCCGGACCGGCGACGGCATCCGCGTTGGCGAGGTTGGAGGCGACCACGTTGAGGCGTTGGGCCTGGGCGCTGATGGCGCTGCCGGACACGCCGAAGATGGAAAACATGGACATGGCGATCTTCCTAGTCGTTCAGGTGAGTGGGTGCGGAGTCCGTTACTGACCCTGGATGGCGCTCAGGATGGTCTTGGAATAACCATTGATGAAGCGCAGGGTGGATTCGTAGCGGATGGAGTTGTCCACGAAATTGCTGCGTTCGCGGTCCATGTCAACGGTGTTGTTGTCCATGGCGGGTTGAATCTGGTCGCGGTAGCCCATGCCGTCGTCGCCCAGGCCGCCTTGTCCGGTGCTCCGGGGCAGCGGAATGTGACGGGGATCGGTGGCACCCGCGACGGCCGGGGTGTTGCCAGGGGCATAGGTACCGGCCGCGGTGCCCGAGATGTTGAGCGTCGAGGGTTGCGTCAGCTTGGCATCCGTCTGCCCCAGAGCCTCCTGCATGGCGGACTTGAAGTCGAAGTCACGCGCCTGGTAGCCGGGGGTGTCGCCATTGGCGATGTTGCTGGCGATGGTGCGCTGACGTTCGGAGCGCAGCACCAGGGCCTTCCCATGGAAGTCCAGCGTGCCGGTCAATTTGTCGAGCATGGCGTGCGCCCTTTCATTCAGTTCAGCCTTGCATGAGCGGTGTCAGGTCGCCATTGCGAGTGCCTGAACCACCGGGTGCGACAAATTGTGGGGAAACTTGATGGTGCGTTTGATGGGAATAAGCGGGTGAAAGCGGCTTATTTGGCGGCTTTGTCTTGGGCTGCCATCCCTATAGTCATCCGCATTCAGGACGATATGAAGTGCCCATCATGAATTCACCCAGGTATGCGTTTGAGGCCTTGCGGCGCTGGACCTCGCAGGCTGTGGAGTTCGCCTCCAAGGCAGGCGGACTGACCCGCGTGCTCGTGCGCCGCGGCCCCGCCGCGGCGGCATGGCTGTCCTGGCTGTCGCTGGGCTTGGCCATGCTGGTGATGGGTTGGTCCGTCCCGGTGCACGCTTCTCAGCAAACGGTTGTGAATCCGACGTACCGCGTCAACAGCGAGGCGGATTTGCCGTACGTGGCCCAGCACTGGCTGGAACGCAATCTGCCGGTGTTGTCGGCGCGCGAATCCGAGCGCGGTCCGCGCGTCCGCCTGCAGGCCCAACTTGGCCGCCTGGACGGACGCTTGCGTCTCGCCCCTTGCGCTGAAGTGGAGGTCTACACCCCGACACGTCTGTGGGGCAATAGCAATCTGGGCATGCGCTGCGTCCAAGGCGCCACGCGTTGGAGCGTGACCTTGCCGGTTCAGGTGCAGGTCATGGGTTCGGCCTGGGTGCTGCGCGCGAATGTTCCCGCAGGGCAGGCCGTGACGGATCAGGACCTTGAGCGGCGTGAAGTGGATTTGGCGGAAGACAACAGTCCGGTGCTGGCCACCGATGCCTGGGAGGGTCAGGTCACTTCGCGCGGCTTGCGTGCAGGCCAGACCCTGCGTCAGAACATGTTCCGGGCCGCCAAAGTCTTCACCAGCGGCGCGCAGGTGCGTGTGCTGGTCCAGGGCAGCGGGTTTCAGATCAGTGCCCCGGGGCGTGCCTTGTCGGTGGGCGTTGTCGGCCAGCTGGCCCAGGTGCGAATGGAAAACGGGCGAGTCATGAATGCCACGGTCGTGGATGCGCGCACGGTTCGGGTCGAAATCTGAAGAATTGAAGGCCCTCAGGGTAGCACCAAATAGGTGCATAAAAATTGTGTCAGGGCCTTGGTGGCCACGGGAAAAACGAGAAATGCGCTCAGCGCATCGGAAAAGCGAGCGGAAAACCGCCTTGTTGCTTGCATGAAGGGGCTAAAGTTGCGCCGGTCCACGCCGATAAGATTGGCACGGGACGGAATGGCTACTTCCCAGCCCCGAACAGGACTACAGGCAAATAAGGCTTTTTGGAGTAAATGATGAAAGTCGGTCAAGGCGCAGCAGATCCGCTGCTCAAGGTGACGCCCCAGGCGGCCCAGCCCGCCAAGAAAGAAGCGGCGGCGAAGGAAGCGGTGAGCGTGTCTACCCAGGGTGCGACGTCCGCCGCCCAAGGCAGCGTGTCGGTGACGGTGTCGTCGTCCGTGCGCGCCCTGGAGCAGCTGCGCGGCACGGGTGAGGCCGCGGACATCGACACGGACAAGGTCCGCGCGGTTCGCGATGCGATTGCAAACGGCACGTACGTGGTGAATGCCGAGGCCATCGCTGACAAGCTGTTGTCTGGCGCCGAGGAGTTCCTCGCGCCCCGCAGCGTGCACTGATTCCCTGACGTGAGTTTCCAGGCGCGCGGGGGTGCGCGCCGAGGTTGAAAAACCAGCCACCGTAGCCGGGTGGACACCCCCAAAAGAGTAAGAGTCCTTCAAGCCTTCGACTTCGTGATCCCGGTCCCGGAGTTTTTTTGCAAATGCCTGTAGTGCCGTGCGCCTGACCTTGCGTCACGCGTTCGGCATCCTTGATTCAAAAGGAGCCTGTTCCATGATTTCCTACGCGGATTACGAAAAACCCCTCGCCGAGATCGAGATGCTCTGCGAAGCTGTTTCCCAAGCCCTGCTCGGCGGTGCCAGTTTGGAGCAGCTCGAGAGCGCCAGCGCGTCCCTGCGCGAGGCGTCGGTGGCCTTCGCCGCCTTCACTGAAAAGCACAAAGTGCTGGTGCATGGTGGCACGGAGCTGCGTGCCCGCATGAAGCGCATCGTGACTCTGATCCATTTGCAACGCGAAAGTCTGTTGCGCTTGGCGGCCCAGGCCGAGCGCAGCCTGCATACGCTGATCCCGGGCATGGCTGAGCAGAAAAACGTCAGCTACGAGCCGCTGGGCCGCGCTACGTCGACGCACCGCGGCTTCGGGGGTTAAGCCTTCGGCGGGGGCGTGTCCGCCCAGGGGGCGGTGCTGGCCGCATTTCACAGACCCTGCAGCCAATAGGCCGGGGTAGCGAGGAATTGAGGTGCTTCGAGCCCTCAATTCCTTTTTTCATGCGCTTGACGGACTTGTAGGATTTTGCCTGACACGCCGCTGCCGGTCTTTCTCGCAGCAAGTGCAGAAGGTGACTGATTCAAGTTTCCTGCGCGGGGATCAGAATCAGGTCCAACGCCAAACGCAAGAAATGCGCTGTAAAGGAGCCCCAAATGACTGAAGAACAACTGAACGCCGAAATCCGCGAGTCCAACCTGACTTACCTCATGTTGGCGCAGAGCCTGATCCGGCGTGACAAGGCGGACGCCCAATTCCGCCTGGGGCTGTCCGAGGAATCGGCCAACCTGCTCGCCATGATGTCGCCCGCCCAGATCTCCAAGATCGCGTCGAGCCCCATGCTGTTGTGCCGCTTCCGCATGGACGACGAGGTCGTGTGGAGTTTGCTGACCAACCACAACACCAGCAAAGTGGACAACCCGGCCACGACGCGTCTGCACGCCAGCATTCTGATGGCGGGCCGGCACGCGGAAGCCACTGGCGCCTGAGCGTCTTCTCATCAACCAGGCTGGGAACACCTCATGAGCACCGTCAAAAGCGTCCTGAACGAATCGCGCCAGATCGAACGTGCCGTCGCCCTGATCAAGCTGGGCGCGCGCTTGCAGGTTCTGGAGAGCGAAACAGATTTGTCCTACGAGCGCCTGCTGCGCCTCTACAAGGAGGTTGCCGGCAAGTCGCCCAGCAAGGGACAGTTGCCGTTCTCGACCGATTGGTTCCTGACCTGGCAGCCCAACATCCACTCCTCGCTCTTCCTCAATATCTATGAGTACCTGAGCAAGGCCAGCAGCATCGAAGACATCGATGCGGTGATGAAGGCTTATCGCCTGTATGAAGAACAAATGAAGGCCTTGGAGATGGAGCCGCTGTTGTCCATCACCCGTGCCTGGCGGCTGGTGAAATTCATCGACAACAACATGCTGGCCATGACACGCTGCTCCAAGTGCGGGGGGCATTTCGTCTCCGAGGCCCACGAGAATGCGCGCAACTATGTGTGCGGCCTGTGCGAACCTCCAGCGCGCGCCGGCAAGGGCAGCACGGCGGGCATTCAGTTGCATTGAGCGATGGGAGCGCAGGGGCGGACGTGTTGCTGAAACTCAGCGTTTCACCGCATTGAAGCCCCATGCGCCCACACCGGTCGAGACGGGGATTCCGTAAACCGGGCTCGCCGGTTTTGCAACAGAAGTTTGCAAAAGACTCGGTACAAGGGGCAGTTTTCCACGCTTTTGCGTGTGCTGACTTGGGCGCTATCCCCTAGAATGGCCCGAGTTACATATTTCTCCCCCTTTCTCACTACCCTAGCCGCCCACCCATGATTGTCATCATCGGTTACGCCGTTGCCATGCTTGCTATCTTCGGGACCTTCGTCCTGCATGGCGGCAACGTCGGCATCCTGCTGGAAGCTCTTCCCTTCGAAATGGCCACCATTTTCGGTGGTGCGCTCGGCGCCTTCGTGGCGGGCAACCAGCCCAAGGTGCTGCGTGCCACGATGGCCCAGGTGCCGACGGTGCTCAAGGGTTCCAAGTACACCAAGGAGCGCTACATGGACCTCATGGCGCTGCTCTACGACATCCTGCAAAAGGCCCGCAAGGAAGGCCTGATGGCGATTGAAAAGGATGTGGAAGAGCCCCATGAGTCTCCGCTGTTCCAGGCGCACCCCATCGTCGGAAACGACCACCATGTCGTTGAATTCACCACGGATTACCTGCGCATGATGGTCTCGGGCAACCTGAACGCCCATGAGATCGAGACCCTGATGGACAGCGAGATCGATACCCATCACCAGGAGGCGCATGCGCCGGCGATGGCCGTTCTTCGGCTCGCGGGCGCCCTGCCCGCCTTCGGTATCGTGGCCGCCGTGCTGGGCGTGGTGAACACCATGGGCTCCGTGGGACAGCCGCCGGCCATCCTGGGGGGCATGATCGCTTCCGCCCTGGTCGGAACCTTCCTGGGCATCATGTTGGCCTACGCCATCTTCGAGCCACTGGGTACCTTGCTGGAGCAGAAGGCTGCGGACGGCACCAAGGAATTGCAGTGCATCAAGTCCACCTTGCTGGCCAGCATGCAGGGCTACAACCCCGCGACCGCCATCGAGTTCGGTCGCAAGGTGCTGTTCTCAACCGAGCGTCCCGGCTTCCTGGAGCTGGAAGCGCATGTCCGCAAGAAGTGATCCGCGAACCGGCGCAAGCGCGGGACGGGGCCTGTCAGTGACCAGGGTGAAAGGCTAAGGGGAAATCATGGCCACGGATGCCAAGAAACTTCAGCCCATCATCATCAAGCGGGTGAAGAAGGGCGGCCATGGTGTCCATGGCGGTGCTTGGAAGATTGCCTATGCCGACTTCGTGACGGCGATGATGGCCTTTTTCCTGCTGATGTGGCTGTTGGGTTCCACCTCCAAGGGGGACCTCAAGGGGCTGGCGGATTATTTCCGTGCTCCGCTCAAGGTGTCCATGGTGGGCGGCAATGGCTCAGGCGCCAGTTCGTCGATCATGCCGGGTGGCGGCGCGGACCTCACGCTGACCGCAGGCCAGCATCCTGAGGATGCCTCCGCGGCGGACAAGCGACGGCGTGCCGAAACCGCTCGCCGTGACGCGCAGCGGCTGGCTGCGCTCAGCGCCAAGATCAGCGCCGCGATCTCCAATAATGCGCAATTGCGTCGGTTCAGCCGCCAGATTCAGCTGGAGAGCACGCCCGACGGCCTCAAGATTCAGATCGTGGATGAGCAGGGGCGCCCCATGTTCACCACGGGCAATGCCGCCGTGCAGCCCTACATGCGTGACATCCTGCGCGAGATTGGCGCGGCGCTCAATGGCGTCGAAAACAAAATCAGTCTGGACGGCCACACCGATGTGACGCAGTATGGCAACCAGGGGCGCAGCTACAGCAACTGGGAACTGTCGGCGGATCGGGCCAACGCGGCTCGGCGCGAACTGGTCGCTGCTGGCATGCCCGAGGACAAGTTGTTGCGCGTGACGGGCCTGGCGGCCAGTAATCTGCTGGTGCCCGACAACCCGACTGCCCCCGCCAACCGGCGCATCAGTATCATGGTCTTGACCAAGGAGGCGGAGGAGCGCCAGTTGGGCATCAACCGTGAGGCGGTCGAGCCCGGGGAGCGGGGCGCCGCGTCGGGACAGGCGGTGGACCCGGCGTTGGTCGCCGCCCCTGCGCTGGTGGCTCCGGGAGGCTCGCGGTAAGCCGCGGGCTGTACGAAGAGATGCGTGGGCTTGGGCCGGGCATGGAACTTGGCGATAATCTGCCGCAATAAGAACCGAAAGCAAGACTGAAAGGCATAGAAAGGCTCAACGTATGGCCAACAACCCATTGCGATTCCTAGTGGTTGACGATTTTTCGACCATGCGCCGTATCGTTCGCAACCTGCTCAAGGAAAGCGGCTTTTCCGAGGCCGACGAAGCGGAAGACGGTGTGGTGGCGCTGCAGAAATTGCGCGCCCTTCCTTTTGATTTCGTGGTCAGCGACATCAACATGCCGAACATGAACGGCTTCCAATTGCTCGCCGAAATCAAGCGGGACGAGAAGCTGAAGCACATCCCGGTGCTGATGGTGACCGCCGAGGCCCGCAAGGAAGACATCGTGCTCGCCGCCCAACAAGGTGCGGCGGGTTACATCGTCAAGCCTTTCACAAAGGCCGTGCTCGAGGAAAAGCTGCACCACATCCTCAAAAAATCAGGGTTGCAATAACCATGAACAACCATTCCGCCACACCTGACTCGGGGGACATGACCTTCGAGGCCCTGGAGGTCGTCCATCACAAGCTGGGGTTGTTGACGCGCCAGTTGCACGACGCCCTGCAGGGGCTGGGGTTGGCGGAAAAACTGCATGGCTCGGCGATCGAATTGCCGGATGCCCGTTCGCGCCTCACCTACATCGCCAAGCTCACCGGCGAAGCGGCGGAAAAGGTGCTCAACCGCGTGGATCAAGCCAAGAGCCAGAACGACCATGTGGTGGCGCAGACCAAGCACATGATCGCCCTGCTGGCTTCCGATCCGGTGGCGGCCGTGGCCAAGGGCCACGTCATGAACTTCCTGACCGACCTGGAAAAGACCAACACCGATCTGGACCAGCATCTCACGGAAATCATGATGGCCCAGGATTTCCATGACCTCACGGGGCAGGTGATTGCGCGCGTCCTCAATCTGGCCTCCAACATCGAGGATCAGCTGGTCGCCTTGCTGATCCAGACGGCACCCGCGGATGTCCAGGAGCGTCTGAAGCAGCAGACCGAGCAGATGGAGGCCGAAAAAGAGGCCGCCGCCAAGGCGCCTCTGACGCCCGAGACCGTCAAGCTGGGCGGTCCCGTGGTCGATCCAGAAAAAATGGCCAGCGAAGTGGTCACCGATCAATCGCAAGTGGACGATCTGCTGGCCAGTTTGGGGTTCTGAGCGAGGCCTCGCGCTCGTCCGGGATTCACCGGATCAAGGGGAGAAAAAGCCGGAAACACCCGGCTTTTCTTGTTTTAGGTGGCAGGGCTGCGGCCCACAATGGCGTGGACTTTTAAGCACGTGCCACCATGGAATCCAGCAGTCAGGACCGAAATCTACCCGCGTCGCAGCGCAAGCTGCAACGCGCGCGGGAGGATGGACAGGTCCCTCGTTCCCGGGATTTCAGCCACTTGGCCGTGCTGGGGGGTGGCGCGGTCACCCTGGTCCTCACCGCGCCTTGGATTTACAGCGCCTTGCGGGAGTCGCTGGCGCGCCATCTGTCGTTCAGCGCCGCCGACGTCCGTGATCCCAAGTTCATGCTGGATCACCTGCACACCATGACGCTGACCGGCGCGGGCATCAGCCTGGGCATCGCCGTCATCATCGTGGCGATTGCCGTGGTGGCCACGCTCGCGGGCGGGGGGTGGGTCTGGACCACCACGCCTCTGGCACCCGACTTCAGCCGCATCAACCCGATCAAGGGTTTGCAGGGCATGTTCACCAAGAAGAAGCTGGCCGAGGTGGTCAAGCTCGCTTTCATCGCCTTCTTCGTCTTGGCCCTGGCCGCTGTTTTCATCTACTACACCCTGCCGTCGATCTCGACACTGGTGTTGCAGCCCTCGACGGCCGGCATCGAGCGCATGCTCAACTGGCTGGTCATGGGGTGCGGATTGCTGTTGGCCGTGGTCTTGCTGGTGGCCCTGATCGACCTGCCCCTGCAGATCTTCCTGCACAAGTCCGAGCTCAAGATGTCCTTGCAGGAAATGAAGGACGAGCACAAGGACATCGAGGGCAACCCCCAGATGAAGAGCCGTCGTCGCCAGAAGCAGCGTGAATTGGCCCAGCGCCAAAGCCTGCCCAAGGTGCCGCAGGCGGACTTCGTGCTGATGAACCCCACTCACTACGCCGTCGCGGTGAAGTACGAGGAAAAGTCAATGGCGGCGCCGCGCGTGGTGTCCAAGGGCGCGGACTTGCTGGCGATGAAGATCCGCGACCTGGCCAAGGCCCATCAGGTGCCCGTGTTGCAATCCCCCGTGCTGGCGCGCGCCTTGTATGCGCATGCCGAGCTGGACCAGGACATCCCTTCCACGCTGTACACGGCCGTGGCCCAGGTGCTGGCCTATGTCTACCGTCTGAAGGCCGCCCTGCAGGGCAGAGGCCCCATGCCAGGGGACATGCCGCAACCGGTCGTGCCGCCTGGCATGGACCCGCAAGATTCCCGTGCGGCCCAAGCCGCCTACGCCGCCAGCGTCGCGGCCAAGGCCAAGGCCGCGAAAGCTGCCGCCGCCGAAACAGCTGGCGTCGCCCGTACCGAACCCATTTCCTCCGTTAGAGCCACATGAACCCGCTGATCCAACAACTGCAGCAGCGTTTTGGGCGTCACGCCGCGATGATTCAGGGCGTCGCGGCGCCGCTTTTTGTCGTCGCCGTGCTGGCGATGATGGTGTTGCCGCTGCCGCCGTGGTTGCTGGACATCCTGTTCACCTTCAACATCGCCATCGCGCTGATGGTGATGATGGTGGCCGCCTACATGACCAAGCCGCTGGATTTCGCGGCTTTCCCCGTCGTGCTGCTGCTCACCACCTTGCTGCGCCTGTCGCTGAACGTGGCGTCCACCCGGGTGGTGTTGCTCGAGGGGCATACCGGCACCGGCGCCGCTGGCGCGGTGATCGAGGCCTTCGGGCACTTCCTGATCGGCGGCAACTTCGCGGTCGGTTTGATCGTGTTCGCGATCCTGGTGGTCATCAACTTCGTGGTGGTGACCAAGGGTGCCGAGCGTATCGCCGAAGTGTCCGCGCGGTTCGCCTTGGATGCCATGCCCGGCAAGCAGATGGCGATTGACGCCGACTTGGGCGCGGGCCTGATCGACGAGAAAGAAGCCAAGCGTCGCCGCCTGGAAGTCAGCGAAGAAGCGGACTTCTTCGGCTCCATGGACGGCGCTTCCAAGTTCGTGCGTGGCGACGCCATGGCGGGCATCTTGATCCTGCTGATCAACATCATCGGGGGCTTCGCCATCGGCATGGCCCAGCACGGCTTGAGCGCCAGCCAGGCGGCCAACAGCTACATCCTGCTGGCCATTGGTGACGCGCTGGTCGCGCAGATTCCGGGCTTGCTGATCTCCGTGGCCGCCGCCATGGTGGTGTCTCGCGTGGGCAAGGATCAGGATTTGGGCAAGCAGATCGGCAGCCAGATGCTGGTGTCCCCGCGTGCCATCGGCATCACGGCGGGTGTGCTGGGCCTGCTGGGCATGATCCCTGGCATGCCCAACCTGGTCTTCCTCGGCGTGGCCAGCCTGCTGGGCTATGCCGCCTGGGTACTCGCCAAGCAACCGCAGAAGGCCCAGGCCGAGGCCACTGCTGCCGCCGCGGCCGCCGCGGCAGCGGCAGCGCCCGGCGATGGCGAGGCCAGCTGGGACGATTTGCAACCGGTGGATCAACTGGGCCTGGAATTGGGTTACCGGCTCATCACGCTGGTGGACAAGAATCGCCAGGGCGACTTGCTCACCCGCATCAAGGGCGTGCGTCGCAAGTTCGCGCAGGAAGTTGGCTTCCTGCCGCCACCGGTCCACGTGCGCGACAACCTGGAACTCAAGCCCAGCGGCTACCGCATCAACCTGCGCGGCGTGGTGGTCGGCGAAGGCGAGGCCTTCCCCGGCATGTACCTGGCCATCAATCCCGGTGGCATCAGTACGCCCCTGATCGGCACGCCCGCCACCGATCCGGCCTTCGGCCTACCCGCGACATGGATCGACGAACGCCAGAAAGAAGCGGCGCAAATGGCCGGCTTTACCGTGGTTGATTCCGAGACCGTCATGGCGACCCATCTATCACACTTGATGCAGGTTCACGCCGCGCGTCTGCTCAGCCGTACTGAAACTCAGAATCTGGTGGAGCACGTGTCGCGGCAATTCCCGAAGCTCATCGAAGAAGTCGTGCCCAAAATGGTGTCCATCGCCGCGTTCCAGCGAGTCCTCCAGCTGTTGCTGGAAGAGGCAGTGCACATCCGCGACATGCGCACCATCGTCGAAACGATCGCCGAGCACGCCCCGTCCACGACCGATCCGGCCGAATTGGCGCGGCGCGTGCGGGTCGCCCTCTCGCCGGCCATCGTTCAACAGATTTACGGGCCGCAAAAAGAACTCAACGTCATCGCCATCGATCCGCCGCTGGAACGCCTGCTGGTGCAGGCGCTGGGCGGTGCCAACGGCCCAGCGCTCGATCCGGGCGTGGCCGACATGTTCGCCCGCAACGCGGCCGACGTGGCGATGAAGCAAGAAGAAACCGGTGTTCCAGCGTGCCTGCTGGTGCCCGACCCCATTCGCAATTCCATCGCCCGTCTGGTGCGCCGCGCCGCGCCCCGGATGCAAGTGCTGTCGCACAGCGAAATTCCTGAAACCCATTCCATTCGCATCGGACCGATCCTGAGAGGCGCCGCATCATGAGCATTCAACGATTCCATGCCCCGACCGCCCGCGAGGCGCTGGCCAAGGCACGCGCGGCTTTTGGCGAGGAAGCCATCATCCTGTCGAACAAGCCCACGGCGCAGGGCGGTGTGGAGGTGGTTGCCACCAATTCCACCACCCTGGCCGCACTCGACAAGGCCGCCGACAACGCCATGACCGCCGAAGACAGCGCTGAAAGCTCCACCTTTGGCTTCCTCTCGCGCCGCAAGGCCAATGCCGAAAAAGCCGCCAAGGAAGCTGCTCGCACCGCGCGCAACACCCGGGAAGAGCCTGAAGGTGACGTGCCCGAGCCGGCCGAGCGCGCGGAACGTGCGGCCCGCGCCGCACTGCGTGCCTCCCCGCGCAGCACGGTCGAGGAAGACGCCGACCAACTGGCGATGAGCACCCTGTCCTTCCAGGACTACGTGCGCGAGCGCGTGCTGCAACGCCGTCACGAGATGCGCCAGCACGAAGTACGTCAGGCTGCGCAGACTGCCCAGGGTGGAACCGCGATCAATGTCGGTGGCGCCGCGCCGCGCACCTATGCCGTGGTGCCTCCGGATGAGCCCGTGCAAGCGCCGCGCCGTGTCGCCGTGCAGCAAGCCGCGCCCGCGGCCACGGTGCCCGAGGGCCTGATGCACGAACTCAACGCGATGAAGGACCTCATCGAGGAGCGCTTCAGCACCCTGGCCTGGCTGGGCCAGGCCAAGCAGAACCCGGTGCGTGCCAATCTGACGCTCAAGCTGATCCGCGCGGGTTACTCGCCCAACCTCGCGCGCGCCGCGCTCGAGAAGATGCCCAACGACACCACGCCGGCTGAAGCCATGCGCTGGATGCTGGCCGTGCTTGAGCGCAACCTCAAGACCGACAAGAATGAACCGGCCCTGCACGAAGCGGGCGGCATCTATGCCCTCGTGGGCGCCACGGGCGTGGGCAAGACCACCACCGCCGCCAAGCTCGCCGCGCAATGCGCGCGTGATTTCGGCGCCGCCAGCGTGGGCCTGATCACCTTGGACAGCTATCGCATCGGCGCGCATGAACAACTGCGCACTTACGGACGCATGCTGGGCGTGGTTGCGCACATGGCGCACGACCAGAGCGCGTTGCAGGACCTGCTCGGTCTGTTGTCCAACCGCAAGATGGTCATCATCGACACCACCGGCGTCGCGCCGCGCGATCCGCGCAAGCGCGAAGTGTTGGACATGCTCGATCTGCCCGGCGTGCAGCGCCTCATGGTGCTCAACGCCGCCAACCACGGCGACGCGCAAGACGAGGCCGTGGCCTCGTTCCGCAGCAGCGGCGCGCAGCATGCCGTGCTGACCAAGACGGACGAAGCCGTCAAGCTGGGTCCGACCCTGGACGCGGCCATCCGTCACCGCTTGGTGCTGCGTGGCGTCAGCTGTGGCCAACGCGTGCCCGAGGATTGGGCGCGCGCCGACGCGGACCAACTGGTCAAGCTGTCGATGCGCTCCACGGGCCGTTCGGCGCACGATCCCCAGCTTGGTGATCTCGATCTGTATTTCACGCAAATGGAAGGTCGAGCTTCGAGCGTGCAGGGATTGGCCACGGTGCAGCAACCGGTGCCGCCGGCGGTGCGTCGTCCGGGTCCCGCGCACGGAGGAAACCTCCATGCTTGAAGTCGACAACCAGGCCGCTGGTCTGGCGGGGCTCGCGGTGGAATCCTCGCCGCGCATCGTGGCCCTGGCGGGCCACGAGGACGCGCGCAGCGAATTGCCCTTGTTGATGCAGCTGTGCGCGGCGTGGACGAACCTGGACTATCCGCTGGTCGTGCTCGACGCCCACGTGCGCGAGACGGACGAAGTGCCCGGGTTGACGCAACTGCTGCGCGGCGACGAAGATTTCTCCGCCGCCGTGCTCTCGAACAGCGCCACCACTTGGCCCATCGTGCCAGCGGCCCTGGGGTTCGAGCAAATGCTCGACGCTTCCGCCGCTGCGTCCAAGAAGACGGGGAAAACCGCCGCGAAGACGACCGACGCGGGGCAAGACCGCGCCCGGCAACTGGCGGCTCTTTTCCCCGGATATGAACTGATCCTGGTGTACGCGCCCGCCGCCGTCCTGGCTCAGGTCTGGCAGGGCAGTGGCCTGTCGCCGCTGCTGCCGGTTTCCGTGCAGGAATCGGCCTTGCTGTCGGCTTATCAGGCGCTCAAGCAGATGTTGAGTTTGGGCAAATTGCGGCCTACCATCGTGACCGTGATGCAAGACGCTGCCTTGACCACCCGCATGTCCGGCCACAACATCAGCCGCAATCTGCAGGAATGCGCGCGTGATTTCCTCGCGTGCGAGACGCCCGCGCTCACGGTGTGTCCGGACCGTCCGGAGGAAATGCAACGCCTGGCCCTGCGATCGCTGGAGTCGGGATTGCAACCCCAAGGCTGGGATTTGTCGTCCGTGCTCGCGCCGGCTTACGCCAGCACGTCCGGCGCGCGAACGGGCGCGTCGGCGGCTGCCGGGCAGGGGCGCTGAACGTGATCGAGGGAGCTTCGCCCGTGACGTACACCGCACAAGGCCAGCTGGACCGCGATGCCCTGATCCGGCAGTACGTGCCGCTCGTGCGCCGCCTGGCGCACCACATGATGGCCAAGCTGCCTCCGTCGATCCAGGTGGATGACCTGATCCAGGTGGGGCTGATTGGCCTGTCGGAAGCGCTCACACGGTACGAAGCGACCCAGGGCGTGCAGTTTGAGACCTTCGCCACCCAACGCATTCGCGGCGCGATGATCGACGAGCTGCGCGAAAACGACTGGATGAGCCGCGGCTCACGCAAGAGCCAGAAGGAAATCGAGTCGGCATTGACCCGGCTGGAACACCAACTGGGCCGATCACCCAGCGAGTCCGAGATCGCCGAGGAACTGGGCATGGAACTGGCCGAATACCAGGCCCTGCTCTACAAGGTCAAGGGCACCCAGCTGGTGTACCTCGAGGACATGAGCGGCGGCGACGACGAAGAGGGCTTTCTCGACCGTCACATGGTCGATGGCGAGTCCGACCCCATGGCCTTGCTGCGCAACCAGCGGCTGCGTGCTTCGTTGGTGGACGCCATCAAGGCCCTGCCCGAGCGCGAGCAGTACGTGATGAGCATGTACTACGAGCAGGACATGAACCTCAAGGAAATCGCGGCCGTGCTGGGCGTCACCGAGTCCCGCGTCTGCCAGTTGCACAGCCAGTCGATCGCGCGCTTGCGCGCCAAGATGCGCTCGCACTGAGGTCGGTGCCGCGCGTCTCGACGTGCGGACTCCGCATGTGGCGAGATCGGGCTACGCGCATGACGGGCAAGCCGCCCTCCGCATGAGATGTGCCGCGCAAATCCAAATCATCGGTACGGCATCAGGCGTTCAGCACGCATGAGCCGGGGTTTCTTCATTCCTGTTTTTTACGTTCCAGCGCTTTTTCGTACAGCGCGTTGCGTGGCGTCCCCGTGATGTCCGCCGCCAGCTTGACGGCGGTCTTCAAGGGCAGTTCCGCCAGCAGCAAATCCAGCGTGCGCAGCGTCGCATCGTCTGGGCCCTCTCCAGCCGCGGCGCGTGGCAGTGGATGCAGCACCAGCACGAATTCCCCCCGAGTGCGTTGCGGGTCTGCCGCGAGCCAGCTTGGAAAAGCCTCGGCGGGCAAGGTGACGATCTGCTCGAACTGCTTGCTGATCTCACGGGCCACGGTCAGGGGGCGATCCCGCAGCACTTCGAGCGCGCCCGCCAGTGCAGCGACACGGTGCGGCGCTTCCAGCAGCACCACGGCACGCGGCTCCAACGCCAGCGCCTGCACGGATTGAGCACGTTCGTTCGTCTTGGTGGGCAGAAACCCGGCGAAGACGAAGCCGCCTGACTCATCGACCGCGCCAGCCGCACTCAATGCCGCGGTGACGCTGCTGGCGCCCGGCAAGGGCATCACGGGCAGACTCTCGGTGCGCACGGCCGCGACCAAGCGCGCGCCGGGGTCGCTCACGGCGGGCGTGCCCGCGTCGCTGACGTAGGCCACGCGCAGGCCCTCTCGCAGGCGCGCGATGACCAGCTGGGCCGCTTCCTGTTCGTTGTGTTGATGCACGGCCATCAAGCTGGCGCCGCTTTTCTCGATGCCGTAGGCGCGCAGCAGGCTTTGGGTGTGGCGCGTGTCCTCGCAAGCCACCACATCGGCGACGCGCAGCAAGTGCAGAGCACGCAGTGTGATGTCGGCCAGGTTGCCGATGGGCGTGGCCACCACGTACAGCGTGCCAGGCGGCAGATGCTGAGTGCCCGCAGCGTCTTGCGCGGCGATCAGGGCTGAGGCATAAGAAGAGGAATTCACGAACGTGGATAGGTAAGCCCATGCACAAACCCGCTCCCCCAACCCGTGCGCGGACTTCGACCAAGCAGGCCGGCGACGAGGCGGAGCAGCAAGCCCTGCGGTATTTGCAAGCACGGGGATTGACACTGTTGACACGCAATTATCGGACGCCCGGCCGAGGGGGTGGCGAGGTGGACCTCGTGATGCGAACCGCCGACGGCACCCTGGTGTTCGTGGAAGTGCGCCGCCGCGCCAACGCCCGGCACGGTGGCGCGGCCGCCAGCGTGGGCCTGGTGAAGCGCAGACGCATCATCCTCGCGGCCCGTCATTACCTGCTGCGCTGGCCGTCTCCGCCCCCTTGTCGGTTTGACGTCGTGGCGATCGAGGGCGCACCCACCGGCGCTGAGGCGCGATTGGTGTGGCTGCCAGCGGCCTTCGACCTGGGTGATTGCGCCGCAGGCTTTTGACGGTCTCCGTAGGGTAGCGGCGCCCGATGGGGGCGCAGGCATGAGTCGAGGGCGCCCGAGCGTGGATTGACAGGCGCTGTGGCCCCGCGTGGATGAACGTCCGTTGACCTTGGGGCGCGCGGGTGGATGGCCGCTGGCGCATTTGGACCCATATAAGCCCGGTATCATTCGGCCCACCATGTTTGAGCAGCGCATTGAGCAACACTTCATTGACAGCGCGGACCTGAAATACCAGGCCGCGCAGCCACTGAGCAAGCCCATTTCGGCCGCGGCCCAGGCGATGTTGGACTGCGTGACCAACGGCGGCAAGGTGCTGGCCTGCGGCAATGGCGGTTCGGCGGCGTACGCGCAGCATTTCGCGGCGGAGTTCGTGGGCCGGTTCGAGCGTGAGCGTCCTGAGCTGGGCGCGATTGCCTTGACCACGGACACCTCCATCTTGACCGCCATCGCCAACGACTACGACTACAAGGTCGTCTTTTCCAAGCAAGTGCGGGCCCTGGGCCAAGCGGGGGATGTGCTGCTGGCCATTTCAACCAGCGGCGATTCGCCCAATGTGATGGCCGCCATCGAGGCCGCGCATGAGCGCGACATGACCGTGGTCGCGTTGACGGGCAAGGGGGGCGGCAAAATGAACGCCCTGCTGCGTGAAACCGATGTGCACATCTGCGTTCCGCACGAGCGCACCGCACGCATTCAGGAAGTGCATTTGCTGACCCTGCATTGCATCTGTGATTGCGTGGATCATCAATTGTTGGGCGAACAGGAAAACAAGGCGTGAGCAAGCACCGTTTTATCTCTCGTTTCGCTGGCCTGCGCGCCCTCTGTCTGGGCCTGGCCTGCAGTCTGAGCCTCTTGGCCATGAGCGGATGTGCTCCCATGATCGTGGGGGGCATCGTGGTCGCCACGGGCCTGTCCGTGCTGGACCGGCGCACCACCGGCACGCAACTGGACGACGAAAGCATCGAGACCGAGGGCATGTCACGCCTGAAGCAACGGCTGGGTGACCGGGCCCACGTGAACATCGTCAGCTACAACCGCCAGGTGCTGTTGACGGGCGAGGTCTTGAGTGAACAGGACCGCCAAATTGCCCAGCAGGTGATCGCCAGCCTGGACAATGTGCGCAACATCATCAATGAACTGGCCGTGCTCGGCCATTCCACGCTGACGCAACAGTCTTCGGACGTGGGCGTCACGATGCGCGTCAAGACCAGCATGGTGGATTCTCCCGATCTGAACGCCCATGTGGTCAAGGTCGTGACCGAACGCGGCATTGTCTACCTCATGGGCCGGGTGACGGAGCGCGAAGCCGACCGCGCCACCGACATCGCGCGCCGTACCTCGGGGGTGCAGAAGGTGGTTCGCCTGTTCGAGATCATCAGCGAGGAAGAGCGCCTGGCCCTGGAGAATCCCGGCCGCAAAAGGACTGCGGCTCCCTGACCGCAAACCACGCAGGCCGCGTTGCGGCTGGCGACACGCAGCTGCCGCCTTTGCCAACGGGGAATCTGTCCGATTGCGTTTGAAGGTTTGCCGCCAAGGGCGCCTCAAGCGCTCAGGCTTTCCATTTGCCGCGCGTGGCGGCGAACCTCCGCCTCATCGATGAGCCCGCGCCGCCGCAGCTCGCTCAGGTGCTGGTCCAGCGTCCGCATGCCCGCGGCCGCACCCGTTTGCAAGCTGGAATGCATCTGGGCCACCTTGCCTTCGCGGATCAAATGGCGGATCGCCGGTGTGCCCGTCATGATTTCGTAAGCCGCCACCCGACCTGTCGTGCTGGCGCTCGCCGTGCGGCACAGCACCTGGGTGATCACCGCTTGCAAGGATTCCGACAGCATGGCGCGCGCGAGCTCTTTCTCCCCAGCGGGAAACACATCGATGATGCGATCAATCGCCTTGGGCGCGCTGCCGGTGTGCAGGGTGCCCAGCACCAGGTGCCCGGTCTCGGCGGCGGTGAGAGCGAGCCGGATGGTTTCCAGATCACGCATTTCGCCCACCAGAATCACGTCCGGGTCTTCGCGCAGGGCCGAGCGCAAGGCGTTGGCGAAGGACTGCGTGTGCGCGCCCACCTCGCGCTGGTTGATCAGACTGCAAGCGGGCTCATGGACGAATTCAATGGGGTCTTCCACGGTCAGGATGTGCCGGGCCTGCGTCTCGTTGAGATGCCGCACCATCGCGGCCAGGGTGGTGGATTTGCCCGAGCCCGTGGGGCCGGTCACCAGCACCAAGCCGCGCGAGCGCTGCGTCAACTCGGCAAACAGGGGCGGTGCGCCCAGCTGAGCCAAGGTTCTGATTTGCGCGGGAATCGCGCGGAACACCGCGGCGGCGCCACGCTGGGTCTGGAAAGCGTTGACGCGGTAGCGTCCGAGGTCGGGGAGGGCACAGGCAAAGTCACACTCCATCGTCTGCGCATACCGTCGTGATTGGGGTTCGCTCATCACCGTGCCCAGCATGGCGGCAATGCCCTGATGGCTCAAGGTGCCCATCTGCTCGATGCGGCGCATCTCTCCGTGCACCCGCAGCATGGGGGGCAAGCCAGCGGACAGGTGCAAATCCGATGCGTCCTGCGCCAGGCACAGGCTCAACAGGGTGGTGATGTCCATGAGAGGTGGGAACCACGGCGCCGTGTGGCCGCGTTCAATCCGGGGACGGAGTGCGCGCGCTGGGCCGCGATGCGGGACAATTATGGGCCGGAGTACGCGGTCTTCCATGTCTGATTCATCGTTCGACAATTCAGCTTTCAGTTCCGCCCTGCGGGCGGTTCAGGCGCGCATCAACGCCGCCTGCGACGCGGCGGGCCGTGATCCCGCCAGCGTGCGCTTGCTGGCGGTTTCCAAGACCTTTGGCCCCGAGGCCGTTCGCGCCGCGCACCAGGCGGGTTTGACCGCGTTCGGCGAGAACTACATCCAAGAGGCGGTCGCAAAAACAGCGGCGCTGGCCGATCTGCCTCTGGAATGGCATTGCATTGGCCCCATCCAGAGCAACAAGACCCGGCCCGTGGCCGAGCATTTCGCCTGGGCGCAGACGGTGGATCGCTTCAAGATCGCGCAGCGCCTGTCCGAGCAACGCCCCGCCGAGCTGCCGCCCTTGCAGATCTGCCTGCAGGTCAACGTCGATGGCGGGCCGACCAAGGCGGGCATCGCGCCGCACGAACTGTCCGAACTGGTGCTGGCGGTGCGGCGGCTGCCTCGCTTGCGCCTGCGCGGCCTCATGTGCATTCCCGACCCGCAGCCCGATGCCGCGGCGATGCAAGCGGTGTTCGCCCGCGCGCGCACCTTGTTCGATGATTTGCGTGCGGGTTGGGACGGCCCGGACCCATTGCCCGACACGCTCTCCATGGGCATGAGCGCCGACCTGGAAGCGGCCATCGCCGCGGGCAGCACCTTGGTGCGCATCGGCTCCGCCTTGTTCGGTGCACGTCCGGCCAAGCTGGCCGACGCTGCCGCCGCGCCATCGGCGGACCCTCGCGAGGGATGAAGGCTGCTGCCTGGCGAGGTGTTCGGGCACGGGGCTTGGGACGCTCGGTCTGGAGGCCGTTCTGGGTGGCGATTTGGGCCTGGGCCTGGCTCGGTGGCGGTGCTGCGCACGCCGCGCCTTCGCCCGATCCCGAAGCGGCGCTCGCGCTGCAGTCGGCGCCGGTGCGTGTGCTCGCCGTGCTGGACGGCGACACGCTGGACGTGGAGGACCGCCACCAGCGTCGCTGGCGCATCCGTCTCCAAGGCATTGACGCCCCAGAGCTGGCGCAGACGCGGCGGCAACAGGGCCGCACCTGCCGCACCCCGCCCCAGCCTTACGGCGAAGCGGCCCGCCATGCGCTGGCCGACAAGGTGCAGGGCCGGGTCGTGCAGCTGCGCACCGATGGCACCCGGAGTTATGACCGCGTGGTGGCGTATGTGCTCTTGGCCGGACGGGAGGTCAATCGGGAGCTGGTGGCCGAGGGGTGGGCTTGGAGCCTGGACCGGCACCATGCCTCGCCCTCCGCGCGGCAAGCCTATGCCCATGCTCAGAGCGAGGCCCGGGCTGCGGGGCGGGGACTGTGGGCCGAGACCCGCGAGAGCCCACCTGCGCAGCACCCGGCGCGCTGGCGGGCTGAGCACGGGCGTTGCTGAGTGGCCTGACTTGAGCGACCGAAGGCGCCCCAAGCCCACGGCGAAGGTGGCAGCATGCGGCGGGGCTTTGGTCCATGGACTCAGGGCCCGTTCGCACTCCGGCCATCAGTGTGAACAGGCCCGAGGTGGCGCCGGTCTCCCGGCTTGCACCGCGCTCACTGCCGCGCCACCCAGTCCACCAGCGCTTCCAGGGCCGGCCGGGCCGCTGCGGCGTTCGGGTGGTTCACGATGGCGACCAGCACGTAGCGCCGCCCGCTCTGCGCGTCCACCACGCCCGCGAGCGAGTTCACATCGCGCAGACTGCCGGTCTTGAGATGGGCCGAGCCCCGTGCCCGCCAGCGTTCCGGCCGCAGCGTGCCGTCCTGTCCGCTGATGGGCAGGGAGGTCAGCAGCTCGGGCATCAAGGGGCCATCCCAGGCGTACTGCAGCAGCCGCGCGAGCGCGGCGGGGCTCACGCGGTCCTCGCGCGACAGACCCGAGCCATTGCTGATGCGCGGCGCGCCTTCGTCCATCTGCCCTTTCACGGCCAGGCGTTCGCGCCACCAGTCCTGCAGCAAGGCGCGGGAGGCGGCCAGCGTGCCTTGCGGGGGCGGCGCGCTCGCCGTGCCGGACTCGGGAGGCGCTGCCGCCTGCTCCAGGCTCAAGGTGAGGAAGAGCTGCTGCGTCATCACGTTGTTGCTGTACTTGTTGATGTCGCGCACCACCTCGGCCAGGGGCGGGGACTCGAGCGCGAAGACCGGGCCCCGGCTGCTGTCGCGCAGAGCTTCGGGCACGCGGCCCGCGCGGACCTGGCCGCGCAGCGTGCCGCCGATGGCCTGCCACATGCCCGCGATGGCCCGGGCGTTGTAGCCCTCCGGGTCGGGCCAGGCCAGGGGCCAGATTTTTTCTTCGCAGGCGGCGGGATAGCGGCCCCCGAAGCGGGGCTGGACCGGGGTCGAACCCTCGGCCCGCCCAAAACCGGTCTGGGCGAAATTGGCTTGCAGGCCACCGCGCCAGTCGCCGCAGCGTTCCTGCGAGAGGGGTACGGTGGCCGGCCAGGCCACGCCGGCCAGCGGGGGCTCCACGTGCAGGCGCGCCACGCCCGTCGCGCGGTCGGGTGTGAAGGTCATGAGCACGGACTTGAAGTTCAGCAGCAACGCGTTCGGGGCCGCGTTGTAGGGCCGTAGGGGCTCGCCGTCGAACTCGCCCGGGTCGTGCGGCACGGCCTCGAACAGGCCATCGTCGAGCACGATGTCGCCGTTGATGCGCGAGATGCCCAGGCCCTGCACCCGGCGCAGCAGCAGCCACAGGCGTTCGGCCACCAGCTTGGGATCTCCCCGGCCCTCGATATAGAGATCACCTTGCAGCGTGCCCTCGCGGATGACGCCGTCCACATAGACCGGGGTGCGCCACTTCCAGTTCGGCCCCAGCAGTTCCAGCGCAGCGGTGGTGGTGACCAGCTTCATCACGCTGGCCGGGTTCATGGGTGCTTCGGCCCGGTGGCGCAGCAGGGACTTGGCGCGGGGCGAGGCGCCCGCTTCCTCGACCACGATGCCCAGCGCGCTGGCGGGGATCTTGGCGCGCGCCAGTGCCTGCGCGACGGGAGTGGGTAATTCAGCGGCGGCGATGCCGTGCGTGAGGGCGGCGGCCAGGGCCAGGACCGGCAGAGCGAGGGAACGGGGGAGACACAGCATGCGGGAAAGTTTAGGGCAAGGCACGGTGCCTGAAGCCAGCGCCGATAATTGGTGCCCCGAAGAAACGCCGTCTGATGAAACTCCTCGCGCTCGACACCACCACCGACCAGCTTTCCGTGGCCCTCACGCGCGATGGCCAGGTCTGGCAGCACCAGGGCGCGGGCGCGGCCCAGGCTTCCGTGGCGCTGATCCCGGCGATCGACAACCTGATGGCCCAGGCCGGTCTGCGTTATGCCGAACTGGATGCCATCGCCTTCGGCAGTGGCCCAGGCGCCTTCACGGGCTTGCGCACGGCCTGCGCCGTGGCCCAGGGCCTGGCCTATGGTGCCAGCGTGCCCGTCCTTCCCGTCGACAGCCTGCTGACGCTGGTGGAAGAGGCCCGGGCGCGCCATGCGCCGCAGGCCCAGACCTTGCGCGTGTTGGCCCTGCTCGACGCCCGCATGGACGAGCTGTACGCCGCGCCCTATCGGTACGCCGATGGCCAGTGGCAGCGGCAAGCCCCCTTTGCCCTGCATGCCCCCGAGGCGCTGCCCGCCTGGCAGGGTGACGCACTGGCCGGCAACGTGTTCGCGGCCTACGGCGAGCGCCTGGCTTGGCCCGCCTCGGTTCCGCGCTGGTCTGCCCTGCCTTTGGCCACGGCGATGCTGCGTCTTGCACCCGCGCTGCTGGCCCAAGGCGGTGCCGTGCGGGCCGAGGACGCCTTGCCGCAGTACGTGCGCGACAAGGTGGCGAAGACCACCGAGGAGCGCTTGCGGGAGCGCATGGCGCAGCAGTCGTCGACGCGTTGAGCGAAACCGCATGCGCGCCGCGACGCCCCCCCCGTTCTTGGACCCGGCCGCCGAGGTTCGCCTCGAACCGCTGGACGCCACGCGCCTGGATGCGGTGCTGCACATCGAGCAGCGTGCTTATTCGCACCCCTGGACGCGCGGGAATTTTCTGGACGGTTTGCGCGCGGGCTACCACATGCGTGTGCTGGTTGCGGGTGAGGCGAGTGCGCAGACCGTGCTGGGGTATTACATCGTCATGCAGGGCGTTGCCGAGGCGCACTTGCTCAACATCACCGTCGCGCCAGAACACCGGGGACACGGCTGGGCCCGCTTGATGCTCGACGCCCTGGTGCTCTGGGCGCGCGGCGTGCCCGCGCAGCCCCCCCTGGAAACGCTCTGGCTCGAAGTGCGTGCGAGCAATCAGCGCGCGATCCAGGTCTACGAGGCACAGGGCTACCGGCGCATGGGACTGCGCAAGGACTACTACCCCGACGGGCATGGCCGCCGCGAGGATGCCCTGGTGATGAGCCTGTCCTTGGCCGCTGTCGCGCCCGCACCGCGCGATCACGCGCAAGCACCTCTGTAGGATGCGGGCCATGGAACTGGATGCACGTCAGCGCGCCATGCTGGAGGAGATGGGAGTCCGGGTCTGGGCGCCCAGGGACGCTGTGTCTGCGCCGGAAACAGCGCCGGCGCCCCCGTTTCAGAACTTGCCCGAGGGCAGCCGCGAGGGGCAGGCCGCACCAAGGCCTGCGGCGCCTCGGGTGCCGCCCACCCAGGTGCCCGTGCCGGTCGCCATGGTTTCCGACCGTGCCGCCGTTGCTCCGTCGCGCGACTTGCCCGCGGACATTGCCGCCATGGGCTGGGACGATCTGGAAGCCGCCGTCGCGGGCTGCCAAGCCTGCGGTCTGTGCAAGAGCCGCAAGAACACGGTCTTCGGCGTCGGCCAGCGGCAGGCGCGCTGGCTGATCGTGGGCGAGGCGCCGGGCGAGAACGAAGACCTCCAAGGTGAACCCTTCGTCGGCCAAGCCGGGAAGCTGCTGGACAACATGCTCAAGACCCTGGGCCGCTCGCGCACCTCGGACGATGAAGCCCAATCGGTCTACATCGCCAACGTGCTCAAGTGCCGGCCGCCGGGCAACCGCAACCCCGCCCCCGAGGAAGTGCTGCAGTGCGAGCCCTATCTGCGCCGACAGGTCGCGCTGTTGCAGCCCCGCATCATCCTGGCCCTGGGACGCTTCGCGGTGCAATCCCTGCTCCAGCACAGCGTGCCGGACGTGGCCACGCTGCCGCTGGGTCGCTTGCGCGGCCAGGTGTACCGCTACGAGGGCGTGCCCGTCGTCGTCAGCTATCACCCGGCTTACCTGCTGCGCACCCCCCAGGACAAGGCCAAGGCCTGGGATGATTTATGTTTGGCACAGTCTTTGATGATGGACAGCAGCGCCTGATAATGGACTGCATGACGCAGCGCATCAACACGACGGATGAACAGGACAGGGACATGATGAACGCCGAGAACACCGTGTCCGCGACCGAGTTGCGCCTCTACGATGAGCCAGGTCACCTGATCCGCCGGGCCCAGCAAATCGCCGTGGCGCGGTTCCACGAAGTGCATGGCCGCCACGTCACGCCGGTGCAGTACGCCATCCTGCGCACCTTGCAGGAAACGCCAGGCATTGACCAAGTGACGCTGGCCGACAAGGTGGCGCTGGACACCTCCACCACGGCCGACATCGCCGCGCGCCTGGAAACCAAGGGCTGGATTTCGCGCGAAGTGCTGCCCCGGCGCCAGCGCAGCCTGGTGCTCACGCCCGAGGGCGAGAGCGTCTTGGCCGAATTGCTCACGGGCACAACCGCCCACTGGGACAGCCTGATGAGCGCTTTGTCCAAGGACGAACAGCACGAATTCATCCGCCTGCTGCGCAAATTCGTCGATCTCCACGATCAGCGCGATTCTCTAGAGTGATCGCTCACTGGCGATTCGAGTCGCCGTTGATCGAGGGTAAACACCAGGAAGTCAGACTGCCGCAGTGACTGGCCGCGAGCGGCAAGGCGTCCTAAAATACCTTTCATTCAGTATACGGATTCATGATGCGACGCCGCCTTGCGACGCCATCCACCGTGCTTTGTTCAGCCTGAGCCCGACCTAGGAGTACGCCATGTCCACTGTCAGCACCTTCCCCAAGAACACCTGGTACGTCGCCGCTTCCAGCCAGGAAATCGGCGCGGACAAGCCGCTGGGCCGCATGGTCTGTGGCGAGCGCATTGCCTTCTACCGCGATGCCGCGGGCAAGATGGTGGCCGTGCAGGATTTCTGTCCGCACCGTGGCGCGCCCTTGTCCCTGGGGCATGTCTGTGACGGCCAGCTGACCTGCGGCTACCACGGCTTGGTGATGGGCTGCGATGGCAAGACCGTCTCCATGCCCGGTCAGCGCGTGCGCGGTTTTCCCGCCATCAAGAGCTTTCCCGTCGCCGAGCGCTATGGCTTCGTCTGGGTTTGGACGGGCGAGGCGGCGTTGGCCGACGAGGCGAAGTTGCCCGTGCTGGAATTTTTCGACCACCCCGAGTGGGCCTACGGCGGCGGTCTGTACCACATCGCCTGCGACTACCGCCTGATGATCGACAACCTGATGGACCTGACGCACGAGACCTATGTGCACAGCACCTCCATCGGGCAGAAGGAAATCGACGAAACGCCCTGCAAGACCACGGTCGAGGACGACACCGTCGTCACCAGCCGCTTCATGAGTGGCATCGAAGCCCCGCCCTTCTGGAAGATGGCCTTGCGCGCCAATGGCCTGCCGGATGACCAGCCGGTGGACCGCTGGCAGATCTGCCGCTTTTCGCCGCCCAGCCACGTGATGATCGAGGTGGGCGTGGCCCTGCAAGGCCATGGCGGCTACGACGCGCCCAATGACAAGAAGGCCTACAGCGTGGTGGTGGACTTCATCACGCCCGAGACCGAAACCTCCATCCACTACTTCTGGGGCATGGCGCGCAAGTTCAAGCCGCAGGACGCCGAGCTGACCAACACCATCCGTCAGGGCCAGGGCAAGATCTTTGCCGAGGATCTGGAAATGCTGGAGCGCCAGCAGAAGAACCTGCTGGCTTGGCCCGAGCGTCAGCTGCTGATGCTCAACATCGACGCCGGCGGCGTGCAGTCGCGCAAGATCATCGACCGCATCCTCGCGGCCGAGCGTGCGGGCACGGCCGCGCTGGCGCCTGCCGCCGCGCCACTGGCGGCTTGAAGCGCCCTGACCAAAACCAACGGCAAAGCCAACACCAAAGCGCCGCTCCGCCGCTGCGTCGCCCCTCAGTCGGGGGCATGCGGCGCCACCGGCCTTGCTCGCCCTTCACGGCGGTCAGGCTGCGAGAGCCGGCTCGGTGCTGGTTCATACAATCGCGGGCATGACTTTCATCGACATGCTGCGCGCGGCCGAGGCCCGCAATCGGTCCATGCTCTGCGTGGGGCTGGACCCGGAGCCCTCGCGCTTTCCTGGCGCCCTCCAGGGTGACCCCTGCAAGATCTACGACTTTTGCGCCGCCATCGTCGACGCCACGGCCGATCTGGCCATCGCCTTCAAGCCGCAGATCGCCTACTTCGCTGCGCATCGCGCCGAGGACCAGCTTGAAAAACTCATGGCCCACATGCGCGCCAACGCGCCGCAGGTGCCCGTCATCCTCGATGCCAAGCGCGGCGACATCGGTGCCACCGCCGAGCAGTACGCCCGCGAAGCCTTTGAACGCTACGACGCCGACGCCGTGACCCTCTCGCCCTTCATGGGCTGGGATTCGGTGCAGCCCTACCTGAAGTACGAAGGCAAGGGCGCCTTCCTGCTCTGTCGCACTTCCAACCCTGGCGGCGACGATCTGCAGAACCAGCGCCTGGTCGACTTGCCGGGGCAGCCGCGTCTCTACGAGCATGTGGCGGCATTGGCGCAAGGGCCCTGGAACCTGAACGGCCAGCTCGGCCTGGTGGTCGGCGCGACCTACCCCGAAGAAATCGCCCGCGTGCGCCAGCTCGCGCCTAGCTTGCCCTTGCTGATTCCTGGCGTGGGGGCGCAAGGTGGTGATGCGGTGGCCACGGTCAAGGCTGGCCGGACGAAGGATGGCCTGATCGCCGTGAATTCCTCCCGCGCGATCCTCTATGCCTCCAGCAGCGCGGACTACGCCCAGGCCGCGCGGCGCGAAGCGATGAAGACCCGCGATCTGCTGCAGGCAGCGCGGGGCTGATCCAGGCGTGGCTGCATGCGTTCTATGCTGACGGGACTTCCGAACGGTATCGACCATGCAACTCAAGTGGCTTGAAGATTTCGTCGCGCTCGCGCAGGCGCGCAGCTTCACGCGAGCGGCCGAGTTGCGCCACGTGACCCATCCCGCGTTTGGCCGACGCATTCGCGCGCTGGAGGCTTGGGCGGGCGCTCCACTGGTGGAGCGTGGCGCGGGACCGTTCAAGCTGACAACCGCAGGTGAGAGCTTCCTGGACACCGCGCAGCAGATGCTGCTGGGGCTGGATGCGTCGCGCGAGGAACTGCGCAGCGTGGTCGGCCGACAGGCCCGCACGGTGACGCTGGCGACAGGCCGTACCCTGGCACGTACCCTGGTGGCAGATTGGCTCGTGCGCCTGCGCCCGGTGCTGCGCGACGCCGAGGTCCGCATTCTCACGCGCTCGCTCGCCGATACGGTGTTGCTGCTGGAGCAGCACGCCGCTGATTTTTCCCTGCTTTACCACCATCCGGCGTTGGCCCTGCGACTGGATGCTCGGCAGTTCAACCATCTGACGCTGGCCTCCGACAAGCTGGTGCCCGTGTCGCGGGCCGACGCGCAAGGCGGCGCGCTGCACGCCTTGGGCCCACGTCCCGTGCCTTACCTGGCCTACGCGCACAGCCTGGCGCTGGGGCGGTTGGTGGAAGACCACCTGTCCCAGCACCCGCTGGCGCCGATGCTGGACCGGTACGTGGAATGCGACTCGGCCGACGCGCTGTATGAATATGTGCGCAAGGGTTTGGGCGTGGCCTGGCTGCCCTGGTCCATGGTGCATGCGGATTGCAAGAGCGGCGAGCTGGCCCTGGCGAGTGACCGGCGGATGGAGGTGCGCTTTGACGTGCGCCTGTACCGTCCCAAGCGGCGGCTCGGGCCTCTGGCTGAGCAGGTTTGGACAGCTTTTGCTAGGCGTTGAGGGCAAGCCGAAGGCATCCACATAGCACGACCTTGTGCTGCTTCGGCACCAACACGGCGGGTCCGGCTTTGCAGAATTCGTGCAAGCCCATCACAGGAACCGCCGCCATGAAGTCCATCTTTCGCCGTCTCTCGCTCCTTTCATTCGTGTCCCTGAGCACCACCTTGTGCGGCCTCGCGCTGCTGGGTCTTCGACCCGCCGTGGCCCAGGAGGCCTATCCCAGCAAACCGATCACCATCGTGGTGGGGTACCCCCCGGGTGGTAGCACCGATCTGACCGCGCGCACCGTGGCCACCGAGCTGAGCAGCAAGCTCGGCGTTCCCGTGGTGATTGAGAATCTGGGCGGTGCCGGAGGCGCCATTGGCGCGCAAAAGGTGGCGAATGCCGCGCCTGACGGCTACACCTTGCTGGTGGGTGCCAGCAACGAGTTGGCGATCAACAAGCTCGTGACCAAGTCGGTCCGCTACGACGTCAAGGATTTCACGGCCATTGGTCTGATTGCCTCGCAGCCCCTGGTGCTCGTGGCGTCTACCGGTTCCGGCGTGAAGAACGTGGCTGAGTTCACCCGCAAGGTGAGTGAGAACCCTGGCAAGTTCAGCTATGGCAGTTCCGGCGTGGGCACCTCACTGCACCTGGCCGCTGAGATGGTCAAGGAGCAGGGCAATCTCTCGATGGCGCACATTCCCTACCGGGGCGTGGCGCCGCTGACCACTGACCTCATGGGCAACAATCTGGAGTTCGGCGTGTTCGTGCTGTCCAGTGGCCTGCCGCACATCCGCAGCGGCAAGGTGATCGCCTTGGGCACCACCGAAGCCCGGCGTTCGGCCGCCGCCCCCGACATTCCGGCACTGGCGGAGACGCCTCAGTACAAGAACGTGGACATCGGCGTGTGGTTCGCGTTGATGGCCCCCGCCCATCTGCCCAAGCCAGTGTTCAACAAGCTCAAGAAGGCGCTGAACGACTGCCTGCAATCCCCTGAGTTCCGCGAGAAGATGGTGGCCACCGGATCCACCGTGGCGTCCACCAACGTGAACATTGACCAGTACTGGGCCGCTGAAGTCGCGAAGTACAAACGCATAGTTGAATTCGCAAAGATCGAAGAATGAGCATCGCCTCCACACTTTTACCGCACGCAGCTTTTGAGTTGGCGCTCCCGGATCTGGGGGGCTGGCGTGCTGGCAACACTGGCACGGCCGGTGTTTGGCAATTTGATTCCGGGCTGCCTGGGCGGCACGTGATGATCAGCGCCCTGGTCCACGGCAACGAGCTGTGCGGTGCCTGGGCGCTGCTCGGGCTGCTGGAAGCGGGCGTGCGCCCGCGCCAAGGCCGCCTCACGCTGGCCTTCTGCAACCTCGAAGCCTTCGACCGCTTTGACCCGGCGAATCACGATGCCTCGCGCCTGGTGGAAGAAGACCTGAATCGCCAGTGGCTCGATGCTCGCATGGACGAAGGCGGCAGCTTGGAGCGTCGCCGCGCCGCCGCCTTGCGGCCCTTTGTTGCCGCCGCAGATTGGCTGCTGGACCTGCACTCCATGCACGAACCCTCGGCACCCTTGCTGCTCACCGGCATTCAGTTGCGAAACCTGGCCCTGGCGCGCATTCTGCGCACGCCCGAGCATGTGGTGGTCGATGCTGGTCATCAGGATGGCGTGCGCATGCGCGACTACGGCCGTTTTGGAGAACTCGGCGACAACGGCACGCATTCGCTGCTGGTCGAATGCGGCTTCCATGGTGATCCAGCCAGCCGGGTCGTCGCCCAAGACATCTGCAGTCGCTTCCTCGTCGCCGCCGGCGCCTTGGACATGACCACGGCCGCGCGCCTGCTGCCCGGCTGGCTCCAGCCCGACGCACCGCGTCAATGGGTGCTGGAAGTCACCGGGCCGGTCGTGGCCACGAGCGCGAACTTCCGTTTCGCCGCACCCTACACCGGGCTGGAGTTGATTGCCGACGCAGGCACCGTCATTGGCTGGAACGATGAGGTTCCGGTCACGACGCCCTACGACGACTGCGTGCTGGTCATGCCATCCACGCGCCAGGCGCGTGCCGGGGTCACGGTCGTGCGTTTCGCGCGTCGCCGCGTGCTCTGAATGCATTCAAGGCGCGGGCGCGGTGCGTGATCGCTGGCGATGGCATCCTGATTGGAGCCATCGCAGACTTGCCATGTCAGCCTGCCGAACGCGACGCGTCCAGCTGGGCCTTGGCCCGCTTGGCCAGGGCGTTGGCCTCGGGTGTATCGGGGGTCCAGGCCGGGACCGGCATGGGCTTGCCGTGAGAATCCACCGAGACGAAGACGATCAGGCATTCGGTCGTGGTTTCCAAGTTCCCGCCCTTCATGTCACCGCTGCGCACCTCGACCGAGATGTTCATGCTGGTGCTGCCGGTGTAGGCCAGCTTGGCTTCCACTTCCACCAGGTCGCCAATCATGATGGGGCGGTGGAAGCGGATGCCGCCCACATAGACCGTGACGCAGTAGCGCTTGGCCCAGCTGGTGGCGCAGGCATAGCCGGCTTCGTCGATCCATTTCATGACGGTGCCGCCGTGCACCTTGCCGCCGTAGTTGACGGTGCTGGGTTCGGCGAGGAAGCGGAGCGTGATGGAGGACATGGGTTTCCTTGCAAGAGAGGTCGGGAGTATGGCGCGGCGCCGTGTCGAAGCCATTCAGCGATGTCCGGTGCCGTGGGCCAACGGTTGAGGTGAAACGCAATCGCGCGGGTGCATGGCAAGGTGGCGCAAAAAACGGGCCAGCTGGGCCAGTGTGCAGCGCGCTAACCGCGGTCGCGCATGAGCGTGGATTTGCCAAACAGGCTTTCCACCAGCTCCACCGCTACCTGCGCCGTGCGGTTGCGCACGTCCAGCGCGGGGTTGAGTTCCACGATGTCCAGCGAGGCCACGCGGCCGGTGTCGGCGATCATTTCCATGCACAGCTGGGCTTCGCGGTAAGTCGGTCCGCCGGGCACCGTGGTGCCCACGCCCGGGGCGATCTCCGGGTCCAGAAAGTCCACGTCGAAGCTCACGTGCAGGTGGGTGTGGTCGTCCAGTCCGGCCAGCGCCTTGTCCATCGCGGCCCGCATGCCCACTTCGTCGATGTAGCGCATGTCATAGACCTCCAGCCCGGCCTCGCGCACGCGATGGCGCTCGCCTTCGTCCACGCTGCGAATGCCGATCTGCCGCAGGCTGGACGCAGCGATCGCCGGCACGTGGCCCGCCATGGACACCAGGGCGGAAGGTCCGTCGCCGCACAGGCAGGCCACCGGCATGCCGTGCAGATTGCCCGAGGGCGTGATGTCGTGGGTGTTGAAGTCCGCGTGCGCGTCCAGCCACAGCACCCGCAGTGCGCGGCCCGTGGCCCGGCAGTGGCGCGCCACCGCGCTGATGGAGCCGATGCCCAGACTGTGGTCGCCGCCCAGCAGCACCGGCAACTCGCCCGCGGCGAGCGCGGTGTGGACGGCATCGTGCACCGCCTGGTTCCAGGCCACCACTTCGTCCAGATGGCGGTAGCCGCCCTGAGGCGGGAGGCAGGGGTTGTTCGGCCCGTGCAGGTTGCCCGTGTCATGCACGGTCAGACCGCGTCGCGTGAACATCTCGGCGATGCCCGCCACCCGCAGGGCTTCAGGCCCCATGGAGGCGCCGCGCGCGCCCGCGCCGATGTCGGTGGGCGCACCGATCAGCCGCACGGTGCGTGCGGGCGTGGCGCCAGGAACAAAAGAAGCAGACATGGGCCGGGATTATCGCGGCCCGCCAACTTTTCATGGGCGACATGGAAATGGGCTTGCAAATGGGCTTGCAATCGCCAGGTTCGGTCCCATATGCATGAACCGCCAACTTTTTGCGTGCATTCCATGTCCCAGCTGATCGAACAACTTCAGTGGCGCTACGCCACCAAAAAAATGAACCCGGCCAAGGCTGTTCCCCAAGAGAAGGTGGACCGCATTTTGGAAGCCGTCCGCCTGACCGCCACCTCCAGCGGCCTGCAGCCCTATGAGGTGATCCTCGTCACCAACAAGGAGGTGCGCGAGAAGATCAAGGCCATCGCCTGGAACCAGGCGCAGGTCACCGATGGCTCGCACCTGCTGGTGTTCGCCGCGTGGGACAACTACACCGCCGAGCGCATCAATGCCATGTTCGACCTCACCAACAGCGAACGGGGTTCCACCAACGAAGGTTTCGAGGCCTACCGTCAGAAGCTGTTGAGCTTGTACCCCCCGCGTCCCGCCGAAGAGAACTACGCGCACGCGGCGCGCCAGGCCTACATCGGCGTGGGCACGGCGCTGATCGCCGCGGCCGCCGAAAAGGTCGACAGCACACCCATGGAAGGGTTTGACCCCGCCGCCCTGGACGAGATCCTGGGCCTGAAGGCGCGTGGTCTGCGCAGCGTGGTGATCATGCCGCTGGGTTACCGCGCCGATGAAGGCGACTGGCTGGTGAACCAGAAGAAGGTGCGCCGCAGCCGCAAGGACTTCGTCACCGAAGTTCGCTGAGCCGCCGTCAGCGACGGCACGCTGACCCGAAACGCCCGACCGTCACGCACGGCCGGGCGTTTTTTCTTCCTTGGTGACCAGCCAGATGCCGACGCAGACCAGCACCAAGGCTATGCCGTTCTTCCATTCCAGGAAGGTTTCGTCGAGGAACAGGGCCGAAAGCGCCGTGCCGAAGATCGGGATCATGAAGTTGAAGACCGTGATCAT
Organism: Hylemonella gracilis ATCC 19624; assembly: GCF_000211835.1. Taxonomy (GTDB): domain Bacteria; phylum Pseudomonadota; class Gammaproteobacteria; order Burkholderiales; family Burkholderiaceae_C; genus Hylemonella; species Hylemonella gracilis. The sequence continues at coordinate 59,755 of NZ_AEGR01000109.1, read as the reverse complement.
GCTCACGCGGTTGTGCTTGAGCAGGATGGTCCAGAGCGAGAAGGCAATCGCCGACAGCGCCACCAGGTAGGTCAGGATGCCCAGCGCGGCCGCGCTCGGCAGGCTGAGGTGTCCGCCGAAGGCAAAGCCCAACACCAGCAGGCCGACGCCGCCGATGGCGAGTTGCCAGCCGGTCAGCACCACCGAGTCGATGCGCTGCGACACCTTCTTGCCATAGATGCTCGCGGCCGAAAGCACGAAGGCCGCGATCACGACGAAGCCCTCGCCCAGCAGGGTGAAGTCCAGGCTGAGCAGGCTGTCGTGGAAGTTCACGACCATCACGCCCAGGAAACCCACCAGGCAGCCCAGGGCCTTGTTGCCGCTGAGGCGGTCGTTGCGGTAGATGAAGTGCGCCAGCAGCACGCTGAAGAAGGTGCCGGTGGCGTTCATGATGGAACTCTTCACGCCCGTGGCGTAGGCCAGACCAATGTAGAAGAACACGTACTGCGCTGTGGTCTGCGCCAGGCCCACCAGGGTCACTTGGCCCACGCCGCGCCGGTCTAGCGCGAACACCGGCTTGCGAGTGGCTGCCGCCACGATGAGCAGCACCAGCCCGGCGAAGACAAAACGCCAGCCCGCGAACACCAGCTTGGACGGAATGTCATCAGGCGCGATCTGGAACAGCGCGTAGCCATTCTTGATGGCCGGGTAGGCGCTGCCCCAGAGCAGGCAGCAGAGGGTGGCCAGTAAAAACACAACGTTGCGTTGCGTATAGAGCGAGTTAGGCTGAGTCATTCGGTCTCACAGTCAAAGGCCAGGGGCAAGATGAGTCATCAGAAATCGATGGAGCCCTGCATGAAGTCGGCTCTTTATTCCAATGACACACAAGCTAATATAAAAAAATGTAGTTTGATTTGGCGCGCGCATCGATAGCATCGGCCTCCGCTCTGAAAAATCTTCTGGAGCATACGTTCACTGTTTCGCGCGGCAATTCATGACCAAAGAAAAAATCGAGGGCTCCTTCGTTGCTCTGATCACCCCTTTCAATCAAGACGGTAGCCCAGACTTTGGCGCTTTCCGCAGCCTCCTCAAATTCCAGGAAGACAACGGCACCAAAGCCGTGCTCATCATGGGCTCCACCGGTGAAGTCTCGATGCTCTCGCAAAAAGAGCGCGAAACCATCATTGCCGAGACCGCTCGCTTCAAGACCGGGAAGATGAAGTTCTTTTACGGCTGCACGGGCAACAACACCCAGACCACCATCGACTATCTGCGCTTTGCGCGCGCCAACGGGGCCGATGGGGCGATCCTGGCGGCACCCGCCTACATCTGCGGACCGGAAGCCGACCTGGAAGAGTATTTCCTCGAAGTCGCTGACGCCACCGATCTGCCGCTGGGTCTCTACAACAACCCCCCGCGCGTGAAAACCGATCTGCACTGGGACAACCTGCTGCGCATCTTCAAGCACCCCAACTACGTGGTGCACAAGGAATCGACCACGCGCGTGGGCCAGGTGGCCCAAGTGCTCAAGGCGCGCCCGGACGTCTCGGTGATGTGCTGCGATTCGCCCAACCTGGGCCTCGTGGTGCCCACCATGAGCCTGGGTGGGCACGGCACGGCCAATATGACCGGCAACATCGCGCCGGCCGAGCTCGCCACCATCTCCAAGCCCTGGACCACGCCCGATGTGTCGGTGAGCTTCCGTGATGCCTACCTCGGCCTGCTGCCGATGCTGCATTACTCCTACTCCGCCATCAACCCGGTCGCCATCAAGTCACTGATGAAGGCCGTGGGTCTACCCGCGGGCAATCTGCGCAAGCCGCTCAAGAATCTGGAAGGCGAACCCTTGCTCAAGGGCCTGCGCATTGTCAAGGAACTCGGACTCGACAAGAAATACGGCTGGAGCTCGCCCGAACTGAAAGCCGCCTGAGATGGACTTGGGTATTGCGGGTCGCAAGGCCCTGGTGTTTGGTGCGAGCCGCGGCATGGGCCGCGCCTGCGCCCTGGAGCTTGCGCGTGAAGGGGTCGACGTCGTGATCGCGGCGCGCACGGTCGCCACGCTAGAACAAGCCGCCGCCGAGCTCTCTGCCGAAACGGGGCGCTCGGTGCGCTGGGTCTCGGCGGACATCACCACCGAAGCCGGGCGCGATGCGGCTCTGGCGGCCTGCCCCGCGCCGGACATCCTGATCAACAACGCCGATGGATTTCCTCCGGGCGACTTTCGCGACTGGACGCCCGCCATTTGGCATCAGGCCGTGGATGCCATGATGATCGGCCCCATCGAGATGATGCGTCGCACGGTCGACGGCATGATCGAGCGTCGCTTCGGGCGCATCGTCAACATCGTCTCGCGCAGCGTCAAAACGCCGCAGCTGGAGCTCGGCCTGTCGAACGGCGCACGCTCGGGCCTGGTGGGTTTTGTCGCCGGTCTGGCGCGACAGACCGTGCGCCACAACGTGACCATCAACAACCTGCTGCCCGGCGTCTTCGCCACCGACGCACAGCGTCAGCACATCCTGGGCATGGTGGAGTCCACCGGCAAATCGTTTGAGCAGCTCTGGCACGAGCGCGGCACGCAAAACCCCGCGGGTCGTTATGGAGAAGCGCACGAGCTCGCCGCGCTCTGCGGTTTCATCTGCTCGGCCCGCGCAGGCTACATCACCGGTCAAAACTTCCTCATCGACGGAGGCGCGTACCCCGGTACTTTCTAGATTCACTCCGAGCCGACGCAGATTGGCTGCTCATGGAGACATCCTTCATCCCTGTTTATCAAGCATCAACGACTTTAGGTATTCGATGACTCACCTCAACCGCCGCATGCTCGCCTTCTATGGCGCAGCCCTGGTCACCAGCCTGCTGCAGGCTCCAATCGCACACGCCCAAGCGGCTTGGCCCGCCGCCAAGACCATCACCATCGTGGTTCCTCATGCCGCCGGTGGCGCGGTGGACGGTGTGGCACGCTCCCTGGCGGAGCGCTTGAGCGCAGAGCTCAAACAGAGCGTGGTGGTGGATAACCGTCCCGGCGCTTCGGGCCTGATTGGCACCGCCCTGGTCGCACGCGCCGAACCCGATGGCTACACGCTGTACTTCAATGCCTCCATCCACGCGGCAGCGCCCCTGCTCTACAAGAGCCAGGTGAAGTTCGACCCGATCAAAGACTTCACTCCCATCGGCATGGTCGCGCAAGGCGCCTTGATCTTCAGCGTGAACCCGCAAGTGCCCGCGCACACCGTGCAAGAGCTGACGCAGCTTCTCAAGACGAACCCAAGCAAATACAGCTTTGCGACCAGCGGCTTTGGCTCCGCGGGTCACCTGGGTATCGCGCAGTTTGCAGCCGAAGCCGGTTTGAACGACAAGAACATCCCCATCGTGCTCTACAAGGGCGCGGCGCCTGCCTTGCAAGACCTGATTGGCGGCCAGGTGCACGCCATGATGGATCCCTTCCTTTCCTCGCTGCCGCAAGTGAAGAGCGGCAAGCTGCGCGCCATCGCGCAAACGGGCAGCACCCGCAGCGCCTTGCTGCCCGATGTACCCACCGTCAAGGAAGCCGGCTTCAAGGACTTTGAGTTCTATTCCTGGTATGGCATCTGGGCCCCGGCCAAGCTCCCTGCGCCGGTGCTCAAGGCACTGGAGAGCGCCACGGAGCAAGCCGTCAAATCAGAGCCCTTCAAAACCAAGCTCAACGGCTTGGGCTTCGACGCGGTCTTCCGCAATTCGGTGGACTTCAACAAGTACATCGTGAGCGAAACCGCCAAGTACCAAGCCATCATCGACAAAGCCGGCATCACCATTGAGTGAGTTGCATCGCCACCCAACGCGATCATTTCAAGCCCCCACGGAGGTTCATGCATGAAAGTGGTGGTGCTGGGAGCGGGTGTGGTGGGCATGACCACCGCCTATTACCTCGAGCGCGATGGCCATGAGGTGGCGGTGGTCGAGCGCCATGCGCGCGCAGCCAACGAAACCAGCTACGGGAATGCAGGCGGGCTGTGCCCCAGCTTCGCCGGCCCGTGGGCCGCGCCGGGCATGGTGTCCAAGGTGTTGCGGATGATGTGGCAGTCTCATGCGCCCATCCGCTTTCGCCCGCGGTGGAGTGCGCACCAGTGGCGCTGGATCGTGCGGTGGTTGGGCGAATGCAATGCCCAGAACTTCCGCCGCAACAAGCTGCGCATGCAGCGGGTGGCGCACTACAGCCTGGCCTGCCTGCGCTCGCTGGCCGAGCGCGAGGGGCTGCATGACTTTGATTTCCACGCCGATGGCACGCTTTGGCTCTTTCGAACACCGCAAGAGTTGGCCCATGGTCGGCTCGCCGCGTTGGCTCTGGATGAGTTCGGTGTGCCCTGGCGCTGGTTGGAGCCGCATGAAATCAACGCGCATCAGCCCGGTCTCGCCGCACGCAGCGCGGCGATCACGGGAGCCATCTTTCTCCCGGCTGATGCATCGGGTGACAGCCACCTCTTCACGCAATCCCTCACACGTCTCCTGAGCGCCCGTGGCGTGAAGCTGCGCTTCAACACCACGGTCGAGGGCTTCGACACCGAGGGCGATCGCATCATTGCGGTACGCACTTCGGCCGGACGCCTGACCGCCGACGCCTTCGTGCTGGCGCTGGGCAACCAAGCGCCCTTTCTGCTCCGTCCTTTGGGGCTGAACCTGCCGGTCTATCCGCTCAAGGGCTACTCAATCACCGTCCCCCTGGCGTCGTCGACAGCGCCCGACGTTCGTCCCGCGCTGATGGACGAGCACAACAAGGTCATGATCTCGCGCCTGGGCTCACGCATACGCGCCGCCGGCATGGCCGAGCTCGGCGGCTATGGCCTAGATGCCGACGTGGCCCAGCGCGACTTGCTGCTGCGCGTGGTGCGCGAATTCATCCCCACCGGGCTGGACGAGCGTCAAATTGAATTCTGGGCAGGCCTGCGACCGATGACACCCGATGGGCCGCCGATCTTGGGGCCGACCCGTTGGCGGGGCCTGTTCCTCAATGCGGGGCATGGATCGAATGGCTGGACGCAAGCCTGCGGCACCAGCCGCATCGTCGCCGACCTCGTGAGTGGGCGACGGCCCGAGGTGGGCCTGGAAGGTCTGACCGGGGAGCGCTACAAACTCTAGCGTGATCGGGTAAGTCCGCCGCGCTGATTGAGCTCGTGCCTCAGTTCACACCACCGGCGTCGCGTAAGCCCGCACCTCGGGCGCGGCATCGATCCAAGGCTCCACATCCACCAACGCCGACATGGCGGCGCAGCCCTGAGTGAGGCGCGAGGTACCCAAGTCGGCGGTCAGCACATTGGGGTTGCCGTGGCGTTCAAGCGCACCGACCTCGCCGTCGAACCACGCACCGGTCGACATCACGATCACGCCAGGCATCACCGTGTCGTCCACCACCGCGCCACCCAGGCAACCGCCCCGCTCGTTGTGTACGCGCACCAGTTGTCCGTGGGCAATGCCACGTGACTGGGCTTCAGAGGAATGCAGGCGCACCGCCTGCCGACCTTGCACCTTGGCCGCTCGCGAAAGCGTGCCCGCATCGAGCTGAGAATGCAGCTTGTCCGCGGGTTGCGAGCTGATCAGGTGCAGCGGCCAACGCCGAGCCGCAGGCGCACCCAGCCACTCATGCGGCGCCAGCCAGGCCGGATGCGGTGGGCAATCGTCGTAGCCAAAGCCCGCGATGGCTTGTGAATAAAGCTCAATGCGCCCCGAAGGCGTGGCCAGCGGCGCCTGCTCGGGCTGCGCGCGAAACGCTTCCATCAAGACCATGTGCCGCTCGGGCTCGGGCAAGACCACTTGCTCACGCGCCCAAAATTCTTCAAAGCTCGGCATGGCACAACCCGCGCGCTCCCAATCGACGGCAGTCTGCGCGTACAGATGGCGCACCCACGCGGCTTCGCTGCGCCCCTCGGTGAACACAGATTCGCAACCCAGGCGCGCAGCCAGCTCGCGGAAGATGTCGAAATCGTTGCGGCTTTGCGCCACGGGCGCGATGGCTTGCTTCATGGCGATCAAATACCGATCACGCGAAGAACCGCCCACATCGTCACGCTCCAGCGTGGTCGTGGCAGGCAGCACGATGTCGGCCCGGCGCGCGGTGGGCGTCCACCAGCTGTCGTGCACGACGATGGTCTCGGGCTTTTGCCAGGCACGCAGCAGGCGATTCAAATCCTGATGGTGGTGAAAGGGGTTGCCACCGGCCCAGTACACCAGCCGTATGTTCGGATAGGTATCGCGCTGGCCGTTGAACTCAAAAGCCTCCCCAGGGTGCAGCAGCATGTCGGCCAAGCGCGCGGCCGGGATGTTCCGGCGCAGGGGATTCGTTCCAGCGGACAAACGCGGCGCGGCCACATCGGGGCGTGGCGTGCCCGCGCCATTGATCGAGCCGTGCCCAAACGCAAAGCCACCCCCAGGCGAGCCGATCTGCCCCAGCACAGCCGCCAGCGCAATACTGGCCCAGTATGGCTGCTCGCCGTGGTGCGCGCGCTGCAGCGACCAGGTGCAGTTGATCATCGTGCGTTGGCGCGCGCAGGCGCGAGCCAGCTCAACAATGGTGGCTGCGTCAATGCCGCAGACCTTGGCAGCCCAGGCTGCGTCTTTCACCTGACCATCCACCGCACCATCGAGATAGCGTTTCCACGCATCGAAGCCGGTGCAGTGCGTGCGCAGAAACGCGGCATCGTGCAAGCCTTCCGCCACCAAGGTGTGGGCCATGGCCAGCATGAGCGCGGTGTCGGTGTTGGGGCGTATCGGTATCCAGCGCCCACGCACGCCCTCGGGCATGTCCGCACGGGTGGGGCTGATGACGACAAACTCAATACCCGCCTGCGCCGCTTGCGCGATCCACGCCGCACTGCTGTGCTCGCCCGCACCGCCGGAGGTCACCTGCAGATTGCGCATCGGCAAGCCGCCGAACGCCAGGAAGAGCTGGGTGTGCGCCAGCACATTGCGCCAATCGGTCACCCGCCCGGTCACCGGCGCAAAGGTGCCGATCACATGGGGCAAGAGAAACTGAGCCGCCCCCCAGCTGTAGTTACCTACCTGACCCACACAGCCGCCCGCGCCGTGCAAGAAGCGCTGCACCAGCGTGCGCGCGTGATGCAAGCCGCCCGCAGAGGACCAACCATACGAGCCGCCGAAGATCGCTTCGCCCCCATGCGCGCTGCGCACGCGGGCCAGCTCCTCGGCGACGAGTCCAAGCGCGGTGTCCCAGTCCACCTCGACGAAACGCTCAGACCCCCGCGCGGCGCGGTCGCTTTGCGCACGCTGACGCAACCAGCCCTCGCGAACCGCGGGCTTTTGAATGCGCAACGGTGAGTGCACCATGCCCGGCATGGACTGCAGGATGGGAGAAGGGTGCGTGTCGCCTGGAAAAGGATCGCAGCGCAGCAGCCGGCCGCTTTCAACCACCGCATGAAAAGCGCCCCAATGGGAGAGCGAGGGAAAACGTTGCTGAGACATGTGCGCAGGCTAAAAATCAGTATGCGAGTCTAGCGGGGGGCAAAAGCAGAGATGCCTCCAAGATTGCCTTCGAGAAGGCCTTGATCAATTGACCGTGGCTGTCGAGTCGCGCCACCCCTGAGGCGACGCGGCTTGTGCGACGAAGACGCTTGCATCTGCGCATCTGCTGTACTTTGCGCGCTCACTTGAGTAGCCGCGCCAAATACTTGCCCGTATGGCTGGCGGGGTTCGTCGCCAAATCTTCCGGCGTCCCCATCCCCACCACCATCCCGCCGCCCGAGCCGCCTTCCGGCCCCATGTCGATCAGCCAGTCCGCGGTCTTGATGACGTCGAGGTTGTGTTCGATGATGACGATGGTGTTGCCCGCGTCGCGCAGCTGGTGCAGCACCTTGAGCAGCAGTTCGATGTCGGCGAAGTGCAGGCCGGTGGTGGGTTCGTCCAGGATGTAGAGCGTGCGGCCGGTGTCGCGCTTGGACAGCTCGAGTGCGAGCTTGACGCGCTGCGCTTCGCCGCCCGACAGCGTGGTGGCGCTCTGGCCGAGCTGGATGTAGCTCAAGCCCACGTCCAGCAGGGTCTGCAGCTTGCGCGCGATGGCGGGCACGTCCTTGAAGAAGGCGTGGGCCTGTTCCACCGTCAGGTTGAGCACCTGCGCGATGTTCAGGCCCTTCCACTGCACTTCCAGGGTCTCGCGGTTGTAGCGCTGGCCATGGCAGACATCGCAGGGCACGTAGACGTCGGGCAGGAAGTGCATCTCCACCTTCACCACGCCGTCGCCCTGGCAGGCCTCGCAGCGGCCGCCCGCGACGTTGAAGGAGAAACGTCCCGGGCCGTAGCCGCGCTCGCGCGCCGTGGGCGTTTCGGCCATCAGGTCGCGGATGGCGGTGAACAGGCCGGTGTAGGTGGCCGGGTTGCTGCGTGGCGTGCGGCCGATGGGGGATTGGTCGACGTTGATGACCTTGTCGAAGCCATCCAGGCCTTCGATGGTTTCATGCGGCGCAGGTTCGTCGTGCGCGCGGTGGATCTGCTTGGCCGCCGCCGTGTAGAGCGTGTCGTTGACCAAGGTGCTCTTGCCCGAGCCGCTGACGCCCGTCACGCAGGTCAACAGGCCCACGGGAATCTCCACCGTCACGCCCTTGAGGTTGTTGCCCGTGGCGTTCACGATGCGCAGCACTTCCTTCGTGGCCTTGTGCCGTTCGGCGGGCACGGCAATGCCGCGCGCGCCGCTCAGGTACTGACCGGTCAGCGAGGCCGGGTTGGCTTCCACCTCGCCCGGCGTGCCCTGGGCCAGGATGCGGCCACCATGCACACCGGCACCGGGGCCGAGGTCGATCACGTGGTCGGCGGCGCGGATCATGTCTTCGTCGTGCTCGACCACCAGCACGCTGTTGCCCAGGTTGCGCAGGTGCTGCAGCGTGGCAATCAGGCGGTCGTTGTCGCGCTGGTGCAGGCCAATGCTGGGCTCGTCCAGCACGTACATCACGCCCGTGAGGCCGCTGCCGATCTGGCTGGCCAGGCGGATGCGTTGCGACTCGCCGCCCGACAGCGTGTCCGCGCTGCGGTCCAGGCTGAGGTAAGACAGTCCCACGTCGTTGAGGAACTGCAGGCGCAGGCGGATTTCGCGCACCACCTTGGCAGCGATCTCGGCCTTGGCGCCTTGCAGCTGCAGGGATTCAAAGTAGGTTTGCGCCTCGCGCAGGGTGGCGCGGCTGACCTCGTAGATGGCGCGAGATTGCTCGCCTTCGCCGATGCGCACGAAGCGTGCCTCGGTGCGCAGGCGCGTGCCCGCGCAGGCCGGGCAAGGCTGCATGCTGCGCAGCCGGCCCAGGTCCTCGCGCACCAGGGCCGAGTCGGTCTCGCGCCAGCGCCGCAGCATGTTCGGCAGGATGCCCTCGAAGGCGTGGGTCTTGCTGACCTTCTTGCCCGCGAAACTGCCGGAGCCCATGGTGTAGCTGAACTTGATTTCGTCCTCGCCCGAGCCGTGCAACAGCACATGTTGGACATGCGCGGGCAGTTCCTCGAAGGGCGCCTCGACGTTGAACTTGTAGTGCTTGGCCAGGCTTTCCACCATGGCGAAGGCCACGCTGTTGCGCCGGTCCCAGCCCTTGATGGCGCCACTCGCGAGGCTCAGGGACGGGAAGGCGACCACGCGTGCCGGGTCGAAGAACTCCTGCTGACCGATGCCGTCGCACTCCGGACAGGCGCCTTGCGGCGAGTTGAAGGAGAACAGGCGAGGTTCCAGCTCGCCGATGGAGTAGTTGCACAGCGGGCAGGCGTAGCGTGCGTTGAAGAGGTGCTCTTTCTGCGCCCCGTCCATCTCCACGACGATGGCGCGGCCCTCGGCCAGGTTGAGCGCCGCCTCGAAGCTCTCGGCCAGCCGCTGGCGCAGCGCCGCGGCTTCGCGGACCTGTTCGGCGTCATCGCCCTCCGCTGCCAAACGCACGCGCAGCCGATCGATCACCACGTCGATGTCGTGCTTCTCGGTTTTCTTGAGCGTGGGCAGATCGTTGAAGTCATGCACCTGGCCGTCGACGCGAAAGCGCACATAGCCCCGCGCCTGCATGTCGGTGAAGAGTTCGGTGAACTCGCCTTTCTTTTGCCGCGCGACGGGCGCGACCAACATGACCCTTAAGGATTGTTCGCCCCCACGCTCGGCACTGCCGTGTCCTCGCTGCCCCCCGAGGGGGCGCTCGTCGCTTGGGGCGGCCCGGCGCTCCTCGGGCGCCAGCCCCAGCACCGCGTCGACCATCTGGCTCACGGTCTGGGCCTGCAGCGGAAGGTTGTGCTCGGGGCAGTGCGGGGTGCCGGCGCGGGCGTAGAGCAGGCGCAGGTAGTCGTGGATTTCCGTCACCGTGCCGACGGTGGAGCGCGGGTTGTGGCTGGTGGCCTTCTGCTCGATGGCGATGGCGGGCGACAGACCTTCGATCAGGTCCACTTCCGGCTTGTCCATCATCTGCAAGAACTGCCGCGCGTAGGTCGACAGGCTTTCGACGTAACGGCGCTGGCCCTCGGCGTACAGCGTGTCGAAGGCCAGGCTGGACTTGCCCGAGCCCGACAGGCCGGTGATCACCACCAGCTGGTTGCGCGGGATGTCGAGGTCGATGTTCTTGAGGTTGTGCGTGCGCGCCCCACGGATGTGGATGGCCTGTTGCTGCAAGGCGCTGGCGAGGTAGCGCCCTTCATCGGGCGTGACAGGCTGGTTCATGGGGCGTGGGCGCAATTCGCACGGCGAACCGGGCGGTGGGTGGAGACGGCGAAACCCACCATGATAGAGACATCGCGGGCGCTCGGCACGCGCCGGGCTTCAACGGCGCGGCAGGTCCGCGCACGGGCGCGGTGGCGCCGAGGCCGGGGCGGCCGCAGTGGTCACAGTGTCCGGCGGCGGCCCCAGCACCGCCTTCACCATGTACTCTGCCAAGGCCAGGTAGAGCGAGCGGCTGATCAAGCGCGAAATCAGACTGGCCAGCATGGCCGCAGCCATCAGGCTGAGCACCATGGCGTGCCCGTCCACCATCTCCATCACGATGATGAAGGCGGTCAGCGGCGCTTGCGTCACGGCGGCCAGGAAGGCCGCCATGCCCATGGCGATCAGCGCCGGCGCCAAGCTGGTGGCGCCGTCCAGCGGAAACTGGGCCACGTTGTGGCCGATGCCCGCGCCGATGGACAAGGCCGGCGCGAAGATGCCGCCCGGCACCCCGGCCCAGGACGTGAGCCAGGTGGCGACGAACTTCAGCGTCACGTAAAAGGGCGCGGCCACGGCCTGCTCCTCGCCGGCTAGCATTTGGCGCACCGTTTCCGAGCCGGCGCCGAAGGTGGCGCCGCCGGTGACCAGGCCGATCACCGCCAGCACCAGGCCGAGCGCCATGCCGAAACGCACGGGCCAGCGCGCGCGCCAGCGGTTGAAGCGGCTGGGCGCGCCCGTGAGCGAGGCGATCAGCAGGCGGGCGAACAGCCCACCCAGCAGGCCACACGTCACCGTCACCAGCAGGCCGGGCAGTAGCATGTCCCAACCCTGGCGCGGCACGCGGATCACGCCGAAGTAGCTCAGGTTGCCGAAGGCCGACACGCTCATCAGCCCCGCCAGCACGATGGCCGCCAGCACCAAGCCGCTGCTGCGCGACTCCAGCTTGCGCGACAGTTCTTCGATGGCGAACACCACGCCGGCCAGCGGCGCGTTGAAGGCCGCCGCGATGCCGGCCGCGCCGCCCGCCACCAGAAGGGCCTGACGGTCGATGCCCGACCCCGGGCGCAACCACCGCTGCGCGTTCTGCATCACGCCCGCGGCCACCTGCACCGAGGGGCCCTCGCGGCCGAGCGACAGGCCGGCCAGCAGGCCTGCCGCGCCCAGTCCGATCTTGCTGATCGCCAAGCGGAGCGACACGAAACGGCGATGCGCGCCGGGCGGCAGCATCGGGTCCAGCGCCGCCATCACCTGAGGGATGCCCGAACCGGCCGCGCCCGGCGCGTAACGCCGGGTCAGCCAGACGATGCCGCCTGTGAGCAGCGGCATCCACAGCAGCACCGCCCAGGGCCAGGCGGCGTACAGGGCCTGAAAGAGGCTGAAGGCCCCGTCCGACAACAGCGTGAAGCCCACCACGGCCAGTCCCGCCACCACGGCGTGGGCCAGCACGATGGCGCGCTCCATCCACTGCCTGCCGTTGGACAGCTCGTTCTGGAAGTTCTGCAGGAAGTCGGTCTGCGGGTCGTGGTTCGGCGTGTCGTGCGCGCCGCTCAGGCGCTGGCCTGGGTTCGGACCGGGGGGCTGGGCGTCATGCATCGGGATCGGGGGAAACGGGCGAAATCGGATGGATGGGGGTGCTGCCGAGCCTCGGCGTCGATCCTCCGCGCAGGGCCCCTGCGCCGGTCCATTGTGACAGGCGAGATCATGGACAATGGCGGGCTGCGCTTTCGTCGCGCATCCGCGCCCCCGCTGTTCACCGTCTGCCCGTGTCGAGTTCTTCCCTGCCTCCCGTGTCTTCCGCGTCATCACCCGCCGCCTCCGTGCCAGCGGGCGATGCGGTGCCTGGGGCGGGGTCCAACGCCATGACGGCCACGGAGCGGCGCGCCAGCTTCTCACTGGCCGGCATCTTCGCCCTGCGCATGTTGGGCCTGTTCCTGGTGCTGCCCGTCTTCGCGCTGGAGGCCCGGCGCTATCCCGGCGGCGAGGACGTGGCCCTGGTCGGTCTGGCCATGGGCATCTATGGCCTCACGCAGGCCCTGCTGCAATTGCCCTACGGTCTGGCCTCGGACCGTTACGGTCGCAAGCGCGTCATCGTGCTGGGGCTGCTGGTGTTCGCGCTGGGCAGCTTGGTCGCCGCGTTGGCCGACCATTTGCTGGGCCTGCTGGTGGGCCGTGCCTTGCAAGGCGCGGGCGCGGTGTCGGCGGCCGTGTCGGCCCTGCTGGCCGACCAGACCCGCGACGCGGTGCGCACCAAGGCCATGGCCTTGGTCGGCGCCAGCATCGGGCTGATGTTCGCGCTGTCTCTCGTGCTGGCGCCGGTGCTCACGGCCTGGATCGGCCTGGGCGGCCTGTTCTGGTTCACCGCCCTGCTGGCCCTGGGCGGTGTGGCCGTGGTGATCTGGGTCGTGCCGCCCGAGGTGCCGGCTGTGCCCCAGGGCGCGCAGGCACGAGAAGGCGCGGCTGCCCCAGTGTCGTTGCGCGCGGGTCTGCGCGAGGTGTTGCGCCATCCCGGTCTGCTGAGGCTGGACGCGGGCGTCTTCCTCCTGCACGCCGTGCAACTCGCGATGTGGATGGCCGTGCCCGCCCTGCTGGTGCGCGCGGGCCTGGTGGCCGCTCACCATTGGTGGGTGTACCTGCCCGCGGTGCTGGCCTCCTTCTTCGTGATGATGGCCACCCTCTTTCCGCTCGAAAAACGCGGGTACCTGCGCGCGGTGTTCCTCGCCGCCATCGGCCTGATCGGCCTGACTCAATTGGGCCTGCTGGCGGCCGTCGCGGTGCTGCCCGAGTCCGTCTCGCTGGTCAGCGCCAGCGCCTGGCGCGAGTTGCTGGGCGTGCTCCTGCTGGGCTTGCTGCTGTTTGTTTTCTTCTGTGGTTTCAACGTGCTCGAAGCCACCCAGCCCAGCCTGGTCTCGCGCATCGCGCCGGCGCACGCGCGCGGCACGGCGCTGGGGGTCTACAACGCGGTGCAGTCGCTGGGCCTCTTCGTGGGGGGCGCGGGCGGGGGCTGGCTGGCCCGCCAGGGTGGGGCGTCGGCCCTGTTCATCGCCTGCACCGTGGCCATGGTCCTGTGGCTCTGGGTGGCCTGGCCCATGCAGGCGCCGGGGCGTGGCGACGCGGCAAACCGTTGAGGCCGCCGGCGCGGGCTCAAAGTGCGCCGAGTGTGAAACATCAGACCTGCCGGCCATCGGGCCGTTGGCGGGATAATCGCCCCCCATCACCCCAGACCCCGCATATTCAGGAATCCCGTAGGAATTAGGAGTTAGCCATGGCATCCGTCAACAAAGTCATCCTGGTCGGCAACTGCGGCCGCGACCCCGAAATCCGCTACCTGCCCTCGGGCGGTGCCGTGGCCAACATCAGCATCGCCACCACCAGCCGCCGCAAGGACCGCAATTCCGGGGAGATGGTGGAAGAAACGCAGTGGCACCGCGTCACCTTTTTCGAGCGCCTGGCCGAGATCGTGGGCGAATACGTCAAGAAGGGCACCCCCATCTACGTTGAAGGTCGCCTGACCTACCGCAAGTACACCGACAAGGACGGCATCGAGAAGAACGCCACCGACATCATCGCCAGCGAAATGCAGCTGCTCGGTGGGCGCCAAGGCATGGGCAGCCCGGACGAAGAAGGCGGGGGCGGGGGCTATGGTGGCGGCGCTAGCCGTGCACCCGCGCGCAGCGCGGCCCCGTCGGGGGGTGGTCAGCAGGGCGGCGGGTACCCCCGTCCCGCGGCCGCGCCCCAGCAGCGTCCGGCCCCCGCCGCCAAGCCCGCGCCGGCCGCGGGTTCGGGCTTTGATGACATGGACGACGATATCCCGTTCTAAGCCCAAGAGATCCGGCAGTTCGTCATCCGCCAAGCCCTTGCTCTGCACGAGCAAGGGCTTTTCTTTTTGACTGGCTCAGGCCGCTGCCGAGGTCCTGCGCGGCAGCACCCAGTCTGGCCGCGCGTAGTGGCAGGTGTAGCCCCCCGGGTGTTTTTCCAGGTAGTCCTGGTGCTCCGGCTCCGCTTCCCAGAAGTCGCCGACCGCTTCGACCTGCGTCACCACCTTGCCTGGCCACAGGCCCGAGGCCTCGACGTCCTGGATGGTGTCGAGCGCTTCGCGCCGTTGGGCGTCCGAGGTGAAATAGATCGCCGAGCGGTACGAGGTTCCGCGGTCATTGCCTTGCCGGTTGGGCGTGGTGGGGTCGTGGATCTGGAAGAAGAATTCCAGCAAGCGCCGGTAGCTCATCACGGCCGGGTCGAAGACGATCTCGATCGCCTCGGCATGCGTGCCGTGGTTGCGGTAGGTCGCGTTCGGCACGTCGCCGCCCGAGTAGCCCACCCGGGTCGACACCACACCAGGCATCTTGCGGATCAGGTCCTGCATGCCCCAGAAGCAGCCGCCAGCCAGCACCGCGCGTTCAGTCGCCATCTCAGATCTCCTTGACTTGGTTCAGGTAGTCGCCATAGCCCTGCGCTTGCATGTCGTCACGGTGGACGAAACGCAAGGAGGCCGAATTGATGCAGTATCGCAGCCCGCCGCGGTCTTTCGGACCATCGGGAAAGACATGGCCGAGATGGCTGTCGCCATGCGCCGAGCGCACCTCGGTGCGCACCATGCCGTGGCTGACGTCGCGCAGTTCGTTCACGTGCGCGGGAACGATGGGTTGTGTGAAGCTCGGCCAGCCGCAGCCCGACTCGAATTTGTCCGATGACGCGAACAAGGGCTCGCCCGAGACGATGTCGACGTAAATGCCCGGCTCGTGGTTGTGCAGGTATTCACCGGTGCCTGGGTACTCTGTTCCGTTGTGCTGGGTCACCCGGAATTGCTCCGGGGTGAGTCGGGCGATGGCTTCGGGTGACTTGGTGTACGTCATCTGGATTCCATTTCCTTTCGAGGTGGGGCGGAGTCTCTGCACATGGCCCCGCGCGGGGAATTTTCAAGCGGGTGTCTGGGGGTCTCTGCCTTGACGGGTGTGATCGTAGAACACGGCGGCGAGACACGCTCCGCCGTGCCGTGCTGAGCCCGACGCGCCAGTGTGAACAGGGGCGATCAAGCGTGATCAGGTGTGATCAGCCGCCCGGCGTAGAGCCCGCTTGGGCGAGCTGAGCCTCCAGCTGTGCGATGCGCTGGTCACGTTCGTCGAGCGCGCGCTGCACATCCTCGGCCTCGAATCGCTGCGGAATGTGCTGCGGGCAGTTCCAGTCGTAGGCCTCGATCCGGATCGTCATTTCGCGCCCGGGGTATTCTGGGTCCGTGGAGGCCTGCACGCTGAGTCGGCCCAGCAGTTTCAGGCGCCTGCGGCGCGTGTAGTCCATCAGCATCAGGGCCACGCGGTCATTGCGCGCGAGGTTGCCGACGCTGATGAACTGCCGGTTGCCGGGCACGTCGGTGAACACCAGGGTCCGCGCGTCGACCACGCGCAGGAAGCCTGGGCGGCCACCTCGGTGCTGCACATAGGGCCAACCCGTTTCCGACACGGTGGCCAGGTAGAAGCTGCGCTGGGCCTGGATGAAGGCGGCTTCCTGCGGCCCGAGTTCGGCATGGTCCAGCTCGCCGTCGGGCTCGAAGGCCCAAGCGTATTGCGCGCGGCTGCCGTCGCGGGCTTGGGCCGCGCGCACGGCGGGGGTGAACGTGATGTTGGCGTAGGCGTTGCTCATGTCGATCTCCAGGATGAATCCAGCAGGGGCGGGCGTCAGGAGCATTGTTTTTCATGCCGTCCAATTTGATAATTCGTCCAAATACAGAATCACTTTCTCATTACTTGGAAAGATATGGACCGCTTCGACGCCATCACCGCCTTTGTGGCGGTGGCCCGCAGTGGCGGCTTCTCGGCCGCGAGCCGTGCCTTGGGCATCCCGGTGGCCAATGTGAGCCGCAAGGTGGCCCTGCTCGAAGAGGCGCTGGGGGTGCGCTTATTCGTGCGGACCACCCGCCACGTGGCGCTGACCGACGGCGGCAAGCGTTACTTCGAGACCTGCAGCCGGGTCATCGATGCCATGCGGGAGGCCGACGAGGAGGTGAGCGGCGAGTACCGGGAACCCAAGGGTGATTTGGTGATCACGGCGCCGCTGGGCTTCGGCCAGCAGCATCTGCAGCCGGTGGTGCACGAGTTCTTGCGTGCCTACCCGCAGGTGAATGTCCAACTGCAATTGGATGACCGTGTCCTGCCGCTGGTGGAGGAGCATGTGGACTGTGCCTTGCGCATCGGCACCCTGGCCGACAGCAGTTTGGTGGCGCGCGAACTGGGCAGTATCCGGCTCGTGGTGTGTGCCGCGCCCGCGTACCTGGAAGCGCGCGGAACGCCGCTGGAGTTGTCAGCCCTCGCGGTCCACGACGGCATCAGCTGGACGGGCCTGGGCTTGCACAAGAGCTGGACGTTCACGCTGCGCCAGGGCGGCCAGCTCAGGGAGCAGCAAGTGCCGGTGCCGGTGCGCCTGGCCACGAGCACGCCGGAGTCCGCCCTGCAAGCCGCCATCGCCGGTCTGGGCCTGGTGCAGGCCACCAGCTACCAGGTGGCGCCGCACGTCGCGGCCGGACGTCTGGTGCCAGTGCTGACGGCCCATGACAGCGAGCCGCTGCCCGTGAGTTTGGTGTATCCCAGCAAACGGCTGATACCGCTGAAGTTGCGCGCCTTCCTGGACTTTGCCGCGCCGCGACTCGAACAACGTCTGACCGAAGTCAATGCCGTGATGGGTGGGCGCTGAGTCGCGGCCACGCGGCTCAGTGGCCAGTCGCCCTGCGGCACGACGGGACAGCACCACAGGTCAGCACGTCACTTCCACACGTCCATACGTCCACACACGTCTGATCGGCACCCGCGCTTGGGATGGAGGAGCGCACGAGAACGTGATGCCCCACGCGGGCCGTCACACACCCAGATAGCGCCCGGGCTTGTGGTTCAAGGCCAGGAAGGCCCCTAGCGCCAGCGCGCCCAGCACGGACTGCACCACGCGCTCGGGCGTGACGACGAAGAAGGCCATCAGCACGACGGGCAGGTCCACCGCGAGCTGCACCTTGCCGGCCGAGAAGCCGTGCTTCTGTTGCGCCCACTGGGCCAGGATGTTGACGCCGCCCACGCTGGCGTGGTGGCGCAGCAGGGCCAATAGGCCGAAGCCGATCAGCAGGCCGCCCAGCACGGCGGCCAGCCAGGGATTGATCTGGTCGAACTGCAGCACCTTGGGCGCCAGCGCCGTGAAGATGGACACCGCCGCCACCGAGCCCAGGCTCTTGAGCGTGAACTCCAGCCCCAATTGCTTCCAGGACAACCAGAAGAAGGGCAGGCTGAACAGGAAGAAGCACAGACCCAGGTTCCAGCCAAAGGCATAACTGGCCAGGAAGGCCAGACCGGCCACGCCGCCGATCAGGATGCCAGCGTGCTTGAACATCACCAGCCCCAGGGCGACGAAGAGCACGCCCGTGGTCAGGGCGATGGCGTCTTCCAGCCAGGTGTGGGGCACGGCGGGCAGGGGGCTGGGGGCGGCGTTGGGGGCCGAGCCTGGGGAGGCCGGGGACGCAGGGTCGATTTTCATGACGGGTTCGTGAGCCTGGGGCAGCTGCGGGATAAGCAACAGGGTGCGGCCGGGTGGGCCGCAGGTCGGACAACGGGGCACCCGTCCTGGGTTGCAGGGCGGGCACGGACGAAATTAGACACCGAAATCGCCGAGCCCGAAGGGTGCCCGCCCTGTACCGTCGCCGCGGCGTGTCAGAGCGTGAACCGGTCCGAGCGGGCGCGCGGCCAGTAGTAGCGGTAGACGTTGTGCAGTTTGTCCAGCTTGGACGCGTCCAGCAGGGCGCCCTCTTCCAGCTGGGTGACCAGGTTGGACAGCAGGCGCACGTCGTTCTCGTCCACCCGGCGCACGATGTGGTGGGCCGTGATTTCGTTGGGGTGCCGCAGCCCGGCGGCCTGCACCAGCTCCTTGAGCGCGTGCATCGTGTTGTGGTGGAAGCGGTAGACCCGCTCGGCCTTGTCCGGCACCACCAGGGCGCGCTGGCGCAGCGGGTCTTGCGTGGTCACGCCCGTGGGGCAATGGCCGGTGTGGCAGGCCTGCGCCTGGATGCAGCCCAGCGCGAACATGAAGCCGCGCGCCGCGTTGCACCAGTCCGCGCCCATGGCCAGGGTGCGCGCGATGTCAAAGGCGCTGACCACCTTGCCCGCCGCGCCCACGCGGATGCGCCCGCGCAGGCCCGCGCCCTTGAGTGTGTTGTGCACCAGCAGCAGGCCCTCTTGCAGCGGCGCGCCCACGTGGTCGGAAAACTCCAGCGGCGAAGCGCCCGTGCCGCCCTCGGCGCCATCGACCACGATGAAGTCCGGCAGGATGCCCGATTCCAGCATGGCCTTGACGATGCCGAACCACTCCCAGGGGTGGCCCACGCAGAACTTGAAGCCCACCGGCTTGCCGCCCGAAAGTTCACGCAACTGCTCGATGAACTGCAGCAGCCCCAGCGGCGACGAAAACGCGCTGTGCGACGGCGGTGAAATGCAGGCTTGGCCTTGTGGCACCCCGCGCGCGGCAGCGATTTCCGCCGTCACCTTGGCCGCCGGCAGGATGCCACCGTGCCCGGGCTTGGCGCCTTGGCTGAGCTTGACCTCGATCAGCTTCACCTGCGGGTCGCGTGCTTGGGCCGCGAAGCTCTGCGGGTCGAAGGTGCCATCGGGGTGGCGGCAGCCGAAGTAGCCCGAGGCGATCTGCCAGATCAGGTCACCGCCATGCACGCGGTGGTGCGCGGAGATGGAGCCCTCGCCCGTGTCGTGCGCGAAGCCGCCGCGCTGGGCGCCCGCGTTGAGCGCGAGGATGGCGTTGGCCGAGAGCGAGCCGAAGCTCATGGCCGAGATGTTGTAGACGCTGGCGTTGTAGGGGCGCTTGCGCCCCTCGCCGATGAGCACGCGGAAGTCTTGGCCCTCGATGCGCGTGGGCGCCATGGAGTGGTTGATCCACTCGTGCCCATTGCGCGACACGTCCAGCAGCGTGCCGAAGGGGCGGTTGTCCGGCACGCCCTTGGCGCGCTGGTAGACCAGGGAGCGCTGCGCGCGCGAAAAAGGCGCCGCCTCGTTCTCGCCCTCGATGAAGTACTGGCGGATCTCGGGCCGGATGAACTCCAGCAGAAAACGCAGATGGCCCAGCAGCGGGTAGTTGCGCAACACCGCGTGGCGCGTCTGCACCAGGTCGCGCAGGCCGATGGCCGACAGCACCCCGCCCACGATGGCGAGCCACAGCGGCCAGCCCAGCAGGCCCAGCACCTGCAGCCAGCCCAGCGCCGCCGCTCCGCTGCCCAGGCCCGCGTTGCCGGGGGCCTCGGCGCTGAACTCCATGAAAGCCGCCCAGTCCCGCGCGCACAGCCCCAGGCCGATCAGCAGGGCCAGCAGGCTCAGGCCGAGCGTGGCATGGCGCAGCAGCAGGCGGATGTGCTCGTTGATCGCTTGGCGCATGGCCATCTCCTTGCGCGTTGGGTGGGTGTTCTCAGGCAAATTCAGCCAGGGTGGCGAGCAGGCCACGCAAGGCGTGTTCGGTGGCGGCGGCGCGCACGGCGGCGCGATCCCCGGGCAGTTGCCGCCGCTCGGTGCGCAGCAGCAGGGGCGTGTCGGTACCTAGCCGGGCGCCCCAGCCGAACCAGACCGTGCCCACCGGCTTGTCGGCGCTGCCCCCCGTGGGGCCAGCAATGCCCGTGATGGCGACGGAGAGTTGGGCGCCCGAACGGGCCAGGGCCCCCGCCGCCATGGCCCGCGCCACCGGCTCGCTGACGGCGCCGTGCGCTTCGATCAGCGCCGCGTCCACGCCCAGCAGTTCGGTCTTGGCCGCGTTGGAATAAGTGACGAAGCCGCGTTCAAACCAAGCGCTCGACCCGGCCAGGTCCGTGCAGGCCGCGGCCACCAAGCCCCCGGTGCAGCTTTCCGCCGTGGCCAGCATCCAGCCGCGCGCCTGCAGTTGCGCCGCGACTTGTTCGACCAAGGTGGGCGGCAGGCTCATGCGTTCAGCCGTTCAGAAAAAGTAACGCCAGAGCGCCAACAGCATCAGCGTGCAGAAGGCCGCCACCAGGTCGTCGAGCAGGATGCCCCAGCCCACCTTGGTCCAGCCCCAGCGCGCCCGCGCGGGCTTGAGGTGCTCGTACAGGCGGTCGGCCCAGCCCACGGGGCCGGGCTTGACCGCGTCGAAGAAGCGGAACAGCCCGAAGGCCGCCAGTTGTTCCCAGATGTTGGCGGGCATCAGTAGCCACAGCACCAGCCAGAAGGCCACGATCTCGTCGATGACCACGCAGCGCGGGTCGCTGTTGTGCAGGTGCTTGGCCGTGAGCGCGCCCGCCCACCAAGCCACCGGCAAGGCAATCGCCAGCAGCAGGGCCCAGCGGGCCTCGGTCATCCAGGGCTGCAGCACCAGGAAGGCCGCCCAGGCCCAGAGCGTGCCCACCGTGCCGGGCGCCTTGGGCGACAAGCCCGAGCCCAGGCCCAGCGCCAGCACGTGGGCCGGGTGTGTCAGCAGAAAGCGCCCATTGGCGCGCACCGCGCGCAGTTGCGCGCCTTCATGCCAGTTCGGCAGCGTGGGCAGGGAATCTTGGAAGTCCGAATCCGGCGCGGATTCTTGGGGTGTAGCCATGGGGGTGAATTATGAAAGCGAAAACGGCCGTCTTCACACCGGTGCGCCGTCCACGAACACTTTCAATTCGCCTGGGGTCAGGGGTATCCAGGTTTCGTCCTGGGTCAGCGGCGTGGTCGCCACCACGGCCACCCGGTCGGCCGGCGTGGTCAGCTCGGCCAGGTTCAGGCTCAGGTCGTCGTCGCTCAGCGTCACGCGCCCGAAAGGGTGCTGGCGCAGCGCGTAGCAAAGCTTGGTCGAGGCATGCGCCCAGAGCGCTTCGCCGTTGCTGAACAGGAAGTTGAAGACGCCGTGGCGCGCGATGCGCGGCACCAGCTCGCCCAGGGTCAGGGTGAGGTCGGCCACGCTGGGCACGGTGGCGTGCGCCTTGGCCAGTTCCTGCATCAGCCAGCAAAAGGCGCGCTCGCTGTCGGTCTCGCCCACCGGGCGAAAGCCGCCGTGCAGGCGCGGCGCGTAGTCCTTCAGGTCCCCGTTATGGGCGAACACCCAGTAGCGGCCCCACAGCTCGCGCACGAAGGGGTGGCAGTTTTGCAGCGTCACCGCGCCCTGGGTGGCCTTGCGGATGTGGGCGATGACGTTGCGACTCTTGATGGGGTAACGGCGGATCAGCTCGGCCACGGGCGATTCGGCCGCGGCTTGATGGTCCACGAAATGGCGCACGCCCTTGTCTTCGAAGAAGGCGATGCCCCAGCCGTCCTTGTGGTGGTCGGTGCGCCCGCCGCGCTCGGCGAAGCCGGAAAAGCTGAACATCACGTCCGTGGGCGCGATGCAATTCATCCCCAAGAGCTGGCACATGGCGGACGGGTCTCGGTCTCAGTTCGCGCCAGATGGCGAGGTGGGTGTGGGCGGGGGTGCGGCCGGGCGCGGCGTGCTCTTCATGCGCCAGGCCGCCACCATGGCCACCACGCAGAGCAGGGCCAGCATCAGAAAGGCTTCGTCGAACGCCGCCAGCCGGGCCGGGCTGCTGCCCGCCTGCTTGAGGCTGTCGCCGTGCACGGCGATGCGCCACTCCAGCACGATGCCGCACAAGCTGACGCCGATGGAGCCGCCCAGCATGCGGATGAAGTTGATGGCGCTGGACGCCTGCGAGATCAGCTTGGGCTCCAGCCCGGACATGGCGCCGTTGTTCAGCGAGGGCAGGATGAAGCCCAGGCCAATGCGCCCCAGCACCGCCCAAGTCACCAGCGAGAAGATGGCCGCGCCCATGCCCAGCGTGAGCATCAGCGCGAAAGACGCCGCCAGCAGGCCCAGACCCGCGCAGATCAGCACGCGAATCGGCACGCGGTCCGACAGGCGCCCCGCCAGCGGAATCGTCACCGCCAGCACCAGACCTGCCGGCAGCATGATGGTGCCCACGTAGGCCGCCGACAGGCCCTGCGCCATCTGGATGTAGAGCGGCAGCAAGTAGGTGGAACCGAACAAGGCCGTGCCGTAGATGAAGGCCACCAGGCTGCCCGCCGCGAAAGAGCGTGAACTGAACAACGCCGGGTGCATCAGCGGTTGGCCACCGCCCTTGCCGCCACCCGCGCCGCCCGTTGTGGCCCCCGTTGCGCTACCTGTCGCGCTACCCACGGCGTCCCCCTGCGCGGCGCTCCGCACCTGCCGGTGCTGCCAAGCCCAAAAGACACTC
The DNA here is from genome assembly GCF_000211835.1 of Hylemonella gracilis ATCC 19624. Classification (GTDB taxonomy): domain Bacteria; phylum Pseudomonadota; class Gammaproteobacteria; order Burkholderiales; family Burkholderiaceae_C; genus Hylemonella; species Hylemonella gracilis. Next base: position 36,950 of record NZ_AEGR01000109.1, on the reverse strand, counting down.
AGGCAGACCGCGGCCAGGCCCAGCAGCGTCCAGGCCTGGGTGTGGTCCGTGCCATGCAGCGCCACCATGCCGTTGATCAGCGCCACCGTGCCCACGCCCGACACCAGCAGTCCCGGCCAATCCAGCCGGTTGCCGTGCCGGTCCGGCGCCACGCCGCCCGGCGCCGAGACGGGCACGTAACGGTAGGCCAACCACAGCGCCGCGATGCAGAAGGGCACGACCATGAAGAAGATGGAACGCCAGCCGAAGCCGCTGACCAACAAGCCGCCGATGCTGGGGCCAATGGCCGGCGCCAGCACCACGCCCATGCCGAAGATGCCGCCCGCTCGCCCGCGTTCGTGCGGCGCGAAAGCACGCATGATGATGATGGGTGGAATCGGCTGCACCACGCCCGCCGCGATGCCTTCCACCACGCGCGAGGCCAGCACCAGCTCAAAGGTGTTGGACAAGCCGCCCACCACGCCTCCGCCCAGCAGCATCACCATCGCGACCACGTAGGTGCGCCGGTAACCGAACGCCGAGAGCAGCCAGGGCGTGCACAGCATGGACACCGTGGTCGCGATCATGAAACCCGAGCTGGCCCATTGCGCGCGCTCCTGCCCCAGGTGGAAGTGGTGGCTCAGATCAGGAATCGCCACGTTGATGATGGTGGACGACATGATGGACGCCATCGTCCCGATCATCACGGCCAGCAGCAAGCGCCAGCGGTAGTTCTCGCCGTAATGGGCTTGCATCTCGGCCAGCGTGGCCGGGCGTGGGGTCGTTGGGGTGGTGCTCATGTGCAAGCCTCGGTTGCGCCGCCGCGGCCGATCCGCGCCTGCGGGGGGCGGTGTGGTTCGTCGTCACGGCGGGCCATGGTGGGGCGAGAGTTTGCCATGGCGGCGGAGAATGGCGGCCAAGTCCGATACAGCCCCTTTCAGCACCGCACAGCTTGCGCTCGACATCTAAACCCCTACACACCTCATGACCCTGCACACCCGCACCTTCACCAGCGGCCGCATCCGACGGGCCGATTACGACGACACCAGCCAGCAACTGGACCTGCACCGCGACGACAAGACGGTGCTGGTCTACAAACAAGTGCCGAAGGAAGTCTTCCGCCGGCTGTGCAGCGCGCCGAACCCGACCACGTATTGGGAGGACCGGATTGCGGAGGAGTATCCGAAGGAGGTGGCGATGGGGAGGAGTGACGGCAAGGGAGGTAGCGGCGAGGAATCGGAAGTGGCGCAGAAACTCAGAGGGTTGTTTGGGGAGTAAACGTAGGTCGTTTACTTAGAATGGAAAACAAAACAAACGATCTCATTTGGCGTCCGGGGTGGCGGCAAACTTTAAGGGAGTCAAATTCGCGTGTCGTCAGAATTCTTCAACAAGCCCATCCTCAACTCGCCGTACGCCTATCCTGGGCGGCATTGGGAGTTGGACGCCAGTGGGCAACCTACCCAGCGCATCAAGGATTCCCGGCGTAGGGCTGAGTTCATCACCCCCATTCCCAAACCCAAAAAGCTGAAGGGCCAGGCCCAGCAGACCGAGCTTGGGCTGGGCAGCGAGGTTTCGGATGAGCATCAGCAATATCACTCGGCCATCATCAACGGCGTGCGAGCCGAAGTGGACAAATGGCGCGCCATTCCCAATCCCGCCGATTGGGGTGTGACGCCCGAAACCGCCCGCCTGCTCCAGCACTGGCGGAGCCATCCATTCAGCGGGGTGCGGCCCTTCTTCTGCCAGGTGGAGGCGGTGGAAACCGCGATTTGGCTGACCGAAGTCGCCCCCAACCGGGGGAAGGCCGGGCAGACCTTTCTAGACCATCTGCAAGGCGCCAACGCCGACGCCAACCCAGGTTTGATGCGACTCGCGCTCAAGCTGGCCACCGGTGCCGGCAAGACCACGGTCATGGCCATGCTCATCGCCTGGCAGACCGTCAACGCCGTGCGGCGCCCCACCAGCAAGAAGTTCACGCGCGGATTCCTGGTGGTGGCTCCGGGACTCACCATCAAGGATCGGCTGCAAGTCCTGCAGCCGCATGACCCGAATAGCTACTACGCCAGCCGCGAACTCGTGCCCAGTGACATGATGGCCGACCTGGGCAAAGCCAAGATCGTCATCACCAACTACCACGCCTTCAAGTTGCGCGAGCGCATGGAGTTGTCCAAGGGCGGGCGCCTGCTGTTGCAAGGCCGAGGTGGTGAAGAGCTCAATACGCTGGAGACCGAGGGCCAGATGCTGCAACGTGTCATGCCTGAACTCATGGGCTTGTCCAGCGTCATGGTCATCAACGACGAGGCCCATCACTGCTACCGCGAAAAGCCTAAGGCGGAAGTCGCCGAGACGGACGAGGAACTTTCTGGCGACGAGAAGAAAGAAGCCGAGGAGAACAACGAAGCCGCTCGCCTGTGGATTTCCGGTTTGGAAGCCGTGAACCGCAAGCTGAGCGTCACGCGTGTCATGGACCTCTCGGCCACGCCCTTCTTCCTGCGCGGATCGGGTTATGTGGAGGGCACTCTTTTCCCCTGGACCATGAGCGACTTCTCCCTCATGGATGCCATCGAATGCGGCATTGTCAAACTACCCCGCGTGCCCGTTGCCGACAATCTGCCCGGTGCCAGCAAGGATGATCTGCCGGTGTTCCGCAACCTTTGGGAAAACATTCGCAAGGACATGCCCAAAAAGGGCCGGGGCAAGTCCGAGGGGCTGGACCCGCTCAAGTTGCCCACCCGCCTGCAGACCGCGCTGGAAGCTCTGTACGGCCACTACCAACTGACTTACGAGTTGTGGAGCAAGGCGGGCATCACCGTGCCCCCTTGCTTCATCGTGGTGTGCAACAACACGTCCACATCCAAGCTGGTCTACGACTACATATCTGGCTTTCAGCGCCAGAACGCCGACGGCACCCCCACTGTGGTCAACGGTCGCTTGAGCCTGTTCCGCAACTATGACGATGCGAACCGGCCACTGCCGCGTCCGCGGACACTTCTGATTGATAGCACGCAACTGGAATCCGGTGAGGCCTTGGATGACAACTTCCGTGCCATGGCGGGGCCGGAGATTGAGCAGTTTCGTCATGAAATCTTGGAACGCGGCGGCAAACTGGCCGATGAGTTGAAGAGCGGCAAGGAACTGGACGACGCGGCCATCCTCCGCGAAGTGATGAACACGGTGGGCAAACCCGGCAGGCTGGGCGAATCCATCCGCTGCGTGGTCTCCGTCTCCATGCTCACCGAGGGGTGGGACGCCAACAACGTGACGCATGTCTTGGGCGTGCGTGCCTTCGGCACCCAGTTGCTGTGTGAACAGGTGATTGGCCGCGCCTTGCGCCGTCAGTCTTACGACCTCAATGACGAGGGGCTGTTCAACGTCGAATACGCCGATGTGCTCGGCATCCCCTTCAACTTCAACGCTGAGCCGGTCGTCGCCCCGCCGCAACCGCCGCGCGACACGGTGCAGGTCAAGGCTGTCAAACCTGATCGGGAGCATCTGGAAATACGGTTCCCTCGCGTGGAGGGTTATCGGGTGGAGTTGCCCGAAGAGCGCATCACCGCGCATTTCACGGAAGACTCCATGCTCAGACTCACGCCTGAGCTGGTGGGGCCGTCCCGCGTACACAACGCCGGGATCATCGGGGAAGGTGTTGATCTGGATCTGAGTCATCTAGAAGGTATGCGACAGCCCACGCTGCTCATGCACCTCACCAAGCATCTGCTCAGCACCCAGTACCGCGATCCCAATGGTGAGTTGAAGCTGCACCTCTTCGGTCAACTCAGGCGCATTGCCAAGGAGTGGTTGGACCAGCACCTTGTCTGCCTGGGCAATACCTTCCCAGCCCAGCTGATGTACTTTCAGTTGGCCGATATGGCCTGCGAGAAGATCACGGCAGCCATCAATCGGGCGCACATCGAGGCGGGTGACAGCCGCATTCGTGCCCTGCTTGACCCGTACAACCCGGTGGGCACGACTCGTTATGTGAACTTCAACACTTCCAAGACGACGCGCTGGGACACGAGTGGGATGTCGGTGGGTGGCCCCAAGTGCCACCTCAACTGGATCATCACCGACAGCGACTGGGAGGCCGAGTTCTGCCGCGTCGCCGAGGCCCACCCTCAAGTGCTGGCCTATGTGAAGAACCACAACCTTGGTTTTGAAGTGCCCTACCTCATGGCGGGCGAGGCACGCCGTTACCGGCCGGATTTCATTTTGCGTGTGGACGATGGCCATGGGCCGGACAAACCGCTGAACCTCATTGTCGAAATCAAGGGCTATCGGGGCGAAGACGCCAAGGTCAAGAAAGAGACGATGCAGGTCTATTGGCTGCCCGGCGTCAACGCCCTGGGCACCCATGGCCGCTGGGCGTTTGCCGAATTCAGCGAGGTCTATGCGATGGAGCAAGACTTGGCTGAGAAATTGAAAGCCGAACTTGCCAGGATAGTTGACCAGTTGTCCGAAGGAATATCCTCTGAACTGGAGATGTTGCGCAATCGATCCAGTGCACTAATTCAACAAAGTTTCGGTGCACTTCCGATTCCCACCGGTGTGAACCAAGCCATCTGGAGCATTCTCTCTAAGACCGATAACCATGAATTACGGATCAGTGATTTGCGGCGCATTTCGCAAACCGTTGGTTGTTCAGAGGGGGATGTGCTTGCGGTCCTGGCAGCGCTCACAAGACAAGGCGCTGGCACACTTGCTTTGGGGCTGGTTGCGCAGTCGACCAATACGCCGGTTCCACTGAAAGAGTTCATTGACAAACTCACGGCCTGGCACAGGAAAAAGACGTTGTCGGACGAAGAATGGGATCAATGGGCTTCCACTGTAAGTATGCGATGGAAGCCGAGCGTGGGAAAGGGGGGGCCTCGTGGTGAATAGAGTCGACAGTGTTGCAGGATATGTGGAAGCTTTGCAGAGAAAAGCGCCCGAGTATTTGGCCCTCCTGACAGCCAGGAACGACGAGGAGTTTGATGCCGCCCTCGATGTTCTCTTGGCGCAAGCGATTGCAGGGCTTGAAGCGAACAGCAGGAATTTTGCAGGGCTTGGCGAAGTGGGGCTGACCGGTGTGCTTGCAATGGCCCTGTCGATTCCAGGGCTGACAGTCACACAAGAAGCAAATTCCAATGGTCACGTCGATATGACCATTGTTGCGGATCACTCCTATCCAATGCGCAAGCGGCTGGGAGAAGCCAAGATTTATGACGGGCCTCAGAAGCACTTCGATGGCTTGGAGCAATTGCTCGTCAGGTATACGACGGGGCGTGAGGGGCGTGGCTTGCTGATTGCCTATTTTCTGAGCCAGAACATTGCAGGCCTGGTCGACAGACTTCGTGAACGTATGGACGAGGAATTGCCGCTGCAGCAGCAAGGAGCGACGATCGATCACCCAATCAGGTGGTCGTTCCTTTCCAAGCATCTACATTCCTGTGGAGAAGCGTTGGCTGTTGAACATGTCGCATGCAACCTTCACCCGGGCCGCAACTCAAACAACTCCACGCAGATCTGAAATGGCCACCCGCAAACCCAAAGCACCGCTTCAGGTCGAAACCCTCAAGCACGACGACGCCACGCGCAAGAACATTCCCACGGCGGAATACCAGAGCATCCTGCGCGACGAGGACAAGGCCCCCATCCGCGTGGCCTACGAGCGCCGCAACCAGGACCTGGACCCGCAGCTCGTCTGGCGCGGCAAGGACGTGCAGGACTGGAGCGATCTGGTCGTCCATGCCCCGCCGCTCTACATCCAGGAAAAAGTCCACCCCAAGGTGCTGATCGACGACCTGAAGCGCCAGACCGAGGCGGCCCAGGCCGCGGCCGCCACCCAGCAGCAGGGGTTCGTGGCGGATTTGTTTGCCGACTTCAACGGCCTGCCCAGCAACGAGGCCAAGACCGAGTTCTACCAGCACGACGCCCACTGGGCCAACCGCATGATCCTGGGCGACAGCCTGGCCGTCATGGCCAGCCTGGCCGAGCGCGAGGGTCTGCGTGGCAAGGTGCAATGCATCTACTTCGACCCGCCCTACGGCATCAAATTCAACAGCAACTTCCAGTGGAGCACCACCAGCCGGGACGTGAAAGACGGCAACGCCGGTCACATCACCCGCGAGCCCGAGCAGGTCAAAGCCTTCCGCGATACCTGGCGCGATGGCATCCACTCCTACCTCACCTACCTGCGCGACCGCCTGACCGTGGCGCGCGATCTGCTGACCGACAGCGGCTCGATCTTTGTGCAGATCGGGGATGAGAACGTGCACCGGGTGCGGGCGGTGATGGATGAGGTGTTTGGGGATGAGAACTGTATTACTGAGATTCTGGTGAAGAAAAAAGGGAGCCAGAAGGGCGGAACATTGGACCCTGTAAATGACTTCATTCTTTGGTATGGCAAGCAAAAGAAATCATCGAACCAACTCAAGATTCGACCTATCTATGAGGTGCGTAGCCAATTCGAGCTTCTTGAGGATTTCCCTTTCATTGAGTTAAGCGATGGCCGAAGGCTTCGATTGACTGAGCTCGAAGAGCTGGATGGATTTAAGTACAGCGATGATCTCGCCGCTCTCGAAAGGCGGTATCCGGCCTCGAAGTTATTTGCCGCTAATCCGCTGAAGAGTGGAGGAAATCGGCGGCAGCAGTCACATGACTTCAAGTTCCGCGGGCGTACTTTCCCGATCAAACCAGGGCAGTGTTGGAAGCACACGGTGATTGAAGACGATGGAAGCACGCCAGGTATGGAGCGGCTCGGGCGAGCAGATCGACTTCATCCTCAAAACACGGACGTGCGGTTTGTTCGGCACTCACCGCAGCCATCAATACGCGAAATTTCGAATTGGTGGGATGGCTTCGGAGGCGCGTCGAATCAAATCTACGTTGTCCAGACAAATGAACGTGTCGTACAACGATGCTTGCTTTTGGCGACTGACCCAGGTGACCTTGTTCTTGACATTACTTGCGGATCAGGAACGACGGCCTACGTTGCCGAGCAATGGGGGCGTCGCTGGATCACTATCGATACCTCACGTGTTGCACTTGCCTTGGCTCGCGCCCGCATCATGGGTGCCCGCTACCCCTACTATCTGCTTGCAGACAGCCGCGAAGGCCAACTAAAGGTTGCTGAGGTAACGCAACGAGCGCCTGCGTCTTCCCCCGTGCGCAGCGATGTGAGGCTTGGATTCGTCTATGAGCATGTCACAAACACAACTTCGGGAGATATTGCCAACAACATCGAGATCGACGTGATCTGGGAAAAGTTCCAAGCTGTGCTGGAACCGCTGCGCTTCAAACTCAACGAATTGACCGAGCAGCAATGGCAGGAGTGGGAGGTGCCTCGCGACATCGAGCCTCATATTCCCACCTGGTTGACCAGTGGCTTCCAGCAACGGGTCACGACAACACCGGTGGACCGCAACGCACGCGTACAAGAAATCAGGAAGCTGCACGCCGACTGGTGGGCGCAGCGCATCGCCCGGCAAAAGGAAATCGACGCCTCGATTGCAGCCAAGGCCGAGTTCGAATTTCTCTACGACAAGCCGTACGAGGACAAGAAGAAGGTGCGCGTGGCCGGCCCCTTCACCGTGGAAAGCCTCTCGCCCCACCGCACCCTGGGTGTGGACGAAAACGGCGATGTGATGGACGGCAATAAAGCCGCCGAACCCGAAGCCGGCTACGGCGGCACCAGCGTACGCGACTTCGCCGCCATCATCCTGGAAAACCTGCGCACGGCGGGCGTGCAGCAGGCGCACAAGCAGGACCGCATCAGTTTCACCGCCCTCACGCCCTGGCCGGGCAGTTATGTGTGTGGTGAAGGCCGCTACACCGAAGGTGAAGGCGGCGCCGAAAAGCGCGCTGCCATCTTCATCGGCCCCGAGTTTGGCACCGTCTCGCGGCCTGATCTGGTGAGCGCAGCCAAGGAGGCGGGTGACGCCGGTTTTGACGTGCTGGTGGCTTGCGCCTTCAACTACGACGCGCACAGCAGCGAGTTCGAGAAGCTGGGTCGCATCCCCGTGCTGAAGGCGCGCATGAACGCCGACCTGCACATGGCCGAAGACCTGAAGAACACGGGCAAGGGCAACCTCTTCGTGATCTTTGGCGAGCCAGACATCACCATCCTGGATGCCGCCACCGACCAGCCGTTCAAGGCCGGTGAGCGGGCCACCGGCGAACTGAAAGTCAAGGTCAACGGCGTGGACGTGTTCGACCCCAGCACAGGCGAAGTGCGCAGCGACGGCGCCGACGGCATCGCCTGCTGGTTCATCGACACCGACTACAACGAAGAAAGTTTCTTCGTCCGCCACGCCTACTTCCTCGGCGCCAACGATCCCTACAAGTCGCTCAAGACCACACTCAAGGCTGAAATCAACCAGGAAGCCTGGGATTCGCTCAACAGCGACGTGTCCCGCCCCTTCGACAAGCCGAGCAGTGGGCGCATCGCCGTGAAGGTCATCAACCATTTAGGGGATGAGGTGATGAAGGTGTTCAGGGTGTGAGGACGCAAGGTCGTTGATTGCCGCTGGAGGTTCTTGTCATGAATGACCAATTCAGTAGCCTGTCGGAAAGCCAAATCACCACGGTGACTTTGTCGGACGACACGATGAAACAGCGTGAGTTTCACCAGCAATTGCAAGCGGTTCTAGAGTCCTCAGACACACTCTCTGCCTTGGAGGGAGTGGTTTCTTCGAAGCAGTTTTTGATACCGCATGGCGTGGAGCAGATCGTGCGAGCGAAACTGGGCCTCGCTGCGCCGGATGAATGGATCAAAAAACTCTCATCCTGGGGCGCTGCATCCGTTGGCGTTCTTTCATTGAAAGAGTATGTTGAGTGGATGACAAGCGGCGTGCATGTTGACGCGCCATCAGCAGCCTTGTCGCAGTTGATACCCGGGCAAATACCAGAGCAATTGGAAGACAAGTCTTTGGGATTTCTGCCGGGGTCTTTTGCTGGACCTTACGACTGGCACATTGATGAAAGAGGGGTCAATGCCGTTGCAGCCTGGCGCATGTTCGCCGGGCAAGAGAAGTTTGCAAATGCGCTCCCGTGGAAAGATGTGCGCATCGCCCACATCGATACGGGGTACACAGAGCACAAAGCCTTGGGATGGAGCGGGGGATCCAGCGGGACGGTCTTTCCAAACGAAGGCGCTGATCTCCTGGATGGCCTCAAAGACACGGATGGTCCACGTGATCCATTTCTGCCTGGATTTCCAGGGCACGGGACTCGCATCAGCGCAACGATTGCGGGGTACGACCCGACCGCGCAAGGCGGCCCTTTCTATGGCGTGGCGCCTGGCGCGCAGATCATCCCATTCCGCGTGACCGATTCAGTCATCATTGACCATGTCAAGGAGCACGTTCATGACGCGGTGATTCTGGCGATAGAGCAGCAGTGTCACGTCGTCAATATTTCTCTTGGTGCGCTATTTCCATCGGACCATTTGTCCACGGCACTCGATATCGCGTATGAAAAAGGGTTGATCGTGGTCTGTGCCGCAGGCCAGGGTTGGGGGGAAGTCATTTACCCGGGCCGTTTGAATCGATGCGTCACCCTGGGCGGTGTCGGTCCTCGACTCAAGCCATGGCGCCGCGCTGCCAAGGGCCCGTACGTGGATCTCTGCGGCCCGGCGGACGGCATTCGACACGTTCGTGCCGAGCCGTGGAAACCGGGTGGCGTGACCCCAGCAAGCATGGCCGCGGAAAGCGGACATGGCACTTCCCATGCAACAGCGTGCTGTTCCGGCGCGGCGGCGTTGTGGCTGGCTTGGCATGGTGTTGACGCACTCCATGACAAGTACGCGCAGACGGGGCTCTGGCAAATTCCCAAGGCGTTCAAATACTTGGCGATGAAAAGCGCGAAACCGGGGAAGTGGTCTGGTGAAGAGAAGGGCAACTACGGATCGGGTGTTCTGGATGTCGCCGCTTTGCTGCAAATGCCACTGCCAAGCGCGGGCAGCATGCGCAAGGAAAATCCTGCGGCCGCCGCTTTTGACGCAGGCGGTTTGTGAGGGCTGAGTCAGCACCGCGCTGTTTTACTCACGGGCCGGGACTGCCCTCTCTTCACCGGCCCCACACCGCCGCCACCCCCAGCATCACCCCCATCAACACCGGCTGGTGCAGCATGTAAAAGCTCAAGGACCAGCGCCCCAGCAGCGCCAGCGGGGTCAGTCCTTTAGGCACCGCGCCGCCGAGGATCGGCGCGGTGCGCTTGCCCTGCGTGCGCGCCAGCAGCCAACGACCCAGCCCGTAACCCCAGAGCATCACGCCCAGCCAGGGCAGGACGGGCACGTAGTCTTCGGTGATGGGTTTGCGCGTCACCAGGCCCAGCCAGTTGGTCCAGCGCGTGTCAAAGAAGGGGTGCTGCACGAAATGCGGCAGCAGGACGGCCAGCAGGCCGAGCAGGGCGCAGTGCCAGGGCCGCAGGCGCGGCCCGACCCAGCGCAGGATCAGCAGCATCACGGCCATGCCGTGCAGCACGCCGAAGCTGATGTAGCTGCCCGGGAACATGAACCATGACCCCAGAGACACGAGCAGCGCGCAGCCTGCGATCTGCGCCCAGCGTTTCCAGAAGCGCGGCCAGCCGATGTTTTGTGTGTGGGCCAGCGCCTGCCCCAGGCCCGCGCACAGCAGGAAGAGGCTGACGATCAGCGTGCGCTGCGTGGTCCAGAACGGGTCGCGGTAGAAGTCGGCTTGCAGCCAGCCGAAGTAGGCCAGGTCAAAGCAGACGTGGAACGCTGCCATCCACAACAAGGCCGCGCCGCGCAGAGCGTCCAGGCGCGGCAGGCGCAGCGGTGATTTGGAGGAAGACGCGGTGCGCGATGAGGCAGAGGCGGATGAACGTGCTGGCTTCATGCGCGCACTGTAGCGCGCGGCATTCCGTGTCGCGGCATCACGCAGCGGCCGTCATCGTCAGGCCGCCGCGCTCAGCGCCCGCTCGCGTATTCCAGTTCAAACAGCGGCGTCGTGGTCTGTCGACTGAGCCAGACGCCGCCGCCCAGCTCGGTGAACCCTTCGAGCAGGCCGCGCCGGTAGAGCTGGGCGCGGTGGCGAAACAGGCGCGGGTCGGTCAGCGTGTCGTCGACGATGTCGCGCTCATAGTCCTCGCGCGTCACGGCCTCCAGGTACAAGGCGCCGCGGCTCAGCGTGGCGAGGTTGTGCAGCGCCAGCTTGAGGTCGGCGGCGCTCAGGTAGGGCAGCACGCCCTGGCAGATCACCAGGTCAAAAGGCTCGGTGCTGCGGTAGTCAACCACGGAGCCGCGCTCCCAGCCGTAGCGCGCGCACAGGTACTCGCTGTACTCCACGCCGTGGTAATGCGCTTCAGGGTAGTGCCGGGCCACCACGTCGCGCCACAGGCCGACGCCACAGCCCACATCCAGCACGCGCCGCACCGGCACGCGCAGGTACTTGAGGTAGCTGCACACAAAGGTGCCCAGCCGCTCAAGATGGCTGGGGTCCACCACGCGGGTCTTCTTGTCGAAGTAGTAGCGTTGGTAATAGACCTCGTCGAACCATGTTTCACTGGCAGATTGCACGCTCGTTCCTTGTTGCCGCTGCGCCCGAAGGGGCGCCAACGGCGAGTATGACCCAGGGGCGCGCGTACGCTTCACGTTGGCGAGGTGCAAAAAAACGGCGCCCGCGGGCGCCGTTTTCTCCTCAGGTCGCTTCTTGTGGGATCAGGCCGCGGCCTTGACCTTCAAGCGCCACGCATGCAGCAGTGGCTCGGTGTAGCCGTTGGGCTGTTCCAGGCCCTTGAACACCAGGTCGGTCGCGGCCTTGTAGGCCATGGACGTTTCAAAGTTGCCGGCCATGGGCTTGTAGAGCGGGTCACTCTTGTTCTGCTCGTCCACCACGGCGGCCATGCGTTCAAACGCGGCGCGCACTTGGTTCTCGGTCACCACGCCGTGCAGCAGCCAGTTGGCGATGTGCTGGCTGCTGATGCGCAGGGTGGCGCGGTCTTCCATCAGGCCGATGTTGTGGATGTCGGGCACCTTGGAGCAGCCCACGCCCTGGTCGATCCAGCGCACCACGTAGCCCAGGATACCCTGGCAGTTGTTGTCGATTTCCTGCTGGATCTCGGTGGCGGTCCAGGGGGCCTTCATGCCGGGCTTGCCGGCCACGGGCACGGTCAGCAGGCGGGCCAGTTCCTTGGCTTCGGTCTGCTTGAAGTTCTTGGCCTGAGCTTGCTTTTCCAGTTGGTCTTGAATAGCGGCCACGTTGACCTGGTGGTAGTGCAGCGCGTGCAGGGTGGCGGCGGTGGGGCTGGGCACCCAGGCGGTGTTGGCACCGGCCAGCGGGTGCACGATCTTCTGCTTGAGCATGGCGGCCATCAGGTCGGGCATGGCCCACATGCCCTTGCCGATCTGTGCGCGGCCCTTGAGGCCGGTGGCCAGCCCGACCAGCACATTGAGTTTTTCGTAGGCGTCGATCCAGGCGGTGCCCTTCATCGCGGCCTTGCGGATCATGGGGCCGGCGTGCATGGCGGTGTGCATCTCGTCGCCCGTGCGATCGAGGAAGCCGGTGTTGATGAAGGCCACGCGGCTCTTGGCGGCGGCGATGCAGGCCTTGAGGTTGACGCTGGTGCGGCGCTCTTCGTCCATGATGCCCAGCTTCACCGTGTTCTCGGGCAGACCCAGCAGGGTCTCGACACGGGCGAATAGCTCGGAAGCGAAGGCGGCTTCCTCGGGGCCGTGCATCTTGGGCTTGACGATGTAGATGCTGCCGGTGCGCGAGTTGCGGATGCCGTTCTTGGTGAGGCCTTGCAGGTCGTGCAGCGCAATGGCCGTGGTGATGACCGCGTCCATGATGCCTTCGTGCATGTCGCTGCCATCGGCGTAGCGCATGGCCGGGTGCGTCATCAGGTGGCCCACATTGCGCACGAAGAGCAGGCTGCGGCCGTGCAGCTTGATCTCTTCGCCGTTCGCGCCCTGGTAGACGCGGTCGGCGTTGAGGCGGCGCGTGAAGCTCTTGCCGCCTTTGTTGACCGTTTCGGTCAGCGTGCCCTTGAGGATGCCCAGCCAGTTCTCGTAGGCCAGCACCTTGTCTTCGGCGTCCACCACGGCCACGGAGTCTTCCAGGTCGAGGATGGTCGAGAGCGCGGCCTCGACCAGCAGGTCGCTCACGCCCGCCGGGTCGGTCTTGCCGATGGGCGTGCTGCGGTCGATCTGGATCTCGATGTGGATGCCGTTGTTGCGCAGCAGGATGGCGCTGGGCGCGGCGGCGCTGCCCTGATAACCGATGAACTTGCCCGTCTCGGCCAGCGTGGCCTGCCGGCCGTCCTTCAGCGTGACGATCAGCTTGCCGCCCAGCACGGCATAGCCCTTGGAGCCCACGTGCGACGCGGGCTTGCCTTGCGCTGCGGCCAGCGGGGCCACGCGGTCCAGCACATGGCGCGCGTACTCGATCACCTTGGCGCCGCGCACCGGGTTGTAGCCCTGGCCGTCCGGGCCGGTCTTGGTGGCGCCCTTGTAGCCGGGGCCGTCCTCGGGCAGCGCGTCCGTGCCGTAGAGCGCGTCATAGAGCGAGCCCCAGCGTGCGTTGGCCGCGTTGAGCGCGTAGCGCGCGTTCAGGATGGGCACCACGAGTTGCGGGCCGGCTTGCACGGCCAGTTCGGCGTCGACGTTGGTCGTGTCGCAGTGCACGTCCTTGGGCGCGGGCACGAGGTAGCCGATTTTTTCCAGGAAGGCTTGGTAGGCCTTCATGTTTTTCCCGGCCGTGATGGGCCCGGGGTTGGCTTTGTGCCAGGCATCCAGCTCTGCTTGCAGGCGGTCGCGCTTCCTCAGCAAGGCCGCGTTCTTGGGGCCGAGGTCGCGCGCGATGGCGTCGAAACCGGCCCAGAACTTGGCGCTTTCCACGCCCGTGCCGGGCAGCACTTTCTGTTCAACGAAACGGTGCAGCGCGGTCGCGACCTGCAGGCCGTGGACACGGGTGAATTCGGGGGCGGGCGTCGTCATGGCGGACCTCCAGGGGGCAAAGACAGAAAGGGGGTGGACAGGGCGCAGCGCGCAGGGAGCGCCTTTTTTGGGATGACGAACTGTATTTGATACTTCGTAATCCATTAACCAATAAATAATCTCGATATTCGGAACAAAAAGTATCGAATCAGGCGTGTTGAGCGCGAAGCGGGACTGAGGCGGGCATGGACAAACTCAAGCAGATGGAATCTTTCGTGGCGGTGGCCACGCGCGGCAGCCTGACGGCGGCGGCCCGGGCCGAGGGTGTGGCGCCGGCCATCATGGGGCGTCGGCTGGACGCGCTGGAAGAACGCCTGGGCGTCAAGCTGCTGCTGCGCACCACACGAAGGCTCTCGCTCACGCACGAGGGCAGCGCCTTTCTGGAGGATTGCCAGCGCCTGCTGGCCGACATCGCCAATGCCGAGGCCGGGGTGTCGGCGGGGGGCGTGAAGGCCAGCGGTCATTTGCGCGTGACGGCCCCGGCGGGTTTCGGGCGCCGGCATGTGGCGCCCCTGGTGCCGCGCTTTCGTGAGCTGCACACCGACGTGACGATCTCGCTCAACCTGAGCGACCGGGTGGTGGACATGGCGCGCGAGGGTTACGACTGCGCCGTGCGCGTGGGCGATCTGCCGGATTCATCCCTGGTCAGCGTGCGCCTGGCGGACAACCGGCGGCTCTGCGTCGCCACGCCGGAATACCTGAAGCGCCACGGCACGCCGCAGACGCCGCAGGACCTGGCGCGTTTCGATTGCCTGGTGCTGTCCAGCGAGGCCTCGCAGACGCGGGGCTGGGCGTTCCGCGTTCCACGCAAAGCCCAGGGACTGCATCAGGAGGAGCTTCTGGACAGGCCGGAGGGCGAGACAGTTCTGAACGCAGACCTCACTGGCACGGGCTTGGCAGGCGCAGACCTCGCGGGCGCGGGCCTGTCGGACACGCCGCTCGTGAACGGGGCGCAGGCCGAAGGAGAACTCATCTACTACCGCCCCCAAGGGCCACTGGATTGTTCCGACGGGCAGGTGCTGCACGACTGGTGCCTGGCCGGTTACGGCATTGCCTGGCGCAGCACCTGGGAGGTGGAGGAAGACGTGAGCGCGGGCCGCCTGGTACCGGTGCTGGAAGACTACGCCGCGCCGCCCAACGGCATCTACGTGGTCTTTCCGCAGCGCAAGCATCTGCCGCTGCGCCTGCGCCTGTGGCTGGACTTCCTCAAGCACCACTACGGCCAGCCCGCGTTCTGGCAGTCGCGCCGCTGAGCGAGGGCTTGTTGAGCGTGAACCGGCCCCAGGTCTCGGCGCGCGCCCAAAAAAACAAACCCCGACCGCTCACGCGGCCGGGGTTTGTGCCGTGAGAGGCAGCGGAACGCTTACTTCTTCGCGGGGGCGGCTTGCTGGTCGGCCAAGCACTTCTTCACATGGCTGGTCTTCGCGGCGCCCGCCAGCTTCTTGTCGGCGGCGGACTTTTCGCAGACCGCGTTGGCATTGGCTTCGGCGGCGGCTTGCTGGTCGGCCACGCACTTCTTCTCGAAGCTGGTCTTGGCGGCACCGGCCAGTTTCTTCTCGGCGGACTGGGCTGCGCAGGTGGCGGCGGCGTCCTGGGCCTGAGCGGCGGTGCCGAAGCTCAGGGCCAGACCGAGGGCGAGCAGGGAGAGCAGTTTTTTCATGGTGTCTGTTGTCTCAAGGAATGGATGCTGGGGGCATCCGGGATGGATACCCGGGGCGGGAGTCTAGCGCTTCGCCATGACAGGCCGCCAGCGGCAATGCTGCGATGCAGCGGTGCGCCGCGCTGCGGGGATGGGTCGGGTGGTGCTGCCCTCTCAGGCGGGCACGATCAGCGGGTGCCGCGCCAGCCAGCGCAGGCCGCTGGCCTCCGGTGCGGGCTGCAGCTGCATCGCCGCAGCCTGGCGCGCCGCCGCATCGAGCTGGCGCCAGAGGAAATCACCTGCGTTGCCCGGATCACCCGCGACGAAGAGCTGCGTTGTCAGCGTGCCGAAACTGGTGTGCGTGATCTTGAGGTGGATGTGGGGCGTGCGCCCGGGGTAGGCCACGGGGCGGATGGTGCGAAAGCGCAATTCGCCGCCTTTGCCGCTGACGGTGGCGCCGTACCCCTGGAAGCCGGGGTCAAACCGGCCAGTGGTGGCGGGCACGCTGGGGTGGCGGTAGGCGGCGAGCGTGTCGCATTGCCAGATCTCGATCTCAGCGCCATCGATGGCGCGGCCCGCGCTGTCCAGCACCTGGGCTTCCAGTCCCAGCCCCTCGCCTTGCGCGCGCGACACGCCGTCCTTGCGGCGCACGGTGGTGAGGTCGGCGTCCTGGTCGGGCCAGAGGGCGCTGTCGGCGCGCCAGCTGCGAGGCGGATAAAACGGGCCTTCCGTCATGCGGGGCAAACGCGTGCGCGCAGGTGAGGCCAGCGCGGGCGCGGCCACGCTGGCAGCAGCAGTCAAGGCGGAGCTGATGAGGAGTCGGCGGCGCATGCGCGGCATTGTGCGCATGCGGCCTTTTCCGTGGCGGGCTAAGCCCTTGCGAGAGTCGGTGGCTGCTCGCCAGCGCGGCCCCCCGTGGCGGTGGCCGATGTCGCACCGCAACCGGGGCACAGTCCGGTCACGTTCAGGCCATCAGAACAGGCTGAGCACCAGCCACAGCGCCGTGCCCCACATCATCAGCGCCACCAGGCCATCCAGCGCGCGCCAGACCGCCACGGAGTTCAAGCGCCGGCCGAGCCAGAACAGGGCCAGGCCCAGACCCGCGAACCAGAGCAGCGACCCGGTGGCGGCGCCCAGGCCAAAGACCGCGCGACCGGGGCCGCCGTCCAGGCCGTAGGCCAGCGAAGCTGTGCCGATCAGCACCGCAGTGTCCAGCCAAGCGTGCGGGTTGAGCCAGGAAAAGGCCAGCGCGGACAGCACGGCTTGGCGGCGCGTCATGGTCGGGGGCTGGAGGTTGGCCGCCTCCAGGTTCACTGGGGCTGGACGCAGAAAGCGCCGCAGCGCTTGCCAGCCATAGACCGCGAGGAAGAGCACGCCCGCGCCGATCAGCGCCCCGTGCAGCTTGTCGGACAAACCACCGAGCTGGGCCAGGCCCGCCACGCCCAGCGCGATCAGCACCACGTCGGCCAGCACGCAGACGGCGACGGTCAGCGCGAGGTGTTGCCGCTGCAGGCCCATGCGCAGCACGTGCGCGTTCTGCGGGCCGATGGCCATGATGAGAGACAGGCTCAGCACCATGCCGGACAGAAAGGCGGGGGAAACAGGCAGGGCGAAAGACATGAGAGCACCTGGAAGAAAAACCGGCGCCAGGGCGTCGGGGACACGATGGCTGGCAGTATGCCGGTGGCCTTTGTTTTGTTTAATACTTTTGATTTAAATTAGATAAACTCAAGAATTAATTGATCTTTTGCGGCGTTCGGCCGCCTTGCCCGGAACCGGACCATGCTGGACGCGAAACAACTGGATGCCCTCGCCGCCGTGGTCGAACACGGCGGCTTTGGCCCGGCCGCTCAGGCCTTGCACCTGACGCTGGCGGCCATCTCCCTGCGCATCAAGTCGCTGGAGGCCGAGCTGGGCCGCCGCCTGCTGGTGCGCGGCAAGACCGTGCGCGCCACCGCTGCGGGGCAGGCATTGCTGGCGCATGTGAAGCAGGTGCGGGCCATGGAGGCGGACCTGCTGGCCAATTTGCAGGGCGCAGGCAGCGTGGACGGCGGCGCTGGCAGCCGCGCCTGGCAGACCTTGCCGGTGGCCATCAACGCCGACTCGGTGGCGAGCTGGTTCCTGCCCGGCGTCGCGCCGGTGCTGGCGCGCCACCGCTTGCTGCTCGACATCGTGATCGACGACCAGGACCACACGCACGACGCGCTCAAGAGCGGAGACGTGCTGGGCTGCGTCACCACCCTGGCCGAGCCGCTGCGCGGCTGCCTGGCCGAACCGTTGGGCGTGCTGCGCTACCACGGCGTGGCCGCGCCCGCGCTGGCGCGCGAGTGCCGTGACAGTCAAGGACGACTGTCCATCCACCAGCTGTTGGCGCAGCCCGCCATCATCTTCAACCGCAAGGACGCGCTGCAGGACACTTACCTGGAGCAGCACTTTGGCCTGCGCCAGCCACCCTACCCGCGCCACTACGCGCCCTCGGTCGAAGCTTTCGACACGGCCATCGCCCTGGGCCTGGGCTGGGGCATGGTGCCCGCGCACACCCTGGCGGCGCGGCGGGACAAGGCCGAGGGCGCCTTCGAGGAACTGCTGCCAGGCGCCACGGTGGATGTCGCGCTGTACTGGCAGCACTGGGCACGTGAATCGCCTTCGGCGCAGATGCTGACCGCTGCCGTCAAGCAGGCGGCGGGCAAGCTGGATTGAGCGAGGAGGGCCCCAAAAAATCCCCGCCGGGCTGGAGGAGGAATGGGAGGAGCGCCGCGGCGGGGGTCAAGGACAGAAGCGGTTCGAACCTCGCTCAGGGAGGGAACGGGCTCAGAACCGCGACTCAGCATAGGCATTTGGCGTTCCGCCGTAAGGGTCGGCCAGTTTTGATTGTGTGCCCTTTGGCGACCCTCCATGCTTTCTGCGTCCAAGCGTAAATTTGGTGTGCGTTGGGCACAGGCGTGCTGCCCGAGCAGGGCGCGTGGAGCCCGGTCAGTAGAATCGGCCCACTATGTTGTCCGTCAAAAACGAGCTGCTCCAGACCTTGTCCATCGTGCTGGAACAGTTGTTGCCCGGTGCGGGCGCCCGCGCCGCGTTCGAATCTCCCAAGTTGGCCGAACACGGCGATCTGGCCACCACCGCGGCCATGCAGATCGCCAAGCCGCTCAAACAACCTCCGCGTCAGGTCGCCGAGGATCTGCGCCGCGCGCTGCTGGCCATGCCCGCCTTTTCCATTTGGGTCGATGCGGTGGAAATCGCTGGCCCCGGCTTCATCAACATCCGACTCAAGCCCGCCGCCAAGCAGGAAATCGTGCGCGAGGTGCTGGGCGCGGGTGAGCGCTATGGGCGCCAGACGCCCAAGGGCCAGCGCATGATGGTGGAGTTCGTCTCTGCCAACCCGACCGGGCCACTGCACGTGGGCCATGGACGCCAGGCCGCCCTGGGCGACGCCATCTCCAACCTCTACGCCACCCAGGGCTGGGAGGTGTACCGAGAGTTTTATTACAACGACGCGGGGGTGCAGATCCAGACCCTCGCGGTCAGCGTGCAGGCACGCGCGCGCGGCCTCAAGCCCGGCGACGCGGGCTGGCCCGAGAGCGCCTACAACGGTGACTACATCGCCGACATCGCGGCCGACTTCATGGCGGGCAAGACCGTGCAAGCCGATGACCGCAGCTACACGGCCAGCGGCAAGGTGGATGACCTCGATGGCATGCGCCTGTTCGCCGTGGCTTACCTGCGCCACGAGCAGGACCTGGACTTGCAAGCCTTCAACCTGCGTTTCGATAACTACTACCTCGAGTCCAGCCTCTACACCAGCGGTCGGGTCGACGCGGCGGTCGAGAAGCTGCGTGCCGCCGGTAAGACCTACGAACAAGACGGCGCGCTCTGGCTGCGCAGCACCGACTACGGCGATGACAAGGACCGCGTCATGCGCAAGGGCGACGGCACGTACACCTACTTCGTGCCGGACGTGGCCTACCACATCAGCAAGTGGGAGCGCGGTTTCCAGAAGGTCGTCAACATCCAGGGCACGGACCACCACGGCACCATTGCCCGCGTGCGCGCCGGCTTGCAGGCGGCGGGCGTCGGCATTCCGCAGGGCTATCCCGACTACGTGCTGCACACCATGGTGCGCGTGGTGCGCGGCGGCGAAGAGGTGAAGATCAGCAAGCGCGCGGGCAGCTACGTCACGCTGCGCGACCTGATCGAATGGACCAGCAAGGACGCTGTGCGCTTCTTCCTGCTTAGCCGCAAGCCCGACACAGAGTACACCTTCGACGTCGACCTGGCCGTGCAGAAGAACAACGACAACCCGGTTTACTACGTGCAGTACGCGCACGCGCGCATCTGTTCCGTGTTGGCGGCCTGGCGCGAGAAGGACGGCGGCGATCCGGTGACCCTGCGCGACGCCGACCTGACTGCGCTGGACACGTCAGCCGCGCACACGCTGATGCTCAAGTTGGCCCAATACCCCGACATGCTGACGGGAGCGGCGCGTGATTTCGCCCCGCACGATGTGGCTTTTTACCTGCGCGATCTCGCCTCCAGCTACCACAGCTACTATGATGCCGAGCGCATTCTGGTGGACGACGAGGCCGTCAAGCGTGCTCGCCTGGCCCTGGTGGCCGCCACCGCGCAAGTGCTGCGCAACGGCCTGGCCGTGCTGGGCGTGAGCGCCCCTGAGAAGATGTGAATGCCTGCGCGACCGACCTTGATGGGCTGGTCGCGCCTGCCCTGCGTCTGACGCTCCTTTGAATTTTCTGCAACCCATTCCTGCGATATGAACAAGCAACGCGGCAGCACGCTCCTCGGTTTCATCATCGGCGTCGTCGTCGGCTTGGCCGTGGCGCTGCTGGTGGCGCTTTACGTGACCAAGACGCCCGTGCCCTTCATGAACAAGGGCCAGAACCGCACGCCCGAACAGGACGCGGCCGAGCTGGAGCGCAACAAGGACTGGAAGCCTAACGCCCCCCTGGCGACCAAGACCCGGCCCGCGCCGCCGCCCGCCGAGCCCGAGGCCCCCGTGCCCGCGCCGGTGACGGTGCCCGCCAAGTCGGCCGATCCCCTGGGTGACCTGGCGCGCGCCAAGATCAGCGAAGACAACAAGGCGGCCACCAACACCAACAACCCCAACACGCTGGCCTATTTCATCCAGGTCGGTGCCTATTACAAGCCCGAGGACGCCGAAGCGCAGCGCGCGCGCCTGTCCTTGTCGGGAGTACAGGCGCGCGTGCTGCGGGCCGAGGATGCCTCGGGCCGTCTGATCTACCGCGTGCGCGTGGGCCCCTACGAACGCAAGGAAGACGCCGACCGCGCCGAGAGCCAACTCAAGGCGTCCGGCCAGCAGACCGCCCAGGTCCGTGGCCAGCGCTGAGACCGCTCGCCTCAGTCCACGCGCCCAGTCCGCGCCTTAACCCGCCAACCCCATTGCGACCAGGAGTCCCCTCACCATGCAACGCCGTGAATTCAACCGCGCCTTGACCGCCGCTGGCCTGGGCAGTGCCGTCGCTTTGCCGGCCACGTTTCCACTGAACGCCGCGGCCCAGGGTCCGGGTTTCGAGAGCGGCCGTGACTACCTGCCGCTCAAGCAGCCCGCGCCCGTGGAAACGCCCGCGGGTCAGGTTGAGGTGGTTGAATTCTTCTCGTACTACTGCCCGCACTGCAACGCCTTCGAGCCCACGTTGGAGGCCTGGAGCCGCCGCCTGCCCAAGGACGTGGTGCTGCGCCGCGTGCCCGTGGCCTTCGTGGGTCCGCGCCCGGAAACTCGCCAGCGGCTGTATTACGCGCTGGAGGCCCTGGGCCAGTTGAACCAGCTGCATGCCAAGGTGTTCCGCGCCGTGCATGTGGACCGCCAGCGCCTCGAAGATCCCGCCGGCATGGCCGACTGGCTCGCGACCCAGGGCGTGGACAAGAAGCAGTTCACCGACGCCTACAACTCCTTCAGCGTCGCGGCCAAGGTCGGGCGGGCCAATCAACTGGTCAGCGCTTACCAGGTGGATGGTGTGCCGGCCTTGGGCGTCGCCGGCCGTTACTACACCGATGCCTCGCTCACCCGCAGCATGGAGCGCTCGCTCCAGGTGGTCGATTACTTGGCCGGCGAGGTCAAGAAGGGCCGCTGACGCGGCCCGTGCCCGAGGCGGGTGCGCCAATGTCATCGTCATTCAGCCGTGGCGGGGTGACCTGGGTTCTCGCGTGCCCCGTAGCCGCCTCGCGGCGGATCTGACCGGCGGCACCGCGCATGGCCACGGTCTTGAATGACGCCGCAGTGCGGGTGCGCATCGTGCGCACCGAGGGCTCAGCCCCGCGCGAAGTGGGCGCCTGGATGTTGGTCGAGCCAGTCCCCTCCGCTGCCCTGGCACGTGAGCTGAAGGTGCCGAAGGACGGCCCGCTGATCAACACCAAGGTGACGGGCACCATCGGCGGGGGACACCTGGAATTCGAGGCCATCGCCCACGCCCAGGCCTTGCTGTCCGGCCAGACCGCGCTTTCTGAACTTGACCAGCGCAAGGCATTGGGCCCCAGTCTGGGTCAATGCTGCGGGGGGGTGGTTTGGCTGCGGTACGACGTGTTGGACGCCAGCGAGGCGCAGGCCCTGGCCGCTGGACCGCGCACCGACGCCGTGTCCGCCTTGCCGGTGGCCCTCTTCGGCGGTGGCCATGTGGGGCAAGCCTTGGCCCGCTTGCTCGCGGATCTGCCTTTCGCCTTGCACTGGATCGACAGCCGGGAAGGCATCTTTCCAGCCGACATCCTGGCGAGCACCGGGCGCTTGCGCTGTGAACATTCGGAGCCCGTGCAGGCCGCCGTGGGCGATCTGACGCCAGGCAGCGCCGTGCTGATCATGAGCTTCAGCCACGCGGAAGACCTGGACATCCTGGCTGCCTGCTTGACGCGCGCGCGGCGTCAGAACGATCTGCCCTACATCGGTTTGATTGGCAGCCGCAGCAAGTGGGCGACCTTCCGACACCGTTTGGAGGCACGTGGATTTGGCGAACAAGACTTCGCCCGCGTGACCTGCCCCATCGGGGTGCAGGGCATCGCGGGCGAATTCCGCAAGCAGCCTGAGGTGATCGCGGTCGCGGTCGCCGCGCAACTCCTGCAACTGCCTGCGCAGGGGCCGCGCTGAGCGCGCGCCCCGGACCGGGGGCGCGCTCAGGGGAGGATCAACCGCCGAACAAGCTCTTCGTGCGGGTCTTGCGGATTTCCTTCTCGCTCTGGAACTCCACGATGCCGCTCTCGATGTTGGACAGCTTGAGCGTGAACTTGTAGTAGATGTCCTTGGTCGAGCCGGCCGACTTGGTGATCGAGGCCAGGTTGCCGTAGAGCATGAACTTCGCGCCCAGTTGGCGACCCATCTGCGCTGCCTTGGTTTCATCCACCAGGCCGCTGTTCTTCTGGTAGTCCAGTTGCTTCTGCACCGCATCCATGCGGGTCATGTCCACGAAGCGGAAGCGGCGGGAGTTCAGCAGCTTGGTCGAGATGGTGTCGGTGATCGACTCGGTGTCGATGTGCTCGACGGTCTTGTTCTTGATGCTCTCGATGAAGAGGATCGGGCGCTCACCATTGGGCGCGATGTCGCGCATCGCGGGCGAGGAGAGCAGGTCGTCCACCATCTTCTCGGCGATCATCTGCAGATCGCTGGAGCCGAAGTCGGTGTTCACGGTTTCCACGCCGGTGGCGTCGCCGTACTGAACCTTGGAGGCGCAGCCAGACAGGCCGAGCAGGCCCAGCGCTGCGGCGGCCAGCAAGACCGTGGACGTGGAGGTTTTGATCGTGTGGGAAAGGCTGTGGTTCATGTGAAGTCTCACTTCTTGATTTCCTGCGGTTCGCGGATCTGGATCTGGAAACGGCGGGCGCGGTCAAACGGTGCCGTGCCGGTGACGGTCATGCGGTCCTTGCCGGACAGCTTGGCGGGCCGCCAGGGACGGTCGGTCTCGTCGAGCGGCACGCCTTCGGTGTCGAGCCAGACAAACTTGTATTCGAACTTCAGGTCCTTGCTGGTGTCGTTCTTCAGAACGGCGCGGGCTTGGGGCAAGCCGCCTTCGACCAGCGAGAGGGAGGTCTTTTCGACTTCGATGTCGTCCTCGAACGCGCCACCGCGGTAGTCGATCAAGGAGGACGAGCTGCAAGCGGCCAGCACCAGGCTCAGGAGCAGGGGCACGCCGAGGCGCGCGGCGCCCGCGGGGGTGAGGTAGGACAAGACTTGTTTCATGAGGAACTCCATCACAGAGGATAAACCCGGCTGTAGATACTACCCGGCAAAACGGTCAGGTGCAGCAAGGTCGGCTTGCCCTTGCGAATCTGTACCGTGATCGGTGCCTGCCCCGGCCGGTTAGGCAGGGCAATTTGGTGTTCGCCTTCGGCGAGGGACAGACGCATCACCTGCGCGCTGCCTGGCAGGGTAAGCCAGGAACGTAGGTCGGCCTGGTCGGTGGCCACGGTGAACAGCATCGTCGCGAGGCCCAGTATCAAGGCCTCGTCGCTTTTCTGGCTCTTGCGCGCGGCATTGCGTTGCAGTTCCTGCTTGGCGATCAAGCGCAGGAAGGAGTGCACCAGCAGATCCCACACTTCGTCCTTGAGCGTGCGCACGGCCAGCGCGCGCGTGTCGGTCAACAGCTGGGTCTGGTGCGTGACACCGTTCACGGCCAGGGAATAGGCTTGCGGCGCCGGTACCGAGCGGTACACAGGGAAGCTGACGTAGTTGGCCGTGTTGACGGTGTAGACCGGGATGGTCACGGGCTGCTTGACCGGTGCCAACCCTTCTTCCAAATAGACCACCAGTTCACCCTCGCCCTCGGCCGGGGCGACCGCTGCCGCCGTGGTCGGTAGCTTGAGCTGCTGGGCCAGCTTCTTGGCATCGTCCATGCCGGACCGCAGGCCCGTGCGCACCACGTCTTTTTGCAGGTAGGGGTTGTCGGGTGCGATTTCGAGCGCCTTGCGGTAGTCAATGTAGGCGTCGTTGGTCTGGCCCGTGGCCTCGTAGATCAGGGCCGACAGGTAGAAGGTGGCCGCGTTTTGGAAACTGGACTTGACGCGGCCGGCCGCGAGGTCCATCTCGTTGAAGAACTTGTCGTAGTTTTCGGGGTTGAGCCCCTTGGACCGGGCGTCCCGTTCGGATTTTTCCCGCGCTTCGTCGACCGCGTCCGCCTTCTTGGCCAGCGCCTCCACCTGCACGAGGTTGGCCCTGCGCACTTCCACCAGCGCACCTTGCACGTCGCCCTTGGCCAGGTAATTCAGGGCTTGGTACTGGTGGACAAACACCCGTTCATAGGTGCGCCCCTGGTAAGGCCGAGCGTTGTCGTTGCTGTAGAGGCTGAGCCCCGAGGCCGCCAGGGCCGAGGCCGAAATGGTGGCGCGTTCGTCCTGGGCCTGGAAGCGCGCGATGGCGGCGTCGAAATCGGTCTTGCTGCCATCGGTGCGACCTTCCAGCTGCTGGATGCGCGCGCGCTCTAGCAGGTAGAGCATGCCGTCGGCACTTTGGGTCTTGCTGCCGATGGCTTTGACACCGTTTTCGGGTTTACCCGTATCCAGGGCTTGCCGGTAGGCCTGCGCCGTGTTGGGGTAGGGGATGAAGATCGAACTGCCCGCGCAGCCCGCGAGCAAGCTGGCCAGCAGCACGAGGGGAAGGAGCCTCCCGCGCCAGCGGGTGGCCGGTGTCTCCCCTACTGAATCTGAATCACGTCCCTGAATGCTTTTTTCTCGCATGTGCACCATTGTGCAATATCAGGGGCACCGCACCTCCCTCACCTTCCGCACCGCGTGGGCTGCATTTCACTCCTCGCTTTCCGCGTTTGGTCACAGTCCGTTTGTATTCCCGCAGCTGGCGCTGCACAGTGCCGCCATCAACCCACCAGGAGTACGTCATGCTGATTCAACTGCTCTCTCAACACCCTGAAGCCTTGCCATCGGTCGTTAGCGCCACGCCGGGCTGGGTTTGGGGCATTGCTGCTGGCCTGGCTGTCCTCGGCGCCAGTCAACTTAAGGATCGCCAGGCCAGTCTGGCCCGCGTTTCCGTGACCCCGTTGGCCATGACGGCGTTCTCCATCTGGGGCACGGTGTCTGCCTTCGGCGCGTCCACCCTGCTGGCCGAGGCCCTGGCGGTCTGGATCGTGACCGCCCTCGCGGTCTTTGCCGTCGTGGCGCGCTTGCCGGCACGAGCGCGCTATGACGCTTCCACCCGCACTTATGCCATTCCCGGCAGCGTGGTGCCCCTGCTGCTCATGCTGGGCATCTTCTTGGTCAAGTATGGGGTGGGTGTGGACCGTGCCATGGCCCCGCAGCTCATGAACGAGTCGTCCTATGCGCTGACCGTCGCCGTACTGTATGGCGCCTTCACCGGGCTGTTCGTCGGTCGTGCTGCCCGGCTCTGGAAATTGGCCCTGAGGAGCCGGCCCATCCTCGCCGCCTGAGTTCGACGGGTCACCTCATCTTTCCCTTCCATGCTCGTCTCCAGGAGAAGCACCATGCGATTCCATGACACTGAAACGCACGACCTCGAACGCCGGGCCCGCCGCCGCGCCGGCGCCAAGCTCGGTTGGTACATCCACGCCACCGTCTACGTTGCCGTCAACCTGTTGCTGATGATCTTGTCGGCGCAGAGCCCGCGCGGCTGGGCCATCTATCCCGCGATGGGCTGGGGCATCGGTCTCGCGATCCACGGCGCGGTGGTGTTCGTGCTCACCAGCGGCGTGCACGAGCGTCTGGTGCAGCGGGAGCGTCGCCGGCTGCAGGCGCAGCGCGGAGGCACGCCCTCATGAGCTTCCCATCCTGGCGCCGAGTGCGAGGCATCCTGCCCGGTCTCGCTGTCCTCACGGCCATCGCGGCGCAAACCCAACTCCACGCCCAAGCCCAAGTGGGCCTGCGTGAGTTGCCCGGCCTGTCGGGCGACGGGCCGGTCACGGTCTTTTACCCCAGCGATGCACCGGCCCAAGCCACGGTGCGCGGGCCCTTCACCTTGCACGTCGCTCCCGATGTCGTGCCGGTGCGTGGCAATGGCCGGCTGGTGGTGCTCTCGCATGGCTCTGGTGGTTCGCCCTGGATCTACAGCGACTTCGCGATCCGACTGGTCCGTGCGGGTTTTGTCGTCGCGCTGCCCGAACACAAAGGGGACAACTGGCACGACCACGGCATGATCGGTCCTCCGTCCTGGAAGCGGCGTCCGCACGAGGTGTCCCGCGCCATCGACGCCGTGGGCGCCGATCCGCAGCTGGCCCCGCTGGTGCGGCTGGATCGCGTGGGCATGTGGGGCATGTCCGCGGGCGGGCACACCGCGCTCGCGCTGGCGGGCGGGCGCTGGTCGCCTTCCGCGTTGCGCGCGCACTGCGAGGCCCACATCGACGATGATTTCACAGCCTGCGTGGGTCTGACGCTGGAACTCAAAGGCAACTGGGCCGATGGCATGAAGAAATCGGTGGCGCGTTTCTTCATCGGCTTCTTGCTGGACGACACGCAGTGGTACGGTCATACCGATCCGCGCATCGCGGCCACCGTGGCCGAAGTGCCTTTTGCCGCGGACTTCGACCCAGCTTCCCTGGCGCGGCCCGCCGTGCCGCTGGGCTTGGTGCGCAATGGCCAGGACGCTTGGCTCAAGCCTGTGTATCACGTTGAGCCGGTGTTGAAAGCCTGCGTCTCTTGCACACTGGTGGTCGACTTGCCGATGGCTGGGCATGGCTCGCTCATCTCTCCGCAAGTCCCAGATCTGAGCGGCCAAGTGGCGCGCTTGCTGGCCGATCCGCCCGGTTTTGACCGCGCTCAAGTGCCCCAGGCCCACGAGCGCATCATTCAATACTTGGTTAACCATTTGCTGCCCTAGAACCTGGTTTCCAAAACCTAGAATCGCCACGATGTCCACCCCTCTCAGCCCCGAACAGATTGAACGACTCGCTCGCCGCCGCGCCGGCGCCAAGCTGGGCTGGTACGTCCATGTTGGCGTCTACCTGCTGTTCAACGGCGCCTTCTTTGTCCTCTCCGAGTTGGGCGTGGGTCATCGGCATTGGAGCATCTACCCCGCGCTGGGCTGGGGCCTGGGCGTGGTGCTGCATGGCATCGCCGTGTTCGTGCTGGGTGGCGGCAGTGGCGTGCGCGAGCGTTTGATCGAGCACGAGCGTGAGCGCCTGCGGCGCACCGGTCGATGAGGGGGATCGATCCGGTCGCGAAACTGCGGCACCTGTTGCAGGTGCTGGCTTTCTGCCTGGCGATCGCGACCATTCAATACGCCTTTCTGCCTGAACGCGGCTATGGCGCGCAACTCGTCTATTCCTTGTGCGTTGGCCTCATCACCTGGGCCTGCGTCGATTTTCCGCGTCATCTCTTGCCTTCGTCCGCCGAGACCGGCTGGCCCAAGGGGCTGGCGGGCGTGGCGCTGGTGGCCACGGCCATCGCGATCGGCTACTTCGCTGGCACGGCGCTGGGGGACATCCTTTGCAGGACGCTCGGCTTGCACACGGGGCCGCGGCCCGACCCCGTGGTGCTGGCGCGCCAGTCGGTGCTGATCACCGCCCTGGCCGGCATCGCGGGCAGCTACTACTTCTACAACGCGGGGCGACGCAGCCACCTCGAACGCAGGATGGGTGAGGTGCAACGGCATGCCAACGAGGCACGCTTGAAGCTGCTGGAAACACAGCTGGAGCCGCACATGCTGTTCAACACGCTGGCCAATTTGCGCGCGCTGATCGCGCTCGATCCGCCGCGCGCCCAGCAAATGCTGGACCACATGATCGCCTACCTGCGCGCGACGCTGGACGCTTCCCGCGCCACCACCCATGCCTTGCAGTTCGAATTCGACCGCCTGCGCGACTACCTCGCTTTGATGGCGATCCGCATGGGGCCGCGCCTGAGCTACGAGCTGGTGCTGCCGCCGGAACTGGCCGCACAGGCGGTGCCGCCCTTGCTGTTGCAGCCCATCGTGGAAAACAGCATCCGGCATGGGCTGGAGCCCCAGGTGCGAGGCGGACGCATCGAAGTGCGGGCGAGCCGGGAGAGCGCGTGGCTGGTGCTGGAGGTCAGCGACAGCGGCGTCGGACAGACTGAGGCGGCACAAGGTGCTGCTGGTGGTCCTGACGGTGGAAGCGGCGGCTTTGGGCTCGCGCAAGTGCGCGAGCGCCTGGCAACTCAGTATGGCGAGTCGGCCCGGTATGAATTCGAGAGTGCCCCAGGCATGGGCGCACGCACCCGGATCACCTTGCCTCTGAGTGCATGAATCGGCGCATGAATCAGCACAAGAGTCCGCCCAAGAGTCCACGCATCACAACCCGTACCACCCCATGACCCGGCCCACCGCCCTGATCGCCGAAGACGAACCCCTGCTGGCGCAGGCGCTGCAAGCGGAACTGGCCCGGGCCTGGCCCGAGCTGTCCATCGTGTCCATCGTGGGCGATGGCGCGGCGGCGGTTCAGGCCGCCTTGCTGCACCGTCCCGATGTGCTGTTCTTCGACATCCGCATGCCGGGCCAGGGTGGCCTGGAGGCCGCAGCCGACCTGGCCGAGGCCTGGCCACTGGAATGGCCTTTCCCGGCGCTGGTGTTCGTCACCGCCTACGACCAGTACGCCGTGCAGGCCTTCGACGCGCAGGCGGTCGACTACGTGCTCAAGCCGGTTCAGCCTGAGCGTTTGCGCAAGACGGTGGAGAGGGTGCGCGGTCTGCTGGCTCGGCGCGCCACACTGCCGATGGACGCCACGCTGGAACAGCTGCGCCAGTTGCTGGCCTCCAGCTCGTCGGTGCCGGCGGGTGCCGCGCAGGCGCCGCTCAAGGTGATCCAGGCCAGCGTGGGCAACTCTCTGCGCCTGGTGCCGGTGGAGGACGTGGTCTATGTCGAGGCCGCGGACAAGTACCTGCGCGTCGTGACCGAGGCGGGCGAGGTACTGATCCGCACGCCGCTCAAAGAGTTGCTGCCGCAGCTGGACCCTGCTGTCTTCTGGCAAGTGCACCGTGGTACCGTGGTGCGCGCCACCGCGATCGAGAGTGTGTTGCGCGATGAGGCGGGCAAACTGTCCCTGGCCTTGAAGACGCGACCGGAAAAATTACCGGTCAGCCGCCTTTACGCGCAGTTGTTCAAGGCCATGTGAGCACCGCTTGCGCTTCGGTGTCGGGCCGCACAGGTGCGCGCCAGGCCTCGAATCATTCAGTACGTCAGTTCCAGCACCGACACATGGCCCGCCGCCGCGGGCCAGACACGGCCCGCGAGCCGCTCGCCGTTGAACTCGGCCGTGATCGCGCGGTCGGCCGCGTTGTCCAGGCGCAGGCGTGAACTGGACACACCCGCGCCCGCGGGCGGAACGCCCGGCGGCGGAGTCCGCCCATCGAAGCGCAGGGTGTCGCGCTGGGCGTCGAAGTAGCCACGCGGGCGCGTGAAGATCACCAGCGCCTGAGCCTCTTTGTCGGCAGCAGCCGTCACGCGTTCAGGGCGCAGATTGAGGATGCTGCTGGAACGCGGGAAGGGGCTACGGTAGAAGTGTGTGGTGGCGTATCCCGTGGCCTTGAGTTCGAATTCATGGGTCACACCGGCGCGGGGGCTGAACGGCCCCCAGCGCCCGTCGGGTCCGGTCTTGCGGGTGTAGACCGGCGCACCCAGACGCTGGCCCGTGGCGGCATCGGTTTCGTAGATGCTCAGCTCAGCGCCCGCAAGCGGCAGGTTGTTCACATAGTCACCGCTGGCGGGGTCATTGGGGTTCAAGCCCAGGCCGGTGACGACACCGCTGAGTGCCACCTGGGCCTCGGGCACGATGTCCACCTTGGGCGCGCGGCCGGTCAGGAACTCGAAGGCCGCTGCGAACGCCGTGGGCGCAAACGACGTTTCCCGATGGTCCAGGCCCGCGATGACCACGTTGCGCGCGCCCATCAGCTCGGGGCCGTCGTAGCCCACGTTCGTTGGCGTGCCCTTGGCGCCGATCCAGAGGCCGTCCGGTTGCGCGTACTTGTCGTTCTTGTCGCTGCGCACGGTCATCCAGCGCACCGGGCTCGTGACCTCGTCGCCGTTGGCGTTCTTGGGCGCGTTCAGGCCTTTGAGAAATGCACCCGTGCCCGAGAACTCGCTGCCTTCGTTGTAGCCCTGGATGGCCCAGACGCCGTGGTTGGGCGTGCCGCCCAGGACCGCGTGCGAGACCGTGGCGGCGCCGCCATTCTGGATGTAGTTGCGGATGGCGTAACCGCCGCGTGAATTGCCCATCAGCACCACCTGCGAGGCACCGTTGCTGCGCAGCACCCGCTCGACTTCGCCCTTCAGATAGGCCATGTGCTCGGCGGTCCCGCTGCGGCCCGGCTGGGCCTTGCTGTCGTTGTCGCGCGCCAGCGGGTAAGGCAGCTCGATGACATGCAGGCGCTCGCGCGGCCAACCGTTGGATTCAAAGCGCCAGAGCGTGGTCAGCCACAGCGCGGCGCTGTCGCCGTTGCCGTGCACGAAGACGATGGGCGGGTAAGTCGCGGAGGAGTCTGACATGGAGGACTTGGCGCTGGGCGCGGCGCAGCCGGTAAGCAGGCTCAGGGCCGTGGCCAGCATGAGGGCCGCGGCGGTGACGGCACGGCGTGTGAACAGCATGGGACGCTCCTGGTAACGAGGCGGGTCCGCGATGGTATGCGCCGCATTTGACCGTTGGATGTCGCGCAGTTGACGAGTTTCCTCAGGTGTTTGTCCCAGGTTCTCCGCATGCCCGTCCGCGCTAGCACTTGGATGGGTTGGGACAGCGTGTCGCGACGGGGCCGCTCAGGCACGCAGTGCCTTGAACACGCGCTCGGGCGTCGCCGGGGCATCGATGGGCACCTGGGCATGCTGGTCTGAGCGGGCGGAGTCGCCGTCCGGTCGCGCCATGGGCTGGCCCCGTGACGCATGGCGAGCCGCCGCGATCGCATCGCGGATCGCTTCCCACACGCTGATGGCCAGCATGAAGGGCGGTTCGCCCACGGCCTTGCTGCCATGCACATTGTCTTCGCGGTTGGCCTCGGGCCAGAAGTCCACGCGCCAGCGCGGTGGCAGGTCCCCAGTGGCGGGGATCTTGTAGGTGCTGGGCGCGTGCGTGGCCAGTTTGCCGCTCTGGTCCCACACCAGTTCCTCGCTCGTGAGCCATCCCATGCCCTGAATGAAGCCGCCTTCCACCTGGCCCAAGTCAATGGCCGGGTTGATGCTGCGGCCTACGTCGTGCAGGATGTCCACGGCCAGCACGCGGGTCTCGCCGGTGTGGGTGTCGATGGCGACCTCGCTGCACGCGGCGCCATAGGCGAAGTAATAAAAGGGACGGCCGGTCAACGTGGTCTTGTCGTAGTGGATCTTGGGCGTGCGGTAGAAACCGTCGCTCCAAAGCTGGATGCGGTTGGCGTAAGCCACCTTGACCACCTCGCGGAAATCGCGCGTCGACGGCTGACCGTCACGGCCCGGGCCCAAGACCCGCCCACCCATGAAACGGATCTCGCCCGCGCCGCAATGGTCCAGCCCGGCGACGAAGGCCGCCAGGTTGTCGCGCACCTGCCTCGCGGCGAACTGCGCGGCGCGGCCGTTGAGGTCGGTGCCGCTGGACGCCGCCGTGGCGCTGGCGTTGGGCACGCGCGCGGTGTCGCTGGCCGAGAGCCGCACCCAGTCGTTCGGCACGCCCAGTTCGTCGGCCACGATCTGCCCGATCTTGGTGTGCAGACCCTGGCCCATCTCGGTGCCGCCGTGGTTGACCAGCACGCTGCCGTCCGCGTAGACATGCACCAGCGCGCCGGCCTGGTTGAAGAGCGTGGCGGTGAAGCTGATGCCGAACTTCACGGGCGTGAGCGCCAGGCCTTTCTTGATCACCGCGTGCGTGCGGTTCCACGTGGCGATCTCGGCGCGGCGCTCGCGGTAGCGCGAGGTCCTGGCCAGCTCGTCCATCAGGGGCTGCAGGATGTTGTCTTCCACGCGCATCTGGTAGTGCGTGGTGTCGCGGCGCTGCACAGGCTCGGTCGCGTTGCGCGGCGGGATGACTTCGTCGCTGTACAGATTGCGCAGCCGCACGTCCAGCGCGTCCAGCCCGAGGTGGCGCGCGATGTCGCCCAGGATGGTCTCGATGGCGATCACGCCCTGCGGCCCGCCGAAGCCGCGAAAGGCCGTGTGGCTCTGGGTGTTCGTCTTGCAGCGGTAGCTGCGGATGCACACGTCGCTGAGGTAATAGGCGTTGTCGCTGTGGAAGATGGCGCGGTCGGCCACGGGGCCGGAGAGATCAGCGGAGAAGCCGCAGTTCACCAGCATGGTGAGCTTGAGCGCCGTGAGGCGCCCGCTGCCGTCAAAGCCCGCTTCGTAGTCGTAGGCGAAGGGATGGCGCTTGCCGGTGACCATGAAATCATCGTCTCGGTCCAGCCGCAGCTTGACCGGCGCGCCCGTCTTGCGCGCGGCCAGCGCGGTCCAGACGGCGAGGTGCCCGGCCTGGGTTTCCTTGCCGCCGAAACCCCCGCCCATGCGGCGGCAGACCACCTGCACGTCGTGGCCGTCGAGGCCCAGCGCATGCGCCACCCAGTGCTGCACCTCGCCGGGGTGCTGGCTGCTGCTGTGGATCAGCCATTGCCGGCGGCCGCGCTCGCCCTCCTGCGGCTGGGCGTAGGCGATTTGGCCTTCGAGGTAGAAATGCTCCTGGCCACCGACCTCGAAGCGACCGCTCAGGCGGTGCTCGGCCTGGGCCAGGGCTTCGTCGGGTGCGCCGCGCTGCACGGTCACGGGCGGCAGCACATAGCTTTGCTGCGCGTGCGCGGTGCGCGCGTCCAGCACGGCGGGCAGGGCCTCGATGCGGCTGGCCAATTGCTGTTGAATAGCGCGGGCCGCGCGGCGGGCCTGCATCACGGTGCGGGCCACCACCAGGCCCACGACTTGGCCGACGTGTTGCACGGTGTCGACGGCGAAGATGGGCTCGTCGTGCGCGGGGGTTGCCAGGTAGCGGTCACCGGGGATGTCTGCCGCCAGCACCACGTCGACCACGCCGGGCATGGCCAGCGCGGCTTGGGGGTCGATGCCGCGCAAACGCCCATGCGCGATGGGCGACAGGATGGGCGCGGCGTGCAGCGTGCCGCGCAGCTCGGGCAGGTCATCAATGTAGGGCGCCAGGCCCTGCACCTGCAGGCGCGCGCTCTCGTGGACCAGCGATTGGCCGCTAGCGGTGACCTGGAGGTTCAGCATGTCGTGGGCGCTCATGACAGATCCTCCAGGCGCACGGGCTCGCTGACCTCGAATTCCTCCCAGTAGCGCAGCGGCAGTTGCGCCAGCAGGCCGCGCCGGTAGTCGGCGCTGGCGCGCATGTCGGAGATCGGGGCGAATTCCTGGGTCAGCACCTGAGCGGCTTGTTCCAGGCTGGCCCGCGACCAGGGCTGGCCTTCCAGGGCAGCTTCCGTTTGCCAAGCGCGCGCCGGCGTGGCCGCCACCCCGCCCGCGCCGATGCGGGCTTGTGTGATCAGGCCGTCCCGCACGCTCAGGTTCAGCGCCAGGCAGACGGCGGAGATGTCGTCGTCTTGCCGCTTGGAAATCTTGTAGACCTTGAGATATTCAGCCCCCACGCTCGGCGCGGCGCTCGTTGCGCCAGCGGTAGGCAAGGGCACCTTGATCCAGGCCAGCAATTCATCCGCCGCGAGTTGGTTCTTGCGGTAGCCGGTATAGAAACTTTCGAGCGGCAGTTCGCGGGACACGAGGCGGCCCTGGCGCGCAGCCATCAGCACGAGGCTGGCGCCCAGCGCGATCAGCAAGGGCATGGAGTCGCCGATGGGTGAGCCGTTGGCGACGTTGCCGCCCAGGGTGCCCGAGTTGCGCACCGGCAGGCCCGCGAAGCGCTCGGCGAACTTGCGCAGTTGCGGCCGGTCGGCCACCAGCGCGGCGTAGGCGTCTTGCAGGGGCACGGCCGCGCCGATGGCGATGTGATGGGGGTAACGCTCGATGCGACGCAGCTCGGCGGCGCGTGTCACGTCCAGAACCCGTTCGAATTGCCGATGCTGCTTGGTCACCCACAGGCCCACGTCTGTCGTGCCCGCGACGATCTGCGCCAGGGGAACCGCGGCGCGCGCGGCCAGCAGCTCGGCCAGCGTGGCGGGGGCGAGGTAGTCCGGGTTCGACCCCGGGTCCAGGGCCGGTTCCGTCGGGATCGACTGCAGCTGCCGCAGCACCGCCGCCTCGTCCACCCGCACGCGCGGCAGCTCGGCCATGCGCTGTGCCGCGTCGAGGATGGGGCGGTAGCCCGTGCAGCGGCAGAGGTTGCCCGAGAGGTCGGCCTGGGCGGTCGCGCGATCCATCGCCGCGCCCTTCAGCACCTTGCCTTGGTACATGCCGAACAGGCTCATCACGAAACCCGGGGTGCAGAAGCCGCACTGGCTGCCGTGGCAGTCCACCATGGCCTGCTGGCAAGGGTGCAGGGCAGGGCGGTCTTGCCCAGGTGCCGGTGCAGACGCTGGTGCGGGCTCTGATGCAGATGCCGGTTGAGATGCAGCCTTGGGCCGGGCCGCAGTCGCCACCGGCACCATGCCGGTCGTCAAATCGTCGGCGGTCCAGACCGCCTGGCCCTGCACAGAATGCGCCAGGCGGATGCAGCTGTTGATGGCGCGGTAGCGCAGCGTGCCGTTGTCGGTCTCGCCCAGCACCACGGTGCAGGCCCCGCAGTCGCCCTCGCCGCAGCCTTCCTTGACGGCGGTGCACTGCAGGTCTTCGCGCAGCACTTCCAGCAGGGTGCGGCTGGGGGGGACGTCGCTCAGGCGGACGATGTCGCCGCGATGGACGAACTGCAGAACGGGGTGTTTCATGGCGGGGACGGGATGCAAGCCTCGTACCATACCAGCCTTCCCGAGCCTTGCGCAGCCCGCCGCCACCCCTGCGGCTGCGTCTGAATTGGCACAGATATCGCTTAAGCTAAGGCCTCTTTTCACCGACGTCATGCCGCTGCCTCCGCCTCCCCGTCTTGAACTCCAGGGCATCACCAAGCGCTATCCCGCCGTGGTGGCCAACGACGGTGTGTCGCTCACCGTGCAGCCGGGTGAAATCCACGCCTTGCTGGGCGAGAACGGCGCGGGCAAGTCCACGCTGATGAAGATCGTCTACGGCGCGGTGCAGGCCGACGAGGGCGAGGTCCGCTACAACGGCCAGCCGGTGCGCATCCGCAATCCGCAGGAGGCGCGTGCCCTGGGCATCAGCATGGTGTTCCAGCACTTCAGCCTGTTCGACACCTTGAGCGTGGCGGAAAACGTCTGGATCGGCCTGGACAAGCGCCAGACCTTGGCCGAGGTGACGGCCCGCATCCGCGAGAAAGCGGCCGAATACGGGCTCGAGATCGACCCTCAGCGCCCGGTGCACACGCTCTCGGTGGGCGAGATGCAGCGGGTGGAAATCATCCGCGCGCTGTTGGGCGAACCGCAGTTGCTCATCCTCGACGAGCCGACCTCGGTGCTGACACCCCAGGCGGTGGAGCGCCTCTTCGTCGTGCTGCGCCAGTTGTCGGCGCAGGGCTGCAGCATCCTCTACATCAGCCACAAGCTGCACGAAATCCGCGCCCTGTGCACCGCCTGCACGGTGCTGCGCGGGGGCAAGGTTACGGGCGTATGCGACCCGCGCCAGGAGAGCAATGCCTCGCTGAGCCGCATGATGATCGGCGCGGAGCCGCCCGCACTTGAGCACCGTGCGCGCGTGCCCGGCGAGGTGGTGCTGCGCGTGTCGGGCCTGAGCTTGCCGCGCGAAGACCAATTCGGCGTCGACTTGGACGGCGTGGGTTTCGAGCTGCGCGCGGGCGAGGTGCTGGGCATCGCGGGGGTGTCGGGCAATGGCCAGAAGGAGTTGCTGTACGCGCTGTCCGGTGAAGACCGTCGCGCCGTGCCGCACGCCATTCAGATCTTCGGCCGCGCCGCAGGTGCCTTGGGACCGGACAAGCGCCGTGGGCTGGGCTTGCATTTCGTGCCCGAGGAACGGCTGGGACGGGGCGCGGTGCCCGTGCTCAGCCTGGCGGACAACCTGCCGCTCACCCGCCGCGAACACGTCAGGGGGGGCTGGTTGCGCCATGGCGCGCTGCGCGCCCAGGCGGCCTCGGTGATCGCGCGCTTCAAGGTGAAGGCCGGTGGTCCTCATGGTGGCGCGGGTGCTGCCGCCAAGTCGCTGTCGGGCGGCAATCTGCAGAAATTCATTGTCGGACGCGAGATTGACGCGGCCCCGAAATTGCTGATCGTCTCGCAACCGACTTGGGGCGTGGATGTCGGCGCGGCGGCGCAGATCCGCGCGGAGCTGCTGGCCTTGCGTGACGCGGGGTGCGCGGTGCTGGTGGTCAGCGAGGAGCTGGACGAGCTGTTCGAAATCTGCGACCGCCTGGTCGTCATCGCGCAGGGGCGCCTGAGCCCCGGCCTGCCGACCGCGCAGGCCACGCGGGAGCAGATCGGCGAATGGATGTCGGGGCTGTGGCCGGAAAATAAGGCCCCCACGCTCCCCGCTGCGCGAGGTTCGCTGCCCCCCGAGGGGGC
>NZ_AEGR01000110.1 GCF_000211835.1 Hylemonella gracilis ATCC 19624 | reverse complement strand
ACTGCCGAACTGCCGAACTGCCGAACTGCCGAACTGCCGAACTGCCGAGCACGCGCGACTCGCATCGCCCCGCATACATGACGCCGGGGCGAGTCTGATGGCTCAGCGGCGCTGGTACTGCGTCGAGCCGTAAAGCACTTCTCGCTCCTTCGCGCTGGGAGCAGGACTGGTCTTACGCAAATGCGCCAGGATTTCCAAACCGCGTTCCACGGCCGGGCGGGCGGCGATTTTGTTGAACCAGGCTTCCAGGTGGGGGTAGTCGCTCAAGGTGATGCCTTGGCCTTGCCAACCGCGTAGCCAGGGAAACACCGCGATGTCCGCGATCGAATAGTCTGGGCCCCCCAGCCAGGTGCTGTGCGCGAGACGTTTGTCGATCACTCCATAGAGACGCTGCGCTTCATTGGTATAGCGCTTGATGGCGTACTCAATTTTTTCGGGCGCGTACAGCCGGAAGTGGTGAGCTTGGCCCAGCATGGGGCCCACACCCCCCATCTGAAACATCAGCCATTGCAGCACCTCGTATTTGCCACGGACATCGGTGGGCATGAACTTTCCGAACTTGCCCGCGAGGTAGAGCAGGATCGCCCCCGACTCGAACAGACTGATGGGCTGCCCGTCCGGTCCTTGGCTATCCACCAGGGCCGGGATCTTGTTGTTGGGGCTGATCTTGAGGAACTCAGGCTTGAATTGATCGCCTTCGCCGATGTTGATGGGGTGTGCGTGCCAATCGCGACCCTCTCGCAGGCCGCACTCTTCCAACATGATGTGAACCTTGTGGCCATTGGGCGTGGGCCAGGAATAGACGTCGATCATGAAAAACTCCAGGTCGAAGAAAGCGCAAGCCGCGCCTCGGCGCGGCTTGCACGAAGCAGGAACTGCGCGATTGTGCTTCGTTTCCGCGGTCTGCGTCAGCAGCCTCGGGTGACCGGGGGCTCAACGGCCTTGGTGACGGGCGCGTACTTGCCGAGTTCCCACTTGGCGATGGCATTGCGATGCACTTCATCTGGTCCGTCGGCGAAGCGCAAGGTGCGGGCGTTCGCCCAACTGTAGGCGAGTGGGAAATCCTGGCTGAGTCCCCCACCGCCATGGACCTGCATCGCCCAGTCGATCACCTGGCAAGCCATGCTCGGTGCCACGACCTTGATCATGGCAATCTCCGTCTGGGCGACCTTGTTGCCCACCGTGTCCATCATCCAGGCCGCCTTGAGCGTGAGCAGGCGCGCCATGTCGATCTGGCAGCGCGCCTCGGCAATTCTCTCTTGCGTCACCGTCTGCGCGGCCACGGGTTTGCCGAAAGCCACGCGTGTGGAGGCGCGCCG
Source organism: Hylemonella gracilis ATCC 19624 (assembly GCF_000211835.1). GTDB lineage: Bacteria > Pseudomonadota > Gammaproteobacteria > Burkholderiales > Burkholderiaceae_C > Hylemonella > Hylemonella gracilis. The sequence continues at coordinate 8,024 of NZ_AEGR01000110.1, read as the reverse complement.
GCACATGTATTCGAGCGCGCGCTCCGCCTGGCCAATCAGCCGCATGCAGTGGTGGATGCGGCCTGGGCCCAGACGCCCTTGCGCGATCTCGAAACCCCGTCCCTCGCCGAGCAATATGTTGGAGGCAGGAACACGGACGTCTTTGAAGTCCACTTCCATGTGCCCGTGCGGGGCATCGTCATACCCCATGACCGTCAGTGCGCGCATCACGGTGATGCCTGGCGTGTTTGCGGGCACCAGCACCATGCTCTGTTGCGAGTGGCGCGCCGCCTCCGGGTCAGTCTTGCCCATGACGATGTAGATGGCGCAGCGGGGGTCGCCCGCGCCAGAGGTCCACCACTTGCGACCGTTGATGAGATAGTTTTCTCCCGTCTGGCCGCGCGCGCGCTCGATGCGCGTGGCGATGTTGGTCGCGTCGCTGGAGGCCACGTCGGGCTCGGTCATCGCGAACGCGGAGCGGATCTTCCCTTCCAGCAGCGGCCTCAGCCATTGGGCCCGGTGTTCCGCGCTGCCATAGCGCGCGATGGTCTCCATGTTTCCGGTGTCGGGTGCGGAGCAGTTGAAGACTTCGGAGGCCCAGGGCACTCGCCCCATGATCTCGGCCAGCGGCGCGTACTCCTGGTTGGTGAGGCCCGCGCCGCCCCAGTCGGTGCCGTTGACGCCCGCGATTTCCGCGCTGTCCCGAGGCAAAAAGAGGTTCCATAGTCCTTCGGCCCGGGCTTTCTCCTTGAGTTGATCGATCAGGGGCAGGGGAGTCCAGCGCTTGCCCGCCGCGGTGTGGGCGGCAAGCTCCGCGTGGTAGGTCGGCTCATGGGGGTAGATGTGATCCTCCATGAAGCGTTGCAGCCGCGCTCGCAAGGCTTGCGTCCGGGGGGAGTAGTCGAAATCCATGGCGTCTCCTTGGGGATCGTGTGTCGGGTGAGTCGGGCGGTGCGTCAGCGCTGTTGTGTCGCGAATTGCCAGGCCAGGGCAGCCATGGGCCGGGCGCCCGCGGCGGACTTGCGCGCTTGCGCGCTGGCGGCCGTGCCGTTCTCGACGCGTTTGGCGATGCCTTGCAAGATGGCGGCGATCCGGAACAGGTTGTAGGCCAGGTAGTAGTTCCAGTCTGCGCGCAGCGTCGCGGGGCTGATCCGTCCACCATGGTTGCCGGTGCGCTCGCAGTAAAGGGAGATGTACTCGTCCTCGAGTGGAATGCCCAGGGTCTTGAGGTCGAGGCCACCGATCCCGCGGAAATCGCCTGGCGGGATGTGCCAGGCCATGCAGTGGTACGCAAAATCCGCGAGCGGGTGGCCCAGGGTGGAAAGTTCCCAGTCCAGCACGGCGATGACCTTGGGTTCGACCGCATCGAACATCAGGTTGTCGAGCCGGTAGTCACCATGCACGATGCTGACCAGGCTGTCGTTCCGTGCGCTGGCGGGTAGGTGCGCGGGCAGCCAGTCCAGCAGTCTTTCCATCTCCTCGATCGGCTGGGACAGCTCACCCGCTCCGTCCGATGACGCGCGGTACTGCTTGCCCCAGCGCGTGATCTGGCGCTCCACATAGGCGCCTGGCCGGCCGTAGTCAGCAAGGCCCTGAGCCGTGAAATCCACCTTGTGCAGTGCCGCGATGACTCGGTTCATTTCCAAATAAATGGCACGGCGATCCGCGGGGGCCATGCCGGGCAGGGACTGGTCCCAGAGCACACGTCCCGGCATGAAGGCCATGATGTAGAAGGCGCGGCCAATGACGGTTTCGTCTTCGCACAAGGCCAGCATGTCCGGCACCGGAACCTCGGTGCCAGCAAGGCCCCGCATCACGGCGTATTCGCGCTCGATGGCATGGGCCGAGGGCAGCAGCTTGGCGACCGGCCCGGGTTTGGCCCTCATCACATAGCTGCGCGTGGGTGTGATGAGCTTGTAGGTCGGGTTGGACTGACCGCCTTTGAAGGACTCCACGGTCAGCGGGCCACTGAATCCCGGTAGGTTTTTCGTGAGCCAGGCTTGCAGGGCCCCCGTGTCCACGGCATGGGTGGGTGGCACGGGCCGCGTGCCGACATAGGGGTTGTCGCGTTCGGTGTCGGTCGTCGGCATGGTCTCCTCGCTTGTCTTGGTCTGTGCGTCATGCCCGGCTGGCCGCAGCGCCTAGGGTTCCTTGGTCTGCTCCGCTTCGACGATGTGCATCAAGGCTTCGCGACTGCGCACCACCAAGCCACCGGGTTCGATGCGTATGGCATCCTCGCGTTCCATCGCCTTGAGCTCCTGGTTCACGCGCTGGCGCGACGCGCCCAGCAATTGCGCCAGTTCTTCCTGCGCCAGGTGCAGGCCGATGCGTGTCTCGTTCGCCGCATGCAGCGATGGCGTGCCGTAGCTGCGCACCAAGTGCAGCAATTGCTTGGCCAGGCGCGCGCGCAGGGGCAGGGTATTGAGATCCTCCACCAAACCGTAGAGTGAACGAATGCGCCGTGCCTGCAGGCGCAGCAGGGCGGCGTACAACTCGGCATGCGTGTCCAGCAGTTTTTGGAAATCCGCCTTGGCCACGCGCAGTGTGCTGGTGTCGCCATGGGCATACGCGTCGTGCGTGCGCAGGTCGCCGTCGAACAATGCCGTGTCGCCCAGCCAAACCCCCGGCTCCACATAAGCCAGGGTGATCTGCTTGCCCGCCAGGGTGGTGGAGCTGACGCGGATGGCCCCCTTGGCGCAGGCGATCCAGTCCTCGGGCGGGTCGCCGCGGGCGGCCAGCAGCTCGCCGTCTTTGTGACGCATGACGTAGGCGCATCGAAGGATGTCGTGGCGTAGGGTGGGCGAGAGTGAGGAAAACCAGCGACCCCCGTTGATGGCGGTCCGTTCCTCGATGGTAAGTTTGGGTTCGTCCATGGTCTGTCCGCTGCGTGACTCGTGTGGGTTGGTGGGCTGGGGGCCTGTCCTGTGCGCGACGGTCGGTGACTCAGTTGTGCGGGGCTGGCATCCTCACCTCACTCAAACTCGGGCGCGCGGCGGCCCAGGAAAGCGGCGATGCCGATCCCCGCGTTCGGGTGATGCAGATTGCGCACGAAGTGGTCGCGTTCTTCCGCCAGCTGTGCGTGCAGGCTGTTGCGGGCAGCCGTCTCCAACAGCTCCTTACCACTGGCGAGCGCATTCGGGGCTTTGGCGTTCAGTTGCTCCGCTAGCGCCTGAGCGGTGTCCAGGGCATGTCCGGGCTCGCTGACGCGGTTGACCAAACCCAGCACATGCAGACGCGAGGCATGGATGCGCTCCGCCCCGAGCAACAGTTCGCTCGCCAGTTGCCTGGGCAAGGCCTGCGTGAGGTGCCAGCTGGCGCCGCCATCGGGCGAGAGGCCGACTTGGCCATAAGACATCACAAAGACCGCGTCGCTGGCCGCGACGATGAAGTCGCAGGCCAATGCCAGCGAAAACCCCGCACCCGCCGCAGCGCCCTCGACCGCAGCGATGACCGGCTTGGGGAAGGTGCGAATGGCTTCAATGAAGCTGTGCAACTGATCGATGCTCTGCGCTTGCACCGCTGGAACTTCTTGTCGGTTGGCGTGAAGGCGGTTCAGATCTCCCCCCGCGCAAAACATCGCACCTTCGCCGGTCAAGATGACGCTGTGGATGTCCGGGTTGCTCTCAGCGACGTTCAGCGCCTCGATGCCGGCGGCGTAGATGGCCGGGCCCAGCGCATTGCGCTGGCTCGGGTTGGAGAGGGTCAGCACCATGGTCTGTCCCTGACTGCTGCTTTTGAGTTGCGCGCTCATGGTTGCTTCGTTCGATGTGACTCGTGGGGCGTTTTCATTCTTCTTCGTGCAACAAGGACAGACCGATGGCGCCTCGTCGACGCAGCCAAGGACTGGGACGGTAGCGCGGGTCGCCGTACACCGTCTGCAGATTGAACAGCACTTCCAGCACATTGGTGGGGCCGTACCGGTCTCCCATGGCTAAGGGCCCCAGCGGATAGCCCAGGCCAAGAGTGACCGCGGTTTCCAGGTCGGCTGGCGTGCAGATGCGCTGCTGGCAGATGTCCGCCGCCACGTTCACGATGCCAGCGACCACGCGCTGCGTGACAAAGCCGCCGCTGTCGCGGATCACGCTGACGGCTTTGCCGTCGCGTGCGAACAGCGCGTGCGCGGCGTCTCGCATGTCACGCCGGGTGGCCGGGTTGGTGGCCAGCACGCGGCGCCGGGTCGCCGCGTCTTCGACCAGCAGGTCAATGCCGATGGTGCGCGCCGGGTCCAGGCGTTCGACCACGGCCACGGTGGTCACGTCATGGCCCAGCGGCGCGACCAGCGTGAGCGCCGTGGATGAAGGCGTTTGGCCGGTTTCGATCTTCGCGCCCAGGTCTTTCAGCAACTGGTACAGCTCGGCGCGGCGCGCGGCGCGTGAGGACACCCAGACGGGTGGCAGCTCCGCCAATTGTGGGACGGCCGGTTCGGGGGGCAGCTCAGCCTGGTCCTCCCGATAGCGGTAAAAACCTTCACCGGTTTTGCGACCCAGCAAGCCTCCCGCCAAGCGCTGGGCCGTGATGACGCTGGGGCGGTAGCGCGCTTCCTCGTAATACTGGCGGTAGATGGACTCCATCACCGGGTGCGACACGTCCAGAGCAGTCAAATCCATCAGCTCGAAGGGGCCGAGCTTGAAGCCGACTTGATCGCGCAGGATGCGGTCGATGGTCGCGTAATCGGCCACGCCCTCGCTGACGATGCGCAAGGCCTCGGTCCCGTAGGCGCGGCCGGCGTGGTTGACGATGAAGCCCGGTGTGTCCTGCGCCTGCACGGGCTGGTGACCCATTTGGCGTGCATAGGCTGCGAGTTGCTTGCAGACGGCGTGATCCGTTCTCAGGCCCGGGATGACCTCGACCACCCTCATCAGAGGCACGGGGTTGAAAAAATGGTAGCCCGCCAGCCGCTGCGGGTGCCGCAGCGCCGCGGCGATCGCCGTGACTGACAGGGACGACGTGTTGGTGGCGAGCACCGTCTGCGTCGTAACCACGGCTTCCAGCGCCACGAAGAGCTTTTGCTTGACCTCGAGGTTTTCGACCACGGCCTCAATGACCAGCTCGCAGTCCGCCAAGTCGTCGAGTTGCGTGGCAGCCCGCAGCCGGGCCTTGAAGGCGCTGGCGGCCTCCGCCGTGAGTTTGCCCTTGGCGACTTGCCGGTCCCACTGCTCGCCGATGGATCGCACGGCGCTGGCGACGGCTTCGGGGCGGGTGTCGTACAGGGTGACGGCAGAGCCCGCCTGGGCGGCGATCTGCGCTATGCCACGGCCCATGGCACCAACGCCGACCAGCGCGACGCGGGGGAAGACCGGCAAGGAATCCGTGGGTGATGTACTCATGTCGAGGATTATCGGAGCCTGCTCAGGTACCCAATTGGACCGCCGCGTGTCGCATCGGACAGGTCAGCGGGCCAAGGCCTCGGGATTCACGACATGGCTGGGCTGGCCTTTGAGGTAGTTGAGCAGGTTGTCAAAGGCCGCCCCAAAGTACTGCTCGTAGTTGTCCCGTTCGACGTAGCCGATGTGGGGTGTGCATATGCAGTTGCCCAGTCCGAGCAAGGGATGATCGCTTGCGATGGGCTCGGATTCAAACACGTCGATTGCCGCCAGGCCAGGACGGCCCTGGCGCAACGCGTGCGGCAGGGCGTCGGGTTCGATCAGCTCCGCACGCGAGGTGTTGACCAGCACGGCCGTGGGCTGCATGCGGGCCAGGTCCTGCGCGGTCACGAGGCCGCGCGTGGCCTCGTTCAGGCGCAAGTGCAAACTCAACACGTCACTGGCCGAGAAAAAATCCTCGCGGCTGGCGGCGGCTTCTAACCCGTCCAGCACGGCTTGCTGTCGTGAGGCCTCGCTGCCCCAGACCAGCACGCGCATGCCAAAGGCCCGTCCATAACCCGCCACCATTTGACCAATCTTGCCGTAGCCCCAGAGTCCCAATGTCCTGCCGCGCAAGGCCACACCCAGGCCGAAGGCGGGTGGCCAGCCGGTTTGCGCTTCCGTGGCTCCCACGGCTTTGTCAAACCCCGTTCTTTGCCAAATGCCTTGCTTCAGGTTGCCGATGTAATGCGGCAGCCTCCGTGTCGCGGCCATCACCAGCGCCCAAGTCAGTTCGGCCGGTGCAATCGGGCTGCCCGACCCCTCGGCCACGGCAATCCCCCGTTCTGTGCAGGCTGCCAGGTCGATGTGGGAGCCCATGCGCCCGGTCTGGCTGATGAACTTCAGCTTGGGGAGTTTGTCCAGCAGGGCGCGGTTGATGGCGGTGCGCTCACGGATGAGCACCAGCGCCTCGGCGTCACGCAAACGGATGGCGAGTTGCCCGAGCCCCTTGACGGTGTTGTTGTAGACCTTCCAAGGCAGCCCCGCCAATTTGTCGGCGCATTGAAGGTGGCGGACAACATCTTGGTAGTCGTCCAGTATCACGGTGTTCATGCACCTTATTGTGCATGCGGCACTTGACCTCGTCCGTCTTGCGCGTGACGGTCAGGGCTTGAGCCCGGCGTGGGCGACTGAGAGGCGGTCAGCATGGACCGCACAGGCGCCACGAAGGTCAGCGATGCTGCGTCGCAAGGCCCGCGGTCATGCGTTCCAGTTCGGCACAGACCTCCGCCATGCGGCCCGAAATGACCATGCGCTGAGCGATGGACGAGGGGTCATTCGACAGCATGCTGGACCGGGCGCGCACCACGCGCACCGACGGGCGGCTTGCCGCATGCAGAGGCGCCCTGAGGGACGATACGCCGCCGAGGGAAAAGAGCCGGGGAGAGGGCAAAGTCATCGCGGACATGGTGTGAACCTCACATCAGCATGGTGTTACGGATCAGGCCCACGGCCAGACCCTCGATTTCAAAAGCGTCACCGGGCTCGACCACGATGGGCTGGTAGTCCGGGTTCTCGGGCAGCAGCTCCACCACATCCTTGTTGCGGCGGTACCGCTTCACCGTGACCTCCTCGCCCAGGCGTGCCACCACGATCTGACCGTTCTTTGCTTCTTTCGCGGTCTGCACGGCCAACAAGTCGCCGTCCATGATGCCGGCATCACGCATGGACATGCCGCGCACTTTGAGCAGGTAGTCCGGCTTGCGCTGGAATAGCGAGCTCTCGACGTAGTAGGTCTGGTCCACATGCTCCTGGGCCAGGATGGGCGAACCGGCGGCCACCCGGCCGACCAACGGCAGGGCCAGTTGCGCCACGCCCGTGGCCACTTTTTCACCGATACTGGACAAGGACGACGACAGGGTGGCGCGCAGTGCCTTGCCTTTGAGCCGGATGCCACGCGAAGTGCCGCTGACCAGTTCGATCACGCCTTTGCGCGCCAGCGCCTGCAAATGCTCTTCCGCCGCGTTGGCGGATTTGAACCCGAGCTCGGTGGCGATTTCCGCGCGAGTAGGAGGTGCGCCCGTGTTGGCAATCGCGCTCTGGATCAGGTCCAGAATCTGCTGTTGGCGGGCCGTGAGCTTGGCGGGAGGGGCGTCTTGCGGCAAGTCCATGGTGGGGCTCCTGTATTGCTATCCAACTGTCTTCATATCCAGTAACTGTATTTTTCAACAGTTTTTCAGAGAATGCAAGCAAAAACTTCCGACAAGGCGCAAAAAATCGTGGTTCTCGGCACAGGAGGCACGATTGCCGGGCTTTCCACGCCAGAAAGGGGCGCTGGGGCTTATGTGGCGGGCCAGAAGCCGATCGAGGACCTGTTGGTCGGCCTGACCATTCCCGCCGCGCTGACCGGGCTCTCGATCGAAAGCGAGCAGGTCGCCCAGATCGACAGCAAGGACATGGACGTGCCAGTCTGGCAAGCCTTGTTGCGCCGGTGCCGCTACTGGCTTGAACAGGCCGAGGTGCGCGGGGTCCTCATCACCCATGGCACGGACACGCTGGAGGAAACCGCCTGGCTCCTGCACCTGGGGCTGGGGCCCTTGTTGCGTGCGCACCGTAAGCCGGTCGTTCTCACCTGCGCGATGCGGCCCGCCGATGCGCCGGACGCTGACGGTCCGGGCAATCTGCGGGATGCCCTGCAGGTGCTGGTCGACCCGCGGGCGCAGGGCGTGCTGGCGGGGGGCG
>NZ_AEGR01000111.1 GCF_000211835.1 Hylemonella gracilis ATCC 19624 | reverse complement strand
AGTTCGGCAGTTCGGCAGTTCGGCAGTTCGGCAGTTCGGCAGTTCGGCTGATTGGCTGATTGGCTGATGGCCCAATCGGCCCTCAAGCTCAAGCCACTGCCCAGAATTGATCCAGGCCCTCGAATTCCCATTCGACGGGGTCTTCGCGTCCGACGATGCGCTCAATCACCTGGGGAGATGAGAGGTCCACGGTCTGAGGCGCGATGTGCGCGGTGCGGTCCACGGAATAGAACACCTTGACAATCGGTTTCGTCAAAGCCTGAGCCGACTGTTCAACCACCACCGCCAACACTGCCCCCCAGCGGTCTGATGCCAAGCGCAGCAGGGACCCCACCGGGTAGATGCCCAGGCTCTTGACGAAAGCTTGGAACACCCGTTGGTCAAAGTGGCCTCGGGACCATTCAGCCATCTTGTGCAAGGACTGCGCCGGGTCCCACCCCGCCTTGTAAGGGCGGTCAGAGGTGATGGCGTCGTACACATCGCATACGGCACCCATCTTTGCGAACAAGCTGATTTCCGAGTCCTTCAGCCCCTTGGGGTAGCCCGAGCCGTCTACTTTCTCGTGGTGGTGGAGGCAGACGTCCAAGGCCATGGGGTCCAGGTTGCCAACATTCTGGAGCATGCGGTAACCGTCAATCGTGTGCTGCTTCATCACCTCGAACTCAGCCGGCGTCAGCTTGCCGGGCTTGTTGAGCACGCTGGGGGGGGTCGCGGCCTTGCCCAGGTCATGCAGCAGCCCCGCCAAGCCCGCGGATCGGGTCTGTCCCTCACTCAGCCCCATCTGCCTGGCCAATGCGATCATCAAGGCACAGACTGCGACCGAGTGCATGTAGGTGTAATCGTCCGCGGTCTTGAGCCGCGCCAAGCTGATCAGCGCACTGGCGTTACGGGAAACGGAGTCGGAAATCTCCTCAACCAGGTGCTGCGCACGCGCTGCGTCCACCGTCTTGCCCATGCGGGCTTCCTGGAACATGGACATCACAGCTTGCTTGGACTGCTGGCAAATCAGGGCCGCTCGGGACAATTCGTCTTTGATCGGCACGGGCTCCTTGAGCCGTGGCGGGCGAGCGGCTTCGTTGAGCTCAAGCTGGACCTCGAAGGCGACTTGCTCCTCGGTCTCAACTTCCGTCCCAGGGGGAACATCAAGCCCCTTGCTGCTGTCGATCCAGACCTCGCGGATGCTACTTTCAAGTATGCGTTCGAGATCTTTGGGGTCCGCCAGCAGAAAACTGTCGCGCCAGAAGGGATGCTCCTGCCAGGATCCCCGCAGTTCTTCAACCCACATCCCCAGTTTCAACGACTCGACGCGTATGCATTTGAGCATGACAGGTTCTCCCCGCACCCGGCGTGGATCGTAACATCAAGCTTCTTGCGGCGGCATCACCAATATTGGCGAGGACCGCACGTCAGCGATCCAAGAGATGCCCGCCTCCACCGGGGAGGGGGGGTCAGTGCAGGTGGCGTGGCTTGCGACCACCGCCATGACCACCCGCACCTCGAGGTGGCTTGCCGATCTCGAGCGAATTGACCAAGGCGTCGTAGCGCCCCCTGAACAGGTTGTCGATCTCGCCCACCAAGCCACTCAATTCGGACGCGTCGAAGTGGCGCTCCATCACGTGAATCACATCCTGCACCAGGATATCGCGCTGCACCTGCATGATGGCGCCAGGATTGGGCCCGACAAACAGCATCAGAAAGTCATCTCGCGACTCAGTTTCAGGATCAGCTTCTTCCTCATCGAACTCGACGTCGTAGAACGTGATCTCGATCGCAGCACCTGCTTGAGACAACTCATTGAGGCTCATGCACATCTCGTCAAGAGATTGACGAAAATTCTCATCGCCCAACACCGTCCAGCACAGACGCAGCATGTGATCCTGGGCATCGAAACGGATGCCTGGCTCATCCTCGTAGTGACTGTGCGCCCCTTCAGCCAAGGTACGCGCGCCAACATACTTCCACAGGGGCTTGAGCGCATCCTGAATCTGGTCAAAGGCCACGTCTGCGCGTAAAGGCACATCACCGTGAACATGAATTTCAAACGGAGCGTCGTAGCTGCTGGCCATAGAGAGGGTCGTTGTGGGTGCTTGGTGCCTCGAACCGGGGTCGAACCGGTACGCGCCCTTTCAGGCTGCGGCGGATTTTAAGTCCGCTGTGTCTACCAATTTCACCATCGAGGCTGCAGAGTGATCTGCCCGATTGTGAAGCAAACAGCAACACGGGGGAGGCCGAAGAAATGGAGCGGGAAACGAGGCTCGAACTCGCGACCTCAACCTTGGCAAGGT
>NZ_AEGR01000112.1 GCF_000211835.1 Hylemonella gracilis ATCC 19624 | reverse complement strand
CGAAAGCCGCGAACGTTCAGGAGCAAACCTGGCGCGCGTGTTGTTCATCGGTGCGGCGATGGGTTTCTTCTTCTACACCACGCAGTACCTGCAGGGCGTGCTTGGCATGCGTCCGATGTGGGCCGGCATCGCGTTTTTTCCGTCGATGCTGGTCAACTTCCTTGGCGCCTTGGCTGCACCAGCGCTCGTCAAGCGTTATGGGCACAACACCGTGCTGGTTGGTGCCCTCACGACCTCGCTCGTAGGCATGGCGTGGTTGGGACAGATTGAGGTTGACACCTCGTTTCTGTTCGGTGTCGCGCTGCCGATGGTGCTGGTCGGCGCTGGCATGGGGACGACGCTGGCGCTGCTCACGATCAATGGTGTGGCCGGTGTTGCGCCACAGGATGCCGGCTCGGCATCTGGTCTCGTGGGGGTGGCACATCAACTTGGAGGCGCCCTGGGGCTGGCGATCCTCGTAGTGGTCTTTGCGACGCCCGTCCTGCCGTCGGGCACTGCGTCGAACGTCGAACTGGCACATCGAATCGGCGCGGCGCTCTCCGGGGCCACCGTCTTGCTGGCCATCGCTCTGCTGCTCGTTCTTTGGTATGTGGTGCGGCGACCCACGCTGGCCACGACTGTCATTGACGGCAAGCTTGAATAGGCGCGGATTCGATATGACAAAGCTGAGCGTCAATCACCGCAACCCCGCAATTGTTCAACCACCATAGAGGAAAGAAAAGACCATGAAGTACATCAAACTTGGAAATACAGGCATCGACGTCTCGAAGATCTGCCTGGGGATGATGAGTTTTGGTAAGCCGGGCAGTGAACACGGTTTGTTCCCGTGGGCCGTGGACTTCGAAGAAGCCAAGCCGATCTTCAAGAAGGCTATTGAGCTGGGCATCAACTACTTCGACACGGCCAACGTGTATCAATTGGGCACCAGCGAGGAAGTCACGGGCAAGCTCATCAAGGAATTCAATCTCGACCGAGACGACATTGTTGTGGCCACGAAGGTGCGCATGGAGATGCGCCCCGGAAAACCGAACGGCAGCGGCCTGTCGCGCAAGGCCATCCTCATCGAGATCGATAAGAGCCTGAAGCGGTTGGGCCTGGACTACATCGATCTCTATACCATCCACCGGCTGGACCCGATGACCCCCATGGAAGAAATCATGGAGGCGCTGCACGACGTCGTGAAAAGCGGCAAGGTGCGATACATCGGTGCGTCCACCATGTATGCCTGGGAGTTTGAACGGATGCAGAACATCGCAGAGACGAATGGCTGGACCAAGTTCGTTGCGATGCAGAACCACTACAACCTCATCTATCGCGAAGAAGAGCGGGAGATGATCCCTCTGTGCCGGGATCGCAAGATCGCACTCACGCCGTGGAGCCCGCTGGCTGGTGGCCGCTTGTCGCATCCGTGGGGAACTGTGACGCGGCGCGTGAAGATCGATGAAGTCTCGAAGTGGGTCTGGGACGGCACCAATGACCTGGACAAGGTCGTCATCGACAACGTGCAAGCCCTGGCCCAGGCACGTGGCATATCGATGGGTCAGATGTCGCTGGCGTGGATGATCAGCAAGCCCTACATCACCGCACCGATCATTGGCACGACCGCAATCAAGCACGTGGAAGAAGCCGTCTCGGCGCTGGAAATCCAGCTTTCCAACGATGAAATCCAGGCACTCGAAAAGCCCTATGTGCCGCATCCTGTATTGGGGATGATGTAAAGGCTCTCGACGACTCGTCACAACCGGTCATCGTTTGATGACCGGATAGCGAAAGTGTTCACATGACCCACTAAAGAAACTCGAAATCAATGACCAAAACATTTGCTGGAAACTTCATCACGCCAATGGCTGTTGTGGCTGCCTGCCTGCAGGGGGCTGCGCCAACGCACGCGCAAACGTTGGCACCACCTCAGACTGGCATCGCAGCCATCACATTCCACGTCGACCAAGCCTACCCGGAGAGTGTTGCCTGGTCAGCGCGGCAAAAGACGTTCTTTGTTGGGTCGCTTCGTAAGGGAACCATCGGTAAGGTCTCGCTTGCGGGCGAATACAAGCCCTTCGCCGCAGACAAGCTGATGTTCGGCTCCGGCGGCATTAAGTACGACGCAAAACGCAACTGGGTGTGGGCGGCGTTGTGCGACATCGGTGTGTCAACCCAGAGCTCACCCAGCACGCAGGGCAAGACCGCAGCGATCATCGCTTTCGACGCAACGACGGGACGGAAGAAGCGCTACATCGATTTAGCACCTCTGACTGAAGGGGGCCGCTGCGCCAACGATCTCGCTTTCGATCCCAAAGGCAACATCTATGTGACAGACAGCTTCGCGCCCGTCGTCTACGTCATTGATCGCCACTTCAAGCCGCGTGTGCTCGTGCGCAGCGAGAAGTTCCAAGGCGACAATTTCAATCTCAACGGCATCGCCTACCACCCGGACGGATTCTTGCTGGTTGGCAAGCACAGCACTGGCGAGTTCTTCCGAATCGCTCTCAAGCCCCAAGTCGAAGTGCATTCCATCAGTCTGTCGGCCAATTTGCCGGGTGCGGACGGCATCGATCTGATTGGCAAGGACTCGCTCGTGGTCGCCCAGAACGGGGGGGTGGACCGCGCCGTTCAGTTGACCAGCGCAGATGGCTGGAAGACAGCGCAAGTTCAGGAACTTGGCAAGAGTACGGTTTCGTTTCCCACCGCGGTCACCTCGAACGGGAAGGACGTGTACATGCTGAACAACCGGGTTGACACACTCATTGATCCTGCCGCGCAGAAGGTGAGCGAGTACGTCCTGCAGCGTGTACCGGTTGGCGACAGCAAATGACCGGGCTTTGCACTGAGCAGTCAGCGATTCGATGAATCAGAGCTGGGATAGGCCTTGGAAACCTTTGAATGGATCATCGTTCTCCTGATCGCGGCGGCGTCCCTGGCTGAACTGGCTCGCAGATTGGACGTGCCGTACCCCACGCTGCTCGCGGTCGGCGGCGTGGGCCTAGCGTTCTTGCCGTCGGTGCCTCAGTGGACGCTTGATCCAGAGTTGGCCCTGGCCTTGTTCGTGGCGCCGGTGCTGTTGGACACGGCCTACGACACGTCGTTGCGGGACCTTCGCACGAACTGGAGGCCAGTCGCGGGGCTCGTGATTGCCGCTGTCGGCACCACGGTGCTTGGCGTGGCCTTGGTCTGCCGCTGGCTGGTACCGGACATGCCGTGGGCGGTTGCAATCGTCCTGGGGGCCATCGTGGCACCGCCGGATGCGGCAGCCGCCACCGCGGTGATGCGTCAAGTCGGACTGCCCCATAGGGTGCTGAGTATTTTGGAAGGCGAAAGCCTGCTCAATGACGCCAGTGCGCTGTTCGTATACCGCCTGGCTTTGATGGCCATGGTTGCGGGCCCCCTCGGTTTTGACGACTACTTGCCGGTGTTTCTGCTCACGGTATTTGGCAGCATTGTGGTGGGGGTCGGCCTGGGGTTTGCACTGCGCCCGGTAATGAGCGGCCTCAGCCACGTGCCGACGTCATTGATCGTGCAATTTGCAGTGACCTTCGGCGTCTGGATTCTCGCCGAGAAGATCGGCTTGTCCGGCATCCTGACCATGGTGGCATTTGCCCTGACCATGGCCCGGGGAGGGGGGCCGCGCATACCGGCCCGCATGCGTGTCCCGATCTTCTCCGTCTGGGAAACAGTGGTTTTTGTCTTGAATGCCCTTGCTTTCGTGCTGATTGGCATGCAGTTGCGACCGATCTGGGAGCGCCTGGGCAGTGGGGCTGCCCGAATCGATGCGATCGTGATCGCCGCCGTGGTGCTCGGCGTGGCCATCGCGACGCGGTTCCTGTGGGTGATGAGCTACAGCGCTCTCGTTTTGCACAACAACAGAAAGATAGAGCCCGCGAAGCGTCCGAAGCGTTCATGGGGAGGGGGCCTCGTGGTTTCCTGGGCTGGCATGCGTGGCATCGTGACCCTTGCCGCCGCCTTCGCCGTTCCCGAGACGCTGCCGGATGGTTCGCCCTTTCCATTCCGTGACCCGATCCTTTTCTGCGCGTTCGCGGTGGTGTTCGGCACCTTGGTCATTCAAGGACTGACGATGAAGTGGGTCATTGGCAGGCTGAATCTGTCAGACGACGATCCGGTCGCGGCGGAGGTGAGGATTGGGCGGACGTTGATATACCAAGCATCGCTTGATGCGATTGAGTCAGACGACTCGGTGCACGCGCGCCTGCTCAGAAAGGAGCACCAGGCGATCATCGAGCGGAACGCAAGCCGGGACCACCATGAACAACCGCTGAATGAAGTCCCGGGCGGGCCGATGCGGCGACAGGCCATAGAGGCCGCGCGCCGCAAGGCCATCGAACTTCGCAATCAGGAAGTCATCGGCGACCAGGCGTACCGCGCGCTGGTGCAAGAACTGGACTGGGCTGAATTGGCTGCTGGTGGAAATGCTTCCGAATAGACCCTCAGGAAAAGTGCCGGGGAAACTCGCCAGTCGAGTTTTCGCCCATTTTCAATGGCGAGTTGGACTCGGAATTCTGGGGGTTAATGTTCTTATGGAGCTTCGCCACCTTCGATGCTTCCTTGCCGTTGCCGAAGAGCTTCATTTCGCGCGTGCCGCCGAGCTTCTACACATCGAACAGTCACCACTGTCGCGTGCCATTAAGGAGCTTGAAGAAAATCTGGGAGCGCAGCTTTTCTTGCGGACAACAAAAAGCACCCGACTGACACGCGCAGGCCGGATGTTGTGTAGATCTGCTTCTGATTGCGCCGCTGTTTCCGCGATTTTGTTGCCTCGATTCCTAGCCAGTTGGCCAGCTTCTCGGCATAGGGATCGAGCTTGCTAGGGCTGACTCGCCTTGTGTAGGTGGGCTCGGTCTCATCCGACCGCAGGTACTTCTTCACTGTGTTGCGAGCCAGGCCTGTGCGCCTGGAGATCTCGCGGATGGCCATCTGTTCTCGCTGTGCCCAACGCCTGATGACATTCAATGTCGCCACGTCTATCACTCCCAATTCCCCCCCCGCGTTTAAAGCTCGGAGGGTAGGGGCTACGTGGGTCAACTTTGGATGGAAATGCCAATGAGCTGAGAGCGGCGGGCGTG
>NZ_AEGR01000113.1 GCF_000211835.1 Hylemonella gracilis ATCC 19624 | reverse complement strand
GCCCTGGTTGAGCAAGCCCGTATCGGAGTGAATCACCGCGTCCTTTGCGGCGATGGCGCCGGTGGAGGTGTTGACGATGTTCGCGGCCGCGAGGTTCAACCCTCCACCCGACTGCAACGTGCCACTGTTCGTGACTGCGCCCGGCGTGACCAGATCCAGGCTGTTCAGGGCTTGCAGCCTGCCCTGGTTATCCAGCGACTGCGCTCGAATCAGAACGTTCGTTCCATCGACCGAGCCCTGGTTGAGCAAGCCAGTGTCGGAGTGAATCACCGCGCCCTTTGCGGCGATGGCGCCGGTGGAGGTGTTGACGATGTTCGCGGCGGTGAGGCTCATGTCTCCGTCCGCCTGCAACGTGCCACTGTTCGAGAAAGCACCCGCCACGGCGACGTCTGCAGTGTGACGCACCTGTAGCTTGCCCTGGTTGTCCACCGTCTGCGACTCCAGCGCCACGCTCACGCCATCGACCAAGCCCTGGTTGAGCAAGCCCGTATCGGAGTGAATCACCGCGTCCTTTGC
>NZ_AEGR01000114.1 GCF_000211835.1 Hylemonella gracilis ATCC 19624 | reverse complement strand
CACCCCCTGCCGCCGCCGCTGCCGTGTCGGCTTCCAAGGCTGGCGTGGCCATGCCCGCCGCCGCCAAGCTGATGGCCGATAACAACATCGCTGCGGGCTCCGTGGCCGGCACGGGCAAGGACGGCCGCGTGACCAAGGGCGACGTGCTGTCGGCCGTGGCTGGCGGCGCCAAGCCCGCGCCCGCCGCCATCCCGACCGGCGCGCCCACCAAGGCCCTGCCTCAGGTGGCCGCGCCCAGCAGCTCCCTGCACCTGGGCGAGCGTCCCGAGCAGCGCGTGCCCATGACGCGCCTGCGCGCCCGCGTGGCCGAGCGTCTGCTGCAGTCGCAATCGACCAACGCCATCCTGACCACCTTCAACGAAGTGAACATGGCCCCGGTCATGGAACTGCGCAAGAAGTTCCAGGATTCCTTCACCAAGGAGCATGGCACCAAGCTGGGCTTCATGTCCTTCTTCGTCAAGGCCGCCGTGCATGCCCTGAAGAAGTACCCCGTGCTGAACGCCAGCGTGGATGGCAACGACATCGTCTACCACGGCTACTTCGACATCGGTATCGCCGTTGGTTCGCCGCGCGGTCTGGTGGTGCCCATCCTGCGCAATGCGGACCAGATGAGCTTCGCCGACATCGAGAAGAAGATCGCCGAATTCGGCAAGAAGGCGCAGGAAGGCAAGCTGGGCATCGAAGAGATGACGGGCGGCACCTTCTCCATCTCCAATGGCGGCACCTTCGGTTCCATGATGTCCACCCCCATCATCAACCCGCCCCAGTCGGCCATCCTCGGCGTGCACGCCACCAAGGACCGCGCCGTGGTCGAAAACGGCCAGATCGTGGTGCGCCCGATGAACTACCTGGCCATGAGCTACGACCACCGCATCATCGACGGTCGCGAAGCCGTGTTGGGCCTGGTCGCGATGAAGGATGCGCTGGAAGATCCGTCGCGTCTGCTGTTCGACATCTGATCGACACCCAGTGGTGACAGAGATGTCGCTCGCCGACGAACTGAAAAAACTCGAGGAGCTGCGCCAGCGCGGCGCCTTGAGTGAAGCGGAATTTGGTCGGGCGAAAGCAAGGCTGCTGGAGGTGCCTGCGGTGGCGCATGCGGGCGGGGTGGATGCCATCAATGGCTTTCGTCTCAGCTCGTCGGATCGCTGGATTGCTGGCGTCTGCGGTGGACTTGCGAGGTCTACGGGGCTGGCCAGCTGGATCTGGCGCCTGATTCTTGTGTTGCTGGTCTGCTTCGGCGGCTTCGGTCTCCTTGGCTATCTCCTACTCTGGATCTTCGTGCCGCGTGACTGATCGCGGACTCAACTCACGGAACATCATGTCCAAACAATTCGACGTTATCGTTATCGGCGGTGGCCCCGGTGGTTACATCGCCGCCATCCGCGCCGCCCAGCTGGGCTTCAATACCGCTTGCATCGACGAGTGGAAGAACGAGAAGGGCGGGCCGGCGCCAGGGGGCACTTGCACGAACGTGGGTTGCATCCCGTCCAAGGCCTTGCTGCAATCGTCCGAGCATTTCGAGCACGCGAACAAGCACTTCGCGGAGCACGGCATCACGGCCACGGGCGTGAAGATGGACGTGGCCAAGATGATCGCCCGCAAGGACGCGGTCGTGAAGCAGAACAACGACGGCATCCTCTTCCTGTTCAAGAAGAACAAGGTGAGCTTCTTCCACGGTCGCGGCTCCTTTGTGAAGGCCGTGGACGGTGGCTATGAAATCGCCGTCAAGGGCGCCGCCGACGAGACCCTGGTGGCCAAGCAAGTCATCGTGGCCACCGGCTCCAACGCGCGTGCGCTGCCGGGCGCGCCCTTCGACGAGGAGAACATCCTCTCCAACGACGGCGCGTTGCGCATCGGCGGCGTGCCCAAGAAGCTGGCCGTGATTGGCTCCGGCGTGATCGGCCTGGAAATGGGCTCGGTCTGGCGCCGCTTGGGCGCGGACGTGACTGTGCTCGAAGGTCTGCCGACTTTCCTGGGCGCGGTGGACGAGCAGATCGCCAAGGAAGCCAAGAAGGCCTTCGACAAGCAGGGTCTGAAGATCGAACTCGGTGTGAAGATTGGCGAGGTCAAGTCCTCCAAGAAGGGCGTGACGATCGCCTATGCCAACGCCAAGGGTGAGGCGCAGACGCTGGAGGCCGACAAGCTCATCATCTCCATCGGTCGCGTGCCCAACACGACCGGCCTGGGTGCCGAGGCCGTGGGCCTGAAGCTGGACGAGCGCGGTGCCATCGTCGTGGACGAGCTGTGCAAGACCAATCTGCCGGGCGTCTGGGCGGTCGGCGACGTGGTGCGCGGCCCCATGCTGGCGCACAAGGCGGAAGAAGAGGGCGTGGCCGTGGCCGAGCGCATTGCTGGCCAGCATGGTCACGTCAACTTCAACACCATCCCCTGGGTCATCTACACCAGCCCCGAGATCGCCTGGGTTGGCAAGACCGAGCAGCAGCTCAAGGCCGAGGGCGTGGCCTACAAGGCCGGCACCTTCCCCTTCCTGGCGAATGGCCGCGCGCGCGCGCTGGGCGACACCACGGGCATGGTGAAGTTCCTGGCCGACGCCAAGACCGATGAAATCCTGGGTGTGCACATGGTTGGTCCGCAGGTGTCGGAGCTGATCTCCGAGGCCGTGGTCGCCATGGAGTTCAAGGCCAGCAGCGAGGACATCGCGCGCATCTGCCACGCGCACCCGTCCTTGAGCGAAGCCACCAAGGAAGCGGCCCTGGCCGTGGACAAGCGCACGCTGAACTTCTAAGGCATGACGAGGCCCCCGCGCCGGCCTACCGCGTGGGGGTCGCTCCCGCCCAGAGCCGCTGTGCGCTGCGCGCAGCCGGGGTTTGATGCCGCAGCCGCCCCTGGGTGGCCCGGCGGTGCTTGGTAAAGGTTTTCTCACGTGGCATCGGTACTCGAGGCGTACGAGTCGGAACTGAAGACGCGGGGTTACCGCAGCGATCCCGCCCAGCTGCGCGCCGTGCAAGCGCTGGAGCGCTGCGCGGGCGAGTGGTTCCTGTACAAGAACAAGCGCTCCAACGCCTTCAAGAAGCTGATCAACCACCCGGACATCCCGATGGGGGTGTACATGTACGGCGGGGTGGGGCGCGGCAAGAGCTTCCTGATGGATTGTTTCTACCAGGCCGTGCCGCTGCGGCGCAAGACGCGCCTGCACTTTCACGAGTTCATGCGCGAGGTGCACCGTGAACTCGCCGATCTGCAAGGCACGGTGAACCCGCTGGACGCGCTGGCCGAGCGCATCGCCGAGCGCTACAAGCTGATCTGCTTTGACGAATTCCACGTCGCCGACATCACCGACGCGATGATCCTGCACCGCCTGCTTTCCGCCTTGTTCCAGAATGGCGTGGGCATGGTGATGACGTCCAACTTCAAGCCCGACGATCTCTACCCGAACGGCCTGCACCGAGATCGCATCTTGCCCGCCATCGCCCTGCTGAACCGGGAGATGGAGGTCATCAACGTGGACAATGGCACCGACTACCGGCAGCGCACGCTGGAGCACGTGCAGCTCTACCACCAGCCGCTCGGTCCCGAAGCCGATGCCGCGATGGAGCAAGCCTTCAACGAGCTGGCCGAAGCGCGCGACGACGACCCGGTGCTGCACATCGAGTCGCGTCAGATCCGCGCGCGGCGCAAGGCGGGTGGCGTGGTTTGGTTCGATTTCAAGACGCTGTGCGGCGGCCCCCGCTCGCAGAACGACTACCTGGAAATCGCCTCGCAGTTCCACACCGTGTTCCTGAGCGACGTGCCGCACATGCCGGTGCGCATGGCCTCGGAGGCCCGTCGATTCACTTGGCTGATCGACGTGCTGTACGACCGTCGCGTCAAGCTCATCCTCTCCGCGGCCGTCCCTCCCGAAGAGCTGTACACCGAGGGGCCGCTCGTGCACGAGTTTCCGCGCACCGTGTCGCGCCTGAACGAAATGCAGTCGCGCGAGTTCCTCGAGCAGGAACGCCGCGTGGTGGACACACGCTTGACATGAGCAGCGTACAGTGCCGGTCCATGTGGCCGTTTTCCGTCATTTCTCTCTTCGCCCGTCCACGCCTTGCGTGGCGGTGGACCGTCGCGGCATGCGTGGTGTTGTTGCCCATGGCGGTCGCCAACGCGCAAGACCAGAACCCGAACTCTTCGCAGCCACCAGCGCAAGTCGTCGACCCGGTGCGGGGGGACCCCCCGGCGCCCTACAACGCCGAACATGACACGCATGAGCGCGCCCGCATCCGTCACGAGCGCGAACGGGTGGAGGCCGAGTACAAGCAAGCCCAGGTGGATTGTTACCAGCGCTTCGCCGTGAACGCTTGCCTGCGTGAAGCGCGCCGGGCGCGGCGCGTCGAGAACGACCGTTTGCGCGCGCAGGAGATCGCCCTCGACGACGCCAAGCGCGCTGCCGAAGTTCAGTCGCGCAAGCAGGCGCTCGAAGAACGTCAGGCTGAGAAAGCCCGTCAGGATGCGGCGCGCGAGCAAGAGGAGGCGGCCCGTGCGCGCAACCGTTCCCCGTCCCGTGGCAACGCGCCCGCGCCGTCAGGCCGGTGAGCGAGGGTCGGGTGGACATCAACCTTCATTCCCCGCAGCGCCGCTTGATCGAGCTGCGCATGGAACACGCCGATCTGGACGCCATGATCGACCGCATGGGCGAACAGGCTGGCGTGGCGCAGACCAACGATGAGCTGTCCTTGCGCCGCCTGAAGAAGCGCCGACTCGCGCTGCGCGACGAGATCGCCCGCCTGGAACGCGAGCTCACGCCCGATGAACCCGCCTGAGACCGCCGAGGGTCACCGGCTCGCCCCTGCGCCGCCAGGTGCCATGCCCGATGGCTTGCGCGCTGAAGTCGCATCTGCTTTCGCCGAAGGGGGCGTGCTCGCGCGCGGCTTTCCCTCGTTTCGCCCGCGAGAAGGACAGACCGAGATGGCCCTGGCCGTGGCCGATGCCCTGTCGCACCGCGAGGCGCTGGTGGTGGAAGCCGGGACTGGCGTCGGCAAAACCTACGCCTACCTGGTGCCCGCTCTGCTCAGCGGCCAGCGCGTGCTGTTGTCCACCGCCACCAAGACCTTGCAAGACCAATTGCATGGGCGCGATTTGCCGCGTCTGCTTGAGTTGCTGGGCCTGCCTTTGCGCACGGCCTTGCTCAAGGGGCGTGCAAGCTACCTGTGCCTGCATCGCCTAGAGCAGGCGCGCCACGGCGCGACCTCGAGCCACGCCGCCACGGGTGCGGCGGCGCATGCGCTGTCGCGCATTGAGCAGTGGAGCAAGCAGACCCGCACGGGTGACCTGGCCGAGCTGCCTGGCCTGGACGAACGCTCGCCGCTGATCCCCCTCATCACGTCCACGCGCGACAACTGCCTGGGCCAGGACTGCCCGCGCTACCGCGAGTGCCACGTCAACCTTGCCCGCCGCGAGGCCTTGGCGGCGGACTTGCTCGTGGTCAATCACCATCTCTTTTTTGCCGACCTGGCCGTGCGAGAGTCCGGCATGGCCGAACTGCTGCCGACGGTGGACGCCGTCATCTTCGACGAGGCTCACCAGCTCAACGAAACGGGTGTGCAGTTCCTGGGGCGCCAGTTGTCCAGCAGCCAAGTGCTGGATTTCGCGCGCGACCTGCTGGCCACGGGGCTGCAGCAGGCCCGTGGTCTGGCCGATTGGCAACAGTTGGCGGGTGACGTCGAGCGGGCGTTGCAGAACTTGCGCTTGTGCGCGGGACGCGCTCCCAGTGGTGGCCTGCGCCTGACCTGGAACGAGGCCGCCCCCGAACGCCTCAATGCCGACGCTTGGGCGGCGGCGCTGCGGGGGCTGCAGCAGGCTTGCGAGGATGCGCTTGCGGCCTTGGTCCATGTGGACGAGCTGGGGCCGGATTTCCTGCGCCTGGCGGATCGGGCCCGCGACCTGGTCGCGGCGCTGACGTTTTTCAGCGTGCCCGCGTCGCCCGAGGCCGTGCGTTGGCTCGAAGTCGCGCAGCAGATGCGCCTGATCGAATCGCCCCTGGACATCGCCGACACGGTGCGCGCGCGACTGATCCCGCCCGAGCAGGCGGACGAGGAAGTTGGGCAAGGCCAAGGTCAAGGTCAGGATGCGGACGGACCGTCCCGTCCCGTGCGCCGGGCCTGGATCTTCACGTCCGCCACCTTGGGTGATGACGAAACCTTGCGCTGGTTCACCGAACCCTGCGGCCTGCAGGACGCCCGCGTGCTGCGCGTGCGCAGTCCCTTCGACTATGCCCGCCAGGCTGCCCTGTATGTGCCAGCGGCCTTTCCCAAGCCGGGCGAAGCCCGGCACGCGGAGGCGGTGGCGG
>NZ_AEGR01000115.1 GCF_000211835.1 Hylemonella gracilis ATCC 19624 | reverse complement strand
CCGTCGTGCCCGTGCCCGTCGTCGTGGTCGTCAAGCTGCTGCCGAACATGCCGCTCAGCACCAGGTTGCCACCCGCCGTCAGGTTCGCCGCACCGGTGGTCAATGTCGACACCACCGTCAACGCGTTCTGATCTTGCAACGTCAACGCGCCTGCGCTGGTGATCGTGACCGTATCGACAAAGTCATTGCCGGTGTTGCCCAAGGTGATGGCGCCGGTCCCGGCATTGAGCGTGCTCAAGCCTGTCACGCTCAGCGCTCCCGCCTGCGTGACAGCACCGTTGTTGCTCGTCACATTGAGCGCACCGCTGATCGTGCCACTGCCCAGATCCAAATTACCGGTCGTGATCACCGTCAGCGCTCCGGTGTTGAGCGCCCCCAATGTCAACGCATTCGCGTCCGTGATCTGCGTGATTCCACCCGTCAGACTCACCGCACCACCAAAGTTGTTGCTGCTGATGTTCAAGATGACGGTCGCGCTGCCTGCGTCGATCGACGACGTTCCCGTCACGCTCAAGGCCCCGGTCTGGCCGACCGCATTCGCACTCTCGACATCCAGGACCCCGCCCACGCTGGTGAGCCCGAAACTGGTTGTGCCCGTACCTGTTGTCGCGGTCGTCAGATTGCTGCCAAACACCCCGCTCACCACCAGGTTGTCAATCGCCGTCAGGTTTGCCGCACCCGTCGTCGACGTCGACACCACCGTCAAGTCGTCCACATCTTTCAGCGTCACCGCTCCGGCGCTGGTGATCATCACCGTCCCGCCGAAGTCGTTCGACTCGTCCAGCGTGATCGCGTTCGCACCCGCCGCCAAGGTCGTCGTGCCCATGATGCTCAGATTACCTGTGTCAGTCACCGCACCTGCGCTGGTCACATCCAGGCTCGTCGCGCTCGTCGTGCCGAACTCCGTCGTCCCCGAGTTCGTCGTCGTGGTCGTCAGGCTGTTGCCGAACACGCCGCTGACCACCAGGTTGCCACCCGCCGTCAAGTTGGCCGCGCCCGTCGTCGAT